>NZ_PNYA01000021.1 GCF_002879885.1 Trinickia dabaoshanensis
ATGGAACCGCTCGGCTATATCCCGCCCGCGGAAGCTGAGGCAAACTACTACCGGCAACGTTGCAACTCAGTCGTCGTGCCGGCATCAACTTAAACCAACCAGCCTCCACGAATCCCGGGGCGATTCACACAGGATGCACCGGAGCCATCATGTTGAAGCACATTGGAAAGATTCTATTTTTTATGGCGGGGATGTTTGCCGGCTCGACTGCATTCTCCGGGGAACCGACAATGACTAATCCCTTGCTTTCCAACCCGCGTCCATGGTGCATCGGGCGCTTCGTGTTCGACCGGCCTGCGACGAGCGAGATCTCAAATCAGCGGTATGAGGTTAGAGGAGATCGCATCGAGACGCAGTACAACGTGTCACGAGATGCGTATCACTCCAAGATCGATGCGTTGGATAAAACGATGCGCGCGAACCAGCGCGTGAACCCGGTCAATTTAAGCGAAAAAACCGGACACGCGTGGTTGGAAAAGATAGTGTCGCCAACCAGCGATTCGAGGGTTTTTGTATATCAGGAAGGAGTGGCAAAAGCTGCGAAGTTGCCCTTTGACACAGAAGGGTACATTTTTGCAGAAGGGACGCTGTTTCATACCACCGGTTGGATTGGGTCCGCCGCGATTGATAGGGTAGACGAGATTTATAACGACACTTACCGGCGAATCAAGGCGCGTAACAATGCGGCAGTGCCTTCGGAATCGGGCTTTTGCTTTGACGGCGGAATCGTAACAGGCTCTTCGCCATATGGCGAGGAGGTCAGCCAGTCGTTCGCGCTGATGCCTGGAAGGCCTGCTCTGTTCCTGATCAAGATGCGCAACTCGATAGATGGCGATCAAAACGAGCCGCTGACGAAAACTCTGCCGGAACTACGGGCGCAGTTGAACCGCCTGCCGGGACACTACCGCATTCTGCGCGAAGGTAAGCGCACGGTTGCCGGCATGGATGCAGAGGAAGTGCTATTCGAGATTAAAGACGGCGGGATCACCTCATATCGGTTCTACCTGCTCGCGCCGGGCGATCCGGACACGCTGGCGAAACCTCACACGGCTATTCAACTATTGCTCGGCGCAAGCAGTCCCGATTTGACGCCGGAACAGGCAACCGCCCCTGTCGATGAAGCGGGTGCACTTCAAGTGTGGGACACGTTGCTGAACAGCTTGCATCTGCGCCCCGGCGCGGTGTAAAGGGAGTTGCCTATGCGCCGGTACGACATTGTCAAGGGCGACGCCACCACCGTCGGCGGCATCGTGCAGGCCGGCGATGGTAAAGATTTGATCGGCGATCGCGAGCAGGCCTACGAGAACGATCCCGTTTGGTGCCCCGCGTGCAAAGCGATGGGCAAGATTGTCTGCGATGGTCAGCGGATTTCAACAACCGGGCCGGACGGGCGACAGGCAGCGTTAAGCGACGACCTCTGCGTCTGCCAATGCCCAACGCCGCCTCGGCTGGTCGCGTCGCAGACAGTATCGTATATCGAGGTCTAAATCAAAAAAAGGAAATGATGATGACGTCCTGAGGATGACCGAAATCATACTTTCGATGGAGGAGTCGTTAGCGGCGTCGCAGGTCCGTAAGTGAGGCGCATCGCAGTCGTCTCCCGCCGATACACTCGCTCTTGACACGTCGACGCGCATCTTGTTTTCCTGTTGGAATTGCTATCGATGAGTGCAGGAATGGGCGCGCACGATTGCTGGATCGAAGGAAGCGTGGCCCGGGCTGATCTGTGCTGAAACTAGTTTCGCATTCTTGCCGTCAGGCACAAACCAGGTTACTAGTGCCGTGAGTTCGCTCCCATTCGCCGACTTCATCCATCGAACCATTCGAACTTGATTGGGAAAGCACGTGGTTGCCGCCTCCTTGTCGTCGACTACTACACCAAACTTGTCGAAGGTCAGCTTCATCGCGTCGGTCACTAGCCGACGCGATACTCCCGACTTGAGCGCGTCTGCCGCGCCGTCATAGATCGCGTCGAAGTCCTCTGCGTTGTAGTGCCGAATCATTGCGCCCTCTGCTGTAATCGCGGCAGCTCTGTCATCGGAGAAGTAACCAAAGTGAATTCGCACTCCGGCTGCGACCAATACGCAAATCGCTAACACAGCCACCAACAGGCCCGTCTTCCATTTTGACCAGCGACGCTGGGATGTTGAGGTGTTCACCCTCTTTCCTCGTTCTCTGCTTGTGCCGGCGCCGCCGGCGTTTTCCGATCCGTTTTAATTCCAGATGCCGATGACGTGGCGCGGCTGGAACGTTACAGCGAAGCCCGCGCGCATGTCAGACGTACACAGTGCATCGTTGTCGATATTTCCATAGTAGAGAGTGCCCTCGACGCGTTGCGTCGTTACCCGCATGCACTCTACGTTAATCGCCTCGCTTCCTGCTTCGCCTACCGTAGGAATACGAAAGATCAGCTTCACCGTATCGCCTGGAGCAAGCGACTCGCGTCGTTCGCGCTCAGGTAACCAGAATGTCGCGGGATGAGCTTGAGCGAGCAGTTCCGCGTCGTCGAGTTCCCAGCCGTCTCGGCTGATTTCGGCAAGTGCCATACGATGTTTTCCGACAGCTACAGGATCTCGTGTTGACGAGCGTCGACTTCGAAGGGCGCATCGTTATAGCCGACTGTCGCTATCTGACCCAGATATGTCGGCATAAACGCAGCTATCGAGCCGGCGACCTCATACTGGTAAACGTGTCGGCATTCGTGGGTCAGCAGTTGGCGCGTCGAGTGGCCGAGAACGATAAAGATCGCGTATCCCAACGTGAGCCCCGCAAAGTTCGGCCCAAGCAGCCCGGTACTTAACGCGACCTTCCGCAACCATTCATCGTCAGGCAGCGGCAAAGCTGGCGCGACTACCACGCGAATCTTCTCGGGAGCTAGAACGCCGACGGTGCGCGCATCAGCGATCCCTTGCGGCGAGAGAGCCGCCCCCGTGGCAAGCGCTTGCCGCTCTTGTTCCTCCGCCCAACTGATCGCTCCGGGCAAGACCTGTGGTAGTAGAACCGCAAGATTGGTCATCGTTCTTTTCCCCGTTTCCCGCTCAATGCTCGGCCTGCTATGCAGCCGGCTTATCGTTATCGCCCATGCCGTCAAGTAGCGCCTGGATATCGTTGCGCAGGCTCGGCAGAATGTTCGTCACCGTGTTCCAAACTATGTCGAGGTCTATCTGATAGTAGCCGTGCGCCAATGCGTTCCTCGTCCCATACGCCTTGCCCCAGGGCAGACCCGAGTGCGCCGCTGCAAAATCGGGGTAACGCTTTAAGATATTGTTGGCAGCTTCACCAACAACCTCGATATTGCGAATGATCGCGTCCTGCACAAGCTCCGACGCCTCGAACATAGATTTGTCCATGTCCTCCGAATACCGCTCGATCCTCTGAATCGCCTCGACGATGTGCTCGAGGTACGCGGTCAACCGCAGCGTATCTTTGCTCATACAGGGACTGCATGAGCCAAAACGTCGGCGCGAAATTTGATGGAAATAGCTTTGGGCGTCAGAACGTCCACCGGAACACCGAGCAATTCCTGCAACTCGTACTGAATCCCGCCAATATCGAACAGCGTTGTATCTGGCGTGGGATCGACAAGTAGATCGAGGTCGCTGCCGTCCTCATCTTCGCCGCGCGCGACGGAACCGAATACGCGCGGATTCGCTGCCCGGTTGGCCGCGACGATGCGCAGGACATCTGCGCGGTGCTGACTCAGTGCGACGGATGGTTTCACGACAGGCTCCACAAAAACATAACATCACCATATGCCCTCTTTGGGGGCACACCTGCACTTTGGCCAGTCTAACCGTCAGTAGTGGTAGCGGCACGAAACGATATTGATCTGCGTGTTCGCGACTTCGTAGACCAAGCGGTTCGTTTCATCAATGCGACGCGACCAAAAGCCCGTCAGGTTTTCCTTCAGCGGCTCCGGCTTACCGATACCTTCGAACGGCGAGCGCTGTACGTCCTTAATGAGTTGATTGATGCGCCTCAACGTCTTCTCGTCCTGCCCCTGCCAATAGACGTAATCGTCCCAAGCCTCGGCAGTCCACATAATGTTCAGAGCACCACTCATTCGGTGTCGTCAACCAACTTGCGGGGCTTGACCTTGCCCGCACGTGCCTGCGCGATGGAGCGCTCCAGATGGGCTACGTTTGCCGGGGAGCGCAGAAGATGGACCGTTTCCATCAAACTGTCGTAGTGCTCTTGTGACATGACGACCGCATTGGGTGCGTCGCGGCGGGTAATGAGCGTCACGTCCACATCATCGACAACCTGGTCGATGACGCGCTTCAAATTGGCGCGAGCGTCGGTGAACGGGATGGTACGCATATGCCCTCCTTGATGCCTAACCTGTACCGATAGAGGTACAACTCTAGCACACCCAGAGGAACATGTACAGATAATTGTACATGTCGACTCAATCCATTCGAGCCGCGGCGGCAAGATACCGCCGCGGCCCAACACCCTCAGCGTTGCGGCACGCCGTCCCGCCATTCGCCCCAATGCGTCGCAATCTCTTGCACGAGCGGATTGCCGGCTGCGAACAGGTTCTGCACCGCGGGCACGAAGCCGCCTTGCGCCTGGTAGTTCAGCAGATTGTCCGCGCTCGTTTGTCCCGCATACGGCCGGTCGAAGTCCGACCCAGTCCGCAGATCGGCCACGCGCGAGAGATCGACACGATGCGCATTCGCCGCACGCGTCAACGCCTCGAACGTCGCGTTGTCCTCTTGCTGCGTGGTGCAGTATGTACCCTTGCCGTCAGTCAAGATCTTCGTCCAATCGCGCGCGCGTTGGCCGATATCCGTACCCGAGAACCACGTATCGCCTGCCAGCGTGTCGCACTGGATCACGGCCGGCGGCTGATTCGCGGGCGCGTAGCTGAACTTCGCGCGCGCCGCTTGCGCCTGCGCGCTGTCGGTCAGCACGGCGTTGCGCGAAAGCGCGTAAGCCGCATCCGTCAGCTTCGCATTGAGTTGAAAAACCTCGGTCTTATAGTCGAGCGGCGGCTTTTGATTGGGGTTGGTCGTATTGATCCCGAGATAACCCGTATTCCAGCCCGCGGGAATCTCGCGCCCATCGAGTTCCCACTGGATGCCGAAATCCACGAGGTATTTCGACCACGCCGCCGAGCCGATCGTCCCTTGCGCCGGATCGATACCGGCAATCCCGGCAATCAAAAAGTACGTATGCCGCAGATCGAAGCGTGGAGAGAACGTCAACGCCATCGTGGAAGCCGCGGCGTTCGCGTGTCCCATGCCCGTCGTCATGACGCAAATATCCTGCTTGTTGCAGTGAACGTCCGGATAGTCCGGCGACAAACCGGCGACGGGGATCGATTCCCACGGGCCGAGATGATCTAGCCAGACCTGTCCTTCCGGCGCGAACATCGAAATAATCATCACCTTGACGTGACGACCGTGCGAGCCGTAACCGGCGGCAAAGCTGGCGTCGTTGTCTTGCGCGTTCGAGGCCGTGGCCGCGCAAGCGGTCAGCGCAATGGCGCCGATCGAGACGATAGTGCGAGTAAGCATGGGCGTTCCTTTGATTTCGTGATTTGTTTGGGAGAACCGCTCGCTGACGCAGGTGCTCTCTCGGCACCGCGCGCGTCAGTATAGAGGCACGCCCCCGTCGCCGTCACTCATGCGAGGGCGGTGCCGCGCCCTCCGGCTTTTCCGATGGGGCGTCTTGCACCGCCTTCGCTCGATCGTCGTCGGCAGCCTTGGCGTTGCCATTGGGCGGCGGCACGAGTACGTTGCGCAACGGATTGGCGATCACGATGCCGCGCTCGGCGAAGCGCTCGGCAATGCGCCGGTTGAACTCGCGCTGGGTCGGCCAGCGCGCGGTATCGCGGCATTGAAGCTGGCCGAGCAACGTCACCATGGAGCCGTCCACCTGATCGACGCCCCAGAAACTAAAGTCGTTGACGATGCCGTCCTTGAATTTCGGGTCGTCGCGCAACTCGGCGCCGATTTCAGCGAGCGTCTGGATCGCGAGTTCGATGTCCTGCCCATAGGCGATGCTGATCTTGACCGCCGCGTTGCCGAGCCCCCGGTTCGAATTCGTCACGGTGGAGACCGAGCTGAACGGCACGGTATGGAGCGCGCCGTCTCCGCCACGCAGACGCACGGTACGGATCGATAGATATTCGACCGTTCCCGAGACGCCCGCGAGCGTCACCCAATCGCCGACCTGCATCGCGTTTTCCATCAGCAGGAACATACCCGTGATGAAATCCTGAACGAGCTTTTGCGAACCGAAGCCGAGGGCCACGCCGAAGATGCTGGCCCCCGCGAGCAACGGCCCGATGTTGACGCCGATCTCGCTCAAGCCCGTGAGGCCGACGACGAGCGCGATACCCACGAACAGCGCCGTGCGCAACATCGGCAGCAGCGTGCGCAGGCGCGCGGCCCGCATGAGGTCGCCCGCATCGGTCCAGCGATGGAGCCGGCGCTCGATCGATACGTTGATCGATTCCCACACGAGCAGCGCGATGACACCCGCGACGGCAATCGTCACGCAAGCGGAAATCAGGCGGCGGCCGACGAAGTTGCCGGTGAACATGCGCCAGACGTGGACGTCCCATACCCGCAGAACCAGCACGGCCGCCGCCAGCAGTATCGCGAGCCCGATGAAACGGCGCAGCCACGGGTAGTAGCGCTGAGCGCGCTGCAACGCGATCGACGGCGAGGTGCCCTCCCGCGTGTTGAAGATCCGCCCCAGCACGCCGAACGTCACGATCACGACCACCCGCGCGCACACCAGGACCAAGAGCGAGAGCCCACCGTGCTCGAGCAAGGTCTGGTAGCCGTTGCGCACGTCGAGCGCCCAGATGAACCACAACGCCATCACGAAAAAGACGGCGACGGCCGCCCAGGTATCGGCCAGCCAATTGGCGAAGAAACGCAACACACCCGAGTTGGCACACTTCGAGCGAATCCAAGCGGCGACGGGGCGGCGAATTTGCAGGATCAGCACCGCGATCATCACGTGCCCGGCCAGCGCCACGGCTTTCGCGATGCCTAGATGCGCCTGTTGCGTGAGCCCGAGGGGCACCGGGGTTTCGGCCAAGGCCACGCCCACGCCAAGCACGACGACGAGCCGCAGCACCCAGCGTTCGCTGAACGCGGCCCAACTATCGCCGAGCGGCAGCATGCGCAGGCGTGGCGCCCCCGCCGCGAACAAGAACCCGCTGGCCAACACGATCGCGCGCGCAACGGCATAGATTTCGATGAGCGTCTCGACGACATCCGCCTCGGGCGTCCCGTCGTCGGTGAGCAGCGACATGGCGACGATCGCCACGCCGATGAACACGGCGAGCGGAATCGCTTTCAGCAGCGTATGCAACAGCGCATAAGGCAGGCGCTGCAACAGGGACCAATGCTTGACCGCGTGAACCGCGTTGCGCTGGTTGCGCGCCGCCCGTAGGGCATTCTCGTCGATGCTCGTGGCCGGCACGTTCGCGTTCAGCGTGCGCACCTCGTGGTCCGCCTGCGCGTTCGCATTCTCGGCATGCCCGTCCGCGCCGGCGCCGCCTTGCACTGCATCCTTGCCGAAGGCCAGCGCGGCTACGCGCCTTCGTAGCAGCCACGAGAACAGCCAACTCGCGAGCCACGCGGGGACGAACGTCGCCACGAGCGTCCAGGCCAACTGTTCCAGTTGCGCGCGGCCCTGAGTGCTCGTCATCTCGTAGCCCCACCATGCGCGGACCGAGCGCACGTCGAGCAACGCCCCCGCGGAATGACGCAACGACAGGGCGATCGACCGGATCGCTCGCACGGCCCCATGCGCCAATTGCGACACGAGCCCGTTCGACGCGATCGCCGACAAGACACCCGAGGCGCCCGTCGCCGATGCGGCCGCGGGTGCGCTCGCGACAGGCGTCGACAGCGCGCCGGCGGCCGCAATGGCGCGCAGCGTGTCTTCCATCTGCCCGCGCGACTTCGGATCGGCCAGCACTTGCAATGCGTGCTTGGCCTGATCGGGCGTCAAAACGACAGTGGATGGATTGGAGACGGGCTGCGCCGCCGCGGGACTGGAGGCCGGAGCGGCATGCGCGGACAAAACGCAAAACGATAAAAGCAGCAGGACGACGTGGAAAATTGTACGCATAGGGACGTGAGGAAGAAACGCCAAAGACCGGGCGCGCGAGCCGCGGACAATCCGCGGCTCGCGCCATCCCAATCTGACTCCGTTCTCACCGAACGATTCCGGAAAGCGTGCCCTCGCCGATCGCCGCAGGTCAAGCCACGACGATGCGCGGCTCGCCTGCGATCACCTCTCCGATCGCCGCGGCACGTGAGAAACCCTCGGCATGAAAGCACGCGAGCACGTCGCCCTGCACTTCCGGCGCGCATGCTACGAGCAAGCCGCCCGAGGTCTGGGGATCGGTGAGCAAAGTGCGTGCCACCTCGGGTAGATCGGGACCGAGTTCGACTTCATCGCCGTACGATGCCCAATTGCGCGCCGAGGCACCGGTCACGACGCCGCGCGAGGCCAACGCCTGCACGTTGGCGAGCCAAGGCAAGTCGCGATAGTTTAGACGTATACCGCAACGCGCCCCGCGCGCCAGCTCCAACGCGTGGCCCAGTAGGCCGAAGCCGGTCACGTCGGTCAACGCATGCACCTGCGGCATCTGCGCGAGGGCGATGCCCGGCCGGTTCAGCCGTGTCGTGGCGTCGATCATCTCCGCGTACCCCGCGGCGTCGAGCACCTGCTTCTTGAGCGCGGCCGACAACACGCCGACGCCGAGCGGCTTGCCGAGCACGAGCAGATCCCCGGCGCGCGCGGTGGAGTTGCGCTTCACGCGCGCCGGATGCACGACGCCGAGCGCGGCCAGTCCGTAGATCGGCTCGACGGAATCGATCGAATGTCCGCCCGCCACCGGAATGCCGGCCTGCGCGCACACGCTCTCCCCGCCGCGCAATATCGCTGCGATCGTCTCGCGCGGCAGCACGTTGATCGGCATGCCCACCAGGGCAAGCGCGAGCAGGGGCCGCGCGCCCATCGCGTACAAATCCGACAGGGCATTGGTGGCGGCGATGCGCCCGAAGTCATAGGGATCGTCGACGATCGGCATGAAAAAGTCCGTCGTGGCCACGATCGCCTGTTCGTCGTTGAGCCGGTAGACGGCCGCATCGTCGGCCGTTTCGCGGCCGACGAGCAGATCGGGAAACGCCCCGGCGGAAAACGGCAACGTCTGCGTCGCCAGCAATTGCGCCAAGACGCCGGGTGCGATTTTGCAACCGCAGCCGCCGCCATGCGAGAGGCTGGTCAGTCGCGGCGCCTCATCGTTCGCATTGGACTGGTCGTTCATCCTCGCTCCAATACCGTCATTTCGCGCACGAGCACGAGCAGCATCGATAGACTCGCCCCGCCCGACGCGCGTTGTTCCGCGATCAATTGCGCGAAGCGCGCGAGTTGCGGCGCGCGCTCGTCGCGCCAAACCGCCGCGATCGCCTCGGCGCTCGCTCGTTCCGGCGCATGGGCCAGCGCGCTGACGGTCAGCGCGCGCTTGAGCCTGGCCAACTCGGCGAGCGCGGCGGCGCGCGCGAGCATGTCCCAATGCGTGTGCGTGGGCAAAGCACTCGCGCGCTCGCCGATGAAACCATAATCGAGCAGCGTGCCGAGCGCGAAATAGACACCCGCCACGAGTTCGAGCGGCTTCGCCACGTTCGCCGCCACCTCGGCCACGTCGAGCACCGCCACGGAGATTTCGCCGCTGACCACGCGTCTGGCCAATTCCGTGTCGACGCCGGCTAGCTCGAGTGCCTGGCGCCGCTCGTCGAGCGCTTGCAGCTCCGCACTCGGCAACAGCGTCGACATACGCGGGGCCAGCCGCGCGGCGGCCTCGCGACTACGCTCGATCAGGGCGCGGACGTTCTCGGGTTCGCGCGCACGCGGCTCGGCTTGCAACTGCCGCAAGAACCAAAGCGCCGCGCGTTCCATCAGCCGGGCAACGTCCACGAACATCGCGGCTTGCACGTCGTCGGCCACGTGATTGTCGAGCGCGTCGATATTGCACCAGACATCGTCGATATCGAACACGTCGCGCGCCATCATGCAAGCGCGCACGATGTCGCCGGGCTTGGCATCGGTCTCCTCTTGCAGGCGATGCACGAATGCACAGCCGACACGGTTGACGAGCGCGTTGGCCAGATGCGTCGCGAGAATTTCGCGCTTGAGCGGATGGCGGGCGGCCGCGTCGGCGAAACGCGTCGGCAACGGTTTCGGGAAGTAATCGCGCAGCATGTCGGCGACGAGCGGGTCCTCGGGCAAATCGGATTCGAGCAACGCGTCGTAAAGCCACATCTTGCTGTACGCCAGCAATACGGCGCGTTCGGGAGAGGTCAGCCCGGTTTTGGCCGCTTGCCGCTCGGCGATCTCCTCATCGTTCGGCAGGAACTCGATCGTCCGATTCAGACGGCCGCTGCGCTCGAGCGAGCGCATGAGGCGCACTTCCGACTCGAACGATTCGGCAGCATAGCGTCCGCCGATAGCGAGCGCCTGCGTCTGCTGGTAGTTGTCGCGCAATACGAGCGATCCCACCTCGTCGGTCATTTCCGCGAGCAATACGTTGCGCTGCTTCTCCGTCATTTCGCCGTCGGCGACGACGAGCCCGAGCAGGATCTTGATGTTGACTTCATGGTCGGAACAATCGACCCCGGCCGAATTGTCGATTGCATCGGTGTTGATGCGGCCGCCCTTTTGCGCGTATTCGATCCGGCCCAACTGCGTCAGCCCCAGATTGCCGCCCTCGGCCACGACTTTCGCGCGCAACTGCTCGCCGTTCACGCGCACGGCGTCATTGGCGCGGTCGCCCGCTTGGGCGTGCGTTTCGCGGGTCGCTTTGACGTACGTGCCGATCCCCCCGTTGTAGAGCAAATCCACGGGCGCGAGCAAGATCGCGCGGATGAGTTCGCTCGGAGCCAGCGCCGCGGCCGTGATGCCGAGCACGGCCTGCATGGCCGGCGAAATCGGTATCGCTTTGGCCGTACGCGCGAAGACGCCGCCGCCCGGAGAAATCTTCGTGTGGTCGTAATCGGCCCAACTCGAACGCTCGAGCCCGAACATGCGCTCGCGCTCCAAGAAGCTCGTTTCGGGATCGGGCTGCGGATCGAGGAAGATATGGCGATGATCGAACGCGGCAACGAGCCGAATATGGCGCGACAACAGCATGCCGTTGCCGAACACGTCGCCCGACATATCGCCGATGCCGACCACCGTAAAATCGGTCGTCTGCGTATCGACGCCCATTTGACGGAAATGGCGCTTGACCGATTCCCATGCCCCGCGCGCCGTGATGCCCATCTTCTTGTGGTCGTACCCGACCGATCCGCCCGAGGCGAACGCATCGTCGAGCCAAAAGCCGTATTCGCGCGCGATCGCGTTCGCGTAATCTGAGAACGTGGCCGTGCCTTTATCGGCAGCAACGACGAGATAGGGATCGTCGCTATCGTGGCGCACGACGTCGGGCGGTGCGACGATCGCATCGGCTTGGCGGTTGTCGGTCACGTCGAGCAAACCGCGCAGGAACGTCTGATAGCAAGCGATGCCCTCGCGCATGATCGCTTCGCGATCGCCTCCCAAGGGCGGATTCTTGACGACGAAACCGCCTTTCGAACCCACCGGCACGATGACGGTGTTCTTGACCATCTGCGCCTTCATGAGCCCGAGTACTTCGGTACGAAAGTCCTCGCGCCGATCCGACCAGCGCAAACCGCCGCGCGCCACGCGGCCCCCGCGCAAATGCACGCCCTCCACGCGCGGCGAATACACCCAGATTTCGAACATCGGTTTCGGCTCGGGCAGGCCGGGCACGCACGAGGGATCGAGCTTGAACGACAGGTACGGCAACGGCTCGCCCCGGGCATCGCGACGAAAGTAATTCGTGCGGATTGTCGCGTTGATGACGCCGAGGAACTGACGCAAGATGCGGTCTTCGTCGAGGTTGGGCACTTGATCGAGCGCCGTCTCGATGCCTTTGAGCAGCGCATCGGTACGCGCCGTGCGCGCCGGTCCCAGCGCGGGATCGAAGCGCGCGAGAAACAGATCGACGAGCCCTCTTGCCAGCGCCGGATTGCCCGTGACCGCGCGTTCGATATAGGCATCGCTGAACGTCGAGCCCACTTGCCGCAGATACTTCGCATAGGCCCGCAGAATGGATACTTCGCGCGCGGCGAGTTGAGCGCGCAACACGAGCCGATTGAAGTCGTCGTTCTCGACCTCGCCGGCCCATACGCGCGCGAACGCCTGTTCGAACAGCGCCTTGACCTGCTCGATATCGAACTCGACATCGTCGGTCAATTCCAGACCGAAGTCGTGCACCCATGCCGGCATCGACCCCGCGGGCTCGATGAGGTAAGGACGCTCTTCGTCCACGCGCACGCCCAGGTGCTCCAGCATCGGCAAGCTGCGCGAGAGCGCGATCGATTGCCCGACGCGATACACCTTGAAGCGAAACGCGCGCGGCGCCGCCTCGATGGGCCGGTACAGGTTCATCGAAAGCGTCTCGTTGGCATGGGCCGCCTCGACGAGTTCGATGTCGCGCACGGCCGTGCGCGCGGCGTAGTCTTCCCGGTATCCGGCCGGGAACGAATCGCCGTAGCGCTGCAGCAAGCGATTGCCCTGCTCCTCCCCGAAGCGCTCGAGCAGCGCGTCGGCCAGATCGTCCTGCCAGCGGCGCGTCGCTTGAACGAGCCGCGCTTCGAGTTCCTGCGTATCGACCTCGGGCAGTACACCCGTATTGGTTCGCACGACGATATGAATGCGCGCGAGCGGAGACTCCGACAGCAGCGGCGTGAACTCCACGCTCGTGCCGTTGAACGCATCGGCCAAGAGCTTCGCGATGCGTTGCCGCAGATCGGTGTTGTATTTTTCGCGCGCGACGAAGATCAAGCAGGAGACGAATCGCTCGAACCGGTCGCGCCGTACGAACATACGCGTACGCTGATGCTCTTGCAGGCGCAATATGCCGAGACCGATGTCGTAGAGTTCATCCTCGTTCGCTTGAAACAGCTCGTCGCGCGGGTATTGCTCGAGCACCGTCACCAACGATTTGTGCAGATGCCCCTTCGCGAGAAACCCCGCGCGCCGCATGACGTTCGCGCATTTGCGCCGCACGATCGGGATGTCGGCGATCGAGCCGGTATAGGCCGTGGACGTGTACAAGCCCAGCATGCGGCGCTCGCCGATCAGCTTGCCGTCGGGGCCGAACAGCTTGACGCCCACGTAGTCGAGATAGCCGGGCCGATGCACGGTGGAGCGCGAATTGGCCTTGGTCAGGAAGATCGGCGAAGGCTCGCCGGCAACGGCGGCCGCCGAGCGCGGCAGCGGCGTGATATCGGGGGCATCGGCACGCCGCAAACTCTCGCGCAAGATGCCCGCGCCGGTCCCCTCCACGCCGCGCAGCGCGAAGCCCGACTCGTGCGGCACGAGCGCGTAATCGCGCAGGCCCAAGAACGTGAAATGATCGGCCGCCATCCATTCGAGAAATGCGCGCGCTTCGAGCGCTTCGTCGCCGCCCGCGCGCGCCGCCAAACCGACGATCGTTTCCTTGGCGACCGCCTGCATCTTCGGCCAGTCCTCGACGGCGGCGCGCACGTCGCCCAGCACGCGCGCGATGTTGGCCCGCAACTCCGCCAATTTCGAGGCTTCGCTGCAACGGTCGATCTCGAAGTGGATAAACGATTCGAGCCGCGAACGAGTCGTCGCGTCCCCCTCCCCGTTCGCCGCGCCGCCCGGCTCGATCCGCGCGATCGCGCCTTGGGCGTCGCGCCAAACGCGATACACGGGATGAATCGCCGAATGCAGCGTCAGACCGCAGCGGTTCACCTCCATCGTCACCGAATCGACGAGGAACGGCATGTCGTCGTTGACGATCTCGATGACGGTGTGATCGGAATGCCAGCCGTGCTCGTCGAGCACGGGGTTATAAACGCGCAGCACGGCCGTGCCCGATGCGAATCGTTGGGCCGTCTGCCAATGCGCCATCGCGGCGCCGTAAAGATCGGCGATGCCGCGGCTTTTCAGGTCTTGCGCATCGACGAGTTCGTAGTAAAAGGTCAAGAACGATTCGATCGGTGCGAAGGCGGGCTCGGACCATCGTCCTCGCGCGTATTCGACGACGTCCGTGAGCAAATGAGCGACGGCTTCTTCGTTGTTCGACGGCATGCAGCCTCCGGGTGGCGATGATCGGCGTTCAAGCTAGGCTAGGCCCGCTGAGCGCGATTATGCGCTGGTAGACGGCAGCGCGACAGTCAAGGCATTCCCGGCCCAGGCCGCGATCGTATCGGCGAGCCATGCGCCGTCGTCATGAGGTAGATCGTGGCCGGCCCACGGATGCTCGATCAATGTCGCCCCCCACACCGCGGCAAGCTTGGCCGAACAAGCGCGATCCACGAGCGCGTCGTTGCGCGAGGCCAGCACGAGCGTGGGACAACACGGCGCCGACGCGGCGCCCTCGAAACGCGCTGCCGCCAGCACTTGCCTGAACGCATTGGCCCGGCTCGGCGGCGCGCTTTGATAGATCGCCGTCCAAGCGGCCAGATCGGCGTCGCGCTCGTCCGCCCGGCGGCACGTCAAGGTATGAATCGCCGATTCGGCGCGCCGCCGCGCGCGCGCGTCCCAACACCAGGCCGCACGCAAAAGCAGCGGCCATGCGCTCGGCCGCAACCGCTCGAAGGGATCGTTGTAGCGGCGCAGGCTCGTATTGATGAGCACGAGACGCTCGAGCTCCAACGGAAAGCGCTGCGCCCAATCCACCGCCACCATCGCGCCCAGCGAAAGCGCAACGACCCGATACGGCGGCGCATGCCCGAGCGCCGCGAGCCGCGCTCGCACGAAATCGGTGGTCGCAGCGATGCTCGCCGGCGCACGCTCGCGCACATGCTCACCGGTACCCGGCAAGTCCGCGCATACGATCTCGCCCATCAAGCCTCGCGAGCGCAACCGATCGGGCAGTCGAGCCCAGTGTCTCGCTTCGCGCGCCAGCCCGCGCAGCAAGATCCAGGCGCTCATATCGTCGGCCTCCTATACCAGTACTCCACCGCGCGCGTCATCAACGCGTCGCGGCTCGTGCCGCACGGCAGCCAGCGCTGCGACGCATAGGCGGCGCGCGCGAGGAAGTCGAGTAGGTTCGTATGCCGGCGCAGCACGCGTTCGGTTCGATGCGCCTTGATCGGATGAAACATGCCCTCGCGGTGCAAAAGCTGCAGCGGGTTCTTCTTGATCCAGAGCCACGAGCCGAGTTCGAGCGTCAGCGGCAAAAAGATCGACCGCGCGGGCCGCCGGTCGTACGCGTAATCCCACAGATCGCCGTGGGCAAGGTATTGCATGCTCTGCGGCTCGAACTGATAGCCATGATGCGGGTGGGCCTGCTCGAACATCGCCTTGAGCATGAACATTTCCGGCAAGTGCACGATATGCCGTGTCGATTTCGCGTAAGGAAACCAGATGCTGTCGCGAAAGCCGTAGCCCGAGTGGCAATCGAGCGCGAAACTGAGCGGCCGCGACAACAGCTCTTCCTCCACCACGCGCAGCATCGTCGCGGCTTCGACCTCCATCGGCGCACCGCTGGCGCCGCGATACCAGGGCAGCCATGCGCCGATGCGCTGGCCGCCCGCCAAAAACGGCACCCGGCCTTCGGCGTTTTGCGGCGCATTGCGCATGAGGTCGACGCCGTTCGGATTGGAGCGCGTCATAGCCCACATGCCGCCGGGATTGACGATCGGCATGAACACGAGCCGGATCGTACGCAGCTCGTCTTGCAAGAGCGCATCCCATTCGAGCCGCGCCACGAGGCACCGCATGTAATCGAGCAGCAATTGGGTGCCGATCCGCTCCAGCCCATGGATACCGGCGAAAAAGCCGATCGCGGGCGCCTGCGGATCGGGCGAGCCGAGCGTGACGACATAGATGGGAAACTCGCCCCCGCGCGTACTCACCTGGGAAACCATCCGCACGGCCAGCCGCGGGCCGCCCACGTCCAGAATCGCTTTGAGTTCTTCGTATTCGGGAAACGTGGTCTCGGGCAACGAGGGAAGAGAGGCGGTCATCGCTTGCAACCCGGGCGTCGATCGTAAAAGTGGGGCCGCGGCAAGCGGACGAGTTCTTCAATATAGGCCGTTTTGCGGCCGCGGGATCGAAAGCGGCTCCATCGTCTTCGCAGAAATGGCTCTGAGGCTAAGAGCCAAAGCTAGCTATAGTCGCCGTACCGTGTCGGCCGAACCGAGCGCCGACGAAGCCCCCATCGATCCGGCGAGACAGGAGAACAGCGTGAAGAATTCCGATTTGCAAGCCCGCAAGAATGCCGCCACCCCGCGTGGCGTCGGCGTCATGTGCGATTTCTACGCGGCGCGCGCTCAAAACGCCGAGCTGTGGGACGTCGAGGGCCGTCGCTTCATCGATTTCGCCGCGGGCATCGCCGTCTTGAACACGGGCCACCGCCATCCGCGTCTCGTCGCCGCGATCCAGGAACAGTTGGAGCGCTTCACGCATACGGCCTATCAGATCGTGCCGTACGCATCGTATGTCGAGCTTGCCGAGAAAATCAACGCCCGCGCGCCGGGCGCGCATCCGAAGAAGACCGCGTTCTTCACGACGGGCGCCGAAGCCGTCGAAAACGCCGTGAAGATCGCCCGGGCCGCCACGGGACGCCCGGGCGTCATCGCGTTTGCGGGCGGCTTTCACGGCCGTACGCTGATGGGCATGGCGCTGACCGGCAAGGTCGCGCCGTATAAGATCGGCTTCGGCCCGTTCCCGACCGACGTGTATCACGCCCCGTTTCCGAACCGGGTGCACGGCGTGACGACGGCCGATTCGCTGGCCGCCATCGAAACCCTGTTGAAAGCCGATATCGAACCGGCGCGCGTGGCCGCGATCATTTTCGAGCCGGTGCAAGGCGAAGGCGGCTTCAACGTCGCGCCGCCCGAGTTCGTGCGCGGTCTGCGCCGCATCTGCGACGAATACGGCATCGTGCTGATCGCCGACGAAGTTCAAACGGGCTTCGCCCGCACCGGCAAGCTGTTCGCGATGGAACACTACGACGTCGCCGCCGATTTGATCACGATGGCCAAGAGCTTGGCCGGCGGCATGCCGCTGTCGGGTGTCGTCGGCCGGGCCGATCTGATGGATGCCGCGGCGCCGGGCGGGCTCGGCGGCACCTACGCCGGCAACCCGCTGGCGCTGGCTTCGGCGCACGCCGTGCTCGACGTCATCGACGAGGAGCGTCTGTGCGAGCGCGCCGTGCAATTAGGCGACACGCTCAAGGCCCGCCTCGAAGCGCTGCGCGCCGAGATCCCGCAACTGGCGGACATCCGCGGTCCGGGCGCGATGGTTGCGGCCGAATTCCTGCAACCCGGCACGCGCACGCCCGACGCGGCGTTCGTCAAGCGGGTCCAAGCGCGCGCGCTCGAACTCGGCTTGCTGCTGCTCGTGTGCGGCACTCACGGCAACGTCATTCGCTTCCTGTTTCCGCTCACCATCGAGACGGCCGTCTTCGACGAAGCGCTCGGTCTGCTCGAACAAGCATTGAAGGAATGCGTCGGCGCGATGGCGTAAGCTGATCCTTTCGCATTTTCGATTCACGCCGTTGGAGTTGACATGCAGAACATCGAAACGATCGATTTGAAGGACCCGTCGCTGCTCGCGACGAAGGCATTCATCGCCGGCAAGTGGGAAGACGCCGAGGGCAGCGCCACATTCGAAGTACGCAATCCGGCCACGGGCCGGGTGCTCGCGCAAGTCCCGCAAATGGGCGCGGCCGAAACGCGCCGCGCCATCGAAGCGGCCAACGCGGCTTGGGGCGCCTGGCGCGCACAGCCGGCGAAAGCGCGCGCCGCCGTGCTGCGCAAGTGGTACGACCTCATGCTCGCCAATGCCGACGATCTGGCCGCCATCATGACGGCCGAGCAAGGCAAACCGCTCGCCGAGGCGAAGGGCGAAATCCAGTACGCGGCCTCGTTCCTCGAGTGGTTCGGCGAAGAGGCGAAGCGCGTCTACGGCGACACGATTCCGAGCCCCACGGCCGACAAGCGGCTCGTCGTCGTCAAGGAACCGGTCGGCGTATGCGCCGCCATTACGCCGTGGAATTTCCCGGCCGCGATGATCACGCGCAAAGTCGGCCCGGCGCTGGCGGCCGGCTGCCCGATCGTCGTCAAACCGGCCGAGGCGACGCCGCTATCGGCGCTCGCGCTGGCCGTGCTGGCCGAGCGCGCGGGCGTGCCGGCCGGGGTGCTGAGCGTCGTGACGGGCGATCCGAAAGCGATCGGTGCCGAAATGACAAGCAATGCGCTCGTGCGCAAGCTCTCGTTCACGGGTTCGACGGGCGTGGGCCGGCTGTTGATGTCGCAGTGCGCCGCCACGGTCAAAAAGCTCTCGCTCGAACTCGGCGGCAACGCGCCCTTCATCGTCTTCGACGATGCCGATCTCGATGCGGCGGTCGCCGGCGCGATCGCCTCGAAGTACCGCAATAGCGGCCAGACTTGCGTCTGCGCCAACCGTTTTTACGTACACGAAAAGGTCTACGACGCCTTCGCCGCGAAGCTGCAAGCGGCCGTCGAGCAGCAACTGAAGGTCGGTCGCGGCACCGAACCTGGCGTGACCCAGGGTCCGCTCATCAACGAAGCCGCCTTGCTGAAGGTGGAAACGCACATTGCCGATGCCGTGTCGAAAGGCGCGCGGGTGGCGATCGGCGGTAAGCGCCACGCGCTCGGCCATAACTTTTTCGAACCGACCATTCTGACCGGCGTCACGTCGGCCATGCAGATCGCGAAGGAAGAGACGTTCGGCCCGGTGGCGCCGCTCTTCAAGTTCGCCGGCGACGACGAAGTAGTGCGCTTGGCCAACGATACCGAGTTCGGCCTCGCCGCCTACTTCTATAGCCGCGATATCGGCCGCGTCTGGCGCGTGGCCGAAGCGCTCGAATACGGCATGGTCGGCATCAATACGGGCCTCATCTCGAACGAAGTCGCACCGTTCGGCGGCGTCAAGCAATCGGGCCTCGGGCGGGAAGGATCGCACTACGGCATCGACGAATACGTCGTGGTCAAGTATCTGTGCATGGGTATTTGACAGTAATCGCGATTTAACACGTTGATTTATTTCGGAATACGCAACAAAACGACCGGCCGACTGCGCTTCGATTAACTGTTTTGCGATGGCGACGCAATGTCGCGCACGCAACTCCATGCGCGCCCAGTGTATTTCGAGATGTTGCATTCGCTCGCCATCCGGTGTTTTACTAGCAGCGCCGTTATTTTGGCGCGGTATGCTGTGCGCCGCGCTGCCGGCCTACGGCAGCCTGGGACAACCACCGGCCGCCTGCGATGCGCAGAACGGCGCCTCTTTGCGGTAGCTGCATCCGATAGCTGCCGCATTGGGGTCGATCGAACCACTCGAGGAGTCAACGTGAAAAAATTGTTAGCCGCCGTGACCATCGCTACGCTCGCCGCATCGGCGGGTGTGGCGCAAGCGAAAGACTGGAAGCAAATTCGTATCGGTGTCGACGCGAGCTACGCCCCCTTCGAATCGAAAGCTGCGGACGGTAAGCTCGTCGGCTTCGACATCGATCTCGGCAACGAGATCTGCAAACGCCTGCATGCCAAATGCGTTTGGGTCGAAAACGACTTCGACGGCATGATTCCCGGTTTGAAAGCCAAGAAGTTCGACGGCGTGCTGTCGTCGATGACGATCACGCCTGAGCGCGAGAAGCAAATCGCCTTCTCGAAGCCGCTGTTCGAGACGCCGACGGCGCTCGTCGCGAAGAAGGGTTCGGGCATTCTGCCGTCCGCCGATTCGCTCAAGGGCAAGTCGGTCGGCGTCGAACAAGGCACGATCCAAGAAACCTACGCCAAGCAAAACTGGGAAGCGAAGGGCGTGAAGGTCGTTCCCTACCAAAACCAGGACCAGGTCTATCAAGACTTGATCTCGGGCCGCCTCGACGCAGCGTTGCAAGACAAGGTGCAAGCCGACCTCGGCTTCCTGAAGCAACCGCGCGGCGCGCAATTCCAGCAAGTCGGCGATTCGATCCCGAGCGGCGCTGCCGCGATGGGTCTGCGCAAGGAAGATGCGGACCTGAAGGCCGACGTCGACAAGGCGATCGACGGCATCATGAAGGACGGCACCTACAAGAAGATCGAGAAGAAGTACTTCGACTTCGACGTTGCGCCGAAGGGCTGATCGTTAGGATCGTGGACCGGGCGGTGACGCCCGGTGATTTGGCGGTGAGCAAAGGCCATCGAACGCTCACCGCCACAATCGCTTACTTCGCCGCCGCGCTAATCGGCGTGCCCGCGTACTTCAGCGTCTCGACTTCCTGCTGCGCCGTTTTGGAGTCATGCAGCGTCGGCGTGACGTGATCGACCAGCAGCCCCATGCTCATGGACGTCCGCACGGATTTCGTATCCCGGCGTGCAGTGCGAACTTGACATCTCACTTCACTTCGGTCGAAGTCGATACCGTACATTCGCCGGGCTCTTCATCGACAAAGAAGAATCCGCCCGGAACGGAACGCCCTACGACTTTATCGTTGAGCTTAATCTCAGGCTGAATCGTCGCTCCGCCAAAGGTATCCAAGTGGAAGAAATAAATGCGGCCGTGAGCTTCCCCCCGCTTTTCGCCTTCCAGAGGCCCGGGGTTGTGCAGCCGTATCCTTTGTCCGCTGAGCCGCAAGATGCGTACCCAGCCCCTCAGTACGTGGGAACCGCGAGCTGCCAATGCCACCACCGCCACTCTGGCCAACTGTGTCTATAGTATTTGACGCACCAGCCGCGTCTCAGTCGCTCGTTAGATCTCCACCTCCTTCTTGATATTCGTGTCAGGGACTGATTGTACGAACTCGCGCCACGCCACGAGTGCTCGACGGAGTACCGTAAGGTCAATCACTTCCTTGTAGTCCTCGTCGTTCAAAGAGTAGATCACTGCTTCGTCAGACTTCAGCTTCGCACCCCAGTCGTCTCGGTCCCAGTTCCCCTCGGTGATTTCGCCTCCTAGGACGGCATCAACTTTGGCTATCCCTTCGTCGATCCATGGAACGGTACCAAGGTATCCTTGCCCACCGTCATCCATTAGCAGGCAAGCAAGAAGGCTAACACCGTCCTTATTGACAATAACCGAGCTACAGCAAGGAGTTTCCCTCCCTGCTGCATCCTGCCATGAAAACGTCAATTTCATCACTTGTGTCCTAGAAGATTGGGTAGACAGTAGTCTTCGGCATCAACCAACCTTGCACTCTAACGCCGCTTGGCGTGATACCTGTCCATTTATTACCGGTGATAACACGGTTCTGATACGCAGCATCCACTTCGACTTTAATGCGATCCGCGGTCCAGGAGTCAGGGAATAGTGTCGATACGCCACCGTTGTTGGTCTTCGGCAACCACTGCCCAGGATTCGCAGGATCGGGAACCGCGATCTGCGCTTTATAAACGCCTTGGGCGTTCGGCGCAGATTCAGTTCCCGGAATGATTTGAACATTTCCAGATGCCGTTGAGTGTCCGCCCACCACGCTGCCGTTAGCCTTCACCTCACCGCTGAGAATGTGACCATCGAAATCAATGGGCGCCGTCACATTTCCAACATCGCGAGTCGCCTGAGTATTGAGATCAAGCGGCCCCACGAAGTCTGGCGATAGCGGGTCACCACTATACGGCGTCACGGTCCGACCACTCTCTGTCGCGCCATCCACGCCAACCGCCGAGATTCCCATACCCCGCGGCATCGCAAAGAGTATCCCACCGGTGCGTTGCAGGTGCGACTCAATTGCATCGCGTGCCATCGGCGCCACCCAGCGCCCTAACGCGGTCAACCCAACTTTCCCCGCATCCAACATCGGCCCTGCGGCACTGGGCGCGGCAGACATCGCCGTATCCACAACCGATCCGCCAAAGCGATACGCCGCGCCCGCTTCATCTTGCCGATAAAGTGCGTTCAATACGCCGAGCGGCGAGGACCTCACCGCTCCCGTTACTGCATTGCCCACATCGCTCAGAATCGTGTCGCCAAGCTGGCCAGCGTCATACGCATTGGCATAGTGAGCGCCAATCGCCTCCGCAGTATCGAACGGATGCGACACGACATGCCACACGCCCGCCGCCATATCGCTCAACCGGTCAATGCCACCGCTTAGCGCTTGCCCCACCGGATTGAACGCTTCGAACGCCTTGAACCCGCTCAGGGCGCTCACCGTTCCCATCTCGGGCGTTGGCCTCACCACGATCGTCGGCATATGGACGATCCCATCCGCCCCTACCGGATAAAACGAATACCCCGCTCCAGCCTCAAGCCCATCCGCTACCGCCGCCGTCTGGACACCCATGCTGCCCATCTGTTCCGGCAAGGCCGACACGGCAATCGCCGGATACGGCACGGCATAACCGTTCACATCCGGCGAGTACGGCGAGCCAACCGTCGCGCCCCCGTTATCCCAGCCCATCCCCGCATTCGCCGACCACGCAAACTGCTTACCCGGATCGGGGGCATAACCCGATTGCGCGACGAGATCGTCAACGTTGCCCCTCGGACCATACAGCGCACTCGTTCCCGTCGATTGCGACTGCGACTGCATCTGCTCTTCGAGTTCACTGCCGATCGTATTGCCCGCGATTGAGCCGATCATCCTCGGCAATCGGTCCCGCATGCTCCCGCCCAGCACCGTGGCGCCCGCCGTTTGCGACACCACCCCGCTTACGATCCGGCCAAACTCAGGGTTCTTTCCAATGCTCGTTTGGCTTACTTCATTATTCACGCCCCCGGCTATCGCGCTGGCCGCAAGCCCGCGCCAGTCGAAGTGATGCTGCAAGCCCGTCGCGACATCCACACCCTGACTAATCGAGTTACTCAGCGCGGCTTGCGCCACTCCGCGCGCAAACCGCGAAAGGTCGTCTACCCCTTGCAATGACGGGCCGTATTCCCCCACGCCCGCACCCACCGCTCCGCCAATGGCTCCGATCACCACGCCCGTCCACTGGAAACCGTGCTGGTCCCCGGAGGCAATCAACACCCCCTGCGAGGCGGCCGCACCCGCCGCGCCCGCTGTCGCCCCGGCCATCATCGGGCTCATGTACGGCGCCGCCAGGCCATCGGTCACATACGTCACCACAATGGCCACTACCATCGCCAGCACTTCATCGTAGCCCCCGCAGGCCCCCTGATGCTCCGGCGGAGGCGGCGGCAAAGGCTCCGTGGGCAACGTCGGCATCGCGTCGCCGATCGCCTCCCCTGCGTTGTAGACCTTGAACGTCGACGCATTGTTGTGGAAATTGGCCACCTTGTTCGGGATCGACAAGATCTGTCCCGCGCTCAGATGGCTCTCCCTGCTCAGGCCGTTGGCATCGGCGATCACGTACCACAGCGACGCATCCCCCCACAGCGCTCGTGCAATCGAGTTCAGCGTGTCGCCGTCTTGCACCGTATAACGAGTCGGCGTCTTGCCCGGATATTCCGCGTTGATCGGTTCATAGTTTTGATCGAAGTCGGCCGAGGTCACCGGGTGCCCGTAGCGGAACTGCCCATAGCCCTTCTGCTTGTCCGCCTGTGCCAGCTCTTCCGCGTACGACACCGCGGAAGGGCCGTCGTTGCTCACATCGCCGATCCGGTTGCCGTCGTAACGGAAGTCCGACAACCCGGTGCCCCAGCGCCATGAGCTCGGGTTCGTTGCATCCGTCCCACGCACTTGTATCGTGCTTTGCTCTGCCTGATCCCACCAGACATAGCCGGTCGCGGTATCGACCACAGCAGGGTTGGCCGAATCTCGTTGCTGCGTGTGCGTCACCATGCCCTGATCGGCCCCGGTGTAGTTGCCATGACCGTCGTAGGAGGCTCCGACGCGTTGACCGGCAGCGTCGTACCGGCACACCACTCACTCCCCCACCGACGTACAATCAAACATCGCCGACTCGTCGCGCCGCTCTCCAGAGGAGCGGCGCAGAAAATCGCTATGCAAAAGAAGTTTCATCCGCTGATTTCCCCTTCGCTCGGTACCGAGCGCGCCTTGACGAGCTTCCACTACGGGCCGCAAGGCGGGCACAAGGTGTATGTGCAATCGTCTTTGCATGCCGACGAGTTGCCGGGGATGCTCGTCGCCTGGGAACTACGCCGCAAGCTCGCCGCGCTCGAAGCCGCCGGCAAGCTGCGCGCAGAGATCGTCGTCGTGCCGGTCCCGAACCCGATCGGTCTCAGCCAGCATGTGCTCGGACAAATGATCGGCCGCTTCGAAACGAACACGGCCACGAACTTCAACCGCAACTTCTACGATCTGGCCGGGCTCGTCATGCCGCGCATCGAAGCGCGCCTGACGGGCGACGCCGAGGCGAACCTGCGCGCGGTGCGGCTTGCCATGCGCGAGGCGCTCGATGGGCAAACGCCGCGCACTGAACTGGAATCGCAGCGACTCGCCTTGCAGCGCCTCTCGTTCGATGCCGACGTCGTGCTCGATCTGCACTGCGACTTCGAAGGCGCGATGCACCTGTACACGAATCCCGAGTTGTGGGCCGACGTCGAACCGCTCGCGCGCTACCTCGATGCGAAGGCCTCGCTCTTGGCGCTCAATTCGGTCGGCAATCCGTTCGACGAAATTCACAGCTTCTGCTGGTCGGAGTTGCGCGCGCGTTTTGGCGAGCGCTTCCCGATCCCGAACGGCTCGATCTCCGTGACGGTAGAGCTGCGCGGCCAGGCGGACGTTTCCTACGCGCATGCGGAGCACGACTCGCAAGCCATCGTCGAATTCTTGACGCAGCGCGGGCTCATCGAGGGAACGCCGGCGCACATGCCGCCGCTCGCGTTCCCCGCCACGCCGCTGGCCGGCACCGAGCCGCTGCACGCCCCGATCTCCGGCGTACTCGTGTTCCGCACGCCGGCCGGCATCTGGATCGAGAAGGGACAGGAGGTGGCCGATATCGTCGATCCGTTGACCGATCGAGTCGAAACGGTCAAAGCGGGCACGTCGGGTGTCTTGTATGCGCGGCACCGAACCCGCTTCGCCACGGCCGGCATGGAGGTGGCCCGCATTGCCGGTGCGACGCCCTATCGCAGCGGCTCGCTGCTGTCGGCCTAAGCGACACGCCCGGCGCCCGCTCGCAGGATGCGAACGGGCCGGGCAAAGGCGCATCAAAGACGAACGACCGGCTCCATGCGCGAATGGTCGGGCATGAAAGGCGGTGCCGCGTACGCGTTCTCCGATACGGCAAACTGCATGACTTGCTGGGCCACCAGCTTCAGTTCGAACATGATGCCCAAGGCCGAATCGAGTTTGGCCGGGCTGCCGTTGAACGTTTCCTCCAAGGCACGCAGTAAGCGGCAATACGCTCCATAAAATGCCGAGCCTGCGATATGGGCGCCGCTGTCCGGCGGGTAATCGGACAGCGCGGCGTTGTTCTGCAGCGTGACGATGAGCCCCGTGTCCAGCGGCACATCGCCGCCCGTGTACGACCAGCCGGAAATCGCCTTGTCGTCAGGCACGAGGAGCTTGCCGTAATAGATTTCGCCGAACTTGAAATAGTGCGCGTAGGTTTTGTCGCCGTCCTTCGGATCGATTTGGTCCTGCCTGATCTGAAGCCCCTCGCCTTGCGCGATGATCTTCTCGAGAACCGCCTGCGCGGATTCGAACGAACTCACTCGGCCGTCCGGGGCGCCTTCGATTTCGTAATTGAACCAATCGGTGATCACGACCTGACGCTCGAGCCGCGGTTGAGCAAACACGCTGGGTCCCAATCGTTTGAGCGCTTCGATCACCGCGTTATAAAAATCGCCGAGCGACCCATATCCCGACCCCGGGCCGATCGGCGGTACCGAACCGCCCTCGCCCGGGAGTGTCGCCGTGGTATCGGGCCGCTCGATCGCCATGAACACGTCATGTATCTGCGGCCGGGTCAACGAAGCCAAACCGACCACCAAGCCATCGTCCACATCCAAGGGGAACGTGGACGGATAGCGGATGCTCGACCCGAGCGCGACGATCGGCACGTCTCCCCCGATCGCGATCAGCGTGTTGGCGGCCAGCGTCATATGCAGCATTTCCTCGACCACGACCGAATGGACGAGCTTGCGGGCCTCGAAATTTTCGTCACGGATCGAAAACAGCGCGGTCAGATAAGGCGGAATGGTCATCAACTCCGTCTGCACGGCGGCCTTCAACGATTCTTGAACCGGCCCGGCATCGGCCGCGGCGTTCAACTTATCGATGATCTCTCTTCGTACTTTCAACATGATGTAGTCATCCCAGATTGATGGTCGATATTCGGTAGCTGCATCAGGCATCAACGCTTTTTGCCTAGTGTCAGAGCGACGTCCGTCACGCTTTGGGTCTGCTCGGAGTCCATGAAATGACGCATGGGGCAACGCTTTCCGAACGCGATCTGGCTGTCTATGTTCTTGCCTGTGTTCTTGATGACATTGTCGAAATAGTTGATGAGAATCCGCCGCTTCGAGGCGGATAGATCGCGCGTTACGGGCATGTGATCCGGATCGTTGATGTCCTTGTCGAAGACGAATTTCATGGCGAACGCAGCCGAGTCGGCCACCGGTTGCTTCGAGAAATCGAATAGCCCTTGGCTCATCACCGGATAGAGATTGGCGTACTGTTGCAAGATGGGCTGGACGTCGGCCCACGTCGGATTGTCGACGTCGATCCGCTGATTCGCGAACGGGGAAGGAAACGTGCTGTAGACAACCACGGCGATCTGGTCCAGCGGCTGCTGAGGCAACGGACCGCCCCCGGCGAGCTTATAGAAGATCACGTAGAGCTGACCATCGATATACCCGCGCGGCGTGCCCATGAGCGTCGGGCCGGATAGGGTCACCTGCGCTCGACCGAATTGGTCCGTTTGCGGCGTCGCAGGCGAGATTTGCGCGCCGTCCTGAGGCTCGTTGTAGATCGGGATCGGCGCGGGAGGCGACGTAGTGGACGGGGTATTGGACGGAGTGTTATCGGTATCGGGCGTCTTCGGACCAACCGAAAGACTGAGCGTTCGATTCTTGAGAGGCTCACCGTAAACGGTGGCGTATAAAACGATCTTCTTGGAATTTTCCCCGCCGTCGTTCGGATCGAGCTTGAAGGCGAACGTGTCGGGCCGCACCTCTATACCATTGGGTACCTCGCGCACGCAAACCGTTGCATTTCCCAAAAACCCTTCGAGCTTGACGATCGCGAGCGGCCTACCCTGCATGGCTTTTTGTTGCCCCGGGTTCAACCGCAACGAATAAATACCGCCCTCGTTCTCTTGCAGTTGATCGGTTTGATCGACGAGGCCAAGCTTGGTGTATTGATCGCTCTCGATCGAATCGTCTTGCTTGATCGATTCGCTATGCAACACCGCGAATGCAAGATTTCCCTGGTTCGCGATACGGTAGCCCGATGTCGGATTCAGCGGCAACGCGTTGCTCAGATCGACATGGAAGTAATTTTGCT
Organism: Trinickia dabaoshanensis; assembly: GCF_002879885.1. GTDB lineage: Bacteria > Pseudomonadota > Gammaproteobacteria > Burkholderiales > Burkholderiaceae > Trinickia > Trinickia dabaoshanensis. Next base: position 27,392 of record NZ_PNYA01000021.1, read on the forward strand.
CGTCGTCAACGAACGACGAAAAGCACCCGATCCCGTTTTTGCTCGCCAGATCGCCGGCCGCGTTCGACGTCGTGGGGAGAAACCGGCGGCCGAGAATGAACGAGCGAGGCTGGTCGCTGCGCGACGGCCCAATCGAACCGATCAACTTCCCATAACCGAATCTTGGGTTGAGCGCGTTGTCGAGGTTGCCGGCTAGGTTGACATTCCCCTCGAATGCGTAGGTCGTCAATCGAATCGACAAGTAACCGTCTTCCGTTGCGGAAAGCAGCTCCTTCAGAAAGGGGCTTTTGATAGCGGAGAGAGAATAGGGCCTCAGCCGCAATCTCGATTGAAACATGGCCGAAGCGTTCTCGTTGGACGGATTGCCGGCGCCGCGCGCAAACCACAGATCGCGAAAGGGATTGGGCTCGAAGTCCCCCACCAGGATCGGCGAGCCGTCCGTGTCGGTGATCGAAACGACGAGGCCGTACAGGTTGGATGCGAATTGCCAGTCGGGATCGAGATCGACGATCTTCCCCGATGGGCTATCGAGCGCGTTACCGACCTTGCATCCGACCAAAGGATCGAGGGCGGAACTGCCGATGAAATTGCCCGACTGATCGCGCAGGCTTTTGACGTAGCACTCTCTGAAACGCATGATCCCCGTGCCGCGCGGGTTCCACCAACCGTTGTTGTAGAGGTAGTAGCCGTCCTTATTGGTCCCGTGCTCGCGGAATTGCTGATACGAAGGATCGAACGTGCCCACGTCGAAGTGACGCGGATCGTTGTTGACCGTGGAAGCGTCGGCTTGAAAATCACCAAAGAATGCGAGTCTGGGAAATTGCAAGTAGCTCATATCTGCTCCTCGAAGGCACTTCCGTGTTCCATGCTTTAAAACGCCCTCCTTGCCGGGGACGTTTCCCTATCACCACCGCATCGCAGGGCGTTCATCCGAATGGCTTGATCAGCCCTATCGCATTACCCTCCGGGTCCTTGATCATCGCGAAGGTGTACCCGTCGACCGAAACGGGATCGACCAGACAACTACCGCCGTGATCGATCGCGCGCGTAATGGCGCCTTCGAGATCGTCCACCCGTAGATAGAAGTTCGTACCGGCGTTGTATCCGGACGATTGATCGGCCTGCCCGATGCCGCCGAGAAGCGCCGTGCGCTGTACCGGGAACGGCACGTAGGCGAAGCCGCTTTCTTTGCCCACGTCGTAACGCCAGTCGAACACGTCGCTGAAAAACTGCTTGAGCTTCACCTGGTCGCGCGCCATCACTTCGAACATGACGCTAGGGTGCTGATTGCCGTTCCAACCGGCCCGCACGGGTTCGGCATCGGCGTTTGCATCCGCGCTAGATGCGCCCGCGCGAACGAACCCCGTAAGCGTCTCTAGAAATTCGACGAACGTGAACGGCTTGCCGTTGGCTGCCACGAAGAGCTCGCGATGCCGCTCGATGAACGCGCCGAACACGGGCCCATTGACATGTCTCAAGAACGCATCGGCGTTGCGGTATGTCTCGAAGAACAGCACCGTGCGCGGTTCGGCCGGCGGTAGCGATTGCAGGCGGCTGTCCGCAAGGTACGGTCGATGCACGAGATACGTCAGGGTGTCGGGTTCGTCGCGCTCGACGTCGCTCGCAAGTTGGCGCAGGGCGGCGCCGGCGGCTTGCTCGCAGCCGGGCTTCATGAACCAGCGGGACGTCAGGCTGACAGGCTCGGCAGATTGGGATGTCATGGCTCTCCTCGCGTCTTAGTGGTGATGACATAAGCGGCACGCCCCGCTCGATACGATCGCGTGCGGTGGGACATCGTCGAACCGTCGAATCGTCAGTCGCCCCGGATGCGGCGTTGTCCCGCCCGCGCCAACGCGGAACCCGCGGCACCCACGAACAACCAGACAGGGGTGAACAGCACGGCGAGGACGACGCCATCGACCATCGGCATCGCGGCAAGCATCCATGGCACGACGGGCCATCGATAGCGCTGCGCGGCGGTATGGCGCTCCGCACGCGCCACGGCGGTCAATGCCAGCACGTAGCTCGCTTGCGCGAGCGCCGCCACCTCCACGCGCGCCGACACACGGCCTGTCAGCGCCAAGGCCGTCACGATATAAACGAGCAGCCGTGCGCCGGCCATCGCGAACATCGTCGACGGATGACGCTTGTGAAAACGGTTGTACGTCCAGATGACGATGACGAGTGCAACGGCGGCGTACGCGCCCGCACGATGCGGCGCGAGCAGCAGACACGCAAAGCCCATCGCGAACGACGCGAGCGTCAACGCGCGCGCGGCGCCAAGCGCGATGGCGCCGACGGCGATAGGACGAAACGGCTGATGCACGCGATCGTGATCGAGATCGTAGAGATCGTTTTGCGCCATGCCGCCGCAGTAGAAGCACGACAGCGAGAACGCCAGCAAGAGCACGGGCGCGGCGTATGGCGCGCTCCCGGCAGGATCGGACAGAAAGGCAGCCGTCAGCACGTTCATCCAAACCGTCGGCAGGTTGCTGACGCGGCAAAGGGCCAAAGCCGCGCCGAGCCGGCTATTGAGTGCGAGCGTGCTCATGGCGTAAAAACGTGGTCGAGCAGCACGGAGCAAACGCCGGTAGCCGGCACCTTGCCACGCGTGATCCGGTTGCGTTCGGAGCTCATGAGGATCGGCGCGTCGGCGTCCGCGAGCGGGCGAATACCATGCGAGCCGCGCACGAGCGATGCATCGAGCGGGATCACGTCCATGGTGTAGCGCATGCCGAGCGCCTTGCGAGCGAGCGTCGCGCCGATCTTCAGCTTCGGAAAACGGATGCCGGGGTCGATGAACAATTCGACCGGGTCGTAGCCTGGCTTGTTATGGATATCGACGGTGCGCGCGTAATCGGGGGCCGCCTTGTCGTCGAACCAGAAGTAGTACGTAAACCAGCTATTGGGCTCGGCCAACAAAACGAGTTCGCCGGCGCGTGGGTGCCCGAGTCCGTGATGGCGTCTCCCCGTCTCGTCGAGCACTTCGCCGACGCCCGGCAGTCGCTCGCACACCCGCCGGACCTCCGCTAGATCGCGCCGATCGCGCACGTACACATGCGCGACCTGGTGATCCGCGACGGCGAACGCAAGCGAGGCGCCGGTATCGAGATACTCGCGGCCGAGGTCTTGCTTGATACTCACGAAGCCGGCTTCGCGCAGCGCGCGGTTGATATGCACGGGCCGTGAGACCGGGGTGATGCCGTACTCGGAGAGCACCACCACGCGAACGCCGCGATGCCGCAACGCGTCGATCAATTCGCCGCACACCGCATCGATCGCGCGCAGCTCGGCAGCGATATCGGCGTCCGGGCCGACGCGTTGCAGGCAATAGTCGAGATGCGGCAAATAGATCAAATTGAGCGTCGGCATGAATTGCATCTCGACGGCCAGCGCCGCGTCGGCGATCCATTGGCTCGAGCGAATCGATGCGCCCGGCCCCCAGAATTGAAACAGCGGAAATGGGCCGAGTTGCTCGCGCAGCGATGAGCGCAGGGCCGCCGGCTGAGCGTAGAAGTCGGGCAGCTTCAGTCCATCGGCGCAATACAGCGGCCGCGGCGTCAACGTGATGTCGGCATCGGTGGCCATCGCGTACCACCAAAACGTATTGGCGCACGTGAACAATGGATCGCGCTCTCGCGCGATATGCCAGATGCGCGGCGCCTGCACGAGCCGATTGCTTTGCCGCCACAGCCACACCTGATCCAGTTCGCGAAAATACCAGCCGTTGCCGACGATGCCGTGCTCGGCCGGCAGCTTGCCGGTCAAGTAGGTCGTCTGCGCGGAACACGTGAGGGCCGGCATCGCCGCATCGATGACGGCCACTTCGTCGCTAAACGCGGACAAATTCGGCGTGTGCGGGCCCAGGAGCCGTTTCGTGAGCCCGACGACATCAATGACAGCAGTGCGCTGCATCGAGCGTCTCCCGGACCCAGTTCAACTCCCGCACGACGGAGCGGGCGACCGAATCCAAGCGCAACGATTCGGGCAATACGCCGAAACTGTATGTTTCGACCTCGAGCGGCGTGCCCCGGTCCAGCCGCGGGATACAGTCTTCGAGGAAGAAACGCGTCGTATCGACTTCGCCCAATTCCGCGAGAAACACCGGGACATGGAAATGAACGCGGCATTCTTCGAGCGGCTCGCCCCTCTCGAGCCAGCGGCCCAGATCGGGCAAATCCGCGAAACGCAGTAGCTGTCCGTCACGACGGCGGCCCACGGCTTGATGCAGATAAGTCGGCTCGTCGAACTTCAAAAGGCCGGCGATCCGCGCGCCGTGTGCGCGTAGCGCGGAAGACACTTGTACCTTCGCCACGCGAATGCCTGCGCTGGCCAGCCGCGCGAGGCACTCGGCCGGGCCCTCGAACTCGACGGCTTGGTGACAGCAATCGAAACACACCGCGATATGTTCCGAGAGCGATGCCGGAAAAGCCATGCGTTCGAAAAAGCCGACCGTCTCGTCGATCGTTTCGAGCATGCAGTGCGGCTCGGGTTCGAGCGCGAGGCGGATCAGCGCCCCGCTGCGATCGCGCACGCGCGCAAGATGCGAGAGCATGTCTAGTAAATGTGTTCTAACCAGCGGCCAATGCTCAGCGGAAAACCCGTCGCGCCATGCGACCGGCACCGTCGAAATCGAGCTTTCTTGGCTGTTGGGGGTCCATTGAACCAGGATGTCCGCGAGCCGTTTCGTATAGGCCACTCGCCTCGCATCGCGCCAATCGGGCCGATAGACGGCCTCCTTGATGCGCGTGCCGTGAAACGCCCCGTATGGAAAGCCGTTGAGCGTCAGCACATGACAGCCATGCCGATGACACCAATCGCCGAAGTCACGAATTTTCGTGTCGTCGAGTTCTCGGGCCGCCTGGGCCGAAAGGCGCAGGCCCAGCGGGAAACTGCGCTCCGGCGAGCAAGCGCGTTTGACCTCCAACGCGTGTTCGTCGAGATTGCGTAGCACGTCGACCCATGCGTCGCCGGGATGGATGTTCGTGCAGTAGGTCAGTGGGAAATCGTCGTTCACGCCGATATCTCCCACGCCGGCGGCACCGTTTGACCGGCCGCGCGTGTCTCGCGCAATTGGACGATGCAATCGCGCATGAGCGACGTATCGATACGGTCGACTTCCACCCCCTCACCGAGACGATCGAGCAGCGTGATGCATAGCTGACCGCCGAGATGTTCGCGAAACTCGTCGAGCGCGCGATCCACGTCGAGCGCATCGAGCGCGGCATCGTCGAGCGTGAAGCCTATGTCGCGTATCGCTTCGAAAACGAGCGCCGCGGCCGCGCCGTCGATGAGCCCGATCCGCCGCGAATACAGCGTATCGAGCGCAATGCCGATCGCCACCGCCTCGCCGTGCAGCAACCGGTGGTTCGATAGCTCTTCCAGCTTGTGGGCCGACCAATGCCCGAAATCGAGCGGGCGCGCACTGCCGCGTTCGAATGGATCGCCGCCGTCGCGGATCTGCGCGAGATGCAGTTGCGCGCAGCGAACGATCATCGGCTCGATCGCATGGGGCGCGAGCATGGCAAGCTCGAAGCGTTGCCGGTGAAGCTGGCGGAAAAACGTTTCGTCGCGGATCAGCGCCACCTTGAGCGCTTCGGCGATTCCGGCGCGCCGCACGGCGGCCGGGGCGCTAGAGAGCAAATCGAAATCGTTGACGACAGCGAACGGCGGGGCAAACGTCCCGACGAAGTTTTTGCGTCCGAACCAGTTGACTCCGTTCTTCACGCCGATACCGGCATCGTCCTGGCCAAGCACCGTGGACGGCATCCGAATCAAGCGGATACCGCGGTGAGCCGTCGTGGCCGCGTAGCCCGCTGCGTCGAGTACCGCGCCGCCACCGACGGCCACGACATAACTATGGCGGCACAACCGCAGCTCGCGCACGAGGTCGTAAATTGCCTGCACTTCATCCAATCCATGCTTCGCCGCCTCGCCGCCGGGCATCAGCACGGGCGGATGAGCGAGGTCGAACGTATCGCCGTGCTCGCGGGCGTAACGCTCGATCGATTCGATACAGGCGGTGCGAGCACTCGCCACGCCCGAATCGACGACGAACAGCGCGCGTGGTTTCGCGCCCGGCGCCGCCGTTCGCATCAGTCCCGCCAGCGTCGCGTTCTCCGGCGAGAAAGCCCCCCGCGTAAAGCACACCGGGTAGCTATAGCGAACGTCGAAAGTCTGTTCGATGCGATGCTCGAGCATGTGCGCTCCCGCATAACTCATTCATGGTCGAAGGCGACCGATTCCTGTCCCCAGCCATTTATTGCGCCGGTCGGATCGATCAATTCGAAACGGATTCGCCGACACGCGGCGTCTGTCCTCGCAACACGGAGTTGTCGGCGAACAATTGCCGCTGGTCGGGACTGGGCTCACGCGCAAGTTCGTCGAGGTCGATTTGCTGCGACTGTCCATAAGCCGCGAGCGCATTGCCCCATGTCACGGCTTCGACATCGGCGCGCGCGATGCCGCGCTCCAGCATCAGCCGCGCGGTTTTCGGGACCGCGAGCGGATCGCTGACGCCCCAATCCGCCGAACTATCGACGATGAGCCGCTCCGGCCCATACTGCCGAACGATCTCGACCATGCGCGCCGAACTCATCTTCGTGTTCGGATAAATCGTGAATGCGGCCCAGGCCCCCGCGTCGAGCACGTCCCGGATCGTCTCTTCGTTGTTGTGATCCACGATCAACTTCTCCATGGGTATGCCGTGTTCGCTCGCAACCGCGATCGAGCGCTGCGTCCCGCGCTTCTTGTCGCGATGAGGCGTGTGCACCATGACGACCATGTCATGCTCGCGCGCGAAATCGAGCTGTGCGCGGTAAGCAAAGTCCTCGGCCTCCGTGATCTCGTCATAGCCGATCTCTCCGATCGCTACGACGCCTTGCTTCAGCGCGAACTCCGGAATCAAGTCGAGAACGTCGCGTGCCAACCCTTCGTTGTTCGCTTCCTTCGAATTCAGGCCTATCGCACAATAGTGAGCGACACCGAATTGCGCGCAACGAAAGCGCTCCCAGCCTACGAGGCTCGAGAAATAGTCGATGAAGCTGCCGACGTTCGTACGCGGCTGGCCCAGCCAGAATGCCGGCTCGATCACGGCGCGAATACCCGCCGCGGCCATTGCCTGCAAATCGTCGGTCGTGCGCGAGGTCATGTGGATATGCGGGTCGAAGAATCTCACGACAGTGTCCTCATCTGAGTGGGCTGGGAAGGAGACGCGCCGATGCACATCCATAACTGCGCAGGCACCGGACGGCCCGCGCTGCGGCGCTCGTCGGCGAAATCGAGCGCCATGCGCGCAAGCTCGGGCGAGCGTCTCGTGTCGAACGACACGATGCGGGCGAGCGGCACGTCGATGAATACGGCCTTGAGAACGAGCTGGCGCCACGCGATGTCGTCGAAGTAGCGAGCCGGAAAGCCGGAGTCACAGGCGACCGCTTCGAATATCGTGCGCATGTTGGACCGGCATCCTTCCTTGGCGCGGGCGACGAACCGCTCGGCGTGAGGCAGCAGCGGCAACGCGCGGTACAGCGCGCAAGATTCGCCGTGATCCGCGACTCGAAAACACTGCTCGAATAGCGCCGCAAAACGTTCTTCCGCTAGATAGGGAAATGAAAGCAACAACGCAATGCGCAACGTTTCAAGCAAGCTCCAGCGCTCCGGATTGCAATCTCCGATCTTTAGCCTAAATAGGCGAATCTCATCGCGCTCTAGATTGAGCGGAATGCTGGCACCAACATGGCGACTGGCAAGCGAAAGCAATTGCATCAGGCGTCTCATTGAGGCGCCATTGCCAATCTCATCGGACGCCGCGGCTAAGAAAGCGCGCCCGTCCTCGGTCAGACGAAAGCCAAGAAGCCATGTGAGCGCCGCAACGGCGGCTTCGTCCGGCGAAGATTTCATGCATCGTCCCCTAAATCAATTTTCTTGAATTGATGCGTTTCATCCTAGGCCATATTTCTTCGCATAAGACACTACAAAAATTGGTAGATACTCACCCCTTTAACGATTGTTTGCAAAAATCAAATGCACGACATAACCGCGACGATGACGATTGTTCGCAACTCGCTCGATACCGCTATCGCAAATAGTTACCTATCTTGTTTGATAGATGACAATTCGATCATATGCCCTATTAATCAAGGGCGACAGGTGTGGGCGGAGCGGCATCGTATCGCCGCCACCGCTCGCCAAGAGGCGAAAAACCGCCACCGGCCATCAAACTATCGGGAGAAGAGACATGGCTACATACGAAGGGTTGTTGGTTCGCACGGCGTTCGGCGACACCGGCGCGATCCCGGCACCGGAGTGCCACTGGACCGCGCCGGATATCATTCCCTACGGGCAAGACGTGCTGAGCTACGAACGGGCCGCAGAAACGTATAGCGGGCCCGATATCGGCAAGCCGATCGTCAACAACTTGAACAACAACATCTACGTTCGCTGCAAGAACATTTCGAACGAGACGATGCGCGGCAACGTCAACCTGTACTACGCGAACGCATCGTTGTTTTTGCTGCCCAGCACCTGGGTCCAGATAGATAGGCCCAACCCAAACAATCCATTCGTTTCCCGCTTCGGCAGCACGCAGATTGCGGAAGGCGCCATCGCTTTGGTGCAGGCGCCGTTTCTGTTGAACCGTCTAGAAGAGGGTGTGCATTTTTGCTTCATTGCCGTCGTCAACAACAACAACGTCCCCTTCGGCGTGCCGCAACGATTCGACAGTAACGCGGATTTCGTGAAGTGGGTTCGGTACCATCCGAACGTTGCCCAGCGCAATATCGAGCACCGCCCCGGTTCGAATGCCGACATCACCGAGTACTTGACCTTCGGCAACGCCAACCCCATTCCGAGCAACTTCTTGTTCACGGTCACCGGATACAATATCCCGCCGCAAACGCATTGGAAAGCGCAGTGTACGGACAGCCGGTTGCCGGGCGGCGCGTTCAAGGATCACGGCACCTTCTCGTCGAGCAATACGGCCGCTACGTACCTCACGGTACCCAAAAACGTCGGAAACGGCACGCCTTTGATGACGATGGCGTTTACCTTCAGCACCCCGGACGGCAAACCGTTCTCGCCCCTCGCCTACTTCGTCTTTTCCTACTACCAGATACCCTCCACCGCGGCGCAGTCACCCGAGCTCGTCGAAAAGGAAAGCGATGTGATCGGCCAGTATCGCGTACCGGCAGCGAACGGCGGCGCCGACGAGATGCAGAGTTTGATCGAACTGGGTTCGGTCGATTTGAGGCTCAGCTAGGAAGACCGGGCGTCACGCCCTATCCTAGCCGCGCGTTACCGTGCGTTCGCCCGGCGAGCGTCAGTATCGCCTCCAACCCGCCGCCGCTGAGGTTTCGCAGCGTCAGCGCGGCGTCCATCGACTGAGCGAGTTGACGGCAAATCGCAAGCCCGAGGCCGGTCCCGCCCGTACTGCGGTTACGCGAAGTTTCGATGCGATAGAACGGCTCGAAGACGGTTTCCAGCAACGCTTGCGGAATGCCCGGGCCGTTGTCGCGCACGTAGACGATCGCGCCGCCATCGGCGCACGGTGTGGCCTCGATCGTCGCCGCGCCGCCGAATTTCAACGCGTTGTCGACCAGATTGCCGATCACTCGGCGCAAGGCGCGCGGGCGCGCCATCACGGCAATCGCAACGTGTTCGACGAGCGCGACGTCTTTGCCGGCATCGGCGTAATCGCACACGAGCGAGTCGAGCAGCGCGTCGAGATCGACGCGGCACGGGGGCTCGCTGGCACCGTGCAAGCTACGCGCATAGGTCACGCCCTCTTTGACGAGATTTTCCATTTCCAGCAGATCCTGGCGCAGCTTGGCCGTCTCGTCGGTATCGTCCATCACGTCGACGCGCAGCCGCATCCGCGTGATCGGCGTCTGCAAATCGTGCGAGATGGCCGCGAGGATTTGCACGCGCTCCGCCGTATACGTGGCGATGCGATCCTGCATGGCGTTGAACGCGCGCGCCGCGCGCATCACTTCCGACGGGCCGGCCTCCGGCACGCGTGCCCCCTTCAAATCGGGGCCCAGCAAATCGGCTGCTTGCGCCAATTGATCGAGCGGCCGCGTCGCCAGCCGCACCACGAGCCAGCAACAGCCGATCAGCAGCGCGAATTGCAAAACCAGTACGAGCGGCAGCCACCGCGACAACGGGATGCCCGACATCGGCTGGAAATCGATCGTCAGCGGTGTGCCGTCGGTCAGCTTCAAATGAGCCTGAAAGTGGTCGCGGCTGCCCGCGATCGCGTTCGTCGTGACCGTGTGAGTTCGCGCCAGGCCGTCCGTGATCGAGCGTGCGAAGCGCTCAGCGAGTGCCGCGTCGACCGGGGTGCCGGGCTCGCCCGGCCCTAGGATGAATTGGTAACTACGCCGGGCGAGCCGGGGTAGCCACCGCTCGCGTTCGCCGGGCGGCAGATGATCGAGCAGCGCCACGGAACTGGCAACCTCGCGCTCGACGTAGCCCGTCATCAAGTCGACCGTCGCTTCGTCGCGCTCGGTCACCGCGATCCAAAACGAAATCGCCTGCGCAACCGCCAATCCCACGCAGAAGATGACGGCCAGCCGCACGAATAAGCTGCGCGGCCAATGCCAGCGCGACCCTAATGTCATTGCGATGCCTCGATCACGGTAACCGCAGCCGAAAAAACGTAGCCTTCGTTACGCAACGTCTTGATGTAGCGCGGCTCGCGCGCACCATCGCGCAAACGCTGACGCAGCCGGCTCACGAGCAAATCGATCGATCTGTCGAACGAATCGGCCTGCCGGCCTTGTGTCAGGTTCAGCAATTGGTCGCGCGTCAGCACGCGTTGCGGATGATCGACGAAGACACGAAGCAGGCGGTACTCGGCGCCGCTCAACGCGACCATGGTGCCCTGTTCGTCGAGAAGGTGGCGCGCGGTCGTATCGAGGCGCCAGTCGCCGAAGGCCAGCATCTGCGCCACCTCGGTGACTTGCATGCCGGGCGGCAACATCCGCGCGCGACGCAATACCGAACGAATGCGGGCGAAGAGCTCGCGCACGGCGAACGGCTTTGCGACGTAATCGTCGGCACCCATCTCGAGCCCGACGATTCGATCGGTTTCGTCGCCGCGCGCGGTCAGCATCACGACCGGCACCGTACGGTATTTCCCCGCGCGAAGTTCGCGGCACAGCACGAGACCGTCGTCCCCCGGCATCATCAAGTCGAGCACGATCAGATCGGGCACGGCGTACTGCAGCGCGGCGCGCATCTCTCGACCGTTGGCCGCCAGGGACACCCGCATCCCGTTCTTTTCGAGGTAGGCCCCAACCAATTCCCGAATCCCGCGATCGTCATCGACGACGAGGATGTGATCGAGCGTGTCCTTCATCCGCGCTCACCTTTTCGGCGCCTGGCCGATACGCCGCTTGGCGCGAGCAGCGAACATTGGATCGGATGCGCGAGCTCGGCCGCGAGGCCGCCGACCGCAAAAGCGAGAATAGCGATGAGCCGTTTCATAGGCTCGGCTGAACCACGGGAAGGCTCGCCCCATCGATCACGGAGTATTCGAGCGAGTAAGGGTCCACGCCCTCGAGACAGCTGATATTCACTCGCCAGAGCTTAGGGTCCCTAAGCGTCTGATGAAACGGGTGGATGCCGCAATGCCTGCAGAAATAGTGCTTCGCCACACCGGTGTTGAACTGATAGAGCGTCAGCGCCTCGCGACCTTCGACGATGTTCAACTCCTCGACGGGTACCGGCGGCGTCATCAGTGCGCCCTTGCGGCGGCACAGGCTGCAATTGCATCGCAGCGAAGGCGACAAAGGCGCGCGGACTTCGAACTTCACGGCTCCGCAGTGGCAAGATCCTTTCCATACGGCGGCAGTCATTTCGGCTCCTCTGCAAATATATTCAAACGATAACGGCTTTATACCTCAAAGCCCCGCCCCTTATGTGTCTCAATGTATCCGGGGGCGAGGCCGACAAAAAACATTGCAATCGCGGCTATTGGGCTTGCCGTTGCACGCGCGCCGCAGCTTCGACGATCGCGTTGGCGACGGCTTGCGGATGGCTGACGAGTGCGACGTGACTGCCTTGAACACGCGTAATCGTAGCGCCGATGTTCTTGGCCATGCGCTCTTGCAACGCCGGGTCGATCATCCGGTCTTGCGTGCTGACGACGAAATACGAGGGCCGATCGTGCCAAGCGGCGTGGGTCACCTTTTCGTCGATGCAACCGGAGAACCACGGACCTTGCGCGGCCGCGATGACCTCCTGTTCGGCCGGCGATACGTCGGGGGCGAAATACTGGTGAATCGCCTTATCGGAGAGCCTCAAAAATCCTGCGCTGTCCTTTTGCAATTCGTGGCTCCACGGCGCGGGCGGCGCATCTTTGATCAGGTCGCCGATCGACTGATTCGCGTCCGGCGCAAACGCCGACACGTAGACGAGCGCCTTCACCTTCTCGTCGTTACCCGCTTCGCTGATGACCACACCGGCCCACGAATGACCGACCAGCACCACGGGGCCCGTTTGCTGTTCGATCACGCGTCGGGTCGCGGCCACGTCGTCGTTCAACGAGCTCAACGGGTTTTGCACGGCGACGACGTGCAGGCCTTTCGCTTCGAGCAGCGGAATCACGCGGCTCCAGCTCGAGCCGTCGGCGAATGCGCCGTGCGTCAGCACGACCGTCGTGTTACCGGCCTTGTCGTTCGCCGCGGCGTGCGCCGTCGGTGCGAGCGCGGCCGCGGCTGTCAGCAACGTGGACGCCAGCAGACGGTTCAGGAACTTGGACATGGTTTGAATACCTTCGTTTGGGTTGGAAAAATGAGCGAACAAACCTTTGTTCGTTTGCCGAGAAACGCCGGCCTGTATCAACCGAACGTGAACGTATAAGCCTGGACGCCCGGGTCGATAAATTCGATCGTGAACGTATGCGTCTCGACCGGCGCGCTTTGCCGCACGAGTTGATACAGACGCGCGCTGGTCACGGTGCCGTCACCATCGGCCGTCGTATTGCTGCCATGCGCGGCGCCGGGCGGCTTACCGTCGATGGAAATGCGAAACCTCACCGGCTTTCCGTTCGAACTCGGAGCCAGCACGAGATGCAAGTCCCTTGCATGGAACTGGTAGGCGATGCGCGCATGCGCCTGCCCCGAGACGGCGGCCTCGGCGCCGATCTTCCACGTTCCGCCGAAAGCCCACGTATCGAGCGCAAGTTCCCGAGGAACGGAGTACGCGGCCAACGTGTCTTGCTTCACGCCTTCGGGCGACGCGAAGCCCGTACCCTCCCGATAGCCGAGATACGTTTCGCCCGAGCCGATATCGGCTTGATCCGCCGCCGCGAGCGCGCCCGTTGCATCGAGCGTCGCGCGTCCGGGCGCCGGCTCGGCGCCGTTCGCCTGTGCGAGCAGTTGTCGAATCAGGCGCTCCGCCGTCTCGTAGTCGCCTTCGCCAAAATGGTGGTAGCGAACCCGGCCCTGCGCATCGGCGATATAGAAAGCCGGCCAATATTGATTGCCGAATGCTTGCCAAATGCGGTAGCCATTGTCGATCGCGATGGGGTAATGAAGTCCCAAATCGCCTGCCGCCCGTTTGACGTTCGATGCCTCATGCTCGAAGCCGAACTCCGGGGTATGCACGCCGATCACCACGAGCCCCTCGCGGGCGTAGCGGTTCTCCCAGGCTTTTAAATACGGCAACGTTCGCAAGCAGTTGATGCACGAATACGTCCAAAAGTTGACGAGCACCACTTTGCCTCGCAAATCGTCGCTCGCGATTGCCGGCGAATTGAGCCAGGCGTCGGCGCCGCCGAGCGAGGGCAAGCGGCCTTCCACCGGCAAGGGCGCCGGCGTGGGCGCTTCGGCACGGGCGGCAAGCGGCGCTGCCGAACCCGAACGGCGAGTATCGTTCGATGCGAGCCATCCAACGAGCCTGCTTTCGATACCGTTGGTCGGCGCCGATGGGACATGCGCGAGCGCGACGCCGTCGAATCCGAATGCGATCGCGGCGACCGCGGCCAAGACGAGCACGCCCATCGCGCGCCGAACCGGCTCGCCCACGCTCGCGACGTGACGCATCCGCTTGAGCACCTTGCCTTGCACGAGAGAGACGACGGCAAGCGATGTCGCCGCACCGGCGGCGTAGGCGCACAGCGCGGCCGCGGTTCGCCAGCTCGCCCCGTGCAGCGCCGCCCCGGCGAGAATGGCGCCGAGAATCGGGCCGGCGCACGGCGCCCAGAGCATGCCCGTTGCCGCGCCCAGCACGAGCGCCGAGAGCACTTGATGACGGCCGCCGCCTGCGTTCGACAGCGCGAGCAGACGATTGCCGACGCGGATGAACGGCCCGGAAAATCGCGCGGCCAGCTTCGGAAACACGAGCGAGGCGCCGAACACCGCGAATAGCGCAAGCGATACCCACCGCCCGTAGCGATCCAGTTGCGCGGCGCCGCTCACGCCAGCGATACCGATCCCGGTGACGAGCGCGAAGGTGCATGCAAGACCGATCAAAAGCGGCAGCCGGCTCGTGAAAAACGGCCGATCCGAACGCGCGAACACGAACGGTACGACGGGCAAGATGCACGGACTCGCGATGGTCAGCACCCCGCCCAAGAACCCGATGACGACGAACAGCATCATTGACTCCTAGAGCGTATCGATGGTTGCCCCGGCCCGATGCCGGGATGGCAACGGCCTTGATGGCCACCTGCACATTTGAACGGCCTTAGGTATCCGATAGATTTCATAAAACCGACGATTAGCAACACAACGTGTCGGGCGAACGCGTGGATACATAGCGATACACGTCCATCACAACGGGTCGGGCCGCGAATCGTTTTGTATTCGAACGTATCCGCCGTAAGCTCAGATACACGCCGATTCGCATGCCGCTTGTTCCGACAAATGCCGCATACGTCGCGGCGCTCAAATACACCTGAAGCCCATTCCTTGGAGGTGTAACCATGTTGAAACGGATCAAGATCGCAACCGTCTTTGCCAGCGTCGCCGCGGCCGCGCTCGTTGCCTACGCCTCGGCAGGCATGTCGTCACCCGGTGCCGCGGCGATCGCCACCGGCGCGCCCGCGCCCGAGTTCGCCGGCATCGAACGTTGGCTGAACGGCCCACCCACGAGTCTTCGGCAATTGCGCGGCAAGGTGGTGTTAGTCGACTTTTGGACCTTCGATTGCATCAATTGCGTGCATACGCTGCCCCATGTGGAAAGCTTGTACGAGAAGTATCGCGACAAGGGGCTCGTCGTCATCGGTGTACATACGCCCGAATATGCATTCGAGCGCGACACGAAGAACCTGACGGACGCGATCAAACGCTACGGCATCACCTACCCCGTCGCGCAAGACAACCAGTACGCCACGTGGAATGCCTACGGCAACCAATACTGGCCGGCCGTTTATCTGCTCGACAAAAAGGGCAACCTCGTCTATAGCCACTTCGGAGAAGGCAGCTATGCCGAAACCGAGGCGCAGGTTCGAACGTTGCTCGGCCTGTCTTAGCGCCTTCGCCGCCATCCGCTGCGCGCCCTCGGCCGCAGCGGACGTACATGCGATTTAGAGCTTTTGAACTTGAACGATGGCGTCGGCGAACGCTTTCGGCGCCTCTTGCGGCAAGTTGTGACCGATACCGCCGCCGATGTTGCGATGCTGATACGCGCCCTTGAACTTCTTGGCGTAAGCAGCGGGCTGCGGATGCGGCGCACCGTTCGCATCGCCTTCCATCGTGATCGTCGCCACCGAGATATCGGGCGACATGGCGAGCTTCTTTTCCAGATCGTCGTATTGCGGCTCGCCTTGAGCGAGGCCTAGGCGCCACCGATAGTTGTGAATGACGATCGCCACGTGATCGGGGTTGTCGAACGATTCGGCCGAACGCGCATACGTCGCATCGTCGAAGCGCCACTGCGGCGACGCCAGCCGCCAGATCAACTTGTTGAATTCGAACCGGTTCGCCGTATAGCCCACCTCGCCGCGGTCCGTCGCGAAGTAGAACTGATACCACCAAGCCAATTCGGCCTGCGGCGGCAGCGGCTTTTTGTTCGCCTCTTGGCTGCCGATCAGATAGCCGCTGACCGAGACGAGCGCCTTGCAGCGCTCGGGCCAGAGCGCCGCGACGATATCGGCCGTGCGCGCGCCCCAATCGAAGCCGCCGATCACCGCCTGCTTGATCTTCAACGCATCCATGAACGCGATGACGTCCACGGCGACCACGGCTTGCTGACCGTTGCGCGGCGCATCCGCAGAGAGAAGGCGCGTGGGACCGTAGCCGCGCAGGTAAGGCACGAGCACGCGATAGCCGGCCGATACCAGCAACGGCGCGACTTCGGCAAAGCTGTAGACGTCGTAGGGCCAGCCGTGCAGCAAGATGACGGGTGGCGCATCGGGCGCCCCCGCTTCGACGTATCCGATGCTGAGCCCATTGGCTTGAACCTGACGCAGCGTGCCGAACGATTTCGCGCGTTCGCCCGTTGCCGAGCCGGTTGCGGCAGGCAATGATTGCGCGTGGACGATTTCGCTCAGGCCCGAGCCCAATAGCGCGATTCCCGCGATGCCGGTACCCAGCATGCGGCGGCGGCGTTCGTTGATTTGATCGGACATACTCGTATCTCCAAGAAAGAAAATGAATCGGTTTTGCCTGCGCAGGGAGACTGGGGCCTCGCCCGGCAATGGCTTCATCACGCACGCTCCGCCGAGGCGGCGCAGCGTGCGTCGATCGACGCGACGAGGATCATCGCGTCTCGGTTCAAAGGGATGTTGCGTGCACGCGTCCTCGGCCGGAACACAGCGTCGCCTCTTTTAATGGACTCACCGGAGAGCGCGCATTTGCCCGTCTGCTTCGCTATCGCATATCGCCAAAGTTGACCGCGATAGCTACAGCAGGTCGAATCGCTCCAGGTCACCGCGATGAGCCGGCTCGCCAAACGTTCCTCGATCGTGACGGTGACGTTCGGCGACGTGCCGTCTTGCACGGGCCGGTAATCGCCGAGCGAGCGGCGCGCGCGAGCGGAGCGAAACACTTTGCGCTCGGCGGACGGGCCGCAAAGAAGATCGCGAACCAGATGCGTCCACGCGTTCTCCGGCCGGACCGGCAGTGCGTTGTGCGAATCGACGTTCACCATGACCACTCTCCCGTTGAAGGCAACCACCATCGACGTGTCGCCTTATTGGCAATGCGTAAAGCTTAAGGAGAAGCGCTCATCCGCCATATCCGCTCAGCGGCTAGTCGACTCGCGCGTTGTGATGAGGGACTCATACCTAGGTATGAGAGCGAGCGGCGCCAAGCTATGCTTCGTCCGCCCGGTACGCGGTCGATTCGCTGACCTCGCGCCATTGGGCGTCCTCCTCGGCACGCACTTTCACCGCTTCCCGCGCCACGGCCACCGCGTCGCTGCCCAGGAGCAGGCGCAACGGGGGCGTGGGCGATGCCGCAACGTCAAGCAGCACGCGAGCGATGCGGGCCGGATCGCCCGGTTGCTTGCCGTCCGCTTCGCGCATGCGCCGCACGACCGGCTCGATGACGCGCCGGTACGGCTCGCTGATTTCGGGAATCGTCATCGAGGCGCCGGCCCAGTGCGTGCGCATGCCGCCAGGCTCCGCCACGGTCACTCGGATGCCGAAACCGCGCACCTCTTTCGCCAATACCTCGGAAAACCCGCCGACGGCCCACTTCGCACTCTGGTAAGCGCTCAATCCCGGGCCGCCGACGCGGCCTCCCACCGACGAAATTTGGATGATGTGGCCGGAGCCTTGAGCACGCATGATCGGCAATGCCGCACGCGTCAGATTGACCACGCCGAAGAAGTTGATGTCGATCTGGTCGCGAAACGCGCGCTCGGTCATGTCTTCGATCGAGGCAACGTCGGCGTAGCCCGCGTTGTTGACGAGGACGTCCAGCGAGCCGAACTCCCTCGCCGCGTACGCGGCCGCCTCGCGCGCGGCATGCGGGTCGGCCACATCGAGCGCGATCGTGCGAACGGCCTCGCCGTGAGCTTGAACCAGATCGGCAAGGCGCGATGCGTCGCGCGCGGCAGCCACGAGCCGGTCGCCGCTTTGCAGCACGGCATGCGCGAGTGCGCGCCCCAACCCACCTGAACATCCTGATATCAACCAAGTCTTTCGATCGCTCATTTTCAACTCTCCACATCGAACGGGGTTCCGCGTCCACGGTCGGCTCCAAGCAAGCCGGCTCGCCCGGCCCCGCTCGGCGCCAAGCGCGACGCAACGTATGCGCGGTCAGCAGCCAGGGACGATTTGAAACCGCACACGTATCGTGCTTGTTTCCGCTATGTATCGAGTTGTAGCAATGCGACGGAATGGAGATGGGCTTCGGGCCGGCTCGCGAAGGGGCCTCGAACGCCGGTTGGCCCGGCCGGTTATCCCCAGATTTTGTTGGCAAGGTTGTGGGTAACCTGGGAACTTGCGAGCTAAGGCGCTGATTCGGAAGGTGAAAATGCGCGGGCGCGCTAGGGCGGCAACCTCGATCCGCCACCGCGCGCCGGATGAACCGCTTAGAAGTTGAATTGATCGATATTGCCGGCGTTAAAGGTTTGAGGCGGCCCGAGAATGACCTCCCCATCCTTACCGATCGTGCGCGAGCCGAGCTTGCCCGCCGAGAACGTCTCCCCGGGCTTACCGCTGATCGCCCCCGATGCGAGGTTCGCCGCAGCGTAAGCCGCGAGATACCCGAGTTGGCCCGGGTCCCACAGTTGGAACGCCTTCACGGTGCCGTTCTTGACGAACTCTCGCATCTGATTCGGCGTACCCAAGCCCGTCACCACGACCTTGCCCTTGCTCGGCGACGACGAGATATACCGGGCCGCCGCCGCGAGCCCGACGGAGGTCGGGGCGATGATCGCCTTCAAGTTCGGATACGCTTGCAGCAGCCCTTGCGTTTCCACGAACGATTGTTGATCGTCGTCGTTGCCGTAAGCGATCTTCACGAGCTTCATCTTCGCGTACTCGGGCTTCTTCAGTTCCTCCTTCATCCAGCCGATCCACGTGTTCTGATTCGTCGCGTTCGGCGTGGCCGACAAGATCGCGAATTCGCCCTCGTTTCCGATCATACTGGCCGCCAATTGGATTTGCCCACGGCCGATATTTTCCGCGTTCGTTTGATTCACGAAGATTTGCCGGCCCGCCGGCGCGGTATCCGAATCGAACGTCACCACCTTGATGCCGCGCGCCATCGCGCGCTTCAGATACGGAACGAGCGCATTGGGATCGTTCGCGGCAATCACGATCGCATCGACGTGCTGCGTCGTCAGCGTGTTGATGTATTGGACTTGCGAGGACGCCCCGGCATCCGATGGGCCGACCACCTTACCGTCGCCCTTGAAATCCTTGATTGCCGCCAATCCGCCGTTGTCCGCCGTCACCTCGTAGGGGTTGTTGATCTGCTTGGGCACGAATGCGATTTTCAAACCGTCCTTGATATCCGCCGCGCCTGCCGTGGACGCGAGTCCGAACAGCAAGCCGACATAGGTCGCCGCGACCGCGGCGCGTAACGTTGCGCGCATCGTTTGTCTCCTCATGACTTCTTTCACTTAAATGACCGGACAGCGCATCCGGCCGCTTCGATCAACGCCGCTTACCGATACGAACGCGGCGCGCTCAGCGCCTGGCCACGACGAGCCGCTTCTCCCGCCGCGCGCGCCAGCCCGTCAACAGATTCGGGATCAGGACGGACGACAGCAACAGCAAGCCGGTCACGATAGTCAGCGTTTCGCTCGATACATCCACGAGCGTCAGCGCGTTTCGGAGCACGCCGACGATCGCGAGCGACAGCAAGACGCCGTAGAGCGAACCGCGTCCGCCGAAGATGCTGACGCCGCCGAACAGCACCGCCGCGATGACGGCTAGCTCGAAGCCTTCGCCGTTGTCGCCGCGCGCACTCGTGAAGCGCAGCGTAAAAATAATCCCGGCGACGGCGCTGACGAGCCCCGACAGCACGAACAGCCGGAACTTGGCGTTGCGCACGTCGATGCCCGAGAAGCGCGCCGCCGACGCGTTGGCGCCAATCGCGTACAAGCTGCGTCCGAACGGCGTAGCATGCAGCACGACGGCGAACAGCACGGCGCCGACGATGACGATCGCAAACGGTTCGGGCACGAAGGTGGCGCCGAGCGTACTCATGCCGAACGCCGTATAGGAAGCCGGGAAATCGGCCACGGCCTGATCGCCGAGCAAGACGTAGGCGAGGCCGCGAAAGAGCGCGAGCGTGCCGATGGTGACGGCCAGCGAGGGTAGCTCCAGCCCCACCACGAGCCATCCGTTCAGCGCGCCGGCCGCGGCGCCGCCCGCAACGACGAGCGCGATGACGAGCGGCATCGGCAAGCCCGCGTGCCAGACCACGCCCATCAACGCGCTCGATGCACCGAGCACAGATGCCACCGATAGATCGATTTCTCCCGTTACGATGATGAGCGTCATCGGCAGCGCCATCAGCGAGATCTCGGTGATATCGAGCAAGATGTTGCTGAGGTTGTCAGTCTGGAGGAACACGGGAGACAACAGGCGTCCCAATGCGATCGAACCCGCGAGAATGACGGCGAGCATCGTCTCCCAGCCCACGTGAACGGGGCGTCTGCGAGGCACTGCCGACGGAACGGTATCAGCCATGGTCGCGCTTTCTCATCATGCGTTTAGCGAAGGAACGGGCAAGCAGCGTATCGGCAGCCACGGCCGCGACGATCAGCGCACCTTGAATGGCTTGCTCCCAGAACGGAGAGATGCGCAATACCACCAGCGCGATATTGATCACCCCCAGCACGAGCGCACCGAGCGTCGCACCGAGAATCGTGCCGGCGCCGCCGTTGATGGCCACGCTGCCCACGACGGCTGCGGCCACGACCTGCAGCTCGATGCCTTTGGCCGTGCTCGCATCGACGGTGCCGAAGCGGGCTAGCCACAACCCGCCCGCGAGGCCGGCGATGGCCCCCGAGATCAAAAAGCCGGCCATCACGCGGCGTTCGACCTGAATGCCGGCCAGGCGCGCAGCCTCCGGATTGGAGCCGATCGCATAGTGCTCGCGGCCGCCGCGGAACGACTTCAAATACCAGCCGAGGCCGGCGAGAACGAACACGGCGATCGAGACGAGCGTCGGAATGCCGAAGACCGAGCCCGTCGCGAGCCGCGAAAAGGCTTCGGGTAGGCTGCTCGCGTTGATCTGGCCGCCGTTGACCCACGCGTAGTCCGCGCCGCGGAATACGTACAGCGTGGAGAGCGTCGCGACGAGCGAGGGGACGCGCCCGAGTGCGACGAGTACCGCATTGATGAAGCCCCCGGCAAGCCCGATCGCTACGCCCGCCGCCAGCGCCAAGGGAACAGGCATGTGCGGAAACGCGACGTACAGACACCCCACCCCATAGGCGCTCACGCCGAGCACCGATCCGATGGACAGATCGATGTGCCGCATCAGCATGACGACCGTCATCCCTGCCGTCAGCAAGCCGACGATCGAGACGTTGAGCAAGACGTCGCGCAAGTTCTGCAGGTTCAGAAATTGCGGACGGGCGAGTCCCGTACCTACGACGAGCACGATCAACACAAGGAACAATGCCGTTTCACGGCGCCGGGCCAAATGCGCAAGCCAGCCCGGAATGGCGGGGGCGGCCGCGGCGGTAGGGTGGCGGATCGTATCGGCGCGCGTCGTCATGCTGCTTGCCCCAGGTGTATGTCCGCTTGCCCGAGCGCCGCGCTCATGATGCGCTGCTCGCTCGCGTGCGCCCGATCGATTTCGGCGCTGATCCGCCCCTCGTGCATCACGAGCACGCGATCGGCCATGCCGAGCACTTCCGGCATCTCGCTCGATATCATCAAGACCGCCATCCCTTCGCGCACGAGATCCGATAGCGCCGCGTAGACCTCGGCCTTCGCGCCCACGTCGATACCGCGCGTCGGCTCGTCGATGATGAGCACCTGCGGGCCCGTCGCCAGCCATTTACCGAGCACGACTTTCTGTTGATTGCCGCCGGAGAGCGTGCCGACGGCCGCGCCCATATCGCCGGCTTTCAGCCGCAAACGCGCGCCCCAATCGCGAGCCAGCGCCGCTTCGCGCGCGCCCGAGATGAGGCCGAAGCGCGTCAGGCGGCCAAGCACCGTCATCGAGGCATTGCGGGCAATGCTGAGCTCGAGCGCGAGCCCTTGCTGACGCCGGTCTTCCGGCACCATCGCGAGGCCGGCCTTGACCGCCAGGGCCGGGCGGCCCGGCGCGAGCCGCCGGCCCGCCACGCGCACTTCGCCCGCGTCGGGGCGATCGATGCCGAAGATCGCGCGCGCCACCTCACTGCGCCCGGCACCGACCAGCCCGGCGAGCGCGACGATCTCCCCCGCGCGCACATCGAACGAGATGTCCTTGAATACGCCGGTACGAGTCAGGCCTCGCACCGAAAGCTTGATCTCGCCGGGCACCACCTCCGCCTTTGGATAAAACGTTTCGAGGTCCCGACCGACCATCTTGGCGACCAATGCAGCCGTCGTCATCTCGGTGGTGGGAGCGTCGCACACCTTGGCGCCGTCGCGCATGATGGTCACGTGCTGCGTCAACGCGAATACCTCTTCGAGCCGATGCGTGATGAACAGGATCGCCGCACCGCGTTCTCGCAACGCGCGCACGATTGCAAACAAGCGCTCCACTTCGGGCAGCGACAGCGCCGCCGTGGGCTCGTCCATAATCAGCACGTTCGCGTTCAACGAGAGCGCCTTCGCGATTTCGATCACCTGTTGATCGGCGATCGACAAACCACGCACCAGTTGCCGAGGCTTCAAATCGACACCGAGCGATTCGAGCAGATCCGCCACCTCGCGATGCATCGTCTCGTAGTCGATGCGGCCGATTCGATCCACGGGCTGCCGACCCATGTAAATGTTCTCGGCAATCGACAAATCGAAGAACAGCGTCGGCTCTTGATAGATCACCGCAATGCCGGCATCGCGCGCGTCGGCAGGCGACGAGAAGCGTCGCGCGACGCCATCCACTTTCAACTCGCCGCTATCGGGTGCATGGACGCCGGCCAGGATTTTGACCAGCGTCGATTTACCCGCGCCGTTTTCGCCGAGCAGCGCATGCACTTCGCCCGGCATCAGTTCGAGATTGCCGTCGATCAGCGCGCGCACCTGTCCGAACGACTTGCTCGCACCAAGCAAGGCGAGACGCGGCATGCGCGGCGAGGCGGTGTCCCTGTCCATACTCAAGTTCGTCTCCATGGTTCGAATCGTCGATGGTTCGCGCAAAGCCGCGTCTATATGCGATAGATGCGCTCGGCGTTGCCGCGCATGAGCGCCGTCCGCTCCGCCTCGCTGGTGCCCGCGACGACGCGCGCATACGCACGCCATAGCGCCTCGTAACCGCCAAACAAGCGATCGACGGGAAAATTCGAGGCGAACATCGCGCGCTCGACGCCGAACGCGTCGATCGTCTCCAACACGTAGGGCCTCAAGCTCTCGACGGTCCATGCATGATCGAACATGGCGAGGCCGCTGATTTTCACCGCGACGTTCGGACACGAAGAAAGCAGGCGCAGCCCATCGCGCCAAGCGCGGTACCCGGCGGGGCTGTCGCGATCGACGAACATTCCGGCGTGATTGAGCACGAACTGCACGTCCGGATACCGTTGCGCAAGCTGCGCCGCTTCCCGCATCTGCGACGGATAGAGTTGGAGATCGAAGGAGAAACCGTATCGCGCGAGCAATCCAAAATTCTCGAGCCAAACGGGGTCGCGCATGAAATGCCGATCGACGTATCCATAGAGCGGATCGCTATGGACGTTCAAGATTTGCCGAATGCCCCGGGTGTTGGGGAATGCCGCATGGGCGGCGAGCGTCGCGTGCGCATCGGGTGCGCTCAGGTCGGCCCATGCGACGATCGCGTCGGGCAGCTTGCGGGGACCGGCCGCGTGATCCGTCAGCGACTGGAGCCAACGCGTCTCCTCGACAGGATCGGCCGGATCGTGATTGGCTTCGACATGAACCACTTTGACCACGTCGATCGCACCGGCCTCGTGCAGGAACGTATCCGGCAAATAGTCGTGCTTCAGTGCGATGGCGTCACCGACGAACGATGTGCCGGGACGCTCGAGCCACGGATACCGATGCGTGCGCAGATCCCAGAAATGCACGTGCGGATCGACCACTTGCATCGTGGCGCTCCTTGGGCCCGTCTTCGTGTCTCCGCTCATTGTCAGCCTATTGATTTGCGCTACGTTGGCGTGTCGCTGCGACTATAATTCGCCGAGCGATAACAAACCAATCCGTTATCATCATTGGGTGATCCAAAAAGCGAATCACTTCATGCCTTCACCAGCCGTCGTCCTCTCCCTCGTCAATCGGCTCAAGTTCAAGCACCTCGCTCTGCTCGTGGCACTCGACGACATGCGCAACGTGCACCAAGCCGCCGACCAAATCAACGTCGCGCAGCCCAGCGCGAGCCGTATGCTCGGCGACGTGGAAGAGGCGTTCGGCTTTCAGCTATTCGAACGCAACGCCCGCGGCATGACGCCTACCACGCTCGGCGCGGTCGTACTGGCCTATGCCCGCCGCGCGCTCGCCGAACTGACTCGGTTCGCCGAGGATCTCGACGTGAAACGCAAGGGTGGGCACGGCCAGTTGACGGTCGGCGCCATCATGGGCGCCGCGCCCGACGTACTCGCGCTTGCCGTCGCCGCATTGAAGACGGAGCGTCCGCTTTTGAACGTGCGCATCCTCGGCGAGACGAGCGACCAAATCGTGCAACTGCTGTATCGCCGCGAGATCGATCTCGCGCTGGCCCGGCTCACCACGTCCCTGCAACACAACGACTTTCACTTCGAACCGCTGGCCCGCGAAACATTGGTTCTCGTCGTACGAACGCACCATCCGCTTGCGCGCCGCGAGTCGGTCTCGCTCGCCGAACTCGTTCAATGGCCGTGGGTCGCGCAACCGGTCACGAGTCCAGCGCGTGTCCTGTTCGAGGAAGAACTCGCGCGAGCCGGGCTCAATACGCCGGCCAACATGATCGAGTGCGGCTCCATCTTCGCGACCCTGCAGCTCATCGAAACCTACGATGCGATCGCGATGCTGCCCGAATCGGTCGTACGCGATCACGTTCGCGGAAAACTTCTCGTCGAGTTGCCGCTCGAGATCGGCAAAAGCCTGCCCGGCTATGGCATCGTGACGCGCAAAGAGGAGCCGCTTCCCGAGGCGGCGCATCACTTCGTCGGGCTGCTGCGCCGTTTCTCCCAACCGATTGCGGACATCCCCGCTCGGGCGCGTCACTGAAGGTTGACGAACAAGCCCCCATCCACGAGCAGCGCGGCGCCCGTCACATAGCGCGCCATGTCCGACGCGAGGAACACCACGCAGTCGGCCACGTCCTCCGGTGCGCCTAACCGGCCGAGCGGGATGCGGCGCTCGAAATAGGCGCGCTTCTCCCCGTCGGCCAGATCTTGCGCATTCAGATCGGTGGCGATCGTGCCCGGCATCACCGAATTGCAGCGAATGCCATACGGGCCGAGCGCAATCGCGCATGACTGCATGAGCGAATGCACCCCGGCTTTGGTCGGGGTGTAATGCGTTTGCATGCCGCCGCCCACCAGCGCGCTGATCGAACTCGTCGCGACGATCGCCCCGCCCGTTCCCTGCTCTTTCATCTGTCTCGCGACCGCCTGCGTCACATAAAACGCGCCGTTCAAGTTCACGCCGACCGTGCGCTCCAATACCGAGGGCGGCATGTCGAGGAACGCGTGAAACGGGCAAATTCCCGCGTTGCTCGCCAGTACGTCTACTTTCCCGAACGCATCGACGGCGTGACGCACGAGATCGATGCCCGTTTGCGGCAGCGCGACGTTGCCTTCGACGGCGATCGCCCGGCGCCCGTGCCATTCGATCTGCGCGAGCACCTCGTCGATCGCCGACCGGCGGCCGTACGATGCGTCGTTCTCGCCCCAGTAGTTGATGACCACGTCGGCGCCTTCGCGGGCGCAGGCCACCGCAATCGCGCGCCCGATCCCGCGCGAGCCGCCGGTCACGATCGCTACTTTGTCGTTGAGCAACACTTCGGTTCTCCTCACCTTGCGCTCAGTGCGTGTACGGACGAACGAGCGCGCATTCGGGATTGAGCCGCACGCCGAAGCCGGGCCGATCGGGCACCTTCATGCGGCCGTTGACCGGGATCGGCTCGTCGAGCAAAAGCGGCGTGAACATCGGCACGACCTCGTCGGCGTTCGGCGCCATCATCAAGAACTCCGCAAACGGCGAGTTGTGACGCGTGACGACGAAGTGGTAGCTATAAACGGACGAGCCGTGCGGCACGACCATGACGTTGTGCGCGTCGGCCAATGCGGAGATCTTGATGAGCTCGGTGATGCCGCCGCACCAGCCCACATCCGGCTGAATCAGGTCGCAACATTGCATCTCGAGCAACATCCTGAACCCCCAGCGCGTGGCCTCGTGTTCGCCGGTGGACACCATCATGCCAGGCGGCACGGCGCGGCGCAGGTCGGCATATCCCCAGTAATCGTCGGGCGAGAGCGCTTCTTCGATCCACTTCAAACCCAGAGGCGCCGCGCCTTGCGCCAAGCGCTTGGCGTACGTCACATCGAGGCTCATCCAGCAGTCGTACATGAGCCAGAAGTCCTCGCCCACTTTCGCGCGCATATCGGCCAGCTTGGCCAAGTTCGCCGCGAGCCCGTCCTCTCCTTCGGCCGGTCCGTGCTGCAACGGGAGCTTGCCGCCGATAAAGCCCATCTGTTTCGCGAGATCGGGCCGTGCGCCCGTTGCATAAAACTGCAGCTCGTCGCGCACCGGCCCGCCGAGCAACTGATAGACGGGCTCCGCACGCACCTTGGCCAGCAGGTCCCACAGCGCGAGATCGACACCGGAGATCGTGTTCAGCACGATGCCCTTGCGTCCGTAGTAGAGCGTTGCGTAATACATCTGATCCCACATCTTCTCGATGTCGGTCACGCACTGTCCCTCCAAGAATCGCGCGAGGTGCTTCTCCACGATGAACGCGCCGATTTCGCCGCCCGTCGTCACGGCGAAACCGACGGTCCCGTCGCTCGCCTCGATTTCGACGACGAGCGTGCCAAGCACGTTGATACCGAACGATTGCCGGCTGCGCCGATACTCCGGATAGCGCGCCATGGGCGTCGCGATGTGATCGTCGATCCAGTGTCCGTTCGCCTGGTCGTGATAGTCGGCGCCGCCGCCGCGAACGGTAAACGCGCGCACATGCTTGATCTTGGGCATGGCCATGACGATTGAACTCCCGTTGATTGACTCGGTTACTGCTTGCGCCGGCGCGTTAGTAGGTAGCGCGGCCGCCCGACAGATCGAATACGGCGCCCGTGCTGAATGCGCAATCCTCGGATGCGAGCCAGAGAATCATCGATGCCGCTTCGTCCGGCAGTAAAAAACGATTCATCGGGATCTTCGCGAGCATGTAGTCGATGTGCTGTTGCGACATCGAATCGAAAATTTCCGTCTTCGCCGCCGCGGGCGTCACTGCGTTCACGAGGATGCCGCGCGTGGCGAGTTCCTTCCCGAGCGACTTGGTCAGCCCGATCAGGCCGGCCTTCGAAGCGCTGTAGTGGGAGGCGTTCGGATTGCCTTCCTTGCCCGCGACCGATGCGATGTTGACGATGCGGCCGTAACCTTTCTCGAGCATGCGCGGCACCACAGCGCGGCAAGTCAGATACGAACCGATCAAATTCACCTCGATCACGCGGCGCCATACGTCGGGGCTCAACTCCCACGTGAAGCCGTTGCCGCCCGTGATGCCGGCGCTGTTGACCAGCACGTCGATGGCGCCGTGCCGCGCTACCGTGTCAGCCGCGGCCGCATCGACCGAGCCTTCGTCGGTCAGTTCGACGACGACCGACGACACAGTGCCGAGTTCGGCGAGTTCGCGCTCGCTGCGCGCGAGCCGCTCGGCATCCACGTCCCATAGCGACACGGCCGCGCCCGAGCGCAACGCGCGTTGCGCCACCGCATAGCCGATGCCGCGCGCGCCGCCCGTGATGACGACGCTGCGTCCGCTCAAATCGATGGCATTCATGGCGCCTCCGCCGTCGTCGCGGCCACCACGCGCTGCCGCTGTTCGCCGAGCCCGTCGATGCCGAGCCGCATGGTCTGTCCCGCGCGCAGATAGACGGGCTCGGGCTTGCGGCCCATCCCCACGCCCGGCGGCGTGCCGGTGGAGATGACGTCGCCCGGCTGCAAACTCATGAACCGGCTGATGTACGCCACGAGCGTGGCGACGTCGAAAATCATCGTGCGCGTATTGCCGTCTTGATAGCGATGACCGTCCACGTCCAGCCATAGCCGCAACGCTTGCGGATCGGGCACCTCGTCGCGCGTCACGAGCCACGGGCCCAGAGGGCCGAACGTGTCGCACCCCTTGCCCTTGTCCCATTGCCCGCCGCGTTCGAGTTGATAAGCGCGTTCGGACACGTCGTTGACGACGCAATAACCGGCGACATGTTCCAACGCCCGCTCGCGCGAGACATAGCGCGCTTCGCGGCCGATGACCACGCCAAGCTCGACTTCCCAATCGACTTTTTCGGCACCTGGGGGAATGTGGACGTCATCGTCGGGGCCGACGATCGCACTCGTAGCCTTCATGAACAAGACGGGCTCGGTCGGCACGGGCATGTTCGATTCGGCAGCATGATCGGAGTAGTTCAGGCCGACGCAAATCATCTTGCCGACACGCCCGACGCAGGGGCCGAGGCGCGTGCCTTCCGGCACCAGCGGCAATGTATCGATATCGAGCGCGGCAAGCGCGCGCAACGTCGCGTCGGACAGCGCGCCGGCCGATACGTCCGCCACATGACCGGACAGGTCGCGAATCCGGCCCAGCGTATCCACGATGCCGGGCCGCTCCTGGCCTCGCGCACCAAAGCGTACCAACTTCATGCGGCGTCTCCTCTCGCGTCGAAATGTCTGTGCATCGGATCTTGAAGCGAATCCGATAGCCGAACAATTCGAAATTCACATGGACCGATATCGAGAGCGAATCGCTAGCCGCCCTAGCTTTGGGTTATCCCCAGATTTTGTGAGCAAGCTTGTGGGTAACTTGCGGGCTAACGACCTAAGTCACTGATTTGGCGGGCGAAGGCGCTCGGGAACACAAGGTTGGCAGCGGCCGGGCAAGACCGTGCGCTTCACCGCCCGGTAGGCTCGGCATAACCGCTGTCGCGCAGCCGTGTAATCCAATCGCGAAAAAGCTGGACCTTGGGTTGGTGCGCCACGCTGTCCGGGTAGACGAAGTAATAACGAAACCCCGTTTCGACCGCCCTATCGAACGGCGTCGCGAGGCGCTTCGCGGCAATGTCTTCGCTCACGAGCGTTTTATCGCTGATCGCGACACCGAGCCTTTGCATCGCCGCATTGGTCGCTAGATCCAAGCTTTCGAAGCTCAAGCCAAGGTCAGGATCGACTCGGTTCGCGCCCGCGTGGCCGAGCCACAGCTTCCAATCCCGATGATCTCGAGTCGGATGCAGCAGCGTGTGGTGTGCCAAGTCGTCCACCGCCTCGAGCGGCCGCTCCTCGATCAATTCGGGCACGCAAACCGGAATGAGTTGCTCGTCGAACAGCGCGATCGCGTGCACCTGCGCGCCGGGCGAAGATCCGTAGATGATCGCGGCATCGAACGGCTCGGACGTGAAATCGACGTGATGCTGCCAGGTCGTCGTGGTCTTGACCTGCAATTGCGGATGGTCGCTCTGAAAGCGCAGGATCTTCGGGAGCATCCAGCGCATGATGCAGGTGGGCACCTTCAGGGCAAGATCGGTGCGCTGCCGGGTCAAACGAAGCGAGACTTCCTCGATCCTGGCCAGGCTCTCCTTGACGACGGGCAACAAGATCTCGCCCTCCACCGTCAACGTCAGCCCTTTGCTCCCGCGTACGAAGAGCGCGCATTTGTAGTGTTCTTCGAGCGCAAGGATCTGCCGGCTGACGGCCCCTTGCGTGAGACACAACTGTTCGGCGGCACGTGTAAAGCTGCGGTGGCGGGCCACCACCTCGAATACCTGAAGGGTGCCTAACGGAGGAAGTCTTCGCATGAGGCTAGGGTTATCCCCAGATTTTGTGAGCAAGCTTGTGGGTAACTTGCTGGCTCATCGTATAACTCACTGATTCGCAAACGAAACAATACTACGAGCACAAGCGCGGCAACGAGCGTGGCCGCGCCGCTCACGCTTTCTCGAGCCCGGCCAGCAGCGCATCGACGGCGCCATAGACGGCGGCGACCACGTCCGGCCCGACTTGTTGCTCGAGCAACCGGTATTGGCGCTCGAGATCTTTCGACAACGCACGCACCAACGCCGCGCTCTTCTTGGTCAGCGACACGCGCACACGCCGCTGATCGTCGGGAAAGCGCTCTTTCGTGACTAGGCCCATCCCTTCCATGCGCGCGAGTACGCCCGCCATGCTGGGGCTCGAAATCGTACAGAGATCCGAAATCTGGCGGGGCTCGAGCGGCCCGTTCTCGTCGAGCGCGCGAATCACGCGCCATTGCTGCTCGGTTAACCCGTTCGCGGTCAAGAGCGGCCGAAACCGCTCCATCATTTTTTCGCGCGCGCGCAGAAGCAGCATCGGCAAGTTACGGTGGACGGGACCGTGGGCAGCGGAATGGGACATGGCAATGGGAAGACGAATCAGACGCGGCGCATCGAGGGAAAACCCGCGCGAACACCGCGATCTTGTTGACCGGAGATCATATCAAGCGCAGACTCGCTAACATATTAGCGATTTTTCATCCCGGACCCGGTACATGTTTACGCTGACCGACCATCTCGTCCATGTCGAGGGCGATGCGTTGCCGCTCGAACTCGACGCCGCCGCGCTGCGCGACCTGCTTGCGCGCGGCGTGGCCCTGCGGCCGCCGGTGTGCCAGGCGGTGTACGGCGTGCTGCTCAACGACCGCGCAGCGCTCGAAGCCCTCGGCGAGGCAATGCACGAGGCACCCTATAAAGCACCGCCGAAAGCCCCCGTCCTTTATTTGAAGCCGCGCAATACGCTCGCCGGTCATCGCGCTTGCGTCGAGGTGCCCGCCGACGCGAACGGTATCGAAATCGGCGCCTCGCTCGGCATCGTGATCGGCCGCACGGCAACGCGCGTGAGCATGGAAAACGCGCTCGATTATGTCGCCGGGTACACCGCGGTCGCGGACCTCAGCCTTCCCCATGCAAGCGTTTATCGGC
Source organism: Trinickia dabaoshanensis (assembly GCF_002879885.1). Classification (GTDB taxonomy): domain Bacteria; phylum Pseudomonadota; class Gammaproteobacteria; order Burkholderiales; family Burkholderiaceae; genus Trinickia; species Trinickia dabaoshanensis. The sequence goes on from NZ_PNYA01000021.1 coordinate 58,547, forward strand.
CCTCGGTGCGCTTTCGGGCGCGCGATCGATTCTGTGTGATCGGCCCCGCACTCGTCGCGAAGCAGCATGTTCCGAATCCCGATCGGATTGCGATTCGCGTCGATATTCCCGGCCGCCCGCCCTTCGAAGCGACGACCGCTACGTCGGTTCGTAGTGTCGCGCGCTTGCTCGCCGACGTGACCGATTTCATGACGCTCGCGCCCGGCGACATCCTCACGCTCGGCGTACCGCACGGCACGCCGGTCGCGCGCGCCGGAGACGACGCCGACATCGTCATCGGCGATTTCGCACCGCTTCGCGTATCGTTCGTCAACGAATCGCAACCGGCCGGAGGCACTCGATGATGCGCGCTCGCGTAGCCTACTCAGGCGCCATTCATGAAGCGTATCCGTGCGGCGAGCTGTTGCGGCTCGCCGATGGCCGGATCGTGCGCGAAGAGGATGTCGTTTGGCTCGCGCCCATCGAGGTGGGTACGATCTTCGCGCTCGGCCTCAATTACGCCGAACACGCTAAAGAATTGCAGTTCTCGAAGCAGGAAGAACCGCTCGTGTTTTTGAAGGGACCGGGCACGGTACTGGGGCACCGCGGCGTCACGCGCCGGCCGGCCGGCGTCACGTTCATGCACTACGAGTGCGAGTTGGCCGTCGTCATCGGCCGCACGGCGCGCAACGTTCGTCGCGCGCAAGCGATGGAGCACGTCGCGGGCTACACCATCGCCAACGATTATGCGATTCGCGACTACTTGGAGAACTACTACCGCCCGAACCTGCGCGTCAAAAACCGCGATGGCAGCACCGTCCTCGGCCCTTGGTTCGTCGAAGCCGCCGACATCCCGGACGTTGCGAATCTACAATTGCGTACTTTCGTGAACGGCACCTTGCACCAACGCGGTAACACGCGCGACCTCGTTACCGACGTGCCTACACTCATCGAATACCTGAGCGGCTTCATGACGCTCTCCCCGGGAGATGTGATTCTCACGGGTACGCCCGAAGGCGTTATCAATGTCGATGCCGGGGACCAAGTCGTTTGCGAGATCGACGGTCTCGGCCGTCTCGTCAACGACATCGCATCGGATGCCGTCTTCGGCCGTGTCTGAACGAAATCGATAGGACTCTTCATGCGTATCGACCACCTCATCGACGGCCAATGGCATGCGGGCCGAGATTACTTCGAAACCGTCAACCCCGCGAATCAAGCGGTGCTTGCCGAGGTGGCGCGCGGCGGCGCGCGAGAGATCGACGCCGCCGTTGCCGCCGCGAAGGCCGCATTCCCCGGCTGGGCGGCACGCACGCCCAAGGACCGCGCGCGTGCGCTGCACAAGCTCGGCGAGTTGATCACGCAATATGTTCCCGAACTCTCCGAGACGGAAACGAACGACAGCGGCCAAACCATCGCGCAAACGCGCAAGCAACTGATTCCGCGCGCGGCCGATAATTTTCATTACTTCGCCGAGATGTGTTCCCGCGTGGACGGGCACAGCTATCCGACCGACACGCACCTCAATTACACGCTCTTCCATCCCGTCGGCGTGTGCGCGCTCATTTCTCCCTGGAACGTGCCGTTCATGACCGCGACTTGGAAGGTCGCGCCGTGCCTCGCCTTCGGCAACACGGCCGTATTGAAGATGAGCGAGCTGTCGCCGCTGACCGCATCGCGTTTGGGCGAGCTTGCGCTCGAGGCCGGCATCGCCCCGGGGGTGCTGAACATCGTGCACGGCTTCGGGCCCGAGGTGGGTGAGCCGCTCGTCTCGCACCGCGACGTGCGCGCGGTCTCGTTCACGGGCTCCACCGCCACGGGCAATCGCATCGTTCGAGCGGCGGGCTTGAAGAAATTCTCGATGGAGCTCGGCGGCAAATCGCCGTTCGTGATCTTCGACGATGCCGACTTCGAGCGCGCGCTCGATGCGGCCGTATTCATGATTTTCTCGAACAATGGCGAACGATGCACCGCGGGCTCGCGCATTCTCGTGCAAAAGTCGATCTACGCGCGTTTTGCCGACCGCTTCATCGAACGCGCGAAACGGCTCAAGGTAGGTGACCCGTTGCAAGACGACACGATCATCGGCCCGATGATCAGCCGCGATCACCTCGCGAAGGTGCGAAGCTACATCGAACTCGGCCCGCAAGAAGGGGCGACACTCGCCTGCGGTGGGCTCGATGCGCTCGATTTGCCCGCGTCGCTAAAAGACGGCAACTACGTTGCGCCCACGGTGTTCGTCGATGTCGAGAACACGATGCGCATTGCCCAAGAAGAAATCTTCGGTCCCGTCGCTTGTTTGATTCCGTTCGACGACGAGGCCGACGCGATCCGTATCGCGAACGACATCGCATACGGATTGTCCAGCTACGTGTGGACCGAGAATACGGGCCGCGCCCATCGCGTCGCCGCCGCGATCGAGGCCGGTATGTGCTTCGTCAATAGCCAAAACGTGCGCGATCTGCGCCAGCCGTTCGGCGGCACGAAGGCTTCGGGCGTCGGCCGCGAAGGCGGCACGTGGAGCTACGAAGTGTTCCTCGAGCCGAAGAACGTGTGCGTCTCGCTCGGCTCTCATCCTATTCCCCAATGGGGACGCGTTTGATCGGCGCAACGCCGAGGAGACGATCATGGGCGAACTCGCGCTCGTTGCAAAAATCACGCACGTGCCTTCGATGTTCCTATCCGAACTCGACGGCCCGCGCAAAGGCACCCGGCAAGATGCGATCGACGGACATCGCGAAATCGCCCGGCGTTGCAAGGCGCTCGGCGTCGATACGCTCGTCGTGTTCGACACGCACTGGCTCGTCAACGCGAATTACCACGTCAATTGCGCGCCGCATTTCGAAGGGCTGTACACCAGCAACGAGTTACCTCACTTCATTGCGAACATGCCGTTCAAAGCGCCGGGCAATCCCGCGCTCGGCCGGCTGCTCGCCGAAGTATGCAACGAGCACGGCGTCGAGACGTTTTCTCACGATGCCACGACGCTCGCGCCCGAGTACGGCACGCTCGTCCCGCTGCGGTACATGAACGCCGATGAGCATTTCAAGGTCGTATCGGTATCGGCGCTTTGCATGGCGCACTACCTGGGCGACAGCGCCCGCCTCGGCTGGGCGATGCGTCGCGCCGTTCAGGAGCGCTACGACGGCAAAGTGGCGTTCCTTGCAAGCGGCAGCTTGAGCCATCGATTCGCGCAAAACGGGCTCGCCCCCGAGTACGCGTTCAAGATTTGGAGCCCGCTATTGGAGACGCTCGACCGGCAAGTCGTCGCAATGTGGGAGCGCGGCGATTGGAAAACGTTCTGCGAGATGCTGCCCGAGTACGCAACGAAGGGTCACGGCGAAGGGTTCATGCACGACACGGCGATGATGCTCGGCGCACTAGGATGGTCGGCTTACGACGGCCGGGTCGAAGTGATCACGCCATATTTTGGCGCGTCCGGCACGGGGCAGATCAACGCGGTATTTCCTGTGACGCCGCAAGACGGCCAGGCGATTCCGCCGGCCGAGGCATCGAGTGCCAAGCGGTACCGCGCATTTGCTCGCTTATGACCGCAGCATCATTTAGGAGAACGACATGCCGCATCTAACGATTCTCTATACCCCCGATCTCGATCGCCCGGTGGCGGACGGGGGCACCGACATGCAAGCGCTATGCGCGGCCCTCGCCGATACGATGTGCGAGCAACGCGATGAAGCCGGTCATCCGGTGTTTCCGATCGGCGGCGTCCGCGTGCTCGCCTACCCTGCCGCTCACTACGCGATAGCCGATGGCGGCAAGGCCGGACGGGCAGCGGGCGGAACCGGCGAGTACTCGTTCGTCTACTTGAACCTACGGCTTGCGCGCGGACGCAGCGCAGCCGTACACGAGGCGGCGGGGCTTGCGCTGCGCGCGCGCGTCGAAGCACATTTTGCCCCGCTGCTGGCGACGAAACACATGGGCATCACATTGCAAATCGACGAGGGCCAGGAGGTGTACAACGCGCGCCTGAGCTCACTGCATCCGCTCTTCTCGCGAGGCTGACCGATGGTTCCGCAAGAGACGATCGCATCGCTGGCACGCCAACTATACGAGGCGCGCAAGACGCGCACGCAATTGCGCCATTTCTCGAGCCGCTTTCCCGAGATGACGATCGACGACGGCTACGCCATCCAGCGCGAATGGGTCAAGCTCGAGCTAGCGGACGGCCGGACGATCAAGGGCCGCAAGATCGGACTGACCTCACGCGCAATGCAGCAAGTCAGTCAAATCACCGAACCCGACTATGCCCCATTGATGGACGACATGTTCTTCGATGCGGGCACCGACATTCCGGCGAGCCGCTTCATCGCGCCGCGCGTCGAGGTGGAGCTGGCCTTCGTGCTCGATAAACCGCTCGAAGGACCGGGCGTCACCTTGTTCGACGTACTGTCGGCAACTGCCTACGTCGTGCCGGCCGTCGAGATCATCGACGCTCGCATCGAGCAATTCGACCGCGACACGCGTGCCATGCGCAAAGTCTTCGACACCATCAGCGATTTCGCGGCGAATGCGGGCATCGTCCTCGGCGGGCGGCCAGTGAAGCCGATGGAGGTAGACCTGCGCTGGGTCGGCGCGATGCTGCACAAGAACGGCGTGATCGAGGAAACGGGGCTCGCGGCGGCCGTGCTCAATCATCCGGCCAGGGGCGTTGCTTGGCTCGCCAACAAGATTGCCCCGTATGGCGAAAGGCTGAACGCGGGCGACATCGTACTGGCTGGCTCGTTCACGCGCCCGACGCCGGCGGCGGCGGGCGACTCCTTCCATGTCGATTACGGACGGCTCGGTTCGATTTCGTTCCGATTCGTCTAAAAAATCACCGAGGTTGAGGGACGCTCGGCTTCACGCCCGCCATCAGCGCGACGCCGCTGGCCACGAGCAACCCCGCCAGCAGATACACCGCGATATCCATGCTCCCGGTGCTCGTGCGAATCTGGCCGATCACCCACGGGCTGACGATGCCGCTCGTAATGCCGATGCTGCTGATCAGCGCGATGCCCGAAGCGGCCGCATTGCCGGCAAGATAGCTGGGCGGCACGGCCCAAAAGATCGGCAGCGCCGCAAAAATCAGAGCGGCCGCCGCCGACAGGATCGCGAGCATCGCGGCAAAACTGCTCAGATGGAGCGTGAGCGCCGCCAGCGCGATACCGCCACCGATCGTGCAGAAAGCGAAGTGGCGACGGCGTTCGGCCTTCCGATCGGAGCGCCGCGCGATCACGATCAGCCCAATCGCGCCGATTGCGTTGGGGATAGCCGTATAAAGACTGACCTGAACGACATCCTTGATGCCGAAATCGCGGATCATCAGCGGCATCCAAAAGTTCAGTGTCAGCGACGCGCACGTTAGAGAGAAATAGATGAAGGCGAACAGGTAGACGCGCGGATTGACGAGCGCGGCGGTAAAACTGCGCGCATCGTGTGCGCCGTGTCCGTTAGCGCTCGGATTGCTTTCCGCACACAAAGCGACGAGCTTGTTTTTTTCCGCTTCGCTGAGCCACCGCGCATCCTGCGGCTTGTCGACGAGATAGAAAAACGCCGCAACGGCAAGCACGAGCGCGGGTGCCCCCTCCAACGCGAACATCCACTGCCATCCATAAAGGCCGCCCACGCCGCCCATGTCGCGCATGATCCAGCCCGACATCAAGCCTCCGAGCACGCCTGCCACCGCCACGCCGGCGAAGAACACCGACATGACGGCCGCCCGCCGATTCGCCGGAAACCAGTAAGTCAGATAAAGCACGATGCCGGGGAAGAAGCCCGCCTCGAACACACCGAGCATAAAACGCAGGAAGTAGAAATGCGACGGCTTCGATACGAACATCATGCAGACCGAGGCCACGCCCCATAGCAGCATGATGCGGGCGAACGTCTTGCGAGCGCCGTACTTGGCCAACAGCATATTGCTCGGTACTTCGCACAAGACGTAACCGATATAGAACACGCCCGCGCCGAGACCGTACATCGCATCGCTGAACGCGAGGTCGTGCTTCATCTGCAATTGCGCGAAGCCGATATTGATCCGGTCCAGAAAGGACACGACATAGCAAACGAATAGAAAGGGAATGGTGCGCCAAGCGACCTTGGCGAACAATCGCTGTTCGTCCCCTGCGGCATACGTCTCGCTCGACGAATCGAGCTTCAAAGTGTTCTGCATTGTCTCGCTCCATGGCACCGCGCTCGATTGCGCGACCGGCCTGTCTTAGGGCGTCTCGCGCGCCCTCGGTAGTTCATCAAAAAGAAAGGTCCCGCGCGGGACCTTTCCTGCAACGCCGCGGTGGGTTCAGTCCTGCAACGCGCTCCACATTTCCTTGTCGCGCTGCGCGGTCCAGATGCGCGGATGCGTGATGCCGCTCGCTTCGTCGTAAGCGCGCGAGACGTCGAACGGGAGGCAATGCTCGTAGATGAAGACATGGCCGAACTTCGGGTCCATCGTCTTGCGGGTCAGCGCCATCGCGCCCTTCAGATCGAGCTTTTCCTTCACGGCATCGCGCCCGGCTTGAAGCAGCGTCGTGACGAAGTCTTTCGTGTAGTCGAGCCCTTTGTTCACTTGCTCGGGCGACAGCAGCGCGGGGCCACGGCCGGGTACGAGTTTCTCGGCGTTCAACGCGCGCAGCGCTTCCAACGTCGCGGGCCACGCTTCGAGCTGCGCATCGCCGCAATAGCAAGCGGCGTCGTACTCGACGAGGTCGCCCGAGAACAGCACCTTTTGCGACGGCAGCCAGACGACCGTATCGCCCTTCGTATGACCGGCGCCGAGGTGGGCGATCTTCACTTCGAGCTTACCGAGCCACAGCGTGATTTCCTTATCGAATACGAGCGTTGGCCACGTGAGCCCCGGCACCGTCTCCACCCCCGCGAACAGACGCGGAAAGCGCTCGATTTCCGACTTCATATCCTGTTCGCCCCGCTCGACGATCATCTCGTAGGTGCCGCGGCTCGCGATGATTTGCTGCGCGCCTTCCTCGAAGTACGCCGAGGCGCCGAGCACGCGCACCGCATGGTAGTGCGAGAGCACGACGTACTTGATGGGCTTGTCGGTCACGCCGCGAATCTTAGCGATGAGATCTTGCGCCATCGCAGGCGTGGCCGTCGTATCGACGATCAGCACGCCGTCGTCGCCGATGATCACTCCCGAGTTCGGATCGCCTTCCGCCGTGTACGCCCATGCGTTCTCCGACAACTGCGTGAAAGTGATCTTCTTCTCTTCGAGGTCTGCTTGAGATGCGAATGCCTTGGCCACGTCTGTCTCCTATCCGATGAGTGGGGCGGTATATGACCGCATGGTCACTTCGACCTTGATCTTTGTCAATAGCAAACGATCTTGCTATAGTTGAACTACGGGAAAACCCCGGTTCGGGACGCGCTCGGCGAATGCGTTACGATCGGGCACCATGGCGTAAGCCTGCAGGAGCGGATATCACAATTGAACGAAGCAACCCCTAAAGCGCAACGCGGGATTCAGAGCGTCGAAGTGGCCGGACGGATTCTCGAAGCGTTCGCTTCGCGGCGCGAGCGCGTCGCGCTCAGCGAATTGGCATCGAGCGCCGGCCTTTCTACCGCGCAGGCCCACACTTATTTGGTCAGTCTCACGAAGCTCGGACTCGTGAAGCGCGACGCCCTCACCGGCTATTACGAGCCCGGCCCGCTTTCGCTGCGCCTTGGCCTGATCTACGTCGAGCAGCAACCGGCCTATCGCGTGGCGGTGCCGTACGCGACGCAGTTGGCCGAGAGAACCGGCTTCAGCGTGGCCGTGTGCGTCGCGGGCGCGCAAGGGCCGACGATCGTGCGTTACGAGCGCGGAGGCAATCCGCTGCATGTGAATTTGCATGTGGGCACCGTGATGTCATTGGAAACCACGTCCACCGGCCGGCTGTTCAGCGCTTTCTCGAGCGCGGAACAACTCGCCGACATGATGAAACACCAAGGCCTCGCTCAGGCGCAATTGATCGCCGGCGATCGCGCTTCGCGCCCGGACAAGCACGCTAGCCTGGACGCGATCCGGCGCCGCCGCCTCGCGCGCAGCGTCGATATGCCGAGCCCCGGCATCAGCAGCATGAGCGTGCCCGTGCTCGACGCGAACGGCACGCTGTTGCTCGCGCTGACCGTCATCGGGCCGTCGGGCGCGATGGACATCGACTGGGACGGATCGATCGCGCGCGAGATGACCGAAGCCGCGAAGCGCATCGCCCACGCTCTGCCTCACGAGACCCCGACCCATGCCGTTTGATTCCACCGACGCCCTGAACGACGACCTCGGGCAAGCCCCCACGAAAGCGCAGCGCGGCATCAATGCGCTCGACAGCACCGGCGAGATCCTATCGGCGCTTGCCGCGGCCGGTCATCCGCTCAATCTGCGCGACCTCGCCGCAGCCGCCGGCATGCCGCCCGCCAAAGCATTCCCTCACCTCGTCAGCCTGCAAAAAATCGGCCTGCTCCAACGTAACGACGACGGCTGTTTTACGGCCGGGCCCCTTGCGTTCGAACTCGGGTTGATCGCACTGCAACGCCTCTCGCCGACGCGCGACGCCGAAGCCGAGATCGTCGCGTTGGCGGCTGCGACCGAGCTATCGGTGGCCGCCGCTACGTTGGGACCGCTGGGCCCCACCGTGATCCGGCTCGAGGAATCGGCGCGGCCGCAACATATCAGCTTGCGTGTCGGCACCGTGATGTCGCTCGTCAACACGGCGATCGGGCGTGTGTTCGCCGCGCATATGGCCGAAGATTTACTCAAAGGCTTTCTCGCTCAGGAGCCGATTCGGCTTGCGGGCGATGCGGCGGCGCCCGCCTCCGTCTCGCGGAGCTATCGTGCGCGCTTGGACCGCATCCGCGAGAGCGGCCTCGACGAAGCGTTCGATGCGCCGATTCCCGGCATCGGGACGCTCGCCGCGCCCGTCTTCGATCACACCGGCAGCATTCGCCTCGTAATCGCCGTCATCGGTCCGTCGAGCGGATTCGATCGCAGCGCTCAAGGATCGATCGGACGCGCGCTGCTCGGCGCCACGCAACGGCTGTCTTGGCGCTTCGGCCTGCTCACGCCGCAATCGAACGAGGCTTGACGCGGGGCGGCGCCGGTTTCGCAAAACGATCGGCACCGTCACGCTCATGCGACGGCCGTCAAGCCCGAGCGCGCCTTCGCGAAGGCTTCCTTGAGCACGTCCATGTCACCGATATGATTCGCGAGCAACAAAACGAGCTTGGCGTTTAACGCATGGCTATCGGCATCGCTGAGTCCTTGATGCGTGTCGATAAGCTGCTCGTAGAACGCGTCCATGTCCGCGATGTTGGGGTCGAGATTGAGATGGCTCATGATCGTTCAGCCGTTCGAAGTGATGTTGCATGTCGCCCGATCGAGCGCGGCGGAAACCGAGTTCACGTTCAATGCACGCCAGCGCGCGCAGACATGCTGATCGGGACGCAGTAGATAGAACGTGCCGGGACGCGCGTCGAAGCGCACGGTGACGAGCCCTTGCACGTCCTCGACGATCGTCGCGTTCGGGACCGGGGGCACCTGTGCGCCGTGGGGAATGACGATCACCGGGCGCACGCCGATCGGAAGCTTGCAAAGCGCGTCCAAGTTCGCGGCTACCTTGGTGAAGTCCTCGTCAAACCGAGGGAAATAAATGCCCGTAAATGCACTGCCGGCGGTTTGGTTGAGAAACCAGGCGCTCTTGCCATCGACCGCCACCGGTGCGTCGATGCACACGCTGCCCGGAACCATCGGGCCCGCGAATGCGTCGCTTTCGGCATCCGGCGTATTCAACGGCGAAGTGGACAGCACCGCCGGCACCGACAGCCGGCCGCTATTGACGATGCGCCGCGCGAACGGACAGTCTTTCGCGAGCTTGAGCGTTGCGTCCCGGAACAAGCGAGAGACCGCGCTCTTGGGCGTGATGAAATCGGTCGCGCGCGTCGAGTTGCGGATGTTTTCGTCGGCGGCGAATTCGCGTTCCGAGGCGTAGGTATCGAGCAACGCGGACGGCGCTTCGCCGTCCAGCACGAGCCGCAGCTTCCACGCGAGATTATCGGTATCTTGAACGCCGCTGTTCGCACCGCGCGCGCCGAACGGCGAGACGCCATGCGCGCTATCGCCGGCAAACAAGACGCGGCCATGACGGAACGAGTCCATGCGCACGCACGAAAACGTATAGACGCTGACCCACTCGAGTTCGAATTCCACGTTTTCGCCGAGCAACGCATTCACGCGCGGAATCACTTTCTCGGGCGCTTTCTCGGCGACCGGGTCGGCATCCCAGCCCAATTGGAAATCGATACGCCAGACGTCGTCGGGTTGGCGGTGAAGCAACACGGACTGATTGCGGTGGAACGGTGGATCGAACCAGAACCAGCGTTCCGTGGGGAACGCCGCCTTCATTTTCACGTCGGCGATGAGGAAGCGGTCCTTGAACGTGCGCCCATGGCTGTCGAGGCCCAGCATGTTGCGAATGGGGCTTCGCGCGCCGTCGGCCGCGACGACGTACTGCGCCCTGAGCGGATAGGTGCCGTCGGGCGTTTCAATTCGAAGCTCGACATGATCGTCGCGTTGTTCGACTCCGATCACGTTGCTCTTCCAGCGAATCTCGATGTTCTCGAGCGCCATCGCCCGATCGACGAGGTAGCCCTCGACGTAATACTGCTGCAGATTGATAAATGCGGGCCTCGCGTGCCCCGCTTCGGGCAGCAAGTTGAACGTATAGATCAACTCGTCTTGGAAGAAGACTTTCCCAACGTTCCAACTCACGCCCTTCTCGACCATGCGGTCCCCGCAACCCAAGCGATCGAAGATCTCGAGGGTGCGCTTGGCGAAGCAGATCGCTCGCGAACCGGTGGAGAGGGTGTCGTCATTGTCGACCAGCACCACGCTGACGCCCTGCTGCGCGAGGTCGATCGCGGCAGACAGGCCGATCGGCCCCGCCCCTACCACTACCACCGGATGCACCGGCTGAGCGGGAGCGTCGTGCTCGGCGGCTCGAACGTAGTCGAACCGCAATTTTTGGTAATCGACCGCCATGGCGTCTCCGTGCCTTTAATTAATCTATAGCAAGCGTTTTTGCTATCTATGAATTGATCAAATTCTAGATGCGGGGGCGGCCGGGGGGCATTTGTGTTTACCCTAGGGGCGGCTCGGGCGGTCGGTGCGGCCGAGCGCGGACCGCCATCGGCGGCTCGTCGTAGCGCGAGGGTTATCCCCAGATTTTGTTGGCAAGGTTGTGGGTAACCTGAGGGCGGACAGGCTAACTTGCTGATTCGAAAGGCGAACGCACGTAGGCATGCAAGCGCGGCAGCATGCGTCTGACCGGCGCGTTATGCGGGCGCTTTGCGTTGCGTCGAGGGAGTGGATGTGCAGACGGGCACGCGCGGCGCCGGGAAAAGCAGAGGGGCGAATTGCGAGTTTGAACGACGGCGGCAGGCCGCGCCGGTTCCGGCCGCGGGCTGCCGTTTGTTTCCTGCGCCTACGGCGTTACGTCCAAGAGGTCAAATCCTGCAACCATCCTTTGTCCGAGGGATGGGAAGGCGCGGTGGCTGGCGCGGCGGCCGGGGCCGACTCCGGCATCGGCGAGACGTAGGTCGTGTCGGTGCCTGCCTCCGGCATGAATTGGGCGGTCAATTGCTTGGGATCCGCAGTCGAACCGTCCTGCTCTATCCCACCTGCCTTGATGAAAAGCATATCGATCGTGTGGTCGGGATTCGAACTCGGCTTGGCAGGCATCGTCAGCATTGCCGTCAGCGAGTGGCCCGATGGGCTCGTGATATCGGGGGCGATATCGACGGAGATCGGCAGCGTGTTCGCGGTGCCGTCTTGCAGCGTGACGAAATGATTGTGAATTTCGTCGAAGTCATCGAGGGGTATGTGAGCGCGGTCTTCGGACGTGACGCTGCCGTCGTTGATGAGATTGCCTGCGGAATCGTAATGGAAGCTCGATGTTTCCGGCTTGCCTGTCGCGAGATCGACTTCGGGCTTGCCGGTGCTCGGATCGTACTTGGTCACGTAGACCGCGTTCGTCTTGTCATCGACGCACACCTGTCCGACGACCTGATTTTGGTTGTTGGTGATCGTCGCCGTCGCCTTCTCGCCATCGCCATCCTCGTCCCAAACCAGCTTTGCATTGCCCGTGTTCATGTCGCCGCTGATTCCGGACGGGCCTGGGGCCGGCGGTAGAGGTCTGTCCCAGTAGGTATTGAGATCGGTAGGGAGCGCACGTACCGCGCCGATCGGATCCAGGTATGCCACGTCGATTCCTCAAAATTGCGAATGGATTGAGCGGAGACGGCTCTCGGATTCGGCCCAATACCGGCACTAACAGGTGGCCCCGAATGCGATGAACCGATCGATTCGCGTTAAGTATTGGCAATGGCGTACAGGTCTGCAGACCTGATTTCCGTAGTCGGTTTGCGATATTTCCCACGGCGAGGGATGCGGACTGCGGATATGCAGGAGTTCCTGTGCATAAGCGAACCCAACAAGCGGCCACGGCGACGATCTCTCCGGCGCTATGATGTGGACACCTTGCATCGAGCTTACTCGCCGCAAACGCGTAACACGCCCACGTCAAAACAGGATCGACTATGACGACCATCCCGAGCGACGTACTGCATCTTTCCGAGGCCGATACATCCGCTTTGCTGTCCGAGCTTCCCGTGCCGTTTGCCACCGTGTTTGCGCGAGGGGACGTTTCCGTCGAGTTGTTCGCGCCACGCGGTGTCGATACGCAAACGCCGCATACGCGCGACGAGGTGTACATCGTCTCGTCCGGCTCGGGGGTATTTCGGAGAGAGAACCAAACGTGCGAATTCAAAGCCGGCGACTTTCTTTTCGTACCGGCTCATACGGATCATCGCTTCGAAAGCTTCAGCGAAGACTTCCGGACGTGGGTGATTTTCTTTGACCCGGACGGTGGGGGTTAGCGTTCATGGCAGTCATTCTCGACTGGTGAGCGGACCATCACCGGATGCGCCGTCAAAGCGGACGCGCGCGGCGTGGATGTCGGGATAACGACGATCGGCCCAATCGATGAGGGCCGCCATCGGTTCCAACAAGGATTGGCCTAGCGGAGCCAAGCGATACTCGACGCTTGGCGGGCTGGTGGGAAAAACATGTCGGGTAATGAGTCCGTCGCGCTCCAGATCGCGAAGTGTCTGGGTAAGCATGCGCTTGGAAATGTCCGGGATGGCTCGATGAAGCTCACTGAAGCGCTGCGATCGCGTCGCGAGCTCCATGATCATGAGCATGCTCCATTTGTCGCCTATGCGGTCGAGCACGTCGCGAATCGCGCAGTGTGCTGGCTCGGCGTCATCCAATTGACGTTGATATCCCTTGAATCGCTCGATCGCATTCTGGGCGGTACTCATTCAGGTTCCCTTTCGGTCTTCTGGTAACAAAAAACTGCCTCCTTCCGGCGCGAGGCATAGGTCTCTATGATAGACCTGCCCTCAAGCAAAGACCGAACCTCAACGCGCTCGGCTGTCGCCCCCCGCTTCCGCCCGCGTTCAAAGGCACGACTCATTTCAGGAGAAATACATGTTTTTGGTAATGGGAATCACTGGACGCGTAGGCGGCGCAACGGCCCGGCATCTGTTAGCGCAAGACAAGAAAGTACGTGCGCTGGTCCGCAATCGCGAGAAGGCGACGCAATGGGCGGCTCGAGGTGTGGAGCTGATCGACGGCGACTGGAACGATGTGACCGCGGTCGAGCAGGCGCTCGAAGGGGTCGAAGGCGCATTCGTCATGCTGCCTTCTGTTTGGGCTCCCTCGCCTGATTTTAGAGAAGCGAAGAGCGTGATCGAGAACTATGTCGAGGCCCTGACCAGGGCAGCTCCGCCGCGGGTGGCCGTGCTGTCGTCGATGGGGGCGAACCGAACCGAAGGGTTGGGAATGATCACGGCCCTGTCGCTCCTAGAGCAAGGACTGCAGCGCCTGCCGTTGCCGATCGCCTATGTGCGAGCCGGCGGGTTTTTCGAAAACTTCCTTTACGGCTTGCACGTTGCCCAGGGTGGCACGCTACCGGTGTATTACAACCCGACGGATCGGAAGTCGACCATGGTCGCGACCGACGATATCGGCGCCGAGGTGGCGACGCTGCTGACCGGTCCGGCGTGGTCCGGGCATCGCGTCGTCGAGCTCGGCTCGATGGTGAGCGCCGATGAAGTCGCGGCCCAGCTAGGCGAAGTCTTGCAGCGCGACGTCAACGCCTTCGCCATGCCGCGGGATGGGTGGTCTGCCGCGTTCGAACAGTTCGGCATACCGAAGGGCCAGACAGGACCGGCCGAAGCGATGTTCGATGCCGTCAATGCGGGCTGGATGGACGTCGGTGTCGCGGGTACGGAGCACGTCGCGGGCACGACGTCCGCTCGCGATGTCTTTGCTGCGGCCCACAAAGCCACTACGGGTTGAACAGCCGAGATCGGCCGGCTCGTCGATCAAACGGCCACACTGGTCTTCGGCAGCCCCGTCATCGGAGAAGACGGACACGGAGTGCCGCCCCTTGTCGTGGCGGCACTATCGATTCTTGCCGGTTGGATTGCTCTTACGCATAAAACGCCTGATTTAGGTGCATCACGGGGCCGTTAATCGGCCACATGCTTCATCACGAGATCAACGAAGGCGCGCAGACGTTGTAGCCGCCTGAGATCGCGGTGGTAGCCCATCCAGATATCGCGGTGCGGTGGGTCTTCGCTCAACGCGAGTCGCCGAATGGCAGGATTTTGATCGCCGACAGGTCGTGGCAGCACGGCAATGCCGAGCCCCGAGCCGCACATCTGCGCATGGACATTACGGTTGTTCGACCGCAACCCGACCCCTGCGTTTGGAAAGCGATTTTTTAGCCAGTCGATATCCGGAAAGGCACCGGTCGACGTATCCATCGCGATCAAGCGGCTCCCTGCGCCGTCGCCTTCGATTGGATCGACGCTCGAATTTGCTATGTAAACGCCGTAGCGCATCCGGGTCAACCGTCTTTGTACGATGTCATGACCTTCGAATGGGACGATACGGAAAGCGACGTCCGCTTCACGCTGCGCCAGGTTGAACAAGCGCGTTCCTGTCAGGACTTCGATCTCGACATGCGGATACTTGCGCGAGTATTCGGCAATAACCGGCGGCAGCACATGCGCACCGAACCAATCGGCCGATGACACCCTGAGCGTTCCTTCCAGCGCTTGCTGCTCGCCAGCCAGCCGCCGCTCCATGGCGACCGCACCGTCCTCCATTTGCTCGGCGAGCGGCAAGATCGCGGTGCCTTCCCCGGTCAAGACGAAACCTTCCGCCGTTCGCTGAAAAAGCACTTGCCCCGTCGCCTCTTCGAGCGCGCGAAGCCGTCGGCCAATGGTCGGATGGCTCAAGCGTAACGCACGCGCAGCGGCGCCCAATGTTCCCGTGCGCGCTATTGCCAGGAAGATCTTGACGTCGCTCCACTCCATAAATTCAGACCCACAAAAATGAACGCACAGTGTTCATTGTATTCAATTGCCGAACATAAATGAATTTGCGAGACTGCGGGCCATTGCAGCAGGTAACACGGCGCGCCTCACACCTTACTTCCGACACTGGAGAATGAACTTGGCCTTTTGGAAAAATGCTGTCCCGCGCACCGTGCGACGCGGGCATATGTGGATTGCGGGCGATCGAGTCGAACGAAATGGCGCGACCTACCAAAGCGGCCCGCTCTTCGTCGAATGGGAAGCGCCGGAGCAAGTCACTCGCCCATGGCCGATCGTGCTTTTACACGGAGGCGGCTATCAGGGAACCGAGTGGTTCGACACACCGGATGGCCGGCCGGGCTGGGCGCAGCGCCTCGTGGAAGCGGGCTATGCGGTTCTCGTTGCCGACCGTCCAGGACAAGGAAGATCGCCCTTCCACGTCGAGACGATGGGGCCGATGGGGCCGGCGTTCTCGTATGAACACGGCCGCCATATCTACTTCCCGAGCGAATACGAAGATCGGCACACGCAATGGCCCTTCGCACGGAACGACGAAGCCGCCATGGACGAGTTCATCGCCGGCTATGGTCCGCTGCCCGCAGACCTCGCCTTTTCGCAAGACATCGAGGCGGATCGGATTGCGAAGCTATTGGATAGAGTAGGTCCGGCAATTCTCTTGACGCACTCGGCGTCGGGGCCCGTCGGCTGGGTCGTAGCCGATCGTCGGCCTGGGCTCGTCAAGGCGATCGTCGCAGTCGAACCGATGGGTCCTCCGTTTGCGAACATCCCCAATATCGGCTCGCTCGCCTGGGGCCTCGCGGCCGTGCCGATGAACTGGGAACCGCCGGTCTCAACGCCTGAAGAACTGCGCTCGGCGAAGCCCGGCCAATACCGGTTACCGGCTCTCGCCGGCTTACCGATCGTCGCGGTTACCGCGGAAGCGTCGGCCTTCGCCGCAGCAAGCCGCCCCGCGATCGAGCAACTCAAAGCGGCGGGCGGCAACGCGGAAGTGTTGCATCTTCCCGACCATGGTGTGTTCGGAAATGGTCACGGGCTCATCTACGAGAAGAACTCCGATGATGCGCTAGCGCCGGTGTTGAACTGGCTCATCGAACACACAGAGGACACGGAGGAATTGGGCCCGGTGCAAGGACAATCGTGAACACGCTCCTTTGCGAGGAGAGTCGAATGGAAATCGGAATCATTGGTTTAGGTTCAATGGGCCGCGAAATGGCCCGCAATCTGGTGGCTGCCGGGCATACCGTTACAGGGTGGAATCGTTCAGGCGGACATATCGATGGCGTGCGCATGGTTGAGGCGCCCGTTCTAGCGTTACAGGCGGACATGGCATTGACGATGCTGTCCGACGACGGCGCAATCCGCAGCGTCCTGATGGACACGAATCTTCTGCCGCGAGCGCGGCCCGGCCTCGTGCATGTCGTGGCATCGACCATCTCCGTAGCGTTTGCGCGAGAGCTGGTCGAGCTTCATCGCGCGGCGGGCGTCGCTTATGTGGCTGCGCCGGTGCTGGGGCGTCCCGATGTCGCTGCCAAAGGCGAACTCAACGTCCTTGCCGCCGGCGCGCCTGCCGCGCTCGAACGGGTCAAGCCTGCGCTGGACGTTATTAGCAAACGCGTTTGGGACATGGGAGAGGAGCCGCCCACGGCCTATGCCGCGAAAATTGCCTGCAACATGATGATCACGATGGCGATCGAAGCGATGGCGGAAGCGGTCGTCCTCACCGAGACGAACGGGCTTTCGCGAGAGCGATTCTTCGAGTTGATCCTGGGAACGCTGTTCGGCAGCCGACCCTATCAAACCTATTCCCGCAACATCATCGACAACGAGTATCAGCCCGGCTTCAAGGCCTCGCTTGGGTTGAAGGATCTTCGTCTCGCGTCCGAAGCGGCCGAACAGGTTGGCCGAACACTGCCGATGCTCGCCGTGGTACATGGCCGGATGAATGAAACTGTCGACGCGGGCATGGGCGATCGCGACTGGTCGGCCATGGCAGCGTTGACGGTGGATCCGTGAAGCGCACCGGCAGTGTTCTCAAGCAATCGAACGCACCACTCCCCCATCGACGCGCAGCGCTGCGCCCGTCGTGGCGGACGCCTGCTCCGAGCATGCATACACGACCATGTTCGCAACTTCGTTCGTCGTGGCGAAGCGGTTGATCAGCGACGTTGGCCGTGCGTTCTTCAGGAACTGTTGTTCAGCCTGTTCTTGCGTGATGCCTTGCTCTTGCGCTGTCGCTTTCATCCAGTTCGAAAGGATTTCGGAATTGGTCGGGCCGGGCAGCACGGCATTGACGGTCACGCCCGTGCCGGCAACGCGCTCGGCTAGCCCTCGCGACACCGCGAGCATCGCGGTCTTCGTCACGCCGTAGTCGATCATTTCTTTAGGGATGTTCAGCCCCGACTCGCTGCTGATAAACACCACGCGCCCCCATCCCTGCTCGATCATCTTGGGCACGTAATAGCGGGCGGTACGAACGCCGCTCATCACGTTGAGTTGGAAGAGGTCTAGCCATTCGCTATCGTCCTGCGCGAAAAAGTCGTTCAGCCGCGCCGTCCCCGCATTGTTGACGAGGATATCGGCCACCGGCGCTTGTGCGAACAAGGTCGCGCAGCCTTCCGATGTTGCAACATCCGCGGCGACGCCGGTCAGTTCCGCGTTCGGCAGGATCGTGCGCATTTCATGCAGCGCGGCATCGACCCTCTCTTGGGTTCGGCCGTTGACTACGACCGCGGCGCCTGCGCGCGCCAGCCCTTCGGCGATCGCACGGCCAATGCCGGCTGTGGAGCCCGTTACGATGGCCTTGCGGCCATTGAGTTCGATCTTCATAAAGTTTATCTCCGTGCTACTTCCGCTTCGGCGGCTCGTGCGAGGCATTCGACCCATTCCTGGTGGTAGCGATAGAGCGCACCGGGATGCTTGCTGCCAATCAGATCCACGAAGAACGGGCCTTGCTGCGTCTCTTCGGTCAGCAGATGACAACCATCTTGAGTTGGCGTGATCACCCAACCGTGATATGCGCTCGAACCGGTTTCGTCGCCATCGACCGTTGTCGCCCACGCCAGCCGGCGATTCGGCACGCATTCCGTGACGACGAGCGACATCGGATAGCCGACCGTCACACGGCTGTAGCGCGTGCCGAGCGCGAGTTCCGACTCGCCGGACGCGATTCGGACCTGATCCTCGGCCGGGAAGTAGCGCGACCAGCGCTGCGCATCGACGAGCAGTTTCCAGACCACTTCCGGCGGCGCTTTCACGTCGATATCGTTGAGCGCGTAAATCGCCGATGTACGCGGGTCATAGCGTTCCGGCCAAATGACTTTGTCGATCATGTATCGAATCTCCGTTTTTCAGTGGGGTTCGACATGGGAACGTTCGCGTGCCATGGCGACTTCGGCGAGATTCTTAAGCAGCTTTTCGTGGGTGAGCCAGAACACGTCGGGTGCCTGCTTCGCGAGCTCCAGCCAGTGCGGTCCCTGCATCGTCTCCTCGGTCCATAGATGGCACCCGCTCGCCGTGGGCGTGATGATCCAGGCGTGATAGGCCATGGATGTTCGAGAGACCTTCGGATATCCTCCCCACGCGATGCGGCTCATCGGCTCGAACTCCTGCACGGACGCGAAGACATCCTGGCCGGCGAGGTTCGTCTCGAACCTCGTACCAAGGCCGAAACGCTCCCCGCCGTCGAGCGGCTGCACATGCTGTACACCGGGATAGAAGGCCGGCCAGGACTGGAAGTCGGTTAGCAAAGACCAGATCGTTTCGACGGAAGCCGAGACATCGAGCTCGTTGGTGAAATGGATCGGAGAACGACTCGGTTTCATCGCCTCGGGCCACTTGATTGTTTCGTGCATGGGTTTCTCCGGCACAGGGTTAGCATGCGGAGAATGGTAATTTCGGCGAGATCAAATGATAATTGCGTCGACTTTCATAAAACCTATTCCACGCTGGAATGAGTTCCGGCGTGCATGCAGCCGGAGTCGCGCGATGGATCGGTTTCACGAATTGAACGCCTTTATCGCCGTCGTCGAGGCGGGCGGCTTTTCCGCGGCCGCGCGTAGGATCGGCGAGTCGCAGTCTGCGGTCAGTAAGGCCGTCAATGCTCTGGAAAAACGGCTCGGTGTGGCGCTGCTCCATCGCAGTACGCGCAAGGTGACGCTGACCGGTCAGGGGCAGCTTTACTACGAGCGCACGCGGCCATTGGTGGACGAGATTCAGGTGGCCGATAGCGAGCTCACCAGCGCCACGCTCGACGTTTCGGGTCTCATTCGGATTGCGGCACCCTCGACGTTCGGTCGGCTACACGTGCTGCCGCTCATTCCCGGCTTGCTGGCGCAATATCCCGGCTTGCGAATCGATATGGTCCTATCCGACGCCGTGCGCGATATGGTGGAAGACAGAATCGATCTTGCGATTCGAGTGAGCCCCATCGAAGAGCCCGATTCGGTCGTGCGTCGTGTGGCCGCGACCTCGCTCGTGTGCGCAGGATCGCGCCGTTACTTCGAGCAGTACGGTGTACCCCGCACTCCGGCCGAGCTCGCGGATCACAACTGCCTCGTCTATGGCGAGATGACGGAGTGGCCGTTCGTCGGGCCGGAGGGCCCGTTCAACGTGCGAGTACGCGGGAATCTGTCGTCCAATAGCGTCGAAACGATTCTTGCGGGCGTACAGGCCGGCGTCGGCATCGGCATGTTTCACCGGGCTTCCCTGGTGGGCGAACTCCGGCACCCGGACATCGTCACGGTGCTCGACGATTTTATGCAACAGCCTAGGGAGGTCAGCCTCGTCTGGCCTAAGCGACGCTTCGTGGCGACCCGAGTGCGCAGTGCGACCGATTTTCTGGCCGATGCGCTCGCGCGGCGCATTTAGGACCATCCCACCGTCGAAAGGCAGTCGGCGCGCGGGCATGGCAGGCCGGAAGACATGGAACTGAACGGCCTAAAATCCAGAGGGACCGGACGCCCGTATAGGCGTCCGTTCCGCTCTATTCGGAAATACGATCGCTGCTGTCCTTTGCGAGTTCGGTCAATGCGGCCATCGCTCGTTTGTACGGTCCGATATCCCCGTTTGCAGCCTGCAGAATGAGTGCCCCTTGCAGGCGCGCAACCCAGTCTTCCGCGAAATGCCGAGCCCGTACGGGCGACATTCCACTTTCGCGCGCCAATGCTTCGATAGCGTCGATCCAGTGCGAAAACGCCTGGAGCAGACCCTGCTTCGCCACCTTGCCGATGTCGGACATCGCGAGTTGACCGAGCACGCAGGGCGTGCGTCCACCCAGATAAAGCTGGTCCATCGTGGCCACGATTTTGCGGATACGGGTTTTCAACGTGCCGGCGGACCGTGCCGCGCTCAGGATTTCACTGTCGATCATCGCCGTTGCCCGGTCGATCACCGCCTCGGCCATCTGTTGCTTCCCTTCGGGGAAATGGTGATAGAGGCTCGATTTTCCGAGGCCGGTCGCGCTCGATAGATCGGTAATCGACGCCCCCTCGAAGCCGCGATCCCGGAACACGGTGAACAGCCGGTCGATGATTTCTTCCTTCGATGCCAGAGCGGTGGCCATAGGTCTTTCGCCTTTCCAAAAAACTGATCGTTCGGTACAGATTGAAAGGGTAAGTTGCATTGACCCATAAATCAATCCTTGACACACACAACTTCACGTCTTACTGTACCGATCGTTCGGTTCAATGAATTCATGCAGTCGATTCTGGCCGACGCCTCGTTCCGTGACCCAGGAGATTTCGATGTCCACGCTCGCCACGTATCAAACCGTTTCCGTCGCCGACCGCCGCACAGGCATGGCCGTCAACCTGTTCTACCGCGAAGCCGGACAGAAGGACGCACCCGCCGTGTTGCTGCTGCACGGTTTCCCGACTTCGAGCCATCAGTACCGCGGACTGATCGACCGTCTGGCCGACAAGTACCGCGTGATCGCGCCGGATCTGCCCGGTTTCGGCTTTTCCGAGGCGCCCGACGCGAAGACATTCGGCTATACCTTCGACCACCTTGCCGAGGTAATCGAAAGCTTCACCGATACGATCGGCCTGACGCGCTATGCGCTGTACGTGTTCGATTACGGCGCGCCGGTAGGCTTTCGCCTCGCGGCGTCCCGCCCGGACCGCGTGTCCGCGCTCGTCTCGCAGAACGGGAACGCCTATGAGGAAGGGCTGAGCGAAGGGTGGAACCCGATACGTGCCTATTGGCAGGACCCGTCCGATGCGAACCGAGCGCAGCTACGCAGCCTCCTCGCGGCGGGGACAACACGGTTCCAGTACGAACACGGCGAGGCCGATACGTCGCATATCGCGCCTGAGAGCTACACGCTCGACCAGCATTTTCTCGATCGCGCGGGCAACGACGAAATCCAGCTCGATCTGTTCGGCGACTACAAGACGAACGTCGCGGCCTATCCGCGGTTCCATGAATATTTCCGCGCGCATCGTCCGCCGACCCTCGCCGTGTGGGGCAAGAACGATCCGTTCTTCCTGCCCGCAGGGGCCGAAGCGTTCCGGCGCGACATCCCCGATGCCGAGGTGCGTTTCGTCGATGGGGGGCACTTCCCGCTCGAATCGCATCTGGACGAAGTAGCCGGCATCGTCCGGGCATTCTTCGCGCGGACGCTGGACGTTGCACAAGGGCCGGCGTTGTTCGGCGCATTGAATGACGTGCCGGAGTCGGATGGAACCAAGCCGCTGTTCGATGCCATGCGCGGCCTGTTCGGTTTCGTGCCCAATCTCGGCCATGCGCTTGCGGTCGAGCCGCCGGTGCTCTCCGCATACCTGGTCTGGCTCCATTCGCTCGGCACGACCTCGCTCGATGCGGTGGCCCAGCAAGTTGCGATGGCCGCTGCGAGCCGCGCGAATGCCGCCGACTATGGCGTGGCCGTTCATGCGACGCTCGCCGGCAAGCTCGGCGCATCGGCAGACGTCGTCGATGCGCTGCGCAGCGGTAGCGTGCTCGCCGATCCGAAGCTCGAAGCAGTGCGTCAGTTCGCGATCGCCATTGCATCGAAGCGTACGCAGGTGTCGGATAGCGACGTCAACACGTTGAAGGCGGCGGGGTTCGACCGTCGTGCCGCGGTAGCGATCGCAATGGCGGTGGCGGGCAAGACGCTCGTCAACACGGTCGCTCACCTGTCGCAAGTCGAGATCGACGCGGGCTTCCAGCCGGGCGCCGTTATCTAGCGCTGCGACCGGTTCAGCGTGTCGCCAACGGCAAAGTGTTCAGGCGGTCGAGGATCACTTCCTTCATGCCGCGCGGTGTGGGAAGCTCGTCGAGCAGCTTCGGCCACGTATCGTGCGCAGCGGATACCGCTGCTTTCACCGCGGCCGTAGCGATACGTTGAGCAATGCCTGCGGATTTAGCCAGTTCCGCGAAGGTATCGAGTGTCTGCGCGCGCTGCATCCGATCGATGGCGACGTTCATGCCGTATGTGGAGAACCCCGGCAACGCGGCGACGCAAACAATGTCGTATGCCGGGGTTAGCAACGGATGCACCTTGTCCGCGTAGACGACGGAGAAATTCTTGAGATGCGCATCGCTGTTGCCGATAAGCGTGTTGACCGCTTGCCGCATGAAGAACTCACGGACGTCCCTCACGCCCCGCGGACTCAGTGCGCCCAGCAAACTCAGCAACAAACGAAACTGCTCCTCTTTCGCATACTTGGCCGTCGGCATGCGCCCCAGCATCTGGCAAGCATCTTCCACGTGGATGCGCTCGTTACCCTGCCGGTCGTAGCGCTCGACTGCGAGAAACGACGTTGCCGTGCCTGCCATGGCTTGAAGACCGTCGATTTCGATAACCGAGAGATTCATCGGCTCGCACGACGCGACGTTGATACCGGCCGCTTTGGCAAGCTGCATCGCGACGTACTCGTTGAAGATCTGCGAGTCGTCGTTTTTGGCGGGAAGCTTGGCGATGACATCGGAAAGCTTCCCGTGTCCCGGCATCGTGTACCGCTTGCCCTTGTTCACCGTCGAAAGCGCGAGCTTGTTCTGCACGCCGGAGATGGAGGCTGCGCCCTCGGCGGCCCCTTCCGTTACGCCAATTTCGAGATTGTCGGCACCGCCGGTAGCACCAAACGTTCGCGCGTACTCCGGAATGGCGTGCGCGTCCGCGGGAGGCTGAACGACAACCGCGCCGGGCAGATCTTCACCGGCGGCAGCTAGTACGCCGAAGTCGTCTCGATCTTCCGGATTGTGCCGAGTCGCTTCAAGCCGCTTGCGTAGATCGCTCTCCGGGAGGAGCCCCGCAAAGAATGGCGGAAGCTTACCGCCCGTGTTGTAGAGCGCCGGGTGGAAAGCGTTTGAAAAAATGTCGGCCGCGATCGCCGGGGCGCCCGGGATGGCCATCGACAAGGTGAGCGTCGGCGAGCCATTGGCGGCTTTGAACGACTCCGACGGCACGAAGCGGCAGTTTCCGGCAAGTTCGCAGAGGTAGCCACAGACCTTGCCGTAAAGCAGCACCTCCAGGTAGCGCGGGTGGATTGCATCGGTCATTGGCGCGCCTTGACGAACATCTCCGCCGCGCTCGGTGCCTCGAGATCAGGCCCAGTCCCCTTCCCCGCCAAGACCTGCCGGACAGCTGCGAGGTGCTCGTTCGGCACGAGCACCCATTGCGCGTTCAAACCTGCTGCGAGCGCGTCGAGTGTATTGCTCCGGGCGTCGTGCCTGCCAGCCAACGTCGCGGACACATTGGGGCGAGCGATGCCAATCAGGTCGCCCAATTCGGTGACGGACATCCCGCGACGCGAAAGAAGGGCCCTGACTTGTTGTACGAATGACATTTCATACTTTGCAGCGTGGAGTTATTAAAAATTATACTCCTCCCCCATGATGACGCCCAGCTTTCGTATTCAATATCATACAAATACACACCGTCGTATTATATTTCATACCCACTCACGAAGACGTTCGACGCCGCAGCCGTCGGCTATCAGTCGAAAGTGACCAAGTCCTTGAAAATCAGTTCTCCCCAGTTATTTCCGCGCGCGTGCACGAGCAATCCACCCTCCGCAAGCCCGCCGAGTTCGATTGGCGCGAAACCAAGTTTTTCCGCAAGCTCGCCAATTTCCGCCACGGCGCCGTCGTCGTCGCTTGCGAGGAACACGACTCTCCTGCCACCTTGCACGGCCGGGTCTTGGCCGAGAACGCCCGCAGCGAGATGATTGAATCCTTTCACCAGCCTGGCTCCGGCGAACGCCTCCGCGACGAAAGCCGAGGACGGCAGACCGTCCAGTTCCTCAGGTGTGGCGAACGTGTTCATGACGTCGACGATGGTCTTTCCGTTCCAGCTAGGCAGCGCCTTCGAGACCTCCGGGTACGACTCGAAACGGACCGCCAAAAAGACGATGTCCGCCTTGACCGCTTCCGCCAGGGTTGTGGGAATGATCGTAGGTCCGATCGCTGCGGCATCGAACGCAAAGCTTGCAGGGTCGCGCGTGGTTGCAACGGATACTTCGATGCCCTTGCGGGCGAACGCCTTGGCCAGTGCGTGGCCGATCTTGCCGAAGCCGACGATTGCGTAACTCATAGGTATTTCCTCCGTTTCTCGGTCAGAGTTGTGCCAAGCCACCATCGACGGCGACCTCGCTGGCGGTCATGAAACTGCTGTCCGACGACGCAAGGAAAGCGGCGACCGCGCCGATCTCCGCCGGATCGGCCATACGCTGGAGCGGCGTCATCGCACCGTAGGCCTTCTGCCCCTCTTCGCCCAGCGCCTCCTTCGCGAGTTCGGTCGCTGTCGCCCCGGGCGACAGCACGTTCACCCGGATACCGGTGCCCTTCAGGTCTTGCGCCCAAGTCCGGGCAAGGTTGCGCACCGCTGCCTTGCTCGCGCTGTAGACCGTGAATCCGGGCGCTCCCGTGGTACCGGCGCTCGATCCCGTCAGGATGATCGAACCGCCCGAGCCCATCAGCGGCAACGCCTTCTGGACCGTCAAGATCGTCCCCTTCACATTGGTGTCGAAGGTCTCGTCGATGTGCTCGCCGGTGATCTGGCCGAGTGCTAGCGGGCTGCCAGTGCCCGCATTGGCGAAGACGATGTCGAGGGTCTCGCGCTCGGCCTTCACCGCCGCGTAAAGCCGATCGAGGTCGGCCGGATCGGAGACCGAGCCCCTCACTGCCCGCGCATGGGGCCCGAGGTCGGCTAAGGCGGCGTCGAGTGCTTCCTGCCGGCGGCCGAAGATGAAGACGAAAGCCCCCTCCTCGATAAAGCGCTTTGCCGCCGCGCGGCCGATGCCCGTGGCGCCGCCGGTGATCACCGCGGTCTTTCCATTGAGTCTATTCATGTCATGCATCCTTCGAAACGAAAGCGAGAAGCCCGATTGTGGGACTCTTGATTCATGAAGCCAATTGACTGAATATCGATAAATACCATCTACTTTCTAGATAGCTATGTTGGACAACGTCACCATCAATCAACTTCGCGCGTTCGTTGCCGTATGCGACCAGGGCAGCTTTTCCGGAGCCGCACGGCAATTGAGGCGCGCACAATCGGCGATCAGTCATGCGATCAGCGCGCTCGAGAGTGCCTTCGATGTGGTGCTGTTCGAGCGCAATACGCGCAAAGCGACGCTGACGGCCGCTGGCCGCGGTCTCCTACCTGATGCTCGCGGGGTGATCTCGCGCACCGAGGAAATGAAGATGCGTGCGATTGCGATCGCCCAGGCCGGGGTCCCACAGGTCTCGGTTGCAGTGGATACCTACTTCCCGCGCGCGCACCTCATCGATTGCCTGCGCACCGTGCAGGCGGACTTTCCAACGGTCGCGATCAATCTGCGCATGACGACCATGCAGGGCGGCGAGCGGTTGGTTCTCGAAGGCACCTGCGCATTGGCGGTAACGATCACGGACGTACCCGAGCTGAGCCCCGGCACCATAGAAAGGGAGCATCTGTGCGACGCGCAGATGGTGACCGTCTGTGGGCCGGCGCACCCGCTGGCCGCCATGACGGGGCCGATCGCGCGGGAGGAATTCGGGCGCCACATCCAGCTTGTCGTGACCGACAACCAGCCCGATGCGGAAAAGACGCAACAAGGGGTGGCCAGTGAACGCCAGTGGTGGGTGAACGACCTGGGTGCGAAGCACGATCTGCTCAGGGGAAGTTTGTGCTGGGGGCACATGCCGCGTCATATGGTTGCGCAAGATCTGGCGGACGGAACACTCGTCGAACTCCAACGGCGTGCCTGGCACATGCGCCCCCTCACGTTCATGATTTCGCAGCGGCGCGGGTACTCGCTTGCCGCGTGCGAGGCGCGGCTCGTCGAGCTTCTTGGCCATCGTCATCTCCTCGCGAAGAGTGGGAAGACCAAGGCCAGGGTGGCGCGCGGTCGCTGATGGC
This sequence comes from Trinickia dabaoshanensis, assembly GCF_002879885.1. Lineage (GTDB taxonomy): Bacteria > Pseudomonadota > Gammaproteobacteria > Burkholderiales > Burkholderiaceae > Trinickia > Trinickia dabaoshanensis. Next base: position 85,317 of record NZ_PNYA01000021.1, read on the forward strand.
TTGCTCCGCGACCTGCCGGTCGGTTCACACCGTGATGCGGGTCCTATTACATGCGATGTAATTGGCGCAATGAACGGCCGCTTTTACGCTTCGGACATTGCGCGCCCATTCCGGCCGCGCTCACCGCCAAGGAGCTACCATGTCCAGCTATCCTCTCCATACGATCGAATCGGCTCCCGAGGGATCGAAGCCCGTGCTTCGGCAACTGCAGCAGGCGTTCGGCCTGATCCCGAACATCGCCGCAACGATGGCCGTATCGCCGGCGCTGATCAACGGTTTCATCGGCCTGTTCGAGCGCGTCCATGCGAGCAGTCTCACCGAGGCGCAGATTCAAACGCTGTTGCTGACGAACGCAGTGACGAATGCAAGCGAATGGCCGGTCGCGTTTCACACGGCGCTTGCATTGAAGGAAGGTGTGCGGCCCGCCGATGTCGACGCGATCCGGCACGGTGCCTTGCCGGACGACCCCGCACTGGCCGCGTTATCGGCATTGGCTCGCACTCTGATCGAGAAGCGGGGCCGCGTGGCCGAAGGCGACCGGAAGCGCTTTCTAGAAGCGGGCTTCAGCCTGGAGCAGATACTCGAGGTGATCGCAGTGGTAGCCGCATCGACGATCACGAATTACGCGAGCAGCGTAACGCACCCGCCGCTCGAAGCGCAGTTCGAGGACGTCGCGTGGCGTGCGCCCGTGCCCGCGGCCTGATCCATGCTTATTCATCCACACACCGTTGGGGAAATCGATGAACGTCACTCGTCCCGATCCGAAAGCGCCAACAGGCGAACTCGGTGAGCTGTTGCGCTATTGGCGGGACGTGCGTGGCGTGAGTCAGCTCGATCTGTCGCTCGAGGCCGGCATCTCGCAGCGTCAGATCAGTTTCATCGAAAGCGGGCGCAGCGTGCCCGGACGGGACACGCTGTTGACACTTGCACAGACGCTCGATGTACCGTTGCGCGAGCGCAATGTCCTGTTGCTCGCTGCCGGCTACGCGCCCGTGTATTCAGAGGCGCCATGGAATGCACAGGAGATGCATACCGTCATCGGCGCACTCGAACGGGTCGTTCGACAGCATGAGCCCTTTCCCGCGATCGTGATGGATCGTCACTGGAATGTTCTGATGACCAACGACGCGGCGCCGCGCTTTTTCAGCTCTTTCATCGATATGGCCGCGCGCACGGGTCCGCGCAACATCCTTCATTTGATCTTCGATCCGCAGGGGATGCGTCCGTTCGTGGCCGATTGGGATGCTGTTTCGCGAAGCTTGCTACAACGCGTGTATCGGGAATCGGTCGGCAACGTGATCGACGCAGGCACTAGGCGTCTGCTCGACGAACTGCTTGCCTACCCAGACGTGCCGCGTGACTGGAAGACACATCATGCGCCGCCCGCTGCGCCTACGATGCCTGTCATTCCGTTGGATTTCATCAGCGAGGGGGGGGTGCTTCGATATTTCTCGATGGTTACAACCGTCGGTGCGCCGCGCAGCGTCGTGGCACAGGAACTACGTCTGGAATGCATGTTCCCCGCCGATGACGAAACCGAAGCACGCCACCGGGCGTTGCTCGGCGCGCATTCAAAAAGTCACGGAACCGGGGGCTGACGGCCGGTTGCGGCCTCGGCTCGGTAGTACGTCGGCCTGCCGTATAGCCGAAAATCGCGACAATCAGCCTTGCAATACGATGATTCCATCTGAGCGACAGTCTGTTCTTCAGCACGTTGATACAATGGCCTATCGGGCGTACCCGCTAGACCAGATTTCCGAGACGGTGTCTCGGGAATTGCCTCCGAAAGTCGTACCTACCAAGGCCGAGACGCTGTCTCGGACGTTGAGCCTCGAGCATTTGAGCGCGCTACGACATCATTAAAAGAATGACTGATGCAATCAAACCCCAGGACCACCCGATTTTCCGAGAGCGCGGACGCCCTGCACATCGCCTATCCGACTGCGGATCGCGTTGAGCTCGCATTGCTTCTGTTGATAGGTGCAGCGATTTTGGCCGCGAACCACTATCTTTGGCAAACCACTCACGCGTCGATCTTCTCGAACAACAACTGGGTTGTCATTCCAATTTGCCTGCTAGGCGATGCGGGACTGATCGCGTTCTTCTTATGGAGCGGCAGCCTCAAGTCGACCGTATCCATACGGACGGATGGTGCCGTCCACGAGGGTATTGGCAGATGGAAATTCCCTGGGGTAATGACTGCGCTCGTGGTGAAAACGGGCGGTCCAAGATCTGCCCACCGTTGGTGGATTGACCTTCGATACGGCCAAGCAACAGTACGGTTGCCGGGTGACACGACGGAGGGCCAGACGATCGGAATGTCGGCGCAAATCAACCAGTGGTGCCAACATCGCGTCCCGGGAACGGCCGACCCGTTCGATGCTCGCGAAACGAAGCTCGCTATTAGTTGGAGCCATTATCTGTCTGTGTTTGCGTTCATCGCATTGCTCATATCCGTTGCATCTACCGGCCAAAATATCTACCTCACCGCGCAAGCAAAGCCCGCGGTATGGGCCAAGGTGTCGGTGGCAATCCTCGCGCTATCCGTTGGAGGGGCGGCCGCCGTGAGATGGGCGGCATTTGCGAAAGCAGGCGTGCGAAGGGGCGCAGGAATCGTGCTGGCGGAGGTGGCAATAGCCCTGCTGTTGATTCTCGGTGGCGGAGCAATCGTCGCTCATTCCGTCCAACGGCTCGAGGTGAGCGTGACGCCGGGCGTACTGACAACGTTCGACGCCCCATTGAGTTTAACCGCGACAACCCAGGAAAAAGGGTGCCACAGGTACGTCGTCTTCGATGACCCGTTAGTCGGTCGTGCTATTCGCTATTGCGATCCGTACCCGCTTGAATATTGGAGCAGATCGACCCGCGTCCGGGTTACGCAAAGTCAGAACGATATTGGGGTTCATATTCTTTCGGTCGATCGCGCGGCTCCAGGGTGAGCGCACCGACCAATTGGCACCCATCCCTCTCAAAACGCCCGAGCGATCGCCCGCGCCTCCTCGATCGCCCGGCTTCGATCGACCTTGCCGTCGGCACCGAACAACGTGCGCTCGACGACGATCCCGGCAACATCCTCCACCCCCACGAACTTGAGCCAAGTTTCCATATAAGGACGTTGCAAATCGAACTCACTGGCCGGCGTCAGCGAACCCGGCGACGAGTAGCTAAGACCCCGGGCATAAACAACCGCCGCTTTCTTCCCGCGCAACAAACCGGCAAAGCCCGAACTATCGAACGAGAAAAGCACATCCTTCTGCGAGATCAAGTCAATCAGTTGTTTCAGCTTGTACGGGATGCTGAAGTTCCACAACGGCACCCCGAACAGCAGCTTGTCCGCTTCGTGAAACGGCGCCGCGAGTTCCTCGATCCGTCGCCACGCGCCCGCCTGCTCCGGGGTCAACGCCGTGCCGTTGAGGCCCGCGTACTTCGCCGCCAGAGCGTCCTCGCCGAACTCGGGTAGCCCCTCATCCCAGACGTCGAACTTCCGGATCACATGACCAGGGTTCGCCGATCGGTACGCATCGAGAAACGCGCTGCACACGTCGATGGACGCCGAGTACGCCTTATTGGGCGAACCTTCGATATAGAGCACTTGAGTCATGGCACCGATCCTTTTTCGAGGGGGACGGCGACAGGCACAGTGCACGGTCGCTCGCCGTGCTTCGCAGAGTATCGAGACGGCCTATAATTTAGAAACGATATTATTCGTTCTTATTAACCTCGTTTGGTGATTAATGAGCCGCCCTCTCGATACCGCGCTCCTTCATACGTTCATCGCCGTCGCCGACACGCGTAGCTTCACCGCGGCGGGCCGCAGGCTGCACTTGAGTCAATCCGCGGTCAGTGCTCAGGTAGTGCGTCTCGAAGAACAGGTCGGATGCGCTCTGCTCGTGCGCAACACGCGTAACGTCGCGCTGACCGACCATGGCGACATGCTCCTCGGCTATGCACGCGCCATGCTCAATCTGAGCGAGGAAGCGAGAAGCCGGTTAGGAACCGGCGATACCTATAGCGGGAAGCTGCGCATCGGCGTGTCGGAGGATTTTGCGGGCGGATGGCTTGCCGACGCGATACGCCGCTTCAGCGTCGCGCGCCGCGGTTTGCTGCTGGACTTGACCGTCGACATTGGGGACCATTTATTTCGACGGCACGCAAACGGCGATTTCGATCTAGTGATCGGTAGCCGATGCGCTCCGTTGAACCATGGCGTGACCTTGTGGCGAGAGCCGCTCGCTTGGGCGTTTGCGCGACATGAGCCGCTTCCCGAAGGCGATGTACCGCTCGCGTGCTTTCCCGATCCGTGTCCGTTTCGCGAGGCAGCCGTCAAAGCGCTGACCCTTGCGGGTATGCCGTATCGCGTCGCCTGCGAGAGCCCGAGTGCCACGGGCGTCCATACGTTCGCTCGAGCCGGTATCGCGATCGCCCCCCTGCCACGCTGCATGATCGACGACGAGCTGCGGGAACTCGGTGCGGCGGAGGGTCTACCTGAACTACCCGACGTCGAGTTCGTCATGCTCGTCGACGAGGACATGGCGCCCGCCGTCGAATTCGCCGAGATGATTTTCGATGAAGTCCACGCGCGAATGGGCACTCGCGCGACTCGACATGGCAGAGCACGGCCGAAGCCGGACTGACCCGGCGCATTACCCATTGAAAGTGTGACGAGGTATTACACGCGGGGACGCAATAGCATAGGAAATCCTTATCTATCAGCCAGTTATCCAAGCTTTCGTTCCCCGATGCCTTTCTCGCACGCGAGAAACACCCGCTCCCTTTAAGGCTCGCTTAATTCTCGGCTGCGACTATGCATCCCATACCACCCCTGTTGAGCCGCCGGAGCATCGGCGGCGTTTTTTTATAGTCCTACGCGTGGCGGCCGCACGGCCCGTGCGGCGCCGTAAAGGGAAACGGCGATGATCGAAGATTCGGTGTACAAGCATCTGCGCACGATGCTCAAACGCGAGCACGCACTACCGGTCCAAAGCTGCCGCGTGTCGATGCCCGTGCAACGCCCCTGGGGGCGCACTTACCGGCTCGTCGAATGGACGATGCACAAAGATTCCCCGTCGAATCGATGCGTCGTACCGGCCGAATACACGGATACGGATATCGCTCGGCTCGTCGCTTCGCACGTTCCGGGTCGCATGTACTGCGACGAACTCTGCTGAACTGAAGGCTAAAACGGGTGCGGCGCCGTGTCCAATGACGCGTTGCGCCGATATCTGCTAGGCTGGCGGGCCAATCACCTCCGTTCCAACGTTTCTCGATGGATAACAACTTCAACGAGCGTGGCGTCATGATCACGCGCAACGGGCTGAGCGCGGGCGGCCAAATCTTTTCGTTGCGAGAGATTCAAAGCACACGCGTCGAGACGATTCAAAAGAATAAGGTCCTGCCGCTCACACTTTCGCTCGCGGGTGCAGCCGCCGCCGTCGCGGGAGCTATCGTGTCCTCGGGCGCCGCGCTCACGCTCGGCGCGATGATGATCGTCGTCGGCATCCTCGCCTGGACCACGCAAGACATCAAACACCGGCTCATGGTCGCCACTCAAGGCGGCGATCGGGAAGCGCTCTCCAGCCCCGATCCCGACTTCGTCGAACGCGTGCAGCAAGCGCTGCAAAACGCGCTCGCATCGATTCGCGACACCGCGGCGCAGTAACCGCGAGACCCGCCGCCCGGTCATCCGAGCCGCGGGGTCCGCTCGCTCAATCGAACGACAACCGCTTCACGCGCCAAATCTTTTGCGCATACTCGTCGATGGTGCGATCGGAAGAAAAACGTCCCATGCCGGCCACGTTTTCTATCGCGCTCGATGTCCATGCACGCGGATCGCGGAAGCGCGCATCGACGGCATCTTGAGCCGCGGCGAACGCCGCGAAATCGGCGAGCACCATGTAGTGATCGCCCCAATCCACCAAGGTATGGAAGATGTCGGAGAACCGATGGGGGTCTCCGTCGGAAAAGTACCCCGATCGGATTTGATCGAGCGCCTGTCGCAATTCCGGATCGCGCTCGTATATCTCCCGGGGCCGGTAACCGGATGCGCGCAACGCGCTCACGCCATCGGCCGTATGACCGAAGATGAACATGTTCTCGCGCCCCACGGCTTCGCAGATTTCGATGTTCGCGCCGTCCATCGTGCCGATTGTCAAGGCACCGTTGAGCGCAAGCTTCATGTTTCCGGTGCCCGAAGCCTCGGTGCCCGCCATCGATATTTGCTCGGATAAGTCAGCGGCCGGAATCATCAGCTCCGCCACGCTCACGCCGTAATTGGGCACGAACACGACCTTCAACCGATCGCCGACGATGGGATCGCGATTGATCTTCTCGCTCACGTCCCCGATCAGCTTGATGATCGTCTTCGCCATCTTGTATGCGGACGCGGCCTTGCCGGCGAACATGACGACACGCGGCACCCAATCGTCGCCGGGCCGGGCGCGAATGCGGTTGTACCGGACGATCACATGCAGCACGTTCAGCAGTTGCCGCTTGTACTCGTGAATCCGCTTCACCTGCAAATCGAATAGCGCATCAGGATGCACCGTGCAGCCGGTCTCGTGCAACAAGCGCTGTGCGAGCCCGATCTTATTGCGCCGCTTCGCCGCGCGAAACTCCGACGTGAACGCCGCGTCCTCCTTGAACTCGCGCAGCTTCGACAGTTCGAACAAATTCGTGCGCCAGCCAGTGCCGATATGCGAGTCGATAAGCTTCGACAGAGGTTGGTTCGCCTGAGACAGCCAGCGTCTGGGCGTGATGCCGTTCGTCACGTTCGTGAAGCGCTCGGGGAAAAACCGCGCGAATTCGCTGAAGAATTCACGCTCCATCAACTGCGAATGCAACTGCGAAACGCCGTTGACCTTCTGGCTCGCAACGATCGCGAGGTGCGCCATGCGCACGCGCCGCTGGCCGAATTCGTCGACGAGCGACACGCGGCGGATCACGTCGATATCGTGTCCGAAGTGCTCGCTTGCCTCTTTCAAAAAGCCGGCGTTGATCTCGAAGATGATTTCGAGGTGCCGCGGCAGCAAGCGCGCGAGCATGTCGACGTCCCATGTTTCGAGGGCTTCGGGCATCAGCGTGTGATTCGTATACGAAAACACCTGATGCACCATCTTCCAAGCGCGATCCCACGGCACATGATGGATATCCACGAGCAGGCGCATCAGCTCGGGAATCGCGAGCACCGGGTGCGTGTCGTTCAAGTGAATCGCGACTTTCTCCGAGAAACGTCCGAAGGTGCTATGCGTGCGCTGATACCGGCGAATCAAATCCTGCATCGTCGCCGAGACGAAAAAGTACTCCTGACGCAGCCGCAATTCCCGGCCCGCTGGCGTCGAATCGTCGGGATAAAGCAGCCGCGATACGTTCTCCGAATGCTCCTTCGCTTCGACCGCGCGGCGATAGTCGCCTTGATTGAAAGCCGACAGATCGAGTTCCTCGGTAGCCCTCGCGGACCAGAGCCGCAACGTATTGGTCGCGCTCGTACCGAAGCCGGGTATGACCGTGTCGAACGCCATCGCGTTGACGTGCTCGGTGTCGATCCATTCCGTGTGGCCATCGCGCACGATCGTGCGCCCGCCGAAATGCACGATGTACTGCACCTCGGGACGAGGAAACTCCCACGGGTTGCCGGCGCGCAACCAATAGTCGGGCGTCTCGACCTGCTCGCCGTCGACGATTTGCTGGCGGAACATGCCGTAGTCGTATCGAATCCCGTAGCCGAAACCCGGGATGGCAAGCGTCGCCATCGAATCGAGAAAACACGCGGCCAGCCGGCCGAGGCCTCCGTTGCCGAGCGCCGCATCGGGCTCGAGATCGATCACGGCCTCCATGTCCACGCCGAGACTCGCCAATGCTTCCTTCATCTGATCGTAGATACCGAGCGCAAGCAGTGCGTTCGTGAACGTGCGGCCGATGAGAAACTCCATCGACAAGTAGTAAACGCGTTTGACGTCTTGTTCGTACTGTTGCCGCGTAGTGGTCATCCAGCGGGCGACCAGCCGGTCGCGCACGGCGAGGGCCGCGGCGTTGAGCCAATCTTGCGGCCTGGCCGCGACGGCGTCTTTTCCCACGCCGTACATCAGCCGGTTGGAGATGGAGCGCCTAAGCGCGTCGACGGTACTGTTGAGCTGGTCGAATTCCAGATCGACGGCTGTCATCGAATTCCTCCTCGGACAACGAGCGGCATGCGCCTTGCTGGCGAACGGCCCCAGACGCCTACCGCGGGAACATTCAGGTTACGCCATTTCGAGCCGACGCGAAGCCGGGCTCGAGCGCTTCGCTCGGCGCGCCTGCTCGCGCATGGCGTTGGCACCGCGACGCGCGGCGGCCTAGTATGCAAACACCGCCAGCGTTCATCGGAGATCGATATGACCACCCAAGCGAACATCCATTCGGTCATCGGCATGCTTCACGCACAAGAACTGCTGAGCCTCTCGATTATCCGTGCGCTCCCAACCGAGACGCGATGCGCCATCGCCGACGAATTGAAGGCGCACGCCGAACTATCGACACAACCTCACGCGAGCGGTTCCGCACAGCGCGATACGCTCGAGGCATTCCACGCGAATGTGAAACGGCTCTCCATCGTGCTGGCGTCGCTCTGTTAGGGCGCCAGCACGGCGGGTGCCCGCCGGAGGTTGAGAAAGATATGAGCCGGTCAGCGCGGCAGAAATGCCAAGGGATCGACGGGCTTGCCGGCGCGGCGGATTTCGAATTCGACGGTACCGCGCCCGTTGGTATCGGCACCCATCTGCGCAAGGAGTTGCCCTTGCTTGACCGTGTCGCCTTCCTTGACGTACACGTCGCCGTTGATGGCGTAGCCGGTCACCACATCGCCGCCGTGCTTGACCACGACCAGCGATTTGTATTGATCGATTCCGGTACCGACATAGATGACGTTGCCGTCCGCCGACGCCTTCACCGGTTCCTCGGGCCGGCCGGTGATACGGATGCCTTTGACGTTTCCGGCATCGCCCGTGAGCCGGACGACTTGCCCATACGCGGGCCAAGCGGGGTGGACAGCGATCGCGTCGTTCCCGTTTCCATTCGCACCGGAGGCTAGGCCCGGCGGCGGCGCCACGCGCACGACTTGCCCCGGCGTCAGCATGGCCGTGCGCGGCATGTTGTTCCATTGCGCCACTTGATCGGGGTTTTGACCGAATGCGCTGGCGATACCGGGCAGCGTATCGCCCGGATTGACGCGATAAAAACCCGCGGGGACGCGCGTGCTTTGCACGCTCTGGGACGGGGGCTGCGATCCGAATGGCGATTGCAACCAATCGCCCGTCGCACAACCGGCCAAAATCGTTGCGCCGGTCAGCGCCAACGCAGCGCGCGCCCATGCAAGGCGCTGTCGTCCTGGAATGCTCACTGTCTTCACCTCGGCCCTCGATCGATGCAATGTTGCTCTTCGAACACGTTCCGCCGGCGCCTAGCAAAGCACTTGCGCCGACGGGCGGACGTTTATCGTATTCCACGATCGTACTTGCCGAACATCGTACATGCTCACGCCGAAAGACAAAACAAAACTGGCTCGCGCTCCTTGCGGGAGCAGCGAGCCAGTCTCATCTTTCGACCGATCGCCCCTGTCTGACACAGAGGGCGCGATCGCGTTCCGCCGTCGAGCGCTCTTAGTGGCCGAAATACGTGGACTCGGGCTGCGCGCTATCGGTACCCATCGGCCGCACTACCGCGGGGCCACCCGACTGCGAGGTGCCGGCCGCCACGCCGCCGTAGCCTTCCTGCGCATGGACGCGCTGCTCGGCCGCTTGAATGTCGTCCGGATAGTACGGACTGCGCGCGGCAGGGTTATAGCCTGCCTGCTCCACATTGATCAGATCCTGGCGCACTTCTTCGCGCGTGACCGGGCCGTTGGTGGACGTTTGAGCGTACGACGCGAGCGGTGCAGCCAAAGCGGAAGCGGCAACCATTGCATACACGAATGACTTCATGATCAACCTCCGTTACTGGTTCGCCACGTGCGAAGTGCCGCAGCGATTAATTCCAGTCTAGTCAGTCGATCACCTAGGGAAAACCACTAATTCGACGAAATTGAATTTCTATATGAGCAACAATCTCGCAAAATCGGCAAAGTTTCCTGCACAAAGCGGGATCAATTGTGCATTTTTGCGCATTGATCCCGCCCTATCGCTAAACGCTTACGCCCAGTTTGCGTGGAAGCTGCCTTCGCGATCGATCCGTTCGAACGTATGCGCGCCGAAGAAATCGCGCTGCGCCTGAACGAGATTGGCCGGCAACCGTTCGGACCGGTAAGCGTCGAAATAAGCGATCGCCGAGGCAAACGCGGGCACCGGCACGCCGGCCGTCACGGCCGCCACGACGACGTCGCGCAACGCCGCTTGATAGCGCTCGGCGATTTCGCGGAAATACGGATCGAGCAGCAAATTGGCAAGCGCGCGATCGTTCGCGTACGCATCGGTGATCTTCTGTAGGAAGCGCGCCCGGATGATGCAGCCCGCTCGGAAAATCTTCGCGATGCCGCCGAAATCGAGGTTCCACTTGTACTCCTCGGACGCGGCGCGCAATTGAGCGAAGCCCTGGGCGTACGAGATTACCTTGCTGAAATAGAGCGCCCGGCGCACGGCCTCGACGAAGGCGGCCCGATCGCCGGCGAACGGCTTGGCCTGCGGGCCCGCGAGCACCTTGCTCGCGGCGACGCGCTGCGATTTCAGCGACGACAGCACGCGGGCGAACACGGACTCCGTAATGAGCGGCAGCGGCACGCCGAGGTCGAGCGCGTTTTGGCTCGTCCACTTGCCCGTGCCCTTTTGCGCGGCGCGATCGAGGATGACGTCGACGAGATCCTTGCCCGTCTCATCGTCGCGTTTGCCGAAAATCTTCGCGGTGATATCGATGAGGTAGCTGTCGAGTTCGCCTTCGTTCCATTCCGTGTAGACCTTGGCCAATTCGGGATTCGTCAGCCCGGCCACTTGCTTGAGCACGGCATAGCTTTCGGCGATCAATTGCATGTCGCCGTATTCGATACCGTTGTGCACCATCTTCACGAAGTGGCCCGCACCGTCCGGGCCGATATAGGCGACGCACGGTTCGCCGTCCGGCGCCTTGGCGGCGATTTGAGTCAAGATCGGTGCGACGAGTTCGTAGGCGTCACGCGGGCCGCCCGGCATGATCGCGGGCCCCTTGAGCGCCCCCTCCTCGCCGCCCGACACACCCGTGCCGATGAAATGCAATCCGGCCTGTGCGAGCTCTTGATTCCGGCGGATCGTATCGGTGAAGGGCGTGTTGCCCCCGTCGATGAGGACGTCGCCCTTATCGAGCAGCGGCTTGAGCGCCGCAATGGTCGCGTCGGTCGGCTCGCCCGCCTTGACCATCAGCAAAATACGCCGAGGCTTTTCGAGCGAATCGACGAACTGCTCGAGCGAATGCGCGGGCACGAGCTTGCGATCCGGAAATTGCGCGACGAGTTCGTCCGTCTTCTCGCGGCTGCGGTTGTAGACCGCGACCGTATAACCGCGGCTTTCGATGTTCAACGCTAGATTGCGGCCCATCACCGCAAGCCCGATGACGCCAATGGCTGGTTTGCCCATTTGTCGAATTCTCCAAAAAGCCGACGCGCCCGGCGGATCGCGCCGCACACGTCACGACGGTACGACCGTCAACGATAAGAAACTAAAGGCGCGACGCGCGCGGCCGCTTGGGCCAGCGCTTCGCCGCACGGGGCTTGAATCTTCAGCGATAGCAGCGCATCGGCGCGCGTGACGCCGATATTGATCGCGGCAATCGGCGTGCCCGCCTTCGCTGCCCACATACAGAATCGGTAACCCGAAAACACCATCAGCGACGACCCCACCACGAGCATGGCGTCCGCCGCTTCGAGCGCTTCGGAGGCCGCCTGCACGCGATCGCGCGGCACGTTCTCGCCGAAAAAAACCACGTCGGGCTTGAGCATGCCGCCGCAATGCGGGCAGTTCGGCACGCGAAAGACATCGAGCGCGTCCCACTCGAGATGCGCATCGCCATCGGCCGAAGCCGCGGCGCTCACTTCAGCGAGGTCGAGATTATCGCGCAAGAGCCAGGTTTGGACCTGCGCGCGCGGATATCGGCTGGCGCAGTCGAGGCAAATCACATCGTCGATACTGCCGTGCAACTCCACGACGCCGCTGCTCCCGGCCCGCTGATGCAGTCCGTCGACGTTCTGCGTGACCAGACGCGCTATGCGGCCCACCGCTCCAAGACGGGCCAGCGCCTCATGCGCAGCATTGGGCCGCGCCCGGTCGAGCATCGGCCAGCCGACCATGCTGCGCGCCCAATACCGGCGCCTCGCGTGTTCGGAGTCGCGGAAGGCTTGCCACTGAATCGGTTGCGCACGCATCCAGTTGCCGTGCAGATCGCGATAGCCGGGGATGCCGGACGCAACGCTGACACCCGCGCCCGTCAAAACGAAAAGCCGCTTGTGCGCGGCGACGAACTCGCACAAGTCGTCGAACGCCGCCGGATCTAGCGCGGGTTCGCGGGACGAAGGCTCGGGTAGTCGAATCGAAGCGGGCGACTCGGTCATGATGAGCAGCGACTCCTCCAACAACACTAACGGCGGCAACGGCGACGATGGCGACGATGGCTCGCGCCGCGCGGGCAGAGACGACGCGCATTCTACGCCGTTCGACCGGAACGTGCCGCCGCCCGAACGCGTGTGAGCCGCCCCGGCAAGGCCGACGCTGCCTTAAAGTTTCTCGCCGGCAAGCCGGGCGGCGAGAAAATCGATCAGCAGGCGTGTACGCGCGGGCATTTTGCGTGTGCGCAGCCAGAGCGCGAACAGCGGTAGCGGCGCGGGCTCATGCTGAGGCAGCACGATGCTCACGCGCCCGGCTTCGAGCGCATCGCGAATCTGCCAGAAGGCGGCCAGCCCGATTCCCAACCCGCCCATCACCGCCGCGTTGACGGCCGCGACTTGATCGCTCTCGAAGCGGCCCGCCACGTTCACCGAGACCTCCGCGCCGGTGTGCGCGGTGAAGCTCCACCGATACGGGTTCCCGACGCCGGTGCGCACGACGCACGCATGCGAGGCGAGATCCTCCGGCGTCTGCGGGTGCCCATGTGAAGCGAGGTACGAGGCCGAGGCAAATGCCACCCGCCGCACGTCGGCAAGCTTGCGCGCGACCAATCGCGAATCGGGTGTGGCGCCGATTCGCACCGTCACGTCGGCGCCGCTCGCCGCCGGATCGCTGAACTCGTCGTCGAGCGTGACGGACGCGTCCAACTCCGGATGACGCAGCAAAAATTCGGCGACGAGCGGCACGACGAAACGCGGCCCGAACAGGCTCGGCGCATTGACGCGCAATCTACCCGTCAACCGCCGCGCGTCTTCCGCCAACTCGGTTTGCGCGATCTCCAGATCGGCGAGGATCGCCTTCACGCGCTGATAAAACCGTTCACCGGCGGCGCTCAGTCGCGAGGTGCGCGTCGTGCGTAATACGAGCGTCGCGCCCATGTCGCTCTCGAGCGTTTGCAGTCCTCGGCTCACCGCTTGGAGCGACCTGCCCACTCGCCGCGCCGCACCCGTCAAGCTGCCCTCTTCCGCGATCGCTACGAAGGTCTCGAGTTCGCGCAACGATTGCATCGTTATTCTCCCGATTTCTTGGACTATGTCTCCCTGACAAGGCCAATTACATTCACGAAACGAGAGGGTAGCATCATTCGGAATCTCTTTTTGGACGATATTTCTATGGACACTTGCCCGCAGCGCGCCCTACCTCAACCGGCAGCCGGTCGCCACGGCGTGCCGATTTTGCTCTTCGCGACTTTGGTGGGCGTCGCGGTGTTGCCCCTGTACGCATCGCAAGTCATGCTCGGCGCGCTCGATGCCTCGCTGCATTTGCGCGCCTGGACGACGCTCGTCACGGCGCTGACGATGCTCGGCTACGCCGTGGGGCTCGTGGCGCTCGTTCCACTCGTCGATCGCCTGCCGAACCGTCCGCTGATCGGCGCCACGCTGGCCGCACAGGCGCTCTTCCTGGCTGTCGCAGCGCTCGCGCCGGCGCCGATCGTCTTTCTCTTCGCATCGCTTGCGATCGGAATCACAGCCAGCGCGATCCAAATGCTCGTTCCCGCCGCCGCGGCGCTCGCGCCTGTGGAGGCACGCGGCGCCGTCGTCGGAAACGTCATGAGCGGACTCATGCTCGGCATTTTGCTTTCGCGCCCCCTTGCCAGCATCGTGACGCGGGCACTCGGATGGCGCGGTTTTTTTCTCGCGGATGCCGCGCTGCTCGCGCTCGTCGCCGCTTGCGCCGTACCGCGCCTGCCTGCGCTGCTGCCCGCCGGCAAGCCTTCCTATCGCGTCTTGATTGCCTCGCTGGGCCGTCTCGTCGTGTCGACCCAAACCCTGCGGAGACATGCGCTATACCAAGCGCTTCTCATGACCGGCTTCAATATGTTTTGGACGAGCGTAGCCGTCGTACTCGCGCGCGCGCCGTTTCATTGCAGCGCCGAGCAAATCGCGGTGTTCGCGCTGGCGGGCGCGGGCGGCGCACTAGCCGCGCCGATCGCGGGGCATGCGGCCGATCGCGGCCACGCGCGACGAGCCAAACAAACGGCACACGTCCTAGCGATCGCCGCCATCGTGATCGCCGCATGGGCGCTGACGGCACCGCTGCCGCGTACCGCCGCGATCGGGATCGCCGCCGCGGCGGCGTTCCTGCTCGACGCGGGGGTCATCGCGGATCAGGCATTGGGGCGGCGCGCGATCAACTTGCTCGCGCCCGAATCGAGAGGCCGCGTCAACGGCTTGTTCACTGGGCTATTCTTTATCGGCGGCGCGGTGGGCGCTGCGCTCTCGGGTCCAACGCTTGCTTCGATGGGTTGGCTTGGCGTCAGTGCCGTCACGCTCGTCGTATTTACCGCCGCCGCATCGATTCATCAGACGCATCGCGATCGAACGCCGTCCTGACTCCCCCATACTCAGGAGAACCAAATGAATTGGACTCGTGCAAACATCCGATATAAGACGATCGATATCGATGGGTTGGACATCTTTTACCGCGAGGCAGGTCCGCGCGACGCACCCGTTTTGTTGTTGCTGCACGGATTTCCTTCATCGTCGCGCATGTACGAGACGCTGCTGCCCCCGCTTGCCGATCGCTATCGGCTCATCGCCCCCGACTATCCTGGATTCGGCCACAGCACGGCGCTGCCGCCCGGCGAATTCTTCTATACGTTCGACCGTCTCGCCCAAGTAATGACGCGTTTCGCCGATAGGCTCGAACTCGACCGATTCGCGTTGTTCGTTCAGGATTACGGCGGCCCCGTCGGCTTTCGGATGGCGCAAGCGCAGCCGGAGCGAATCCGAGCGATCGTCGTGCAAAACGCCGTGGCTCACGAGGAGGGGCTCGGGCCGCTATGGGACACGCGCAAGGCGTTTTGGGAGGATCGGCCCCGGCACGAGGCCGCGTTGCGCGCGAACCTATTGTCATTCGACGCGACGCGGTTGCGCCACGTGGGTCACACGGCCCATCCCGAACGATACGATCCCGATGCATGGCACGACGAGTTCGCATTCTTGTCGAGTCCCGGGCAGATCGACATTCAAACCGAACTCTTTTACGACTACCGGACGAACGTCGAGCGCTATCCGCACTGGCAGCGCTATATGCGCGAACATCGGCCGCCGATGTTGGTGCTATGGGGCAAACACGATCCGTCGTTCACGGTGGAGGGCGCACATGCCTATCGACGCGACGTGCCTAACGCCGAGGTGCACGTGCTCGAGGCGGGTCACTTCGCATTGGACGAAGCCTGCGACGAAGTGGCCGCCCACACGCGCCGCTTCTTGGTATCGCTCGACGAAGCGGGCAGGTGAGCGCTCCATCACCGGAGACCCGGCCCGCCGGCCCGGCGATTACCGCGGCGATTCGCCGGCCGCGCGCGCTGCCGGCTGCGTGCGCCACGTTGCGCTCGCAGCGGCCACGCTCGCCGCGGCGTCGCCGGGCAATATGAGCCGATCGGGCACATGCGCCCGGTTGCCCCGAACGGCGACGTAGTAGAGCAGCGCGGGAACCGCCAGCCCCACGATCCATGAGATGTCCGCGCCGCCCAACGCGCCGACGAGCGGGCCCGTGTAAAAGCCCGTGGCGATAAACGGCATCTGCACGAGCACGCCGATCGCGTAGACCACGAGACCGGTGAAGTTGAACCGGCCATAGCGCCCGTTCGGATCGTAGAGCGCGGGCACGTCATAGCGCTCCTTGGTCACGCAGTAGTAGTCGACGAGGTTGATCGCGCTCCATGGCGTGAAAAACGCGAGCAAAAACAGAATGAACGAGGAGAAGGCCTTCAAGAACGCGTGCTGACCCGCCAACGCGATCCAGACGACGATCGCGAGCATGCCGACGATGCAGCCCGTGCGCATCGCAGCCGAGATGCTGCGCCGCCCCGCCAACCCCGTGGCGATCGTCGCGACCGACATCACGCAACCGTATGCGTTCAAGGTCGTGGCCGTGAGCTTGCCGAGCGCGATCGCGAAGTAAAGCAGCGCAGCCGCGATCCCACCGCCGCCAAGACCGACGACGTACGTCACCTCATGCCCGGCGAACGCCTGGCCCGCGAGCGCCGCGGCGAATACGCCGAACGTCATCGACGCTTGCGAACCGACGACCGATCCCAACCAGACGGCCCAAAACGTGCGCGACGTGGAAGTGGCTCGCGGCAGATAGCGCGAGTAATCGGCGACGTACGGGCCATAAGCGATCTGCCACGACGCCGATAGCGACATCGCCAGCAAAAAATCGGCGACCGTGAAATGCCGAATCGCCAACAGCGCGGCGATATCGTGGTTGGCGAGCAAGCGTGCGAACAAATAGACGAACGCCACGACGCCAACCAGACTCATGAGCCGTCCCAACCCATGAATCAGGCGATAGCCGAGCACGGCAGCCAGCAGCACGAGCGCCGCAAAAACCAGCACGCCCGAGGTGGGCGTGATACCGCTCAACTGGGCAATAGCCTGCCCGGCCAGCACGGTTCCGCCCGCCGAAAATCCCACGTACATCAGACACACGAGCACGAGCGGCAGCGTGGCGCCCCATACGCCGAATTGGACGCGGCTCGAAATCATTTGCGGGAGTCCCAGCGCCGGCCCTTGCGCGCCATGCAGCGCCATCACCGCGCCGCCGAGCATTTGGCCGATGGCTAGGCCCACCAGCGACCAGAACACGTCGCCGCCCAGCACGACGGCGAGCGCGCCCGTGACGATAGCCGTGATCTGCAGGTTCGCGCCGAGCCAAAGCGTGAATTGACTGACCGGTCTGCCGTGCCGTTCCGAATCGGGAATGTAGTCGATCGTGCGGCGTTCCGCGAAAGGCCGGGATTCCGAAGTCGTATTCGCCATGGCGCTCGGCGCGGCGCGGCGGCCACGCATCTGGGAGGAGGCCAATCACCATACGCGTCGCAATATTTCAGCGCAAGCGAGGGGCCGGTTCCCGGGCACGCACGACGCCATGGATCATGCGCTCCATCTCCTTGACGATATCGGCCAGCAGCGATGTGACGACGGCGAACTCGCGCCCGTAGGGGCCCGCCCGTCCCGCAGAGATGCGCGCATTGATCGCCACGATGTTCGCCTGCATCGAAATGCGCCCGAGTTGCTCGGCCAATTGCGCGTCGCGTTGGGTCGCGGCGCGTTCGACGTTGCGCATTTCGTTTTGATAGCCGAGCGTGATGCTTTGCAGCAGTTCGAGCAGCGGCGATGCTTGATTGACGAGCGCGTCGGCGGCCGCCGGCGCATCGGCCGAGTGAGTGGATATCAGCGAGATCGCGCGCTCGGCATCGCCGATGAAACGGCGGATTCGCTCGTCGGCCCGCTGCGAGCCGAAGTACAACTGGCGCAGCGCCTCGCAAAAGACACCGGGCAGACGATCGTTTCCGCTAACGAGGTCCTCGTGCGTCGCGGCGAAGATCGACAAGCACTGCTTCGCGATGCCCGTCGCGGCTTCGTGGCCTTGCGCCGCCAACAGCACATGCAAGACGATCCGCTGCGACAACATCCGCTGGCGGCCCGCGAGGTTGATGAGTTCTCCGATCGTTTCGCCTGAAACGGCTTTATCCTCGGGCGCGCGGTGCGTATCGTTGAGCGGCTGTTTGATCATGGCTGGACGCGATCGTCGATGCGACCGCTTTGGCGTGGGCTGCGCCACGGCGAATGCATACCGTGGCGGGCGTTCTCGTTCGCGCGAGGTCTACGCGCGAACTTCGCTCGTCCCGTTACGCAATAGCTATGCCAGCGCCGCGCATTGCACGCGGCCCGCAAACTTCAGATCATTGCGAACCGTCTCGCAGACGGGTCTCGTGCGAGCGCGCCACGGGTCTGTGCGCGGCGGACCGCGATGGTGCAGCGGGCACCGGCGCGGGGCGCATCGGTACACGTGCTTCGACGCTCAGAGCAGCGGACACGGCGTTACCGTGTTGCCCAACTGCGCGCACAGCCGCTCGTAGTCGCGCAAGTAGGTGCGTTCGGCTTCGTCGAGTAAATCCACGTCGATCAGATCCCAGTCGTACCCCACGGCGACGATGTTCTCGAATTCGACCTTTCCGGGCTCATGCTCGCTCGGATGGATGATGACGACGTTCTCGATCCGAACGCCGCCCTTGCCCCGCAGATAGATGCCGGGCTCGACCGAAATGACCGCGTTCGGGACTAGACCGTATTCGGAGTTCGGCGCGAAGCGTACGCCGCCTTCGTGGACGTGGATGCCGATACCATGTCCCGTGCCATGGTTGAAGTCGTAGCCGCTCGCGCGGCACACATCGCGCACCGCTTCATCCACCTCGCCACCCGTCAACTGCGCCGGAAAACGCGTGACGAGCCCCTTGATGCACGCCTTCAGCGCGATCGTATAGATCTCGCGCTGCCACGGTTGGGCTCGCGTTTGCGCCTCGGTCTTGCGCAGCACGACGCGCGTGCAGTCCGTCGCGAACCCGCCTTCGTAATAGGCGCCGCTATCGAGCAGCACCAGTTCGCCCTCTTCGAGCGCGACGTCGCTGCTCGCCGCCGTGTAGTGAGCGAGCGCGCTATTGGCGCCGTGCGCGGCGATCGTCGTGAACGTCAGCCCTACCGCGCCGCGCGCGGCATAGGCATCGTTGACCTTGCGAGCCAAATCGTATTCGGAAGGATGCTGCCCGGGCTCCCCGTACTTGGCCCAACGCATCGTCTCGGCGATCGCGGCGCTGCTACGCGCGAACGCATCGCGGAAATGAGCGAGCACCTGCGGCGTTTTCGATGCGCGCATCGACTCGACCGGGCTGAAGCTCGAGTGCCGCGCGTGCGGCCAAACGCGGCTCAGCGCGTCGGGCATCGCGCAGTTGACGAAGTCCGCCCCGTAGCAAATATGCTCGACGTCGAACAGTGCCAGGAAGCGCCCGAGCGCGGCCAAATCGTTGCGGAACACCTGTAGTTTCGAATACGTCTCGAGCTCGACCGGACACGCGTCGCAACCCTCGGGCAAATAAAGCGCGACTTGGTCGCCGACGACGAACAAGTAGCCGAGGTGCGACGACGCGTTGGGCATGTGATAGCCGCGGCTATTGAGCAGATAGCCGATGTCGTCGGCCGCACAGGTCAACCAGCACACCCGCGCGCCGGCATTGCCGAGGTGCCCGCGCAAACGATCGTTCAACGCGGCGATGTTGCTCGCGACGGTCGTGCCCGTCAGCGATTCCGGCACCTCGAAAATCGGCCGATCGACTTCCCAGCCGGGCAAGTCGATCGCGCGATCGATCTCGCGTGCGGAAAACGCCGTCCATCGCAAGGCATCGCGGCGCGTGTCGTCGAACAGGCGATCGCGTTGGCCCACGCTCACTCGCAGGGCATCGTAGCCGACCGAGCGCAGCACGTCGGCGTGACTCGAGAGCCAACGAGCAAGCGCCGTCCAGATCGGCACGCCCAGTTCGAGCTTCTCCAATTGCACCAGCGTCTTATCGCATTGCGCCTCGGCTTGCAGATGATAGCGGCCGTCCACGAACAGCACGAAGCGCGGCACGCCGATGCGCGCGGCCGCCGCGGCGCTCAAAAAGATGCCGGAGCCCGCCGAGCCGTCGAAGCCGGACACGGCGAAACGCTGGCTGTTTCGGCGCGGCACATATTCCGAGATGAATTCGTCTTGCGAGGTGACGATCAGCGCATCGAGCTTGACGCGTTCCATGAAAGCGCCGAGCCGGGCCTGTACATCGGCCACCGAAGGTTCGTAAGTCGGAAGATCGGAAAAGTTGTATTTAAGTCGATCGATCATCGGATTCGCTCGTTCGGTCAGTGCCCGCAGCACTCAAGGCTGCCCCCATGGTGAAACTACCGTCGCACCGAATTTACGTCAAGCTAAAATTTTGGTGCCACTAAAAATTTGGGTGCTTGCGCTATCGCGGGGCTCGACGGTAAACGGCGCGGTACAATGCGCCGACGTTGCTGCCCGGCTGGTTCTGGACGCGCCGATCCGCGTCGAGAACCAGTGTGCTTTACGTACCGTGCGATACGTTCGGCGGATCGAAGGCTCGCGGCGATCTCCTCCCAGATCGAGGATTCATGGATTCGGATATCAATCACATCGGCCAGCGCATTCGGCGGCTGCGCCGAGAATCGAAGATGACACTGCTCGAGGTGGCGACCGCCTCGAGCTTGTCGGTAGGATTTTTGTCGCAGGTAGAGCGCAACTTGACCGGCATTTCGATCTCGTCGCTCGTCAATGTCGCGAAAGCGTTGAGCGTGCCGCTCGGCACGTTGCTCGAGCACCCGCGTCAGGCGCAGCCCGATTCGCACGAGGGCCGGCGCGAATCGTATCAAGTCGGCCCGATGCGGCAGAAGTACGAACGCCTTTCGACGACGTTCAACGGCAGCCTGCTCAATGCCGTCAAAGTGCAAATGATGGAGGGCTATAGCTCCGAATGGGTCGCCCATAGCGGCGACGAATTCGTCTATGTGCTCTCCGGCAAGGTGCGCTATACGCTGCGCAAGAAGGACTACGAACTCACGGCCGGCGATTCGCTGCATTTCGATGCGCAGCATCGCCATCGCGTGGTGAACGTCGGTCCGGGGCCCGCGGAACTCATCGCCGTCGGCACGTTGCCGCTGTTCGACGACGGCCACGCCGAGTTTGAATCGCTGTCGCGCGCGCCTAAAAGCCGAGGCATGACAGCGGCCAAGAAGACGAGCGCGACCGCCGCACCGGCGCCAAGTGCGGCGCCGGCACCGCACGCGGCTCGCAAATCGACGCGAGCGAAAAGCGTTTCGGCGAAAAAGACGCCGCGCTGACCGCGGCGTGCGGCCTCAGTGTATCGAGGATGGCGCGGCACGCCGGGCGCGTGCCCCGCCGCTCGCAAAATGCTGAATCACGATCACCACGATCATCGCCGCCAAGATCGAGAGCGAGGCCGAAATCCGATTCAGGTTCAGGCCGCCTTCGGCGAGCGGTTTCGTCAACGTATCGCCGAGCGTCGCGCCGAGCGGCCGGGTCAATACGTACGCGGCCCAAAACAGCACCCCGACCGGCACGCGACGCGCCAAGCGCCATACGAGCGCGACGATCAGCAGCATGCCCGCGAACAGCAGCGCCCCGCGTTCGAAGCCGAGGCCCAGGTTATCGGCCGCGAAATCGCCCAAGGCGGTACCGAGCGTATTCGACACCAAGATCGTGACCCAGTAGAAGACCTCGTCGCGCGGGTTCGAGATACGGTCGTACTCGATCCGGCCGGCCACGGCACGCCATGCCGCCAGCACGATCAGGACGCCGAGCAGCAGCAGCGCCGACGACAGCACATAGCCGAGACCGGCCGTGCGATCGAGAAAATCCGACGTCGTGGTGCCGACGGTGGTCGTCGCCACCACGACGGCCCAATAGGCCGCCGGGTGATAGCTGCGCGAGCGAACCTGGATCGTCAACGTCACGATAAAGAACGCGAGAAAAACGAACGTGGCGACCGCATAACCCAATCGCAAGGTCATTGAAAGCGCGTCGCCGCCCGTCTCGCCCACGGTGGTCGCCAAAATCTTTACGAGCCAAAACACGGCCGTGGCTTGTGGCACTTTGCTCAGCCATGCATCGCTGCTCTGCTGCACAGCCATCGAGGTGCGTATTGTCATGCTTTGTTCTCCTGCATCGATGGAAGGAAGGATATTGCAAACGGGACTCATTATCGACGGCGGTAGCTTAAGGTTCCCTTAGCCGGGATCGCATGCGCCGGGCCCGCTCGTGCCCGGCCGTTCAGTTTCGACAGGCTCGTCGCTGCGCCGCGCTACCATGTCGGCCGGGCGTGCGCCGCCGCACCGCACGCCATCCAGCGCGCATAAGAGCCGATGGGCCTGTGCGCACGCAGGTCACGACCGACGGAGACGAGCCGATGCAAGACGAAATACCCAAAGTCGCGCCCCTTCCCGAGCCGCAATCGACGGACGCGGACCGGCCCACGAACCCCGAACGCCGCCGCGTACTGGGCGGACTCGCCGCCGTCGGCATGGGACTTGCCCTGCCCGCGTGCAGCACGCCAACGAGCCGTACGGCGCAACGCGAGAGCGCGATCGCGCGAACGGCCGCGGACGAGACGATCGACGCCGCCCTGCGCGCACGAGTACGCCAGATCGTCGTCATCTATGCGGAAAACCGCAGCTTCGCCAACCTTTACGGCGATTTCCCCGGCGTACGCTATCCGCTCACCGCCCTCGATGGAAAGATCCCTTTGCAGTTGGATCGGGACGGCAAGAGCCCGTTGCCCTATTTGCCGAAGATCTGGGGCGGCCTCGTGCCGCAAGCGCAACAAGTGGGGATGACGCGCTACATGATCGGAGAGCAAGACATCACGCACTTGCCGAACCGGCCGTTCGTCGTGGCCGATGCGCACGGCAAGCCCCTGCCGAACGCCGTCGTCACGCGCGACTTGTGGCACCGCTTTTATCAAAACCAGATGCAAATCAATGGCGGGCGCAACGATCAGTTCGTCGCCTGGGCCGACTCGGGCGCGCTCGTCATGGGTCATTACCGCAATTCGGCGAGCACGCTCAAGCTTTGGAACTTGGCGCGGCAATACACGCTGTGCGACAACTTTTTCATGGCTGCATTCGGCGGGTCGTGGCTCAATCACATCTACCTCATCTCCGCGCAGGCCCCGTTCTACCCGGGCATCGATACGAGTCCCGCCAAGGATCTCGTCTCGGTATTGGAAGGCGACGATCCGCTCGGCACGCGGCTCAAGCTGGCGCCCGACGCGAAACGCTCTGCCCTCGACGGCCCGCCGAAGTTCGTGCGAGACGGTTTGTTCACACCGGACGGTTACGCCGTCAACACCATGGCGCCGCCTTATCAGCCGAGCTTCGTCGCACCGGCGCCCGGCGGCAATCCGGCGCTGGCCGATCCCTCGAACCCGCGCGTCATGCCACCGCAAACTTACGCCACCATCGGCGATCGTCTATCGGCCAAAGGCGTCGACTGGGCCTGGTACAGCGGTGCCTGGCAATATGCGCTCGAGCATCGAGAAACCGGCATGACGCCGGATTTCCAGTACCACCATCAACCGTTCAATTACTTCTCGAACTACGCCCCCGGCACCGATGCACGCACCCGGCATGTGCGCGACGCGGGCATGGGCGACGACGCATCGACGAACCGCTTCATCGCCGATATCGATGCGGGCCGCTTGCCCGCCGTCTCGTTCTATAAGCCGCAAGGCAATCTGAACATGCACGCGGGCTATGCCGACATCGAATCGGGAGACCGCCATATCGCCAAAGTCATCGACCAGATTCGCAACGGACCGCAATGGGCCGACACGGTCATCGTCATGACGCACGACGAAAACGGCGGATGGTGGGACCCCGTGGCGCCGCCGCGAGGCGACCGCTGGGGGCCCGGCTCGCGCATTCCGGCGCTCGTGATTGCGCCGTTCGCGAAAAAGGGATTCGTCGACCACACGTTTTACGACACGAACTCGATCCTGCGTCTGATCGATCGCGTCCATGGGCTCGCACCGCTAGACGGCGTCGCGGCGCGCAATCGCGCTTTCCTCGCACGCGGAGAGACGCCGCCGGGCGATCTAACGGCCGCGCTCGACCTCGGGTGAGCGCGCGGGGCGCTCGCGCCTCATTGCCCGATGGCGTGCATGACGACGTCGCGTCGATGCGGTTGCCTGCGGTGTTCGAACAGATAGATCCCTTGCCACGTGCCCAATACGAGCGCGCCATGTTCGACCGGAATCGTGCACGGATCGGTTCGTACCGCCGCGCCGCCCGCACGCCGTGCCATAATCGCCCGCATCCCCGGCTCTCACGCGGATCGCCCTTGAAAGAGCTCAACGTCAGCTTGGAGCGTCTAGTCGAATTCGACGAAATCGTGGACGTGCGCACGCCGCTCGAATTCGCCGAAGACCGCATCCCCGGCGCGATCAATGCTCCGGTGCTCGAGAACGAGGAGCGCGTCGTCGTAGGCACGCTCTACGCGCAAGTGTCACCGTTCGAGGCCACGCGCGTGGGCGCGGCGATGGTGGCGCGCAATATCGCGCGGCACTTGGAGACGACCTTCGCCACCCGCCCCCGAGGATGGCGGCCCCTCGTCTATTGCTGGCGCGGCGGCAAGCGCTCGGAATCGCTGGCGCTCTGGCTCAATTTGATGGGTTGGCACGCACGCCGGCTCGAGGGCGGCTACAAGGCATACCGGCGCTCCGTGCTCGATGCGCTCACGGTATTGCCGCCACGGTTCGAATACGTCGTACTCACCGGCGCGACAGGCAGTGGAAAGACGCGTCTGTTGCGCGCGCTCGCCGATACGGGCGCTCAGGTCCTCGACCTCGAGCGGATCGCCGCGCATCGCGGCTCGCTGCTCGGGGCGCTGCAAGGGCAATCGCAACCCACGCAAAAGGCTTTCGAAACGGGGATCGTGCAGGCGCTGCGCGGCTTCGCGCCCGAGCGGCCCGTATTCATCGAAGCGGAAAGCCGAACGATCGGCCGAGTGGCGTTGCCCGATGCGTTGCTCGGTGCCATGCATCGCGCGCGCTGCGTCGCCGTGCATACGCCGCGCGACGAGCGCATCGGCTTCTTGCTCGAAGACTATGCGCACCTGTTCGACGCGCCCGAGGCATTCAAAGCGCAATTGACGAAGCTGATCGGCTTACATAGCCGCGAGCGCGTGGCGCGCTGGTGTCGTCTCATCGACGAAAACGCCCGGACCGCGCTCTTCGCCGAACTCATCGACCTGCACTACGATCCCGCCTACGCGCGCAGCAGCCGGGGACATTTCATTCAGTTGCCGTGCGCGAGCGCGTTCGAATTGCATCCGAACGCGCCGGACATGGACGACCAAGCACGCAAGCTACTCGAACTGATGCACGGCTGATGCGCGGCTGATCGCTCAGTGCGCCGCGCGCTGCGTGCGGAATGTGCTGACGACTTCGGCGAGCAGACGGGCCTGCTCTTGCATCGCCTGTGCGCTGCCGGCTGCTTGCTCCACCATCGCAGCGTTTTGCTGCGTCGTCTGGTCCATTTGCGCGATGGCGATGTTCACTTGCTCGATACCGCGGCTTTGCTCCTCCGATGCCGCCGAAATCTCGCTGATGATGTCGGTCACGCGCTTGACCGAATGCACGAGCGAATCCATTTTGCTGCCCGCGCTTTGGACGAGCGTCTTGCCCGCCTCGACGCTACCGACCGATTCCTCGATGAGCCCCTTGATTTCCTTCGCCGCTTCCGAGCTGCGGCGCGCGAGGTTGCGCACTTCGCCCGCGACGACGGCAAAGCCGCGGCCCTGCTCGCCCGCGCGCGCGGCCTCGACCGCCGCGTTCAACGCGAGGATGTTCGTTTGGAACGCGATGCCTTCGATGACGGAAATGATATCGACGACACGCGCCGAACTCGCGGCGATGTTTTGCATCGTCGCCACGACCTGTTGCACGGCCTCGCCGCCTTCGCCAGCGATGCGCGACGTATCGGCCGCCATCTGATTGGCCTGGCGCGCGTTGTCGGCGTTTTGCTTGACCGTCGCCGTGAGCTGCTCCATGCTCGCCGCCGTTTCGCCGAGCGAGGACGCCTGCTCTTCGGTACGCGAGGACAAATCGAGGTTGCCGGCCGCGATTTGCTGTGCGGCGTCGTTGATCGTTTCGGTGCCGCCGCGGATGCGGTGCATGGTTTCCGCGAGACGATTCTGCATCCGCTGCATCGCCATCACCATACTGCCGCGATCGCCGTCGCGCACCATGACGTCTTGCGTCAAGTCGCCGTCGGCGATCGATTCCGCCACGGCCGCGGCATAAGCAGGCTCGCCGCCGAGGCTGCGCTGCACGTTGCGAATGATCATCACGAGCGCGACGGAACTCAAACTGCCGAGCACCAGAATCGTCAACAGATAGTTGAGCAAGCGCACATGGAACGCCGTGTCGATGTCGTTGATATAGACGCCCGAGGCAACGTACCAATCCCACGGTTCGAAGCGTTTGACGAAGGAGATCTTCGGCACCTCCTCGCTCTTGCCGGGAACGCGCGCCATGTAATCGACGAAGCCTTGCCCCTGCGCGCGCGCCACTTTCAGCATCTCCACGAACAGGCGCTTGCCGTTGACGTCCTTATAGTCCGTCATGTCCTTGTTGACCAAGTCCGGCAGGACCGGATGCATGATCACCGTAGGATGACCGTCCGTGATGAACAGATAACCGTTGCCGGGGAACCGCATCGCGGAAAGCCGCGCCATCGCGCCGCGCTTGGCTTCTTCCTCCGAAATCTCGTGGCGCTCCGCCATTTGCTGATATTGCGCGACGACACCGACACCCGCTTCGACGATGTTTTGAACCGCCGCCTGACGTCCGCTCAGCATCGTCGCGCGCGTTTGCAACGCGGCCCAGCCCCCGAAGAACAACAAGCCGAGCCACATCACGAGCAAGGCCAATCCTAATTTTTTGCTTAGCGTCAGACGATTCACACTTCCCCCACGGGCAAAGCCGGTGCACATGGCTGGTGCAATGCAACCGGCGTCATTCAACAATGAATTCACATTGATTAACGGCCGCGCCCGGCAATTCTTCAGGGTCGATTAGTTCGGACTACCGAATATTTTCAATATCCGCTTAGGGGAAATCACCGAAAAGTCTGATTATAGGGACCGCTCGCCGCCAGTTCGTCGCGCGATTTACCGGATTGCGGGCGCGCAGCGATTGCAATGTCATACGGAACCGATTAAGCGGCCACCGTTATCGTCGCCCGCGCCAAGCGACATAGGCCACGCCTGCGATCGTCATGATGCCGCCCGTCACCGTCGTTGCACGCACCTCGTCGCCGGTCAGCGCGATCGAGAGTACGGTTGCGACCGCCGGCGTCAGATAGAGGAAGTTGGACGCGCGCGCCGCGCCGAAATGGCCGAGCGCGTACGCCCACGTCGCATAGCCCAACGCGGCGGGGAACACTCCCAGCACCACCACGGCCTGAATCGTTCTCGCCGAGGCGGTGGTCAACTCGCTCACAGCGCCCGGTAGCCACGGTGCCAACAGCAACGCACCGGCCAAGATCGTATAGGCCGTACATGCAAGCGGTCCGTACACGGGGATCAGGCGCCGCTGCATGACGATGAACGCCGCCGAGCACACAGCGGCCAACAGAATCAGACTCGCGCCCGCGCCGGGAATGAGCCCGCCCGGCTGCCCGCTCGCGATGACGCCGATACCCGCGAAGCTGAAAATCGAACCCAGCCATGCCCAGCGGTTGAACCGCTCGCCGAGAAAGATCGTGGCAAAGAGTGCCGTGAAAATCGGCAACGAATTGACGATGAAACTCGCCGCGCCCGGCGCCACCGTCTTTTCTCCGGTATTGAGCAGTGCGTTATAAATCGCGATCCCGAAAAACCCGCACCCGGCGAAGCGCAGCGCATCGCGCCGCGTGGGCAGACGCGGGCGCCGATAAGCGAGCCACGCCGCGACGAGGATGGCCGCCGTGGCGAATCGCGCCGCGGCGAGATGCAATGGCGTCAGGCCCTGCAAACCGATGCGGATGAACGGAAAGGCGCTTGCCCATGAAACGATCGTGACCGCCACGGCCACGGCGGCCGGAACCGGCGACGAG
The DNA here is from genome assembly GCF_002879885.1 of Trinickia dabaoshanensis. Classification (GTDB taxonomy): domain Bacteria; phylum Pseudomonadota; class Gammaproteobacteria; order Burkholderiales; family Burkholderiaceae; genus Trinickia; species Trinickia dabaoshanensis. The sequence continues at coordinate 113,362 of NZ_PNYA01000021.1, forward strand.
AGCGAGCGCGACTGGGCGCAGGAGGAGGAGGAGTTCATCAGCCAATCATCCGTCTTTTCAAGCTGCTAAGCTAGATCACAAATAAACGATGAGCTGTGATCATGACGCACAACACCGAATCGCCGCGCCCGCCGCTCGCCAGCCTCGAAACCGTATGCGTGGTGGCACGCGAAGGCTCGTTCAGCGCAGCCGCGCTTGCGACCGGCGTGACCCATGGCGCCATCAGCCGCCGCATCGCCACCGTCGAGAATTGGCTCGGCTACGCGCTATTCGAGCGGCACGGACGGGGCGTGCGTCTCACGCCCGACGGTCAAAGACTCGTCGGCCGGATCGAGCACGCGTTTTCGATCATCGATGGCGCATCGGATCAGTGGCGACCCGCTCGCGCTGCGCGCATCGTCAAAGTCAGCATGACCCCGGCGTTCGCGCAGCTTTGGCTGTTCGACCGCCTCGCCGCGTTGGAAGCGGGCCCGCCCCCACTCACGATCGCACTGGACATCACGCACCGCAACGCCGACTTGGCCGCCGGTGAGGCGGACGTCGCCATCCGGTGCGGGCGCGGTCATTGGCCCGGCCTCGACGCGCAACCGTTCTTGCCCGAACGGCTCTACCCTATTGCGATCCCTGCCATCGCGGCCAAGCTGAGCGCGCGCAAACCGGCTCAATTGCTCGATTGGCCGCTATTGCACGACTCCGATATCACGGGGTGGCGCGCGTGGTTCGTGCAGCAAGGCATCGCACTCAAACCTCGGCCACAAGACCGGCGCTTCGAGGACTACGGAGTCGTCCTGGCAGCGGCCCAAGCCGGGCTCGGCATTGCGCTGGCTCGCGAACCGTTTTCCGACGGGTGGCTGGCGCGCGGCAATCTCGTTCGCATCGGCCGCTTCGACGTTCCATCGCCCGTCGCTTACCACGTGCTGACGGCTAAGCGCGAGACGCGGCCCGAGGTGCTGGATTTCGTGTCCCGGATCATGGCCGCGGCGGCACGCTGCCGAGGCGGACGGTTGCCGCCCCATCACATTCCTTGACATTCATATACGTCAACAAGTATATTAAGCAAATGGAATCCACATTCGCCGTCATCGCCGAGCCGAGCCGGCGCGCCATTCTGAGTCTGCTCGCGTCGTCCGAGCAATCGGTGGGCGAGATCGAGCATGCGCTGAATTTGCCCCAGCCTTCCGTTTCGAAGCATTTGCGCGTGTTGCGCGACGCGGGGTTCGTCGAATCGCGCGTGGACGCACAGCGCCGCCTTTACCGCATCCGCCTGGAACCGTTGATGGAAATCGATGCATGGCTCGCGCCGTTCCGCCAGTTTTGGTCGACGCACCTCGATGCCCTCGAACGCCATCTCGACGCAACGAATCCTCTCCCCCCACGCACAAAAGGCCGAAAATCATGAGCACACGCGATGCATACAAGCCCGGACCCGCAGCCGGCGCTCACGTGAACAAGGACGGCGAGAATTGGACGCTCGTCGTCGTTCGCGACCTACGTCATACACCCGAGAAAGTGTGGAAGGCTTTGACGGACCCGGCGAGCCTGCGCGAATGGGCGCCGTTCGATGCGGACAAGAACCTCGGCATAGTGGGTCCCGTGCGGCTCTCGACAGTAGGCACCCCGGCACCCGTTGTCAGCGAAACCCGTGTGACGCGCGCCGAGGCGCCGAAGCTGTTGGAATACCGGTGGGGCGACAACGATATGCGATGGACACTGGAGCCCCAGGGAAGCGGTACCCGGCTCACGCTCTGGCACAACATCGATCGCAATTTCATCGCGATGGGTGCCGCCGGTTGGCAAATTTGCCTCGACGTGCTCGAGCGGTTCGTCGACGAAGCGCCTATCGGACGGATCGTCGGCGGCGAGGCGATGAAGTTCGATTGGCCACGTTTGAACGAGGAGTACACGAGAGCGTTCGGGCTTTGACGGCTCGCCCGATCGAACGGCCATGGCATTCGCGAAGGTTCAATAAGGTTCTAACGACATGAATAAATCCGATACGACCGAAAGCAAACCGGCATCCGAGTTGATCGACGAGCGCATCGCGAATCTCGGCGACTGGCGAGGGGCGACGTTGAGCGCGATGCGAGAACTCATCAAGCAGGCTGAACCGAACGTCGTCGAGGAATGGAAATGGATGGGCACGCCGGTCTGGTCGCACGAAGGGATCATTTGCACGGGCGAGTCATATAAGTCCGTCGTCAAGCTCACGTTCGCGAAAGGCGCCTCGCTCGAGGACCCGAAGAAACTTTTCAATTCGAGCTTGGACGGCAACGTCAGGCGCGCCATCGATATCCGTGAGGGCGAAACGATCGACGCGAACGCATTCAAAGCACTGGTGCGCGAGGCCGTCGAACTCAATGCTTCGAAGGCGAAGGCGAAAAAGAAACCGAAAGCAAAGGCCTCAACTTCCGGCAAGCCATGAGCGAACGATCTCCCCAAAAACAATACAGACCGCGCAAAGCGCCGAGCCAGGCGCGCTCGGAAGAAACGGTGGCGTCGATCGTCGAGGCCGCCGCTCAGGTGCTCGAAAGCGAGGGGTTCGAAGGGTTCAATACGAACGCCGTGGCGCGCCGCGCCGGCGTCAGCATCGGCTCGCTCTATCAGTACTTTCCGGGCAAGGACGCATTGACGGTCGCGCTCATTCGACGCGAAACGAAGCGGTTCCACGACGACATGGCGGTAGCGCTGACGCTGCGCAGCGCAAAAGCAGCGCTCGAATACCTGATCGGCGCCGCGGTGCGGCAGCAACTTCAACGGCCGGTGCTCGCCAAGCTCCTCGATATGGAGGAGAGCCGGCCGGGCCTAGCCGGCGAAGTGGGCAAACTCGACCTTGAAGCGTTGTTCGCAACGGTCGTGCAGCGCGCCATTCCCAAACACACCCGCCCCGAGGTCGCCGCAGGCGACTTGTTCGCTATCACACGCGGCATGGTGGATGCCGCGGGGCAGCGCGGCGAAACCGATCTCGAAGACCTGGAACGGCGGCTCAAAGCCGCCCTATTCGGCTACCTGTCGAAAGCCGGGGCCGATTAAGGCGCGCCTCCCGCGCGGCAGCAAAATGCGAGTAAGCGCGGTGCACGGCGTCTCGCGCCGCGCGCGTGCGCCGCACCGGCGCTCGCTTCGCGGGCAAACGGCTCACGACGCCCGATGCGAGTTGTTGAATGTGAGCTTTTACTTATATTCTGAAGTCCTCGAGCGGCACACGGCATGGGGCCTCGCCGCAACCGATGAGACTAACGATGACTGCCTTTATCAAGACGATGAAGCTCAACCACCTGAGCTTTCCTTCGGCCAACGCCGCTGTGACGACTCAATTCTTCGAACGGCATTTAGGTTTTACCGTTGCCGGAACGTGGGATAAATCGGCGATTTTGAAGCGTCCCGGCTTCGATGTCGTGATTGAACATGTTGACGACGCTATTCCGCAATGGCCGAAAAATTTTCATCTCGGCTTCGAATTGCCGAACTTGGCCGCTGTCCATGAGCTATACGCCAGCTTCAAGGAAGAAGGCGTCCAAATGGAAACGGAAATATTCAACAATGGGCGCGGCTCGCGATTCTTTTGCCGCGAACCGGGAGGCGTGATGTTCGAAATCAATACCCGCTCGGATGCCTCGGAGCAGTATCAGGGCACCTTCGACGACTGACACATCAAGCGATCCGCGCCTACTCCAAGACTATCGCGAACCGATCCCGGGCCTGTTCACTCCCCCGGGCCGCCGTCCCTTGCTGCGGCGGCCCGGGGCGGTCAGGACAATCCCGCGCTTCAGATTTTCCCTCTTCCAGCCGTTATCCATGCAGTTGGCACGCGCTCGCGCACAGGGCTCGACCGCTTCCAGACGCTAGATCTGGGCGGCAATGCGTGGAAAATGAGTCTCTCTGACGGCATGGACAAACCTGGGATCGATAACGAAAACGAATACCGTGTGCCTGTCGGCGACTTGCACGTCGCCGTGATCCGGTACGACGCGACCGGCCGGCGGCGCTATATGAACCGCGCCGCGGTTGCCATGATGAGCGTGCCTCGCGACGGCGCGCCGGTCGTGCTCGCCGAATCGGAGCTGCTCTCGGCGCCGACGCTGCGGCGGTATTTGGACGCCATCGGCGAAGTAGCCGCGACGGGCATGGCGCGGGAGATGGAGTTGACGTTCGATGCCTTGCCCGAGGCCGAGCGCGAGCATTACCTCGTCCAGCTTGCAACCGATCCGGCTACCGACGAGGGCCCGGGCGTACTGGCGCTATGCTTCAACATCACGCCGCGCAAGCGCGCGGAGGCGAAGCTGCGCGAGCGCGAATCGTTCCTTGCCTCACTGCTCGATACGATCCCCATTCCCGTGTTCTCCAAGGATAGGCAGGGGCGATATCTTCAGCTGAATAAGGCGTTTCAGGACTTTCTCGGCATCCCCAAGGAGCGGTTCGTCGGCAAGAGCGTGTTCGAGGTAAACCCTCAAGAACTGGCTCAAACGTACTATCTCAAGGACGAAGAGCTGTACACGAGCGGCGGGATTCAGCGCTACGAATTCAAGGCACGGAACGCGCAAGGGGAAGATCGCGAAGTCGAATTCAGCAAGGCGGTCTTTCATGACGCGGAAGGCCGTCAAGCCGGGCTGATCGGCGCGATATTGGATATTACGGAGCGCAAACACGCGGAAACCGCATTACGCGCGCAGTATGAAAAAATACTGCAGCTCAATGAGCGTCTGCAAGACAAAGCGAGCGAACTATCGGAGGCCCGCGCTCATTTGATGAACGTACTCCATACCATTCCGGATATGGTTTGGTTAAAGAGTACGAGCGGCGAATTCACGTTATGCAATCATGGGGTGGAGCGATTCGTCGGTAAATCTCGAACCGAAATACTCGGCAGAACCGATTACGACTTTTTCGAGGTGGGATTGGCCGATTTCTTCCGCGAGCGGGAGAAGGCCGCAATCGGCGCGAGGTGTGTTTGCGTGACCGACGAATGGGTCGTCAGCCCCGCCACGAGCGAACGCGTGTTGCTGGAAACGCGGCGCTTACCCGTGCTCGACGAGCAAGGCAACGTCACCGGCGTATTGGCGGTGGCGCGCGACATCACGGAGCGCCGGCGCTTCGACGAAACGCTCGCCCGCCGCGAGCGCGAATTCAGAACGCTGGTCGAACACTCGCCCGATACGGTGGCCCGCTACGATCGAAACCTACGGCGCCTATACGTCAACCCTACGTTTGCCGGGCTCGCGGCCGGCGGATTGCAGGCCCTGCTCGGGAAAACGCCGACGGAGTATCCCGGCGGCCCACATACCGTTCTTTACGAGCGCGAACTCGAGGAGGTTTTCGTCGGCGCATCCGACCGGCAATTCGAATTGCGATGGCAATCCGCCGACGGCAATCAACTTTGCCATCTGATTCGATTGACGCCCGAACTCGGGCCGGACGGCAAAGTTGAAACGGTGCTCGCGGTGGGACGCGACATCACGGAACTGCACGCCTCTCGGGAAAAGATACATCGTATGGCGTATTTCGATGCGCTGACGGGGCTGCCGAACCGCCGCTCGTTCAACGAGACGTTGCGCGCGCTCGCCTCTGATGCCGTGCAAAATCGCTTCACGGCCGTGATGATGATCGACATGGACCGCTTCAAGAGCGTGAACGATACGATGGGCCACGCGGTGGGCGACGAGTTGTTACGCGAAGCCGCGGCGCGTCTCTTATCGAGCGTGCGGCCCGGCGATACGGTTTCGCGTTTCGGCGGCGACGAGTTCGCCGTGTTGCTCCCGGACGTGCATAACCGAAGAACGATCGAACAAATTTCGACGACGATCATTCAGCGGCTCGGCGAGCGCTTCGTGCTCAACGGCAAGGAAGTGTTCATCTCTTGCAGCGTCGGTATCGCGCTTTACCCGATCGACAGCGCCGACGCGGACGATCTCTTGAAGTACGCCGATTCGGCGATGTATCTGGCCAAGCGTTCGGGCCGTCGCGGTTTCCGCTTTTATACGAACGACTTGACCGTCGAGGCCGCGGCCAATCTCGCGCTCGAATCGCAACTCAGGCGCGCGATCGAGCGAGGCGAGCTCGAACTGCACTTCCAGCCGCAAGTTGCGTTTCGCGATTCGGAAGTGCTCGGCTCGGAAGCGCTGCTCAGATGGAATCGACCCGGCACGGGCTTCATCCCTCCGGACCAATTCATCCCCGTCGCGGAGGAAACCGGCCTCATCGTCGACATCGGCCGATGGGTGCTGCGTGAAGCCTGCCGCGCCGCCGCGCAATGGAACGCAGGCGGCGCGCGCCATACCGTCGCCGTGAATTTATCGGCCCGGCAGTTTCAGTCGCGCGGCTTCGTTCCGATGGTCGAAAAGATTCTCGCCGAGACGGGTTGCCACCCGCAATGGCTTGAACTGGAGATCACCGAAAGCCTGCTGCTCGACGAGGACGATTCGGTCGCCTATGCACTGTCCGCGTTCAAGCACATGGGGCTATCGATCGCCATCGACGACTTCGGCACCGGCTACTCGGCATTGAGTTATTTGACGCGCTTTCCGATCGATACGTTGAAGATCGATAGGACCTTCATTCAAAAGGTCACGAGCGATCGCCGCCACGCCGAACTCGTGAAGGCGATTCTGTCGATCTCGCGCTGCCTAGGACATCGCGTCGTGGCCGAAGGCGTCGAGACGATGGAGCAAGCGTCGTTTTTGAATGTTTACGGTTGCGAGGTGGCGCAAGGCTTCCTGTACAGCCGGCCGCTGACGAAGCCCGAAATAGGATTGCTGCCCCGGTATTTGACGCCCAGGGAGGAGGCCGAGGCGAGCGTCGATGCGGAAACGGACGCAGGGTAAAACCGCAATAGCCGCTCAGGCACGGAAAATGCGCGGCTCGGCGCATTTGTCGTAAGTTTCATGCTTCGAGGCAAGCATGAAGCCCAACCGCCGGAGACTCGAGCAATGCTCAAAGTTTGGACAAGTGCTATTGGCATCGTGCTCGCGTCGAGCATCCTCCTTACAACCGGCGCGAGGGCCTCGACGCTCCTGAGCCAGGCGCCGACAGCCGACGCGCGCGTCGTGCGCCTCACGTCTTCGCCGGTTCAGGCTGATCGCGGCAAACTCGTCGTCTCCGCAATTTCCCCGGCAGGCGGCAAGCATGTGGACGTCTACCTCGGGGATGAACTCAGTCATTCCTTCGCACCGATCGGCAAAATCGACGACCCGGCTTTTGCATCGGGTCTGTGTTGCGGCACGTTGTTCGAGTTGCCTAAACAGATCGGATCGCTACCGAAGGGCGCGCTCTTGTGGGCCGCATCGGTGGGACAGAACGCCCCTAACCGCCGGATGGCGATCAAAGTCTATGTCAGCGAAGACGAGGGCCGCACGTGGCGCTATTCGAGCGAAATCGACAGCCCGAATCAGGGCGGGCTTTGGGAGCCGGAATTTACCGTCGATCGAAGCGGCACACTGGTGATGTTCTTCTCCGACGAGACCGATAAAGCCCGGCACTCTCAAACGATCAAGAAAGCGAGAAGCGACGACGGCACGAATTGGCGAGACATCGGCTATGTCGTTGCCAGCGATATCCAGGCGGACCGCCCCGGTATGCCGGTCACTCGACGCCTTGCCAACGGACGCTGGATGATGACCTACGAGCTGGGCGGTCCGGCGCATTTCATCGTCTACTACCGGCTTTCCGACGACGGGTGGAACTGGGGCACACCATCGAACGTAGGCAACGAGATCCGATTGCCGAACGGCGCATTTCCAGCGCACGCACCTCGCTTTACCGTCATGCCGGACGGCGCGATCGCCCTCGTGGGTCAACTCGTGGAAACGCCGAACTTGAAGCGCGGAGCACGCAACGGCCGCGTGCTACTCGAAAACGCAGCCGGCGACCCGGCCACCCCTTGGCGCACCCTACCCGCTCCCCTTCCGGTGCCCGACGCGTGCAGTGAAACGTGCCCCGATCACCAATGGTGTCCCAACTACTCCTCGGCGCTCTTACCCTCCGCCGACGGCACACAGGTACTCGAATTCGCCTCTCATTGGACGAGCGGGGCATGCATGACATCTTATGGATGGGGGGCTTGGCGCAACCCCTAAGGGTCGTCGCGCGTAACGGTGTCACGGCATGGATCGGCGGCCCGCCATTCAAACCCGATGATCGGAGCGCGGCGCGGCCATGGTTGGCTGCCGCTAACCGGCCCGGGTCCCTCAGTGGCTGCGCGCGCTGCCGCCTGCCGACCTCAAACCGGCAGACGACGAACCCTGCCCGCTTTGAGGAGCCCGCCCAATCGAATGACCGTCCGCGCTCGCTTGGTTCGTATGCGACTCGAAACCATGCTTGACCCCCTCGCCAAAGCCGGTTCGCGCGGATGCCAATTGCCCGCCGATCCATGAGAATAAGTTATCGGGAAGCGTATGCACGAGGCTGAAGGCCGAATTGCAGAGCGTCTGGCACATCCCTACGTAGAGCACGAGGAAGCCGATAAACTCTATCAGCCCCGACAACGAGCCGTATTGCGTGTTTCTCACTGCGATGCCGAACATCGTATTGAGCAGGCTGCCGAGCACGATCACGCTCGCCCCCGCAAGCAAGAAGCCGAATACCATCACGACGGGACGCAGCATGACATTGAGCAAGAAGACGTAGCCGTGCTGCGTCCGGTGCCCAAGCCCCTCTCCGTCGCCGTCGAGGTGCGTCATCGCCCATAGCGGAGAGGCCACCATCGCTTCGGCCACCACCATGAACCACGACACGACCCCGCCGAACCAAACGATGAACGGCAACATCGGCATATAGACAGACAGCATCACCCCGAAGAAGAACAGTGTGACGGCCATCGCTACCGCGAATGGCTCGGCCTGAGCGGGGACGCCCGCTTTGCCCGCGGCAGGCTGGGCCGCCGCGGTGCCCGCCGGTGAGCCGGCCGCCGAGTTAGCCGGATTCTTTCCCGCGCCCGCATTCCCGCTAGGAAGGTATCGGTCGAGATACTCCACGGTCTCGTGGATGATTTTGTCGCCTACGCTCTTCATCACGATCAGCGGATTGAGCGGCAAGCCATTGTTCGGTCGAGTGACGGTGCTCATGAGATCCTCGACCTGACCCACGAGATTCGCGCCGGGAAACAATTGCGCAAGGACATCGATGCCCATATCTTGCGTAACGTTTCCGGCAAACAAGTTGCTGGACGTCGCCATGGTCGACGTTCCGGTCGAGGTCGATGCATCCTGCTGAAGTTGCAGCGCGTAGGCCGCCATCACACTTTGATAGAGCTGCGGATAGGGCAGATTGGAGAGGTCCGTTGGAGGTACCGCGACCGGCACCGTGTCGGCCAACTCCTCGAGTTGCGAGCTCGTCTGCGCGAAGGTTTGATACCACGAGCCAAGCATGATCCAACCGTCCCGCGTGAGTTCCGTCCCGATGTCGCCGGCAACCCCCGTGAGCGAACTCGAGGCACTGGTCACGGTAGCTTGCACTTCAGTTTGATACGCCTTCGCGGCGTCCTCGATCGTAGCTTGTGGGTCGATCGGCTGCGATTGATTGTTGACTGCGGCGACATATGCCTGGGCCGCACTCGCGAGCGTCGCCTGCAACGAAACGAGCGCTTGTCCCTGGGCGGATAGAAGCTGTTGTTGCACCGAGGCCATATCGGCCGTATAAGCCGATAAGGCCGAGGAGGACGAAGTCTGCGCCGGTGTTTGTGCGTTTCCCGTTATCTGCGCGCCGCCGCAAGACAACCCGTTTCGATTCATCAACACGACTTTCATGCTCGTCGTGTTCGCGCTGAACGTCTCGCCGGGGTCGGCGTCGACGTTCGCGTCGCCTTGCAAATTCGCGACCGCCTGATTCGCCGCGGCGGCGCAAAGATTCGATTCGAACAAGCTGCGCGTGAGCGCCGTCACCTGCGGCACGACCGGCGTCGCGATCAGCGTTCCCCCGTTCGTCAGCACGTTCACCGCGGACGACATCGACAGATTGGCAATGCCCACGCCCATCATCGTCGCCCACAACATGATGACCTGCGCGCCGCAGTATCCGCCGAACATCGGCACGAGCCCCGTAAAGCCCACGCCCATGCGAATGATGAACCAAGGGGACGACTTCTTTTGGCCCAAGAATTCCCCATCCTGACCCGTCGCGATCATCGCGGAGCCGAAGTGGTACATGGCCCACAGCACGCCCACGGCCAGAATGCACGAATTCAAAACGAGGAAGACTTGCGAAATCAATCCGCCCGAAGCCGTGCCGGTCGTGGCCGAACCGCCCGACAGCGGATTCGATGCGATCGCCCCATAGATGAGCTGCAAGGCGGACATCGATTTGTCGGTACCGTTCGATGCCGCGCTCGTGATAGAGCCGATCGATTGCGTCGATGCCACTTGCGCGAACGCCGCGCTCGAAAGCGCCCATAGCGAGGCGAATGCGACGAAGCTGCGTACTCGTCCAGCGATTGCCGTCATCTCAATGCTCCGAATCGTTGCGCCTGCGAATGCACGCGGATGTCATGCATGCATCAACCGAATAGATGGGGGTTGAACAAGCGCTTGATCGCGCCCTTGCGCGCGAAGAACTGCCGATAGCCGCCAAGCGGTTCGTCGGGCGCCGCGCGGCCCGTTTCGATCTGCCAGATGCGATGTTCGTATTTGAGCGCGAACAAGCAGCAAAGGCCGACGAATAAGAGTCCCACGAACGCGCCGAAGAGATTGCGGCCACCTAGGCTGCCGATGACGAAGCTTGCCGAGACGAACGCCACGGCCATCGAGACTTGCTTCCTTTGCAGGCATGAGCGTTCGATCGCCTCCAAGGGCAGCGCATCGGCTGCGCGCAACGCCATCGCCTCGTTGAACGTGCGCGAATGCGGATTCACGCGCCGTTCGGACAGTTCGCGGTGGCGGTCGGCAATCGTACGCATGCCCCCCGTCGCGGTCTCCTTCATCGACGCCGCGGCGCGAATCACCGCATAACCGGGCACGAGATAGAGTCCTGCCCGCCAAGCGCGCGACCGCTTACGCGATCTCTCCTGCGGTTCTTGCGCGTCGCTCATGCCGGTACCCCCGCGCGTTCGAGCCCATACTTGACGACCAGCTCGCGCACGACGGTGTCCATGATGTTGTCGTCGTCGCGAGCGCCTTGCTCCGCCTGCCGGCTTTCCAGATACTGCGCCGCCGTGCCGCTGGGAAACTCCTGCGCGAGAATGCGACGCGCGATGGCCGGCGATGTTCGTTTATAAAGACGTCGCCGCAACCCCACGTCCTTCGCCGTCGTCGAGAATGCCCAAAGCTCGATCGCGCCGGGGGCGTTGTGCAACACTTGCGTGACGACCCCGCTCTTCGTTTGGTGCCAGACGAGGAACCTGCCCGCGCCCCGCACGTCGCGTTGCAGCGCGGTCATCGCCGAGTTCGAGAGTCCGAACATCCGCTGCGCCTCCGCGCGCGAATTCGGACTGCCCGCATTCATGATGTACGCCGAAAACGCCGATTCGGTGATCGATTCGCCGTCCGTTTCGAAATCGGCCATGAACTGACTCGCCAGCGAAACGCGAATGCCATGCTTACGGCCTTCCCGGCGATCGAGCGAAAGAAGCCGCCGGAACGACTTTTTGCCCGCCGTCCGGTGCACTTCGTCGACGCAAATCGCCTTCATTTCGTCCTTGATATCTTCGTAACGGTGACGATGCGCATCGTGGTACATCGCAGGCGCTAGCTCAGCGATGCTCTCGGGCAGGTAGTACTGGCGCGCAGCAATCTGACGGGAAAAGACATACATGATCTCCGCGCGCTTTTCCCCATCCTCTCCGGCGCCACGCGTAACCTCTTCCAAATCGAGCGCGACCACGCGCGATTGCTCGTTCAGTTCGAAGCGCGTATGCGATGCAATGATCGGGAAATCGCGCAATGCGGAGGTAATCACCATCCGCATGGCGTCGAGCAACGTCATTCCGTTGTCCACGCGCGCTTTCGAGTCTTCCTTCGGCTCGAACACGCTGCGGATACGCTCCGCGCCCAGCGATTCAATCAGATCGGACAGCACGGGTACCGCAAAACGTTGAGCCAACCGCGCCGCGCGCAAGTGACCGGTCGCCGTCAAATGATCGGTCACGTCCCACCACGACGTGTACTCGTCATGCACGTAGCCGGTTTGCGCAAGCGCTTCGTCCACCAGCGCGTCGATAGTCGGTTCATAGCGCTTTTCCGACCCGCGCGTGCAATAGCGTTCGTAGACTTCGTCGACGACCATCCCGGCCAGTTCGGAAGAATTCGCGTACGGTTGTTTCTGGCCAACCGGCGTCGCGAGCGCAGTCAAGAGCGAAATCAGGAACTCTCTGTCGAACGCCGTCGGTTTACGGCAGCCGGGTAACGTGTCGAACGGATTGATCGAGAACTCGCCCGTATTGCGCAGGCGCACGTAAATCGCTTCGTGCTTGCGATCCTCGGGCAGCGCGTTTTGAATCAATTCGATGAGGCCGCTCGAACTGACGCCCACGTCGATGATCGTGATGAGCGGCAAGCGTTTGAGGCCGGGCGATAGAATCGCGCCGAGATTCAGCGTATTGAGCCACACCGATTTACCCGAGCCCATGACGGCCCAGATCAAATCGATCCATGCGGTTTGCAGCGATGAATTCGGCTGGAATGGATACACCTTTCCGTCGAGCGTGCGCAGCAGGATCGAACCGCCCGCGAACCAGGGCGAGGCCGCGCGTTGAATCGGGAGTAGCCGAACGAGATCGCTGAGCGGCGGGATCATCCTCGGCGCCACCGATTTATCCGTGAAGCCGGGCACGGTGGACACGAGACCTTGCACCGGGTCGCCGGTATCCGTGCTGACCTGCGAGACGCCCCACCCTTGCAGCGCCGCCACGAGTGCCGACAGCCGGTCCTCGCACGTTTTTTTGTCGGGTCCCCACGTAGCGGCGGTCAAACGCAGCGACACGTTGCATTCGCCGTCGCGTTGCGCTTGCTCGAGCGCTTCGAACGATCGCTTGATGGCCTTGTTGGTGCTACCCATGAAGCCGATCACGCTGACCGCTAAATTCTTCAGCTTCGCCGCCTCCAATCCGCCGGGCTCGATCGAGAACTTCACGCGCCAAGGAATCTCCTTTCCCACGCGGTTGAACAGCATCATGAAGTCGTGAATTTCTTGCGGCCCGACCTCCATATAGGCCGACCCATGGTATTCGCCGTTGATATAGACGAAGTCGCCCTCGGTATGAACCTTGCCCGAACACATTTGCTCGGAGAGCTTGGGAAGATAGAGCCCCGACGGGGACTGGTTTCGCATGTCCCGCGGCGTGTAACGATCCCCCGGCAAGACGGGCTTCCATTTGTGGTCGGTCCTGCGCCGGTCGTACGACTGCCGGATCGCGCGCACCGCTTCGTGCGTCGACAGCCGCTCGACGTGCAGCTTCGCGTGGACGAAGTCGCGTTCCATCGCATCGACGAACGTTTCGTGGCGACTCAAAAGACCCTTCAAAATCGCCGTGACCGATTGCGCCTCGAGCATCGGTTGAACCTTGTTCTCTTTCATCCGAAGACGATGCGTCTCCATCTCGCGTTTCAACTCATCGGGCGTGAGCGAGGAAAGATGCGTATAGAGCAAAACGTAGCACGACTCGTGCGAACACAGCGACGCCACGCGCTCGCAACGGTCGTCCAGCATATCCTTGAGGTCGAGCCCGATGCGCTCGCACGTATCGTAGGACGGCTGCATCAGCGTCTTGACCTTGTGCCGGATCATCTCGGGGTCGCGTTCGAACGAGAGCTCGACCGAATGCCCGGCTTTCTGGAAATACGAGGTGAGCGCGCGCCGCAGGTCGTCGGTGATTTGCTCGAATTCGACCTCGCCCACCACGTCCATCGAACCGGTCAACTCGAACAGCGTCAACATCGCGCATTGGCGCGTAATCAAGATGTACGGGCGGGCGCCCTTCGGATCGATCGCGGCCATTTGCTTGGCGCGCGGATCGTCCAAATCGAGGCCGATCGCGGTCTCGAGTTGGCAATACGAAGGTAAGTCCGCCCCCAGGGCATGGCTCGAAATCCAGGCGATCAACGCCTCGACGTTATCGAGAAGCGCACTCACTACGCTCATCAGGCTATTCTCCCGTGCACGATATCGGTGTGACGCGGTTCATGCACTAACGCGCCGCGCGCGCAGTGACGCGTGCGTAAATGTCATTCCAAATTTCCAGCGGCAAAGAGCGGTAATGCGCATCGATCCACTGCTTGATCTTTGCGCCGAACCGGGCCGGCCTGTATAGCAGCGCCAACCCGGCGCTCGCCTCGGCAGCGCGTTCGCCCGTTTCCGCGAGGGGTCGAACGAAATCGCTCGGATTGGCGCTGCCCCAGCTATCGATCACGATCTCGCAGCGGCTCGCGAGGTGCTGCAACAACGCTTTCGCCTGCGCACGCTGCGAATCGTCGCCGCATTCGAGCACGACCGCGATCGTGCGCTGCAGGTGATTGAGTTCGGCTTGCGGCAGGCCGCCGGCCTCGATCAGCACGCCGTGCTTCGCTTTGCCGACCGCGTCGAGATGCCGAGCCCCCGCGAACAAGGGCACGGCCAGCATCCCGAACTCATCGTGGTCCAACTGGCTCATCGCATGCCCGCCGCCGAGTTCGATCGAAGGTCAGTGCGCCGCCGCCGGCAGTGCGTTCAAGTTGCTCGAGCTCGCACCCATCGAGCCGGCCGCCGAGTTCATGATGTAGCCGACCATACCGAGCGCGGGGCCGCCCAAGCCGTAACCGAAGATCGAGCCGGTCGTCACTTGCTGATCGCCTTTCGACTTTTTGATTCCGTTGTTCACGCCGATACCGGTGCTGACGATGCCACCGCCGTAAAAGGCGTAAATGACCATGTTGTAGACCGACGCCATATCGTTTTTCAAGCTCGTCGCCATACCGCCGAGCGTGCTGCCGTTCGATTGAGCGTCGGCAACGCCGGCGAAAACGAGGCTCGTGACCGCGAAGAGCATCAAGGCGGTCACGGCGAGATGTTTATTCGACAGCCGCGTGGCGCTCGGCAACGATGCGTGCCACATGGCGGTGGCGATGAAGAGAATGGCCGCGACCGCGAGCGGCATGTCAGTCATCATGAGCCGGCCGATCCCGGCGAGCATCATCGCGCCGACGATAAACGTACGGGCATGCTCGGTGGCATATACGTGCAGACGCGCGAACGGGTGAATGAGAATGGCTTGGGGCATGGTGTGGTTGCTCCTGTTAGTTGAATGAACTGATGCCGAGTGTTCCCTGGAATGCGGCGAGCGTTTCGTTGATGTTCACGAGTGCCGCGCCCCCTAGGATGTGAATGAACCCTTTCCATGCGTAGTCTTCGTATCCGCCGCCTCCGCCGCCGCTCGATGCCTTGCGCAACATCGTCCAGCCCTTGAGCGCATACCACCAGCCGAAGGTCGAGACGATGGTGAGGATGGCGGAGATCGCCGGCGCGAATTGGCCCGTCGATGCGAGGTTCATATACGCGATCGCGTCGCCGTAGGTCGAATCGGATTCGCCGAGCGTGCCGAGCGTGCTGTCCATCGTGCTCGAGAAATTGACGATCAACGCTCCGATGAAGAACGACGCAAAGATGCTTTGGCCGCTGATGTCGGCACCCGGCGAGGCCGATTTGCGGATGGCCTTGCGCAGGGCATTGCCGCAATAGAAGATCCCAATGCCGATCGCGAGCACCTGGACGAGCGCGCGAAACGCCAGAATGTCGTACGCAATATTCGAGACGATCGTAGTCAGGTCCATTATTGAATGACTCCGGCCGTCGTCACGATCCGATAGTTGTCAGGATCGATACGCACCACCTTCGCACCGCCGATCAAGTCGCCCACGGCCACGACTTGCTGCTTGCCGCTTTGCTGGTCCTCGATCCAACCCTGCCCAGGAATGACTTGCTTGATCGCGTAACCGGTGAGCAATTGCGGAGTCTTACGAACTTGGCGCTGTCCATAGCGGACCTCATGGCGCCTACCGGGGCGCTTACTCGATTTGACGCGTGCCGTTGACGATGTCTCGCGGGCGGCCTCGGGGGCTTGCGCATCGGCACCCGCGTTCATCTGTGCCGCGTTCGATGCGTCCGATGCATCGGCATTACTCGAAGGCTGAGCACCGGCGATCAAGTTCGCCGAATCGATCGGGCGGCCCGGTGCCGTCGCGATATGCGCGGCATGGTGCGAATGCTTGCCCACGCGATGTACCGAAACATGCACGGGGGCCGAAGCGCCTGCTGCCTTACGCAGCGCGTCGAGCTCCGCCTGAAGTTTCGCGATCTCCGCATCCTTCGGATCCGGCATCGGCGTGCCGCTCATCGCTGCCGAGCTGTCGACCGCGCTCGCGGTGGCGCCCCCGATCGCCGGGGTTCCCGCGAGCGCCTCGTTAGGCCTAGCCGAGGCCAGCAGCATCGCGGATGCGGTCGGCGAGGCTGTGCTCCCTACGTTGGCGGCAGGCTGAACCGCGATCTGCGCCGGTACAGCGGACGCAGCGCGAAACGCGTTATCGCCGAAGGAAGGCGTCTGTGCCGGTTCGCCCATGCCTGCGGACGCTGCCGAGGTTGCATCGGCAAACGCGGCATGACCGCCCTGCTGCGCCGCCGCGTCCCCGATTGGCCCGGATGCGGGCACGGTCGCCGGACTCGGGAGGGGCGGAGCGCCGTGCTGGAGCATATCCCCTCGAGTCTGCTGCGTGATTGCCGTACCGCTCGGCAGCGGGATATCGTGAGCGTCGCCCGCGCCGCTGTCGAGCATTCCCGACTGCGCGAAACTTTGCGGGCGGGCGCCGAAGAAATGCTGATAACCGGCACCGACTACGATGAAGGCAACCATGCCGCCGGCGAGCAAGAGCGCCTTCGGAATGGGCTTTTTTCGTGGAGTTTGAGGCTCGTGTGCCCGAGCTTCGTCATCGTCCGCCGCCATTGCCGAAAAGCCATCGTCGAGTTGGCGCTCGTGCGATTCCTCGACAGCCTCGACATCCAGCACATTGGAGAAATGGTCGTGTTCGTTCATGTTGGTCGGCAAACGGTATTTATACGTATCGTTGCAATTATACGTAAACTATCAAACGCAACGGTACTTTGTCTAGAGGACGACATCGGCCTTGAAGAGAATGACTAGCGAGGTATTCGCCCCAACGTGGCCGGTCAACGGCGGTACGGCGGCGACCTCGCGCTGGATGACGCCCTGTACACCGGTCATCCCGCCCGAAACGGCAGCGCCCTCGAGCTGGTGCGCAGACGGATTCGGGTTCTGGATCGACGTCGTGCCGCCAAGCGGATTTTGCGTGATGGTGGAGCCCGCGTTACTGTAAACACTGCCGGCGGCACCGAGCGCGCCGAGCAAGGCAGGCACCGCCACCCGCGCCACCAAGTGGTGATCCATATCGGCCGGCAACGCATTGCTGAGCGTTTGGTCGTTCAACGCGACCGCCGTCACCGGCACGGTCTTGCCGCCGCAGCGCATGGAGGTGAACGAGGCCGTCACCGCTTCGCCGGTCAACTTCCCGTTGCCCATGAGTTCCGCACCCTGGCAAGGCCCTTGGTCGAGCACCGCCAACACGTCGGAGGGTGTGTCGGTATCGATGCTGTTCTCCAGATGCGCGTAATAGCGATCGCTCGCGTGAATCGTGGCGGGCTTCGTCTGCGCGGCGGCCACGGCTTGCGGCGAGGTCGAGGTGCCGGGGGACCCGAGCGCGGCGGTGGCCGACGCGGCGGCCTGCGCTTCCTTTTGCAACCCGAGCACTTCCTGCGATTGCGGCGGGGTATCCCATTGATTGACGAGTTGCTGGACTTGCATGCCTACGCCTTGGGTAGGCGAAGGCAGCGATGGCAGCGGTTGGGCCGTGGGCGCCGACTGCCCCGGCGGCAGGCCGTTCGGATGCTGATAGTCGATCTTTTGCACTTGCGCTGCCCCTTCGGTACGCTGTTCGAGCACTTTCTCGATTTGCGCATTGCGATCGGAGAACGCCGGAATAAACGTCTCTCCTGTCTTCTGCGCTTGCGCGAGTCCTTCTTGATTCGCCCGATTCAGCGTTTGCGTATAGCGCGGCGTCTCGGCTTGAGGCGTGCCGCCCTGCGCGGTTACCGAAGGTACGTTCATCTCGGGCGCCTTGTCGGGACGACGCTTCATCGCGACGAACGCCACCCCGATGCTGACCGCGGCAAGCACCGCAATGATCGCAATGACTTTCACGTTGCGCAAAAAACCCGGATGCAGCTGGCGGCGTTGCTCGGTCATGTCCTACTCCAAGTCCAATACGATGTTGCGGCTCACACCGCTTTCGCTGACGGTGACCACGGGCGTGCGCGGAATGTCGTAGACGTGCGTGCCGTCCGCTCCCGTCAGCGCACCGTAGTAAGCCGGATCGCTCAAGAACAGATTCGTGCGCAGCATGATGTGCTCGCCGATTTGCCACGCACTCATGCCCGGCGGCGGATTCTCTATCTTGACGGGCTTGGCCTCGGGCGAGCCCGTGCCGTCCAAGATCGCTTGCATGCTGTTGCCGGGCAGATCGATCGAAGGCGCGGCGGAAACAGGCGCCAGCGCGTTGGGGCCACGCCTGGGAATACGGATGTCCTGCCTGTAATCGGTCTCGCGCTGTCCGGCGATCATTTTGATGACGACAGGAAACGAAAGGTCTTTGAGGAAGACGGCAACATCGCCTTCGACGTACGTGCCGCTCGCCGTGATCGTGATCGTGGGTACGCCGGGCACCGGTCGCAGCACTTCGAAGCGGCCCTTGGCCATGTTGTCGACCTCGGTGATATCCCAAGGCTGACCGGCGCTATCGATGAACGTCACCGCGGATCCCAAATCGCTCACTCGAACGATGGGGGGCGGTGCACCGGGCGACAAATCGACGGTCTGCACCGAATAGACCGGCTTCGGCGGCCGCGTCGGGCTTGCCGACGCAGCGCGCTTCGCTTCGTCGATACGTTTGCGCAACTCGTGGATCTGCTTGGCGGAAAGCGGTGTCACTAAATCGACCGCCGCATCGAGGTTCGCGTTCGACGCGGTGAGCGGCGGCAACGGCTGAGCCGCGTCGGGATTGGCGTAGACGCCGCTTCGCGCCGCGGGTGCCGCCTCCAGGGCCGAAACGCCTCGGTTCACCATTTGCGCGTTCGCCGCGTACACGATGCCGAACATTCCGACGAAGCACGCCAGTCTCCAAAGCGAACGAGTCATCGATAGCATCTCAGAAGGGATTGCCCGTCACGACCGCATACATCCTGCGCGTATCCATGATCCCCGTCAGCCAGTCCTGCGCTCGGCGATTCGGAGCGGTCAGCCAAAGTTCTTCGAGTTCCTTGCGAGTCGCGATGAACGGGTCGATCAATTCGAACTCGTGGTGCCAGTCGGTGCCCTCGACGCTCGCCAGAGGATGCGTGCAGTCCGCATCCGCCGATTGCTCGGCGATTTCGATGGCCGTCGGGAAGGGTTTGAATCCGTCAGTCATGCCGTCACCTAGTTATTTTGGCCATTGCCGATGATCTGCAGCGCCGTCGTGGAAATACCTTTCGGGTTATCGACAGTGGGGACGCGCTGGACGTGCGTTTCGATGATGAAGCTATAGGAACGCCGTTCGGTCTGGTTCACCAGCGTGATCGCGATCGGTTGCTGTACCGTCCATTTATAGCCGCGAGGATCGCGCGCATCGACAGCGGTAATGACACCGGCCCCGGTGGCAACAGCCGACGACACGAGCCGTCCGTCGCGAATCTTCGTCAGCAGATTGCTCTTGTCGAACGCCATCATCAGCGCATGGAAGCCTTCATCGGTGTAACAGTCATGCAGCGATTCGAGTTTGTTGCGCAATTGGTCCGCGACGAAATCGAGCGAGAACGAACGGGTCACGCAGTTCTGCGCGAATTGGACGACCTCTTCCGGCGAAACGAGCGGCTCCGAAAGCGGAGCGAGCCGCGTGATGCGCCCGTCGGCCGTTACCGCGAAGTAGACCGGCGCAACGGTTCGCGTCATGAGCGCGACGTTGGCGCCGACTGAAACGAGGAGCGCAACACCGAGCACCAGGTTCGCGCCGAGCAACTTGGGCCAACTGAATTTATAGAGAAACGTTTCGGCGACGAGCCGCACCGCGGGATGAACGTCGCGCGCGCCGCGCGTCGGCGAGGCGGCGTTGGCATTAGGCGTACCCATGTTCGCTCCCCTCGGCCTGATAGCGCTTGGGATACAACAAGTGGATTTCCCGGATGCCTTCGCGGGCGAACTCCTCATGCAGCACCTTCGTCCGCTCGACCAGCCGGCGTGCGCTTTCTAGCGTTTCCACTTGATTCGGCGTATTGGAAGGTTGCGATGCGCGCACACAATCGACGTCGGTGAGCACCTGCACGAGCCTGGCCGCAATTTCGGCGCTGGGCGTCACGCCTTGCTCGACTCGAGTCAAATACGAACGTGAAATGTTGGCCCGTTCGCAAATCTTGTTCGTATCCAAGTTATGGACGATGCGGTACGCCTTGAGCAGCGTAAGCGGCTTCGATTCAGTGCTCATTTCCCCGGTTTCCCCGATTTCGATTTCTATATCGTTATAACGGTACGCAATTATTCGGCGTATTTTTTTGCCTGTCAAGCAATTTCCGCTGGTCAAGATCAGTTGCACTTTCTTACAGAATGCCGACCCCTTCGGTAAGGCAACACCCTGAAAGAAATGAAAGAAAATTAAGCGGTCACTGAGCATGTTCGCCATCGGCATCAATTGCGCATCGTTGTATCGATACGAAACTATCTTGCGCCTCGCATATTTCGTATGATAGCCTTTATACGGAACACGTAAGACATGGACGGCCGAGTGCACTCTTTCGACACACAGAGCATCAATATGCGATTGACACGCGTTGCCATTTCGATTTCGGTTTGCGCCTGTGCGCTCACGGGATGCGCGCTTCAGCCCGCGCCGCCCGATCCGACGGGCCGTATGCTCGACGAGCGCTTGAACGAGTCCGCGCACAGAATCGACGCGCTCCTCGGCGATATCTCGCGCGCGGGCGGCATCTCGGCGGTCGCGCCGAGGACCGGAGTCGTGCTCGTGTCCGGCGACTTCATCACCGTGCGCTGGAACGGCGACGCGCCCGAAGTGTTACGAAAAATCGCCGAGGCAAAGGGCCTCAAATTCAATGTCATGGGCAAACCCTTTCCCTCACCGATCTCGATCGATGCAACCAATACGGATTTCGTAACGGTCCTCGCCAACATCGGAACGCAATTGGGGGCACGTGCCGACGTCGTGCTCAAGAACGATGAATTGGAGTTGCGATACCGTGCGTTATAAGCCGTCCAGTGCCGGCCTCGCCCACGCGATCGTTTGCTGCGCGCTGGGCCTATCGCTGATGCCCGCGTTCGCCGCTACCGGCGCACCCGACACCTCGCACATGTCCGTCGAGGACATTGCCGGCCTCTCGGCCGACAGCGTGCCCGCCGCAGCCGCGATCACGCCCGCGCGGGCCAACGCGTTGCGCGAGATCGCTATTGCACTCGGCAGCCACAAGGGGCTTGCCGATCGATCGGCCGAACTCATCGCAGCGCTCGAGGCGCGTGCCAGCCGGCTCGATACGATGTATCGCTTCGGCGCGCTGATCACGCGCCGTGGCGTTCTACCTCCCGTGATTACCGAGGCCCGCGACGCCATCGAGGCGACGAGCGATCAGATTCGCCGCGCCGATGCGATGTACAAAATCGCCATGCCGGCACGCTTCGTCGCGATCGCCCCTTCGTGGCGCGACTATCTCTTCGTCGGCCTTCGCATCAAAGCGCAAGTCGACACGCTCCCCTTCCCTTCGATGCTCCCCAAAACGGGTGCCGAGCGGGCGTATTGGAAGGAAGAGGTCGAGCTTGGCTATACGCAGGGCCGCGCACTCGCGGATCAGATTCTCGAGACAAACCTTGCGCGGCTCAATCGCGACTACACGGGCATGCTGCGCTACTCCGAATTGCTCAACCGCGGCATGGTCTCGGAACCCGAGGTCGCCGTGGCGCCGCGCATCGTATCGGGCGATCGAAATCACATCGACGTGGGCGACACGCTCTATCGCGTCACCGACCACGGCGGTTTCGTGACCGATCCGGCCAAGTGGCAAGCAAGCGTCACGGCCCCGGCGTCGGACGCCGTTGGCAGTGGGCCCGTCAAATGACCAAGCCACCGAATCCATGCAGCTTCGAGAACGGTGCGGCTCGGTGATCGACCGACGCTTTACGGCATCGCCGAAAACTTTACGAATGAAAGGGTGCGAGATGCGCAAGACACGAATCGCCGCGAAACTGGCGGCGGCGAGCATCGGCCTCACCTGCGCCGCCACGGCGCAGGCCGGCTTCATCAACGAGGCGCTGCCGGAGACGGCACCCGCCGCGGCCGCCGCCGTCTCCGCGCCCGACGTCACGGCCAAACCCTTGGAGCGGGCCGCCCCCGTTTCCAAGGGAAAGAAGGTCACGGAGATCGGCTTCAGCCCGAACGATCTCTACATACCGAGAGGACAGGGCCGCAACGTCGCCTTGTCCGACATGCTCCCGGTCGTCGTACCGCACGACTTCAGCGTGAACACGAGCCGCATCGATCCGACGTTGCCGGTCACGTGGAGCGGCGGCTTGCCGTGGGACACGGTTTTGACCAACGCACTCGCGCCGCTCGCGGACGTGCGCGTCACGTTTGATTGGAACGCCCACACCGTCACGTTATATCGCATGGAGGCGCACGACACATCGCTCGCGCTCGGCGCGACGCCCGCTCCGGCCCCCGTCCCCGCGAGTGCCCCAGCCAGTAC
>NZ_PNYA01000022.1 GCF_002879885.1 Trinickia dabaoshanensis
GCCCCCGCCCGACCTCGTCTGATCGCGAATCGTGCCGCCAGGACGCGGCCCATTCCCACCGCGCGTGAGCGCGCGCCCGATCAATGTGGCCAGGCGGCGAGAAGCGACGCCAGCGACGAAAGCACCGAAGCCGGATAGCGTGGCGCCACCCGAAAGCCCAGATGCGACCGCCGGCAGTTGCCATCCGACCATCGCCAGGAAGATCGCGGTCGCGAACATGCCGAGCGCTGCCCCCCACGCGGCCGAGGCTTCGAGTGCCGCCTGGCCGGCCGCAACCAGTGCGCCTGCGTTCGAACCTGGCGGCGCGGTTGTCACCTGAAACGGCGCCAGTTCGGTCGAAAAAGCTGTCAGCGCCATTCCGAGGAAGGCCGCCACCAGGATCTGCAGCAGCGCATAGTTCGCGACCTTCGCCGTCCACGCCTCGAAAAAGCGCGCGGTTGGCGCGAATGCGGCGCACACGATAAAGATCGGTCCGATACCCAGCACCAAATCGAGCAGCATCCTCGCCATCACGACCTCGAAGGCAAGCACGATGAGAAAGATCGAACCGCCGAGGGCCGCCACGAACCCGCAAACGATGTCGCCTATGCCGGCGACGATGCCGGCGAGGCTCAAGCCTTCGTGTGTCGCTTTCACGGAGTACGCATCCAACACGAGGTCGACTTGCTGGTCATAGCAATCGAGCGTCTGATAGATACTGGTGGCGCTGGCGGCCGTCACGCTGCTGCCGCTGGCCGAGCCGCAGCCGGGATTGCCGCCGCCTGTCGTGTTGGCTGCGTTCTGGATCGTCTGCGCAAGCCCGGCGGTGGCGCCATTGACGGCGGTGACGACCTCCTGCTGATAGAGCCCACTGCCGAGCGCGAACGCTAGGACCGTTGCCATCTTCAATCCGCGCCATGCAAAAGCCGGAACCGGCTCGTGCGCCTCGCCGCGCACTATGGCAAGGCCGTATGCGAGCACCCAGATGGTGACGGCAGTGGTCACAACGGGCACAAGGGCGCCAGACAAGGCCGACGACACGTTCGTCACGTAGGTCGACATGCCGTTCTCGAGCGTGCCGCCGATCGCAGTAAAGAGGCCGCTCATCGCACATCTCCAGTCGGCGGAAACGCAGGGTGGCCGGCGAACTGCGCACGGCGCTGCGCTAACCGCTCCCGGAAGACTGGCAGCCAGACGTCCGGATCGTCGCCGACCCGCGCGCGGATCGTATCGAGCAGCTCGACGTTATCCGTTGTGCCGGAGAGCACGTCGAGGACGTCGCCGAGCCCTGCCAGGTCGAGCCGGCCTATCGCAGATCGATGCCCCTGCTTGACGAGAAACATCCGGCTGTTCTCGCCGAGGCTGCGGACGATGTTGAACTCAGCTTCGGTGAGTTTGAAGCCATGCACGTAGTCGTCGTAGTCGGCCCGCGGATTTGGTAGAAAGAAGAACGTCGCGCTCTGCTCGATGAGCGCGCGGGCGATATCGCTTCGCAGCACGTCTGCCGGCGATTGCGTGTCAAAGACACCGAGTCCATTCTGCTTGCGGATCGTCTTCTGCTTGTTCTTCGCGAAATCGGTGAACACCGGGTCATCGAGCCGCTTCCAGAACTCCGTCATGACATAGATGAATCGACGACCGTCGATCACGCTCTCGGTCCGATGCAGCAGGTACATCGTCACCGGCGTCGAGACCTCGGCGTCATCCAGCAGTTCAGTGTCGTCAAAACCGAAGAGGCCCGAGCGGGCCAGCTCGATGCGATCGGTTGGGTTGTCGAGCACCCAGCCCAGCCGCCCGCCCATGCACCATTTGGCCAGGCGTGCGTGAAGACTGTTTTCACCTACGTTCGGCAAAAGCTGTCGCACCATCGACAGGCGCCGCAGCGGCCTCTCCATTCGGGCGACTTCACGCACAGCCCGCGAAATGTCCAGTTCCTCGGTCGCAGACAGTAGCGTGCCGCTATCGACAAGCTTGCGTACGAGCCGCTCCCAGAAATCGAGAGCAAATTCCGTCGGCTCCATCTGAAACGGGTTCAAACCGGTCGGCTCGCCACGGCGGAACACGGTGTACGTGCCGCCCATCGCGCGAATCGCGATCTCGGTACCCCGGTCCTTGTCGTACAGCACCACGGTGATGCCGTACTTCATCGCCATCGCGATGAGGAAGAGCTCAAGGACCGTCTTGCCTGCGCCGGCCTGACCGATAATCTGCGTATTGGCGAGCGCCTTCTCGTCGGCGGAGTCCTGCTTCTCCGGTGTGACGTGGAAGTTCAGATACAGCGGCTGCCCGCTGGGCGTCTTGACGATCGTGATCGCCTCGCCCCAGGGATTGCCATCGCGCTTGCCCGTGGCGAAGTTGTGCAGGCTGGAAAGGCCACAAAAATTGCGCGACGTGAGCTTGGCCTCGCGCGGCCGGTACCGCCAGTTGCCCGGCAGCTGCGCAAACCACGCGGCATCGGCCACGAGGTCGACGAGAGCGGTCTGAAATCCGGCGTCAGCGAGCTGGGTGCGCGCCTTCGCGACATTTCTGGACAGGCCATGCAGCGTGTCGCCCAGGACCGCCAGCGAATAGTGGTACTCGCCCAGAACGAAGTCGCCGTTAATCAGGTCATTGAGCGCCTGATCCATTGCTTCAACCTGAGATACCGCTACATCCTCGCCCGCAATCAACTGGTTCCGCTGTCGCTCGAGCGCCTCTTTCGCGCTGGGCTTGTCGAGGATCGTAAAACTCTGCGTCTCGATGTACTCGAAGTCGCCATAGAGCAACCCGTTAAGCATCCCTGGCTCGGTGTCTTCCGGGTAGTCCTTCAAATCGAGCATCGCAGCAAAGCGAGTCTCGCCTGGCATGCGGATCTCGAGCTTTTCGGCGCCGACGAAAAGGCGCGAGGTGGGCAACGCTTCCCGGATCGTCCCCGCGGGAAGGGGCTGCATTTCCCACGCTGCATTGACGAGATAGCCAATGAGCTCAAGGGCTGACGAATATCGGCGAGGCCGGCTCGCATATGGGCTCGGCTTACGAAAGACGCCGAGTGCCACCGGATCGTAGGGCGCGAGGCCCGTCTCGATCTGGGCAGCGAGCTCACTCATGACTTTGAGTGCTTCATGCTGGTCGAGCCGGATATCGTCGAGCGTGCGGCGCGCCGCGCGGCTAAACACGCGGCCCAGCGTCGTGCGGATTGGCCGGTAGACCAGCGTCAGATATAGCTCGTTGGCCATCATCCGGTAGCCGGCGAAGCTCGTGTAGTAACGTGTGGCGAGTTCCTGGCAGAAGCGGTTGGGGTACGGCGTGACGAAGTGATCCCAGACGCGCCGGCGCAACCGGTGCGTCCAGAGCGCTACGTGGCCGCCTGGCAGTCCGCGCACGAGCTGATTGAACCCGTCGTGCCGCACAGCGATGTCCGCCGGATCGGCGGCCTCAAACGAAATACCTGCGATCTTCCAGATCTGCAGATAGTCGCCTTCGCGGGTCTTGATGACGTGATCCGTCACGTGCGTCGAATACGGAATCATGTCGGCCAACGGCACTTCCCGGTTGGCGACGGCGACGAGCTGTGGGGCGACGAGCTGTGGGGCGGCGCGCATCTCACGCCCTCCTTTTTAGCCGCACAGGCGCGTAGGCATGTGCGCCCCAGAACCGGTAATTTCCCTGGCGCAGCCGCATGCGAATGCGCAGTGCGTACTGGGCGAGGCGCTGATCATCGTGACGAGTGATCACGCGCATTGCAACGAACACCGGAATCATCGAAAACAGGATGGCCACGCCCAGCGGGGGACTGGCGAGCAGCGCCCAGATCGCCGGGATGAGCATGCCCCCGCCGGTTATCAGTGCCGGGACGAGCGGCACGCCCCATAGCATTGCGGGGCGCGTGCAGCCCTTGAAGACGGGATCCTTGAGAGAGTTCATGATTCGTCGCTCGAAGATCAGCCGCCGGCCGGGATCAGCATGCCGGCAATGACCGTCGCACAACCGACGAACAGCCCGCCAATGAAGACATTGGCGATGTCGCCAAAGCGTGCGTGCTGGAACATCATCCGGAAGCCCGCCCAGATGATCGAGATCGAGCAGATCACGCCACCGACGCCAAGCAACGTCGTCTGAATCGTGCTCAGCAGCGTGTTGACCTGCGACAACTGCGCCCAGGCTGGGGATGCGACGAACAATGCCGAAATCATCACTGAGATCGTTCCGGCCAATTGTCGATCCGGGCCGGATCGACGGGACCCGTACACCAACCACGCTTTGATTCGCGTTCCAAGTTTCATCGGACGCTCCTATCGACTTCCCCGACGTCAATTGCCCCCATCCATGCAGTCAGCGCTCTAGAAGACCACCGCGCTCTGGCCCGGCTCGCCGCTCCGCGCTGGCGACGGCAGTTCGCTCCGGTCCGGCTTTCGTGGCGGATCGGTTGCGCGCTTAGGTCGAACAGTGTTGGTGGATAAATCGGTTGCTACTGGAACGACAGGGATCGGTGTGATGGCCGGAACGACGATCGGTACCGTAGGGACGGGTTGCTGCGCGTCCTTCACCACGCGTTGGACATACCCGCTGCGAAAGCCAGTCGAGAAATCGCCACTCGCATAGCAGGACAGACTCGCGCGAAGCGCCGCCTGTTCATCCGCATGCGCGTGACGGGCCAGCTCGAAGCATCCCTGCAGAATCGCTGCGCCCGCAGCCAGGTTGCGGCAGGGATCGAACGCGGTTCGCTCCGTGAGCCCGTATCGCGACCAGTTGTCATGGTTGACCTGTGCCAGCCCGACGCTGAAGTGCCAACCGCTTGCGCTCAGCGAGTGCACCGTTGCCTTGGCTTCCGCCTCGCTGGACGGTTGCCGCGTCAGTCGCCCACGAACCACGCCAATCGCGTACGGATTGAACCCGGACTCAGCACGCACCACGGCTGCCATCGTGGTCGGCGAAATCTGCGGTGCGCACTGCTGGGCAAGCATGAGGAAATCGAGCGGCATGATCAGTGCCCCCCGCCCGATCCGCCATCCTGCTGCTCCGTCTGTTGCAGGAAAAGCGTCGCAGACTGTGTCGGGTCATAGAACACCTGATTGCTGCCAGCGCCGTAGAACTCCGTAACGGTAGTTCCCTGCCCTCCCACATCCCACCAGACGCGGGTATAGAGTTGGTTGTCGATGTCGACGTTGATCGCGCCGAACGCACGGCACAGCAGCTCGCTCTGCTCGGGACCGCCCCAATACAGGAGGTCTTCACGGCAGTAATCTGCGCTCGCGAACGTGTTGCTTGCGAAAGTGCCCCGTGATCCACCCGCGCCAAAATCGCACGTTGGAAACGGATCACCGTGCCGAAGCGCGCGCCAGAGCCGCTCTATCGGTGGCACGCATTCGCTGTATTGCTCCGGCCCACCCGGATTCGACAGACACAGCAATACCTGACAACCCCACACGTCGGCGTGAGCCACGCCGGGTCCGACGAACGACATACCGACGAGAACGGCAACTGCCGCCAGACACCGCCGCACCGCTCGCCTTGCATCCGAGAGCCAATGGGCGTTACGCATCGCACACCTCCGGGAGGCACGCCTGCCGCGTCGCACCGTCCGCGCGGTCAAGGCAGCGAGCGAGAACGTTGAAGCATCCGCTCAACAGGTGCCATCCGGCCTGCGCGTCTGCATTGTCTGGCGCTAGATCCGCGACCGATGCCCCGCACGCCTGCGCCTGCGCCTGCGCAAGGGTGTTTAGTCGCGGCAGGCGCAGGTAGCCCGCAGGGACCCGGCGATCGGGGACCAGCCATGCAGCCAAGCTCGCCTCGATTCGTTTGAGCCTTGCTTCGCACCGCGGTGTCGTCTCGACGCCGTTGGGCACGACGCCAAGGATGTGCAATGCGGGATTGAGCCGGGCGCGCACATCGCGCAGTCCGTTCGATCCATTGAGCAAACCGTCGACCTGTTCGAGCGCGTCCGGCGACATCAGGATTGGGCACGCCACTGCGTCTACCAGCGCAGCCGCGCATAGCGAGCGCGTGCCGGACCATACTGGACCATCGATCAGACAGACGTCGAACGATGGGGCGAGCTGCAACAGCAGGTGTCGCAAATTGGCATAACAGCGCGTAGCTCCTGGATCGTCGCGATCTGCCAGGCCCGGAACCACATTCGCGGCGAGTACGCGGATACGTGGCGCAGTCGTGTCGGGGGACAAACGACGACGAGCGTGGGCTGGCTCACGGTGTGTCGCGCTTGAACACGCGCCCCGTGTTAGCGACAGCGCGCTGTAAGGCGGCTCGGCCAGATCGATGATCAATACCCGATAGCCCCCTACGAGCCGCAGGTAATGGGCGAATTGGCACACCAGCGCGGTTTTCCCAGTGCCGCCATGTGCGGAAGTCACCAGAAGCGATTTCATCACCGTTGTTCCTCGAACAAGGTCCTGGTATCGACTGTCCGCTGCTCAAAAAGAGAACCCGCGGCGCCGGGGAGGCCGACCGCGGGTTCAAGGGGGATCAGGAAGCTATGCGAGAACGCACAAAAGCCTGCGAATGCGGGCTTTTGCGTGAGCGTCACGGCACACTACGTCTTGGCGCAGACATCGATACTGCAGGGCCGCTAACGCGTACTCGGTCGTGCTGTGCACGTTGACCGGACCAGATTGTTGGCTTCACTGTAGGCCGGGTATCGAGTCGATGCAAGGGATGTCGTCCACTAAGCCGTCTAGTCAAATTCCACGTCGTTCCGCGGTGCTCCAGGCTGTTCTTAAATTTATTTTCTTTCCGCGGACTTCCCGGGCGGGTTGCCAGTCGTCGAACTACACCGGACTCTCGGTAGAGTTGGATCACCAACGCTCCGTGCCGCTCGTCATGGAGAAAACGACACACGACGGACCGTTAAATTGATCTTGTCGGCATCAAGCGCTCGAACAAGCGCGCAACGTGCGGCGTAAAGCTCGAGATCGAGCAGGTTCCGCGGGTGCCGGGCGATCTTCAGCCTTCGACACACGACCTCTCGGCCGGCATGCCAGAGATAGATCATCCGGAGCAATTCCCGATGCTTTGGCGACAGCGTTCGCCAAGCGCGTGTGATGCGCTCAGCGTCAACGGGATCATAAGCGCCGCGATTCGACCGCCCCCAGTTGCGAAGACGGTCATCGAGCGACGGCTGACGGTCATCGCGTTTCACCGTCGCCGCCCTTCTCTTTCGTCTCCTGCGCCCGCTGCGAAGCGCGGTACCGCGCAGGATCTGAGAGGAAGCGTTCAATGTCGCCCGAGCGCCAACCCACCAGCCGCCCGCCTAGCGGAATCGCGGGCGGAAAGGTACCGTCGCGCATCCGCTTGTAAATCGTCGACCGCGATAAGCCTGTGCACTGTTCGACCTGCCGCCGACGTAAGATCGTCAGTGCTCCGTTGCCATTCCATGACATGACTCGCCCTCCAGGAACCCGGCACGCTAATAACCGGAACTGTTGGGCATTCAAGCAACGGAGGCAGGCCACTGCCAAACCCGTCTTATCGACGGGACATCCCGTCGGGTCTTGGACGAATGAGCGCATGCGGCACGCAGACTCGTTACCGCATTACTTCCCGAAGTGGCTCGCCACAATCCGTCCGTCGTTCGCGAACATAAGCGTCGCCCGTCCTGCCAATGATCGGAGAGTTGGAAAACAAGTCTTGCGTAGCCTGGCCGGACGTCGTCGGGTTTGGCCCATGCGGCAAGGCGTCATCGCGGGCCGTTGCCGACAAAAAGCGTGTCAGAACTTCATCCGTATGCCGGCACCGATGCTGTTGCCCGACGACACGCTGGTGATCGCGTCGTACCGCCAGGCCGCATAGAGGTCCGTACGTTTCGATAGTGGGTAATCGTAGCCCAGCGCAACGCTCGACCACCGGAGTGTGGACCCAACCGCCGGTCGCCGCCGCGTGCCCGCCCACGACGCTAGCAGGCTGCCCGGCCCGATCCGAGCGCTCGCCCCCACCTGCGCGGAATCGTCCGTCACGTGACTGTTGTTCTCGACTCGTTCATATTGCGCGTACAGCTTGATCGCGCCGAATCGATACGCCCCGCCGATGAGCCACGCGGTCTGCGCCGTCGCCCCGTTGAGAAAGAGCGACGCGGTGTGCAGCGTCTGCACCGCGGCCGTGGCCGAGAACGGCCCGGCGAAATACAGCAGGTTCGCACTGTAGTTCGCTTGGCCGGCATGCCCCGCAACACCCGCATTGCTATATAGAAGCGCGCCCGACAAACCACCAATCTCCGGCGTCTGGTACTGCACCGAATCGTCGATCGCCGTGTCGCTTTGCAGCGATGCCGCGCCCATCGCGGAATCCAGATAGCTGTGGACCACGATCGGTGAAAAGACGAAGGAATTTCCGAACGGATTGAAAAGCAGCGTCGACACGAATAGCGGCGCTGTATTGCGCCCGAGCGTCACTTCACCGAAGTGGCCGCTCAGCCCGGCAAACGCGTTGCGCCCGAAAAACGACTGCCCGGGAAACGAACCGGCCTGGCCACTGTTAATGCGATAAAAGCTCTCCAGCGTGAACACGGCCTTCAGGCCACCGCCTAGGCTCTCGGAACCGGACATGCCCCAGTACGAGGTCGTCATCCCGCCCGAGCCCACCTGCCACGCATTGCCCGTCGCGCCGGCCGGATGGACCTCGCCCACGAACGCGTCGGCCAGCCCGTACAGCGAAACCGACGACTGCGCGTGTGCCATCGCCCCGAACGCGAGCATCACGAGCGCCACCGTCCACCTTCTTCCTCCACCCCGCAGCTTCATCTTCATTGGTTCTCCTCCTTGTGAATGTTTTTCTGTGCCGCCGCCGTGCGCGGGATAGTCAGTCCGGGCGCACTCGCGCGAGCGGCCGCCCGCGCTCGGCTAGCGCGACCGCCAACACGATCTCGTTCGCCGCGGGCGAATCGGCTATCGTCAGGGATACTGTGTCAAAGTGATCAAAGCTCCACATGTCCACACTGCCGTGTAGCGGGATGTCGACACCCGCGCCCGGCGCGGCGCGCTTGGCAACCGAAGGGATTAGCGACGTCGCGCCGGGCAGGCACGCGCGCATCGCGCGGCCCAGGCGCGGATGCAGCAACGCTGCGGCAACCTCGAGCGGCATGGCCGTGCCGACGACCGCCGCCTTGCCGTAGGCTTGGATCGCGGACGGCTCGACGTCCAGCGCCCACCGCGCACGCTCAGTCAACAACGTGCCCAGTTCAGCGCCCACCTCGTAGAGCGACTCGAGTGGCGCGTCCGCGTGCCAGCCGTCGAGCGTCAGGACCGCCGCAGCGACAACCTGTCGGTGCGGCGGATCGATCGCTCTGCCGAGCTCCGCGCGACGCTCGACAAGGTGAACGACGATCTTCGCAATCGGCGTGTTCATGTCCGAGCCCCCGCATCCGTGATTGAGTCTTGCCCTAGCTGTCCCGCTGCCGGAAACGCGCCGCGTGCCGATTCGTATGCACGCGCCGCGCGTAATATCAGTGCGTCCGCGCCGCTTGGGCCGATGAACTGCAGCCCCGTCGGCAATCCGCCCGGCAAGCCACAAGGAACGCTCGCCGCAGGCAGTCCCGTCTGGTTGCACCAAGAGGTCAATGGAGGTGCGGTGCGCAGGTCCTCTGGCAGCCCAGGCACGCGTGGCGGGCCGCAGTGGAAGGTGGGGGTCACCAGCAGGTCGTAATCGTCGAAGAACGCGGTCATTGCGACGGTCAACGCGTGCCGCGCCTTGAGGGCATCGGTGAACGTCGCCACGTCGATCCGTGCGCCGGCCTCCGCTAGCGAACGCACGTCCGGGTCAAGCTGTGTCCTCGCCGATCGGTGGACTTGTCGGGCGTGCTGCGCGAAGAACACGGACCACTGGATTGCGTGCATGCCGCTCCCCAGGTAACCCTCTAGCGGCTTCAGCTCCGTTTCCTCGACTTGTGCGCCCAGCGCTTCGATTAGACCGACCGCCTGCCGGACGCTGTCCGCGATCACGGGATCGACGCGCACTCCTGCGGGTGCCGGGCAATACGCCACGCGCAGCCCCGCAACACCGTCGTCCGGTCCCGCGCGGAAATCCGAGGGCAGCTCGATAGCGGATTGCGCGCCGTCTTGCTTTCGCGCTAGCACAGTGAGCATGAGCGCTGCATCGCTCACGGTGCGGGCCATCGGTCCGAGCGTCGAGAGCGCCGTCCAATTGCCTGCGGCGCCTACCGGTACTCGAGCAAACGAGGGCTTCATTCCCACCACCCCGCTCCAGCAGCTCGGAACGCGGATCGATCCGCCCCCGTCCGTCGCCAGCGACAGCGGCCCCATCCCGAGCGCAACGGCCACGGCAGATCCGCCGCTACTGCCGCCCGGCGACAGACGCCTGTCCCACGGATTGCGAGTGATGCCCGTGAGCGGACTGTCTGTAACGATCTTGTTGCCGAATTCCGAGGTCGTGGTTTTGCCGAACAACAGCGCACCGGAACGCCGCAGCCGCGCGACGGCGGGTGCATCCTCGCGCTCCGCAGCCGCCAGGGACGTCAGCGATCCGTGTCGCGTCGGCAAACCCCGGACAGCGACCAGGTCCTTGACCGAGATCGGCACGCCGTCCAGCAACCCGCACGGGTCACCCCGCATCCAGCGCCGTTCGGACTCGCGAGCAGCCGCCAGCGCACCGTCCTCATCGAGACCGCACACGCCATTGACGAGCGGATTGAACCGCGCGACTTGATCCAACACCGCGCACATGACCTCGACCGGAGATAGCTTGCGACGTCGGTAGCAGTCCATCAGCTGATGAACTTGCATTCCGAGTACATCGTTCATTTAGTATTCCTTAATAATTTGAAAAGATGCCCCCTATGGAGTGGTGCTGCTATCCCTCGCACCTCGGCAAGATCGGTCCGACCGAGTCCAGAAGCGAAAATCGGTTGTCCGCGAGAGCCCGACCGATGCGAGTCAAGCACAGCACGTGGTCGCCACCCTGGCTCACCCCTGTCTTGCCGCGCGGCAAGTCCAGCGAAGCATCAGGCAAAGCGGCCTTCACACGTGCCCCCTCGACACTGCCTGCCGCCTTGGCCGCTTGCACGAATAGGCGAATGCCCGCGTAGGTATTTTCGCCGTGGGGCAGCACCACCGCGTACTGGCCCAAACGGGGGTTGTGCGCATCGGCATACTTCGCCGTGTATCGCGTGAGAAAATCCCGGTTCTCGGGATTGTCCAGACTCATGAAGTACGAGGACACGCCGATAGTCCCTGTCGACGCGCCCGTGGTCGCGATCGATAGCGATTCGTGCGCAATATCGGTCACGAGCTGCGGCGTCATACCGAAGGAGCGGTACTGCTTGACGAAGGTCACCGGATCGTCGCCGATGCTGTGCCAGACGATCTGCGGGTTCTGTCCGGCCACTTGCTGGAGCACTGCGCCGTAGTCCCGGGTACCGAACGGCAGCCAGTAAACGCCAAGGAACTGACCGCCATGGCGTTTCACCGCGGCCTGCAGTTCGGGCACCAGGACCTTGCGATTGCTGCCGATGTCCGACACCACCGCGCAGACCGTTCGCCCGCCGTCGCGCATCAGCCAGGCAATCAGCGGATCGACGCGCTGGTTGACAGCCAATCCCGTGGTGAGCAGGTGTGGGTCGCAACGGCCCTCATCGAAATTCGGATAGACGACAAGGCGCCCTGCCGCTTTAGCCGCTTGTAGCGCAGCTTCGCGCTCTGATGGGAGCACCATGCCGGTGATCATCGCCACGTCGTCGCGCATGAATAGCTGGCGCGCCTTCTGGAGCGTCACAGCCGTCGACATCTGCGTATCTTCGACGCTCAGTTGCAGCGGTCGGCCGAGCAAGCCGCCGCCAGCGTTGATCTCGTCGACAGCCAGTGCCGCGCAGTTTCGGTTGGTCTCGCCTACGCGGGTGAGCGGACCGCTCAACGGTGCGAGAAGTCCAATCTTGAGCGGCGCCGCGGCGCGCGCAAGCGACGGAACTACGGCCGCGGCCAGCGTGCCGGCGGCACTCCATAACGCGGTTCGGGAAAAGTCACGGCGGTTCATCTTAGTCTTCATCGGATGGCGTCCAGGTGGGAAAGCGTCGAATGCGCGCCAGGGTCGTTGGCGGGCGACAGGTATTGCGCCAACGGGTGCGTACCCGCTGCGCCGCGGCGCGACTCGATCGCGCCTGCATGAACGAGCCGTCCATTCTTCAGGACAATGCAACGTTGCGCGCTGCGCAGCACTAGATCGAGGTTCTGCTCGACAAGGAGCACGGCAAGTTGCGACCGGCGACAGAGCGTCGGAATCACTTCGCCAATTAGCTCCACGAGGTTCGGCTGCACACCGTCCGAGGGCTCGTCCAACAACAGGAGCTTCGGACGGCCGCACAAAGCCCGAGCGATCGCCAATACCTGCTGCTCTCCGCCCGAAAGCGTGCCGCCGTGCTGGGCGAGTCGGGACTTCAGCACCGGGAAATACTCGAACACCTCGTCGAGGATCTCACCGCCCCCCACCGCCTGCGTTCCCATGACGAGGTTCTCGCGCACGGTCAGTTTCGGGAAAATCCAGCGCCCCTGGGGCACCAACCCGATACCACGGCGCGCAATTTGATGGGTGCGCATCGCCGTGATGGAGTGCCCGAGAAAGCGTACTTGACCATCCACGCGCGGCAACAAGCCCATGATCGCTTTGACCAGCGTCGTCTTGCCGGCCCCGTTGCATCCGAGGACACCGACGACTTCGTTCGGCCCCACGTCGAAGCCGATTTGATGAAGGACATCCACATCCCCATAGCCGGCCGACAGTTGCTCAATGTGCAGCATGTATTACCCCCTGACCGAGATAAATGCGCCGGATCTCCTCGTCTTGCGCAATGTCGGCATAGCTGCCCTGTCGCACAACCTGCCCTCGGTGCATGACCCACGTTTCGCATTGCAGTGCTTCGACGAAACTCAGATCGTGCTCGATCGCCAGCACGGCGCACTGCTCACGCAGCCGGTGGATGAGGCGGACCAAACGGTGCGCATCATTAGCCGACAGGCCCGCAGCCGGCTCGTCCAGCAGCAACAGCGATGGCTGACACATCATCGCCATCCCGATTTCGAGCCATTGCCGTTCGCCATGCGGCAGGTGCATCGCGAGTTCGTTTGCGTCGGCCGACAGGCCGACCTCGTCAAGCACTGCATCGGGGTCGCGCATCGACGAATCGCGATACGACGCGACGGCCAGTCCGGCCACGACGAGGTTGTCTCGCACGCTCATCGCGAGGAAGGTGTTCGTCCCTTGAAATTTGCGCACCACGCCGCGCCGGCAGAAGTGATGCATCGGCCGGTCCGTCACCCGTTCGCCAGCGAGATATAAGTCGCCTGCCCCCGGTCTGATTGCCCCCGATAGCAGACCGACCAACGTGCTCTTGCCAGCTCCGTTCGGACCAATCACACACAGCAGGTCGCGCGGGCCGATCGTCACATCGACGTCCGCCACCGCGCGGATGCCGCCGAACGCGCGTTGCAGTCCGACGCCCTTCATCAATGGCGCGTCCATTACCGGCCTCCTTCCACGCGTTCGGCGTGGTGTGACGGTATTCGCCCCACGCCCATGCGCCCGATTCGACGAACGCCGGCAATCGCGCCGCGCAGCCGCAGGCCGTTGGGCAGGAACAGGACGCAGCCGAGGAAGAGGGTGCCCAGCATCAGCGGCCACCCGTCGGTGCTCAGGCTCGAGACGGTTTGCTTGAGCAGCGTCAACGCGATGGCCGCGACTACCGGGCCACCAAGCGTGCCCCGGCCGCCGACTGCGACCCAGAGAATGACTTCGGTGGCCAGTACCGGCGAAAACACGTCCGGCGCGACCACACCCGAGGAGGCGGCCATCAGACAACCCGCAATCGCGGCTAGTCCCGCCGAAGCGATGAACACCAGCAGCAAGTGCCATGATGTGTGGTAGCCGCACGCCTTCGCTCGCCATTCGTTGGTCGCGATCGCGGTCAACACGTTGCCGTACCGGCTGCGGCAGATAAGCCAGGTCACGCCAAGCAGTACGAGAAGCGTCACCGTCACCGCGTACCAGGCACCCCGTGCCCCGCTTATATCGACCGTGTACCCGGCAAGGTGGACGGACAACCCCGGAATGCCGAGCAGGCCGGTATCCCCCCCTGTGACCGACTGCCAGCTGGTAGCCAGTTGCTGGACGATGATCAGGACCGCCATACTGATAATCGCGAAGAAATGCAGCCGCACGCCTGCGAACAACAGGAAGTAGCCCAGCACCGCCGCGACCGCGATCGCGCAGACCAGTCCGATGATCAATCCGATAATCGGTGTCTGTCCGAACTGCACGGTAGCCGCGGCAAAACCGTACGCGCCCAAACCGAAGAACACGGTGTGTCCCAGCGTCAGCACACCCGCCCGGCCCCACAGCAGGTCGTAACTGAGCGCGAGCAGCCCCATAACCAGCGCGTCGCGCACAGTCGAGAGCAGATAAGGACCAAGACAATGCGGTAGGACCAACGCCGCCACCGCGATAGCAGCCCATGTGGCGATCAGCGAGAAATCTTCGCGATGAATGGGCGGCTGTGCCAGCCACAGGCGCCCGTGGGCAATAAATCGTTGGAACATCGGTCTACCCTTTTCCGAGGAGCTGATGGGCGGCACTGAAGCCTGGAATGAGACCCTGAGGTCTGAAACGGATCAGCACGATGGACAGAATCAACACCATCGCCGAAGCAAGCGACGGGTCGACGCGGTAGCTGAGCAGCGTTTCGACCGTGCCGACCAAGGTGCTGCCGAGCAGGCTGCCGATGATCGAACCGATGCCGCCCAAGACGATCACGAAGAACGCCTTGGCGAGATAGGCGACACCGAGGTGAGATTCCACCGACACCATTGGCGCCACGAGCGCTCCAGCGAGTGACGCGAGCGCCGCACCGCCGCAAAACGCCAGTCGGTTCAGACGCCGCGTGTCGACGCCAACGGCCTCGGCCATCGCCGGATGCTGGATTACCGCGCGCAGTTGCGTGCCGAACCGCGTGCGAGCGAACAGCAAGCAGCAACCGGCCGTCACCGTCAACGCCACGCCGATCACGAAGAGTCGGTACGCGGGATAATTTCCCCCGGGTACGGGAAGCGCGCCGTTGAAGGGCGTATACACGAGCATCGGCTGGGTGCCGAAAATCAGTTCGAGGGCCTTCTGGACGATCAAACTGACTGCATAGGTTGCAAGCAAAGTGTCGAGCGGCCGATGGTAGAGCAGCCGGATCACGAGCCGCTCCAGACACCACCCGAGCGTGGCGCCAATTGCGGGCGCCGCTAACAACGCGCACCAGAAGGCCTGCGGGCCACCCAATGACTGGGCGACGGCTAGCGTGTAGGCACCGATCGTGACCCATTCGGCATGCGCGAGGTTCACGATGTCCATCATGCCGAAGATGACTGCGAGCCCGAGCGCGACCAGCGCCAGAATGCTCACGTAACTGAGGATGTTCAAGATCGTTGTCATTGCATCAATCCAAATTTGCCCCCGCACCGGCGACGCACAGAGCAGCTAGCCTGAGCTCACTCGATCGAGGCAGGTTCACATGATCCAATCAGACGCCCCTACAAACCTATGCTTTCCTTTGCCCATAAACTAAGGATTGCTTAGTACAAAAATCAAGCAAAACCAAGAAACTCTTAGGATGTCCCGAAACGCAGCGACATCCTCCGTCTTCTCCAAGCGCCTCAAACAGGCGCGTCTGCGTTCGCGCCTAACCCAGGAACAGCTTGGCATCGACGCTGGAATTGACGAATTCTCCGCCAGCGCACGTGTCAACCAGTACGAGAAAGGCAAACACGTGCCCAAGCTTCAGATGGGCCAACGACTTGCCGAAGCGCTGCACGTTCCCACCAGTTTCCTTTACGAAGAAGACGACCTCCTCGCCAGCCTTCTCGCGACCGCGTCGCGGCTGCCTAGAGAAAAGAAGAAAATCCTTCTCGGACATGCAGAGACACTTGCACAGGCCCCAAGCGAGACGGGAAAAACAAAGTAACCCTCAACTGCTCAACTAAGCATTCCTTAGTAACATATCCGAGCAAATCCGGGACACTCCAAGCATGCCCGGTGACTCAACGCTCCTCTCCGTGTTTCCCAAGCGCCTGAAGCAGGCGCGCTTGCGCTCGGGCCTGACGCAGGAACAACTTGGAATTCAGGCCGGCATTGACGAATTCTCCGCCAGCGCGCGCGTCAACCAGTACGAAAAGGGAAAACACGCGCCCTCACTTCTGACCAGCCAACGCCTCGCACGAGCGCTGCTCGTCCCGACCAGCTTCCTCTACGAGGAAGATGACCTGCTCGCGAGCCTGCTTGCCATAGCAGGCCGGTTAACCAAGGAAAAAAAGAGGCTTCTGATTGCTAGCGCGGACGCGCTGGCGAAAGAATAAAGCCTAAGTTTTCCTGAGTCTCGTCGATACGCCGATTAGACCGTCAGCAGATGACGGCTGGCCGTATCACTCTGCACAGTTGGCAGAGGAAACGCCACAACAGAGCCTCTCCACCTCGATCAAAACCACCATACCGCGCCATCACAGGCCTGGGCAATCGCCGTTCGAGCTCTTAACCTGGTCAAGGCAATTTATTATCATCAAATTTACGACTACCGGTGTTGCGTGTCAACGCGAATCTTTCCAGCGTTTACCCGGACATTTATCGCTCCATTGGAACGTAGTCTTGAGACTTGACAACTACGTCCGTCGGGCCTAGCCTCTGTTTATTATAATTAATTGGAGGTGGCATGGGCGACGATCTTTGCGAACTGCCGGCGCGTGAACTCGTTGCGCTCTATGCGACCAGGAGCGCATCGCCGGTCGATGTCATGCAGGCCGTCCTCGAGCGCATCCAGTCGCTCGATTCAGCCGTCAACGCGTTCTGCCAGATCGCCGACCATGCGCGCGAGTTGGCACGTGCGTCGGAATCGCGATGGCAGCACGGGACACCACTAAGCCCGCTCGACGGCGTCCCAGTCAGCATCAAGGACAACGTCTCGATCGCCGGTCTTGCTACACGCTTTGGTTCGCGCACGACGTCGCACGAAGCGGCGCCGCTGGACAGCCCCTGTGTCGCGAGACTGCGCGAAGCGGGCGCAATTTGCTTTGCCAAGACCACTCTGCCGGACTTCGCGCACAAGATCGTCACGGACAGCCCGCTCACTGGCATCACGCGCAACCCTTGGAACCTCGCGTGCACCCCTGGTGGAAGCAGCGGAGGCGCCGCGGCCGCCGTCGCAGTCGGGATGGGCCCAATCGCAATCGGCACCGATGGGGGGGGATCCATTCGCATTCCGGCCGCCTTCACGGGAACCTTCGGATTCAAACCGAGCTTTGGGCGGGTCCCGCATGCACCGCGCGGACCTTTCGGGCTACTCAGTCACGTCGGCCCGATAACCCGCTGTGTGGAGGATGCCGCCCATATCCTGACGGCGATCAGTCGACCGGACAGCCGAGACTGGTACGCATTGCCGTTCGATGGCGCCGACTACGCACGCGGACTGAAATGTCAGCCCGCCCCCGGTGGCCTGCGCATTGCGTGCAGTCCGACGCTCGGACTGCCGGTCACCGTCCAAGCCGAAGTCCACGATGCCGTCACAAACGCCGCAGCTACCTTCCGCGAACTGGGCGCGCAGGTCCAGTTGGTAGACCCACCGAACGTCGCGCGCTGCAACGCAGTTCATACGACGCTCTGGCGCGCGTGCTGCCGTCAGCTCACAGGTGAAATGGCGGACGGGTGGGCCGAGTTGGATCCATCGCTGCAGGCGTACGCGCATGCTGGCAACGACATCTCAAGGGAAATCCTGCTCGGTGCGCTCATTGAAAGGGGAGAGCTGGGCGCAACGGTCAATGCCTTCTTCGAGCAGCACGACATCGTCATCTGTCCCGTGTACCCGAGTGTTGCCATGCCGATTGCGGACCTCACATCGAGTGACGAGCTGTTTCCGCATTTCACAGCGTGGTGCAATCAGCTGGGGCTCCCCGCCGCCAGCCTTTATACCGGCATGACCGCCAGGAATTTGCCCGTTGCCGTCCAGATCGTGGGCGGTCGCCATGCCGATGCGTTGGTCCTCTGGGCAAGCCACGTACTCGAGCTCGCGTTCGGGCGTGCTCCATTCTCGGACATGACGCGCGCCCTTTCTACGTCCGCGGCCAGCGCGACATCTGCCTGACGGCGAATCGACCTAAACGAACCTCGATCGCGAGGACCATGCGAGCGAAAGCCCGATCATCGGACGCTTGCGAGCGGAAGAAATAGCGATAGAGGGTCGTCGCCAAATTGGCTAAAGCCGAAATGTCGATAGAAGTCGGCGGCTTGCTCGTCCTTCGCGTCGACAGTCAACGCAGCGCCCGGAATCTCCGACTGCGCGGCTCGGCGCAACGCATTGACGAGCAGCGCGGCACCCAGCCCACGGCCGCGATACCTCCGGTCAACGGCCAATCGCCCCATGCGGATAACCGGAACCGCCGGATAGCGCGGTAGCTTTCGAGCCACCTCTTGCGGCAAGTCCGCAAGTGCGACACTTGCCGCAGACAGCGTGTAATAGCCGGCCACGAAGTCGCCATCCAGCATCACGAAGCACGCCGCTATACGGCGGCGAATATCCTGCGTGACGAACTCCCGAAGGTAACGATCGAGTGGCGTCGATCCGCACTCGAACTGCGACCGGTCGTGGGCAGCGGCAAGCGCGCAAACAACGAATCGATCGCCATTCATTCGTTACGCAATAGTCGATCATGGCTGGCGATCGCTCGATTGAGCGCATCTACCGGCTCCGGCGGTGAAATGATCAAGTCGGCAAACCGCCGCGAATCCGCCATCGATAGCCGGATCACCTCCGCTTCCGCGATCGCGCGCTGAGCCGCCTCGCGAGCCGCGGAAATGACGAAGTCGGTCATCGTGCGACCCTGGATTTCCGCAGCACGTCGGATCGCCGCATGCACGTCCGACTCAATCCGGGCCTCAAATCTTGTGGTAGCCATGAGAAATACCTCCCAATGGGATTGTACGGTAAATTGCCGGGTCGATCAACACGTGTACGGAAGATTGCCGGGTAATAGCAGCACGTAATCGAATCGCCCCCAGGCCATTTAGGGCTCGCCGCGCTCCGTGCGCAGGTCCAGCTCGGAATCCAACACCAACTTCTGCTGCAGCGCCGCATGAACCTTACGCAGTTGCGCTTCCGCTTCGTCCATGTGCACGGCCATGAGCCGCGCGACCGCGTCCGCATCCCTGCGCCGCGCGGCTTCCAGAATCGCACGGTGTGCAGCGACCGTGTTCCGGCCGAAGGCCTGGTAATCGCGCTGCGTCACGTTTCCGGCGACGATTACCAGCGAGTGCAGCATCTGGTTGATGATCTGGCACAAGCAGCGCAAAAACGCATTGGGATGCGCGGCTGCCAGCACGTCGTGAAAATGAATGTCCTCGTGGCGCTGATCGAGCGCCTCCTCGCTACGCGCCTCAAACGGCTCGCATACCGACACGCTGCGCTCGAGCGCTTCGAAGTCTGCCTCGCTCAGATGAGCGACGGCGCCCGCCGCCACCATGGGCTCCAGCGTGCGGCGCACCGCGTAGATGTCCCCGAGCGTGAGGTTCTCGAAAAACAGATAGTTCTGCAGGGACTGGAACGCCCGCGCGATGGGAACGCGCGTAATCGTCGCGCCCCCGTCGGGCCCCGTGCTCAGCGTCACGAGCCCCTGCACTTCCAGCGCCTTGAGCGCGTCGCGCATCGAGCCTCGGCTTACATTGAACATCTGCTGCAACTCCGCCTCCTTGTTGAGGCGCTTGCCCGGGCGCAACAGTCCATCGTTGATCCCGCGCTTGATCTGCTCGGCGACCTGATCGCCGCGCTTGATCGTGCGGGAACCGCGCTTGTCTGGCTGCGCCAGCGGCATCTTCTTTTCGGTTATCCGTTTTCGCCCTGCCATATTCGTCACGTCCGTCGGTGGCGTTCATCACTTTGTCTCGCCGCCATTATCGGGCATCCGCTACGCGTGCGGTCGGACTCCGGGCCCAGGACACCCCCTCACCCTCCCTATGCGCGGAGGTGGGCAGGGTGCCGGCAAGCACCTACGCTCCAGTCCGAACGACACCTGCGCGGCGTACCCGCTGGTCGCGGGCCTGTCGATGATCCGGCGCAAGTGCGCGGTGTTGGAGGAAATGGGCCATGACTGCGAATCTGCAACC
The DNA here is from genome assembly GCF_002879885.1 of Trinickia dabaoshanensis. Lineage (GTDB taxonomy): Bacteria > Pseudomonadota > Gammaproteobacteria > Burkholderiales > Burkholderiaceae > Trinickia > Trinickia dabaoshanensis. The sequence goes on from NZ_PNYA01000022.1 coordinate 20,101, forward strand.
GTCACAGCAGCGTCCCACGCTGGCGACGCTCGAGGCCAGCCTCGCGGCCTGCGGGCTGCAGCTTAACCGGCTCGCCGCACGCATGCGGGCGCACGGCCCGGCGGCCGACGCTACGGGGCAAATTCCCGAGGCCGCTTGGGAGTCTGACGATGTCGCCGCCCTGAACCTCAATCTGGTTCCGCTCGCGTACGGCGGGTGCCCGGACGCTCAGTCGCTCGTGTCGCGCGTGATCCTCATGGAATATCTCGGCTACGCCGATGCGGGCTTGGCGCTCGCACTGCCCGGCCCTGGCCTGGCAATGCCCCCCGTCCTCGAGCTAGCCAGTGCTCGACAGCAGGCCGACTTCTTCGAACACTTCCGCAGCGAGACACCACGCTGGGGCGCCTTCGCCATCACCGAGCCCGATTGCGGATCCGACGCTACGGCCATGCGAACCACAGCTCGCAAGACGGCACACGGCTGGGTATTGAACGGTACCAAGTGCTTCATCACGAACGGTGCGCGCGCCGACTGCGTGATCACGTTCGCCACGGTCAACCGGCAGGTGGGCCGCTTCGGCATCCGCGCATTTCGCGTCGATCGCGGTACGCCAGGTTTTTCGGTCGCGCGTATTGAGCGCATGTCGGGCTTGCGCGTGAGCCAACTCGCCGTGCTCTCGTACGCTGACTGCGAAGTGCCCGAAGAGGCGCTCCTCAGCCGCGGCGATGAAAACCCCCTCGACGATGCGTTCTCGGGAGCCCAACAGGCATGGGACTATTTCCGGCCCCTGCTCTCCGCAGTCATGATCGGCGCCTGTCGGCGGGTGCGCGACGATCTAGCGACCTATTTCGACGCCGGCGCACATCCGGCCCACGAGCGCCACCGCATCGCCGACGTAGAAGCGAGCCTTCTCGACGTCGATCGACAGATCACTGCGGCACAGTTGCTGTGCCATCACGCGGCGTGGAAAACCGATCACGGCATCGCGACTTCCATGGACTCGTCGATCGCCAAGGCCTATGCCTCGCGCGTGGCCGCGCGTGTCACGCGCGCGTCCCTCGAACTGGCCGGTCTCGACGGTATCGCCGCCTATCCATCGCTCGAGCAAAGCTACCGCGATGCGAAAGCGTTCGACATTATGGAAGGCACCGGAGACATGCAGCGGCTCATGATCGCGCGGGCCGCGCAGCGCGCGACCTCGCTCCCATGGGACATCACTCAATCGCCGCCTCCCCGGCCCACACAGCCCTTCTCATCTTGAGATTTCGAAGCCTCTCACCGGAGAACGCTCATGGCATCCCACCCTCCCTCGACCCGACGCGACGACGTTGCTTCCACCGTAAAGGCCTGCCTGCTGTCGGTACTCGGCAGCAACCTGAGCGCAGAGCTCATCGTCGACGACACCAATCTCTTCGACGTCGGCGTCGATTCGATGAACATGACGGAGCTGCTCCTCCAACTCGAGCAACGCTTTGGCTTCACGCTAGCGCCCGAGGATCTGTCGGCCGATCTGTTCATGCGCTTCGGCAACCTGGTTTCATTCGTCGCGTCCCATGTCTCAGCCCAGTGACCACGCGGGCGTCGAGCCTCGCATCGTCGCCTCGGCGCGATACATCCCCTATGCCCGTGTCGCTCCGGATGCGTCTATCGAACCGGTTGCCGCTACCGGCATCACGGCACGAGAGGTGGTCATGCAGGCAGTCTATGCCGATACCTTGCGGTGGCGAGAAGCTCGCGCGCGATGCGGCGAGGGTGATCGTCCCGCGTCACAAGTCAGCCTCGCAGCGGATCGCCCGGTTGCCAACGAACCTCGGATGACGCTTTCGGACATGGCGCTAACTGTCGCGCAAACCCTTCTCGACGCTTTGCCCCAACGAGCGGAGCTTACGCCGGACCAGATCATTGTGTGCACCACCAGCTTCGAACACGACCTCGCGCTGTCCTGCGCTTGCCGTCTGCACTGCGAACTCCGATCGAGCCGTGCGCCCTTTGCGATCGGACAGCTTCAAAGCGTGTCGTTCCTGATGGCACTGGACGTTGCCCTCGCCATGATGGCCGTCGACACACAGATGCGTGCCGTGCTGATCGTCGCCGCCGAGCGGTGGCTCCCGCCGTTTGTGCGGCGAGTCGATGCGTTGACCGTCATGGGCGACGGGGCGGCTGCCGTCCTGATCGCGAGATCTCCCATTCCGGGATGGCGGGTGCGCAGCCTCACGATCCGCACGCCGGGGCCCGGCGCTTTCGCGTCAACGGACCGCGGGCTCATTGGCGCCACGACACTCACGCAGGCCATCGATGACGCGTGCACACGCGCCAAGCTGTGCGCAGCGGACATCGACTGGATCTTGCCGCCCTCCGCCGTCGAGGCGCAACTCATAAGAGAGCTCGGCGCACGCAGTGGGCTGCCGGTCGAACGAATCTGGCATGAAGACCAAGACGCGCACGGCCACCTCTGTGCGGCGGACACGCCCGCACGGCTCGACGCACTGCTGAGATCGATCGCGCCCTCGCACGGACAATGCATGCTCGTCAGTTCCCTCGGCTTCCAGGGACAGGCCGCCTGCGCTCTCCTTGATTTCCGTGGGGAAAACACATGACGGCCTCGGTTCGACCTCCCTCGCTATCGCTGTCCGGCATCGCGTTCTGCCTGCCCGAGAAGACGGTGGATGCACATCGCTGGGCGGCACGTTGCGGCCTGCCGGACGCACGCGCCCGCGCACTGCTCGACAACGGCGTCGCGCAGTTCCACGACGCTGCCGGCGCCTCGCCTGTGGCCCTGGCCGTCCATGCCGTTTCCTCGCTGCTGCACGAAACCGACACCGCTCCGGAAACGGTGGATGCGCTCGTCTATACGCATACGATTCAGACCAGCGTCCTTGCGCCACCCGCGAACACCGCCCAAGAGATTCAGCTCTGCACGGGGCTGAGCCGCGCACTGGCGTTTTCGATCATGCAGCAGCACTGCGTCTCGCCGATGGCAGCCATCCGCGCGCTGCTCGCGCTCGCTGTGCGGCACTCATCGCTTAGGCGCGCGATCGTCGTCTGTGCCGATGTAATCGGTTCGGAATGCGACCGGCTGCGGGCGATTCAAGACCTTGCGCTGCACAGCGATGGCGCCTGCGCATTGCTGCTCGAGCGTGACGGCGAGCGCGACGTCATCGCCGGCCTGTACCTGTACACCGACGGCCGTTCTTTCCGCGGCACCGATGACGATCTGCAGCCGGTGCCCGACGATCGCTACTACTGGTCCGCGTTCTCCACGATGCGCGCCGCCATTCGGCAAGCCGGTATCACGAGCCGCGACATCACGCACGTGCTGCCCCATCACGTGAATTTGCCGGGCTGGGCCAGGCTGATGACGATGCTGTCCGTCCGACAAGAGCGGCTGTTCACCGCGAATTTCGGGCGAATCGGCCACGTCTTCGGCGCGGACCCCTTCATCGACTTTCGAACCTGCCGGGATCGGAAACCTGGAGGCTGGTCCCTGCTGTTTTCGTGCGGTCTCGCCGGCTGCTTCGGTGCGATGGTGATACGTCACTGACCGCTCAGCAAGCACTTCTTTAACGCTCATCCTCGACCTCGATACCCCCATGAACAACATCCTCGACATTGTTCGCGCGGCCGCACGGCAGACGCCCGACGCGCAAGCCCTTGTTTGCGGTCCAGCTAGCCTGACTTATCGGATCCTGGCATGCCGGGTACACGCTTTGGCTAACGCGCTATGCTCGCTCGGCATCCCAACGGGCGCCCGTATCGCAATCTTTTTGGACAAGCGCATCGAGACCGTCATATCGATGCTCGGCGCAGCGGCCGCGCAATGCGTGTTCGTTCCCATCAATCCACTGCTCAAGCCCCAGCAGGTCGCTCACGTGCTGCGCGACTGCAGCGCCGACTGCCTGATCACCACTGCCCTTCGCGCGCGCGTACTCGACGAAAATGGCGTGGCGGGCGTTCACCACACGATCATCGTGGATGATCCCAGCGCGGTGAGCCGGCATCTGCGCATGCAAACGCACATCCACACTTGGCCTGAGCCTGCATGCGTCGGTAGTACTGCAAACGATGAGGGGGACACGCCACGCTCAGCATCGGCATCGGGTATCGACACGGATCTGGCCGCCATCCTTTACACGTCCGGCTCGACCGGGCTGCCCAAAGGCGTGATGCTCAGTCATCGCAACCTGCTCGAGGGTGCGTGGAGCGTTTCCCATTACCTGCGTCACACCGCAACCGACCGGATCCTCGCCGTTCTGCCGCTCAGCTTCGACGCGGGCTTGAGCCAACTCACCTCGGCCTGGTATGCGGGCGCCGCCGCTGTGCTCATCAACTACGTGACGCCACAGGACGTCATCGAAGCGTGCGAGCGTGAACGCATTACTGCAATCACAGGCGTGCCGCCCTTATGGATGCAGCTCGCCCGCGCGACCTGGCCGAGCGCGGCGTGCCCCACGCTGCGCTACTTCGCCAATACGGGCGGCCGGCTTCCGCTGCCCGTCCTGCAGCAACTGCGCACGCTGTTTCCGCAAGCGCTGCCCTATCTGATGTATGGACTGACCGAAGCGTTCCGCTCGACGTTTCTCGATCCCAGCGAGGTTGACCGCCGCCCCGATTCGATCGGCAAAGCCGTGCCAAACGCCCGCATCCTCGTCGTCCGCAAGGACGGCTCCCCATGCGAGCCCGACGAGACCGGCGAATTGGTCCACGTCGGCGCCTGTGTCACGCTGGGCTACTGGAACGACGCGGACCGTACCGCCCAGCACTACCGGCCGTCTCCCGAAGTCAAGCCCGGTGGCGCGGCGCGAGATATCGCGGTCTGGTCGGGAGACCTCGTGCGGCGTGACTCCGAGGGATTTCTCTACTTCGTCGCACGCAACGACGCTCAAATCAAGAGTTCCGGGTACCGCGTCAGCCCTGAGGAGATCGAGGAAACCGTTCACGGCAGCGGACTCGTCGCAGAAGCCGTCGCCCTCGGCGTGCCTGACGACGAACTTGGCGAAGCGATTGTGCTGCTGGTTGTGCCGGCAGCCGAGCCGTTCGATACCGAAGCGCTGCAAACGTGGTGCGCGCAACGGCTGCCTCGGTACATGGTGCCGCAGCGCCTGATCGTTCGCCCAGAGATCCCGCGCAACCCCAACGGGAAGTTCGATCGAACTGCGTTGCGCGCGGCGTTCACCGGCACGCAAGTCGAGCCCGAAGCGAGGCGATCGTGAACCTCCCATTCCTTGAGCAAAACGGCGTTCTGGCTATCGGCGGCATCGATGTCGCTCGCCTAGCCGACCGCGCCGGGCGCACGCCCTTCTTTGCCTATGATCGAGCCGCGATCGACGCTCGCGTACGCATGCTGCGCGACAAACTGCCCGGCGACATCGAATTGCACTACTCAATCAAAGCCAATCCGATGCAAGCCATCGTGCACCACCTCGCGACGCGCGTCGACGGCTTCGATGTCGCCTCCGCATCTGAGATGGCGCTCGCCCTGGATACCGGTGCTGGCGCCCGCCAGATCGGCTTCGCCGGTCCGGGCAAAGAGCGCGATGAGCTGCGTCGCGCAGTAGCGAGTGGCGTCAACATTCACCTCGAATCGGTCACCCAACTGCACCTCGTCGCGGCACTCGGCTGGGAACTCGGTTTGCGCCCCAACGTCGCCATCCGCGTCAACCCGAACTTCCACGTCGGCCAGAGCGGCATGCGAATGGGCGGTGGCGCCGCGCAGTTCGGCATCGATGCGGAACAGGTGCCGGCGCTGCTGCGCGAGGTCGACGCGCACGATGTGGCGCTCGTCGGCTTTCATCTTTTTTGGGGATCGCAGTGCCTGCACGCCGCAACCATCATCCAGGCCCAGCAGCAAAGCGCGGAGCTCGTCACGAGACTCGCCACCGATCTACCGACCGCCCCGCGATACGTCAATATGGGCGGCGGCTTCGGTATCCCGTATTTCGCGGGCGACACGCCGCTCGACATCGACGCGGTCACACAAGCGATGCACGGCTGGCTCCCGCAGTTCCACGACCGTCTGCCGGGCACCCGCATCGTCCTCGAACTCGGACGGTACTTGGTCGGAGAAGCCGGCGTCTACGTGTGCCGCGTCATCGATCGCAAGGCTTCCCGCGGCAGGACATTCCTGATCACCGACGGCGGACTGCACCACCATCTGGCTGCCTCCGGAAATTTCGGGCAAGTTCTGCGCCGCAATTTTCCAGCGCTGCTTGGCAATCGCCTGAACGACGCGCCCCAAGAGCGCTGCGACATCGTCGGGTGCTTATGCACACCACTCGACCGAATCGCGGACGACGTGCCGCTGCCCGATGCCCGCATCGGGGACTTCGTCGTGGTTCTGCAGTCGGGTGCCTATGGGCGATCGGCAAGTCCGGCCGACTTTCTCGGCCATCCCGCCGCTATCGAGATGCTCGTCTAAAGCTTCATCGTGAACGTGGAGAATTGCGATGCTCGCAACCGAATCTCTCGTGTCGCCACCCTCGCCCACCACATGGGCCATGACCGACGATCAACGCAGCCTTCACGCGGCCAGCCAGCGCTTTGCCCGGGAGCGGCTGGAGCCTCTGCTGGCCAAGCCGCCTACGCCAGCGGCTTGGGAGGAAACCGTTGAGCTGGCCGCGACACTCGATCTCGGGACAATGATCCTGCCGGCACGCCGAGGCGGCCTGGCAGTCGAGCGCCACGAGCTGTCTCTGGTCATCGAGGCCCTCGCTGCAGGCCCCCTTGAGCGGGCGGCGGAACTCACCCTTAGCGCGCCAGCGCTCATGACGCTACGCGCGCATGACGCACTCGACTTGCTCCCCCCGCGCCCAGTTGGCGACTACTTCGACGGTGCAATCCCGCTCGCGCTGACTGTGCCGAGCACAGAAGCCGCTGTGCAATGGCGCCTGCGCCAAGCCGACACGCCAGGGCTCACGATGCAAATCGACGACCTCGACCGCCAGCGTCTCATCCTTGCACATGTCGCTCCCTCTCCAGTCACTTGTCGATGCGGGCGCGCCATCACGCTCGGCGACCTCGTCCTCGAGCAGTCGAATCTCGAGCAGATCGCGGCAGCACCGCCGCTCGCCACGATCGAGCAGCTCGATCGGAACGGGACGTCGCCTGCGCAGACCTGGCTCACGGAAGTCGGTCTCTATCTTGCCGCGCTGCTGACCGGCGCGATGCAGCACAGCGTTACGTTCGCGCTCGATTACGCGACATCGAGACTGGCCTTCAAAAAGCCCTTGGCGAATCATCAGCTCGTTGCGACACGGCTGGCCGATATGCTGATTGCCACCCACGGCGCACACCTCTTTCTACGCCATGTGACAACCACCGAACCACCCGCACCTACAGCGCTTGTGCGTCAACTAATTGGCCATGTTGCCGCCGAATCCGTTGACGTCAACCGCGAACTCGTCCAACTCTGCGGCGGCCACGGCTATGTCGAAGGACTGCCGCCGGCCGCGCGCTTCCAATCCAGCCACTGGTTCGCATGGCTGCTCAGGCAAATCGACGCGGCGCTCGGACGGTTCCCGATGTCCGCCTCGTCCGGGACTCGGGCGGGAGCGTGCGCATGAGCGATCATGCCCACCCGCACAGCCCCACCACGTTCTCGGCGGGTGAGGCGTTGCCATTTACGGGCTATTGGCTGCGCGAACCGAATCGGGACGACGTCCACGACATCGCCGCCTGGCTCGCGCAACCCACCATCAATCGATGGTTCGACTTCGGCCTCGGCCGACAAGCACTGACCGCGCTCGCCGTGCTCGCGATGCTGCAAAGCAGACGGCACCGAATACGTGTGTTCGGCCCGACCGGGTATCGCGCCCCAAGCGGTCTGGTCGCTGTCAGCGACATCACGCATCGCTTCGCCACGGGCTCCTTCTGGGTGCTGCGCGACAGCCAGCGGCCCGCCTACGCGGACATGACTTATGATGCATCGAGATCTGTCCTGCGCGAATCGTTCGAGTGCGACAAGCTGCACTGCATCACCGCATGGGCGGTCGAGACAAACGTTGCGTCACAGCGCCTGCTCGGGCGGCTCGGATTTCGTACGATTGGGCTGCAACGCGCTTGCCATCTCGTCGATGGCAAGCGGCTCGGTCGGCTGCTTTACGACCTCTTGCGGGACGATCTCGCCGCACCTTCTCGCACATCATGAAGAATGCGCCCCTGATTACGGCGCTTGCCGTCTATGTACCGCCTCCTGTCGCACTGGACCGTTGGCAGGACATTGAGCCTACGCCTCATGAGACTGCGCCATCGGGCTGGGATGCCTGGATCGCGTCCTGGCGCCGGGAATATGGCGCCAGGACGGCAACGGCGAAGGAGGCGGCGAGCACTGACCTAAACGATGCAAGCGCCGAAGGAGCGAGCAACCCACGTGTCGATCGGGCGCCCGTCGAGCTCGAAGCCGATCAGTCGGGGCTCGCCGCCAGGGTGACGCATGCAATCTGTGCAGCGCGGCATCGGGAGGCCGCTTCGATCGACTTCGTGATCTTCTGTCACACAAGTCTGAACGAACACGTCTCCACCACCGTCGCCGGGCGCTTGCGAACGATCGTCGGCACACCCTGCTTTCCGTTCTCCGTGTCGCAACAGCAGGGCGCGTCCTTGTTCACCGCGCTTCAGCTCGCCACGGATCTGCTGATCGCGGAACCCGATGCCCGCACCATCCTGATCGTGGCCGCGGAAAAATGGTGCCCGCCGTTTTCGCGATGGACCGGGCAGGCGATATTGCACGGTGACGCGGCCGGGGCAATTCTAGTGGAGCGGCCCGCGCTCGCTACACGCGGACTCCAACTGATCGACGCATCGGCTCACCCCCTCCACCGGGCTTCGGCTCACCCACCGCTCTCGCGTGCGGGTATCGAGTGCGTGTGGGCGCCCGCCCTCCTGTCGACAATCGATGCGATGTTGGCACGACACGGCCTTCACTCAAACGGTCTGGCAGCTACGGTCGGACAGGCCATCGATCCAAAGTTGGACGATCTCGTGTGCCGGCATCTTGGCGTTTGCTCAACCGAGCCCCGGCGCTGCGCGTATCTGGGCGCGGCCGACTCCATCGTACGACTGGCTCGCACCCTCGGCTCGCACAGGTTCACCTCGCAAGATCGAATTCTTATGTGGGGAATCGGCTTGGGCGGTTACACAGGATGCGCATTGCTGGCAGCACACGGCTTCCCATCCATATTGGGCGATGTCGATAGCCACAACTCGGCATGACTGTTTCCATCGGCATCCCGTACGTCGCATACTATCTGCCCGAGCAGATCGTTGACGTGCGAACCTGGGCTCAGAGAACGGGACAATCAGGCGGCACCATTGCACGCCTGGAGCGAGCGGGCGTACGTCATTTCCGCGATGCAGGAGAACGAACGGCGTTTTCCCTCGCGGCTAGCGCCGTCGAGTCCCTGCTGAGCACAGCCGCGCTTGCCCCTGACACGGTCGACTCTCTCGTCTACGTCCATACGCTGCAAGGCAGCATCGCGCCGCCGCCCCAGTCCCTGCCGCGTCTGCTCTGCGAACGGTTCGGCTTCGCACACGCCGACGCATTCTCATTCGCCCAGCAGCACTGCGCATCGTCCATCGGTGCCTTGCGGATTATCCGCGCGATGTTCATTGCCCGTCCGGCCGTGCGCCGCGTTTTGCTAGTCGGAGCCGACGTGATGCCACTCGCTGCCGAAAGACTGATGGAAGCGGCGGGCCTCTTGAGCGATGGTGCGTGCGCGGTGCTCGTCGAACGCGACGCCCAGATCAATCGCTTGGTCGCACTGGCAAGCCACGCGAGCGGCAATGGCTGGCGCGGAATGCTCGCAGGAGAAGAGCAGCGCTTTGCCGCGCAGTATTTTTTCACGGCTAGACGGCTCATTTTGCAGGTCACCGACCAAGCCCATGTGCCCCATGTCAAGATACAGCGCATTCTCCCGCCCCACCTCGATCTCCCGGCATGGCGTCGAATCGTGACGTCCCTCGATCTTCCACCAACGTGCCTGTTCGCACGCAACTTCGCCCGCATTGCGCACGTGACAGTAAGCGATCCATTTATTAATCTTGCAGATTGCAACGATTTGATGCCGGGCGAGCCTTTCCTGCTGTGTGCTCGCGGCGTCGGCGGATTCTCCGCAACCGCCCTGTTGGTACGCTAGTAGGCCTGATCGAGTTAGCGCCAGTTTCGCGAACGGACGGCACAACGTCGATCGCCGCGGGAGCGATGATTTCCGTTGAAAGCTAAAATTCGGCTTTTCTCAATCAAATATTACAATTTATTTAATTCTCCGCTGACATTTTTCTATTGGTTAGCATTCTCAGCGCGAACGCTCTTAGATAGCCACCGGATGTTATAAAAAAATCATGAGCGACATCGAGACGGATTGACGTCCAACACCACATTCCCCCACAATGCAAGCAGCATTGATACCGAACGCCCAACGCTCCCATCGAATAATTCACTCTGAATAGCGACGAGCCGAAGCGAGGTGACAACCGTGAGCCCAATCTTTCGACATCGGGCGAACCGAAAACAGTTCATCATATCCAATACGGACTTAGCAGCACGAATGACCCCGCTGCTTAAACCGTTTTCGGACTCGCGCGACCTGCCATCCCTCACGAACTTGTTTGGTGAGACAGTGCGTTCGCTCGGCTTTCCGTGCTACGCCATCAGCCGCATATCAAGAACTCGCTCACGCCCCAGGCCTCGGGTAGACGTAGAGACAATTTGCACACATTATCCCAATAATTGGGTGCAACACTACCTGCAACACGACTACGGATCAGTCGATCCGGTACACCGTGTAGCCTTTACTCACTGCGTACCCTATCGCTGGAGCGATATTACCGTCTTGAATCGTGCCGAGCGGCGCGTTCTCGGCGAAGCGAGCGATGCCGGACTGTCGAATGGACTGAGCATTCCCATTCATGAGCCGGCAGGTGATGTTTTGCTCGTCAACCTATCCGGCCCACGATCGCGCGCGTGCACGATCCTCGACGTGCGGCTAGCCAACCTGATCAGCGTCCTGTTCCACCAAGAATTGGAACGGCTCAGGCATGTCCCGGATCGTGGCCCGGCGCTGCATCTCACCCCACGCCAGCGTGAATGTCTGCATTGGGTGGCAGAGGGTAAGACTTCATGGGAGATCAGCGTCATCCTTGGAATCTCGCATCACACCGTCGCCTATCACATTGCTGAAGCGATGAAGACGCTGAACGTTCATAGTCGAACGAAGGCCGCCGTCGATGCGTCCGTCTATGGACTGATTCAGCAGTGACTGCGCAAAAAATTCGCCACTCCCGTCCGCCGATCATCTCCACTGGTCTGCCTTGGCAGCCGCTCTGTCCGCCTTGGACTGAGTGAGTGGCCGTCCCACATACTGGATCCGAGCCCCTGGTCCGTCGGCGTCCAGACTTTAGTGCGGGTTTCAAGTACAGCGTTCGACCGCGCATGCGCTCGTCCGCATATCCTCCCTGGCCGACTAGTTCCCCCCTCGGTCCCACCTTGATAGCGTGGCGTCCATTGACATTCGAGGAGCAAGCAAATGCACGACCTCGTCGCCGGCAAACTCCATGACCTGCCACTCGAGATACGTCACGATCTGGGGCTCTTCCGCCACGAGGTGTTCGTTCGACGTCTGGGTTGGTCGCTGCCGGATATCCAAGGAGCCGCCGCCGTCGAATGGGATCGATTCGATGGCGAAAACACTGTTCAGATTGTCGCACTCGACTCAAGGCGGCGAGTATGCGGCTGCGCAAGGCTTATACCAACCACGGGCCAATACCTTGTCCAGGACCTGCTTCCTCGATCGTTGAATATTGATCTTCCTTGCTCGCCCACAGTTTGGGAACTCTCGCGGTTCGCCGCATCCGTCATTTCTGACGATTCACCGAGTTCGATATCGGGCATGCGGCTATTTCCCCATGCAATGGCCATCGCGGCCTCACTCGGCGCGACGCGCATCGTCGGTGCGGTAACCCGCGCTATCGCACGACTGTATCGCCGTTTTGGCCTTGAACTGCGGCAGATCGAGCCGGTTGGGGAGCGGCACGCATTGCCCTTTATGGTCTGCGCGATCGACCTCTCTGCCTTGGCGTTCGCCCATCTCGGGCACGATCCAGACAATCTTTTGAACGCGATCACGTGGTACGGGCCGCGTCCATCGACGGCTATTTCCGACATGAGCGTGGCCGTGCCCCGTCTCCGATTGTTCGACGGATTGCCTGCGTCTCCATGCGATTCGGGGATTGGCACCGAGAAAGGCGGCCAGCAGACGTGCGGCGACTGCACTCCCATCACGGGCATCACGCCACGGCGATCGTGTGGTGACGATGCCGGTTGTCGACGTCCTTCACCCAATCCGGCCTGATCGCGGACGCGTACGCTTGGCCGCTACGCGAAGCTTCACCGTTTGCCTGCATGCTCAATCGCAGGCGTTCATCGATCGCGTGCGCCACCGTGGAAGACTTTGGAGGATGACGGCGATCACAGTCCGCCCAGAACACGTACATCGCGTCGAACAATACCGACAGTATCGACGTCAAGTAAGGCAATCGGACCGTCACGCCGTTCCCTGATGCGCTGCCTTCGGGCTGATAGAAGTGCGTATCGATTAGCTCGGGTGGAAGCTTGATTCGCAGGGAATCGAGCTCACGTTGCAAACGGTCTTCGACGCGATAGTGCGCGGTGGCGGAATTTGCCAGCGCGTTCCGGAGTTCGCACAGCTTCTGGTCTTTCAACTGAATGCATCTTGTGAGCTGATGGATTTCCGTTTCCGCACGCCGCAAGTGATCATGCAAGGCTGCACAATCGCATGATCGCGTTGAGCCCGGCTTCTCATCGCCAAAATGGCACGCTCTTTCGCCTCGCTCCATAGCTTGCCTCGCCTTGTACCCGGCGCATTCATGCACCGCGTAAGCACCTCGACCGCGAACACAAAGCCCGGCGCTGCGTAGCGGCCGTGCTGGCATCGTCTGAACCCAAACAGCGAAAGCACGGAGCAATCCGATCAGGACGCGTACGATCACGGAGTGGGTATATACGTTTTTCGTTTTTTCCCGGTTCAATGTCAACTACGAAACTAAGCTGGATATTGCCATCCGCGCCCGGTCAACTATGCAGCGAATGGCTTAACTGCCGGCGACGTCTATGGCGCAACGTATCGGTATCGGCCCGCGAATCCCATTGTTGAGAGCATGACGTTGATGACCGACGGTCCTTCCTGTGCGACGACGGGAGACATTACTATTCGATCGGTTGACGACGCCTACCAAGTGACGCTGTCCCGCCGCTGTCGATAGGACTCCGATCGCCTATGCGCGCGACCTGGATGGTGCGAGAGCCGCGCCAGCGGTCAACTAGCACAGAGCATCGTTGGCCGACAATCCATCGATTTCGACAGCGATCGCCTAGCGCTCGCCCGGCGGGTAGCTAGATGGGTAGCTGCGTGGGTGAAGCCTCACACAGACCCATATCTGACGCGCCTTACATGAAACTTCCTGAATCAACGGCACGTTTTATGGCACGCAACGCGCGACGAGTTTCGAGAAGTGGCACGACGAGACGCCCGAGGATTTCGTCTTTTCGCTAAAGGCTCCGCGTTTCGCCACGAATCGACGTGTATTGGCCGAAGCCGGTGATTCCATCGAGCGTTTCTTTGGAAGTGGCGTGCTCGCGCTCAAGGACAAGCTTGGGCCGGTCAACTGGCAGTTCGCCACGACCAAGCAGTTCGATGCGGAGGATTTCGACGCGTTTTTAACGTTACTGCCGAAGAAAGTGGACGGTCGCGCCATTCGCCATGCCGTCGAAGTCCGGCACCAGAGTTTTCGGCATCCCGAGTTCGTTTCGCTCTTACGTGAGCATGAGGTGGCCGTGGTCGTGGCTGGAGATAGCGAGCACCCGCAGATTGCCGACGTAACGGCGCCGTTCGTCTATGCCCGCATCATGGGAACGGTCGAATCGGAGGACCTCGGGTATTCGGATCAGGCGTTGGATGCGTGGGCATCGCGAGCTAAAGCGTGGGCCGCCGGGGAAGCCCCCGATGATTTGGAAATCGTCGCGCGCTCTACCGAGAAGCCGGCCCCGCGCGATGTCTACCTGTACGTGATCAGCGGTTACAAGGTGCGCAACCCTTCCGCGGCGATGGCCTTGATCGAGCGCATCGCCTAATCCGGCGCGTCGTCCTCGCGAATGAGCTTGGCGCCGAACAGGCGCGACCGTGCCGTCTGATTCTTCAACGCATTCTCCAGATTGCGTTGCGCGATTCGCGCATGCTCGCGCATCAACGCTTCGGCACGCCCGCCCTCGCGACGCTCGATCGCATCGAGTACGGCGCGATGTTGCGCCTGGGCGACGATGAGCACTTGATAGGCATCGCGCGCGACCGACTGTACCTCGACGAACCCACTCGGCGATGCGAACGGCAACGCCATCGCCTTGGCAAGCTGACGCTCGACGACACTGCTCGTGCAGGCCGATGCGAGCAACCGGTGAAATCGCTCGTTGAGCTGGACGTAACACGAGAACTTCGCCTCGCCCATCTTCGGCGAGGCGAGCACCTCGTCGATGTCGTCCACGCATTCGCGCAGCGCGCTCATCGTCTCCGGCGCTACACCACGTTCGGCGGCAAGCCGCGCAGCCATCCCCTCGAGGGTGCCGCGCAACTCGATCGCATCGAAGATCTCGGCGCGGCTAAACGAACGGACCGCATAGCCGCCCGAGGGCACGGCTTCGAGCAGGCCCTCGTCTTGTAACCGCATCAGCGCCGCACGCACGGGCGTGCGCGACATGCCGAGGCGGTCCACGGCCCAAAGTTCGGTAATGCGCGCACCCGACGCGACCTCGCCTGCGAGGATCAGCTCACGCAGCCCCAACTGGGCCTTGACCGTTTGCGACGCACCGGACGATGCGGCCGCATCACCCGAGCTTCCGTCGAATAACTCCATTGAACGACTCCAAACGACTCCATTCGAATCCTCGCACTCGTCTCCTCGTTCGATGCGCGGCGAGCCTTGCATTCAGAGATCGAGCACCAGCATCGCCGATTTCGACCGCGAGCAACAGGGCAAGAATCGGTCGTTCGCGGCTTTCTCTTCGTCCATCAAATAGACGTCGCGATGATCGGGCTCACCCGACAAAACGCGCGTCAGACAAGTGCCGCATACGCCTTGCTCGCACGACGTCGGCACGTCGACCCCCGCTTGCGCGAGCGCTGCGACGACCGTCGTCCCAGCCGCGACATCGACCACCCGGCCCGTGCTCGACAGCTTCACCTGAAACGCGCCGCTTTCTTGCGCTCGCGTGGGCGCGGCGGCAAAAAACTCGCGGTGCACGTTCGCATCGTCCCACCCCGCGGCCTTCGCCGCTTCGATCACTGCGGCGATGAAACCCGATGGACCGCATACATAAAGATGCGTATCGGAGCCGGCTTGCGCGAGCAACGCGTCGAGCCGCAATCGTTCGCCGTGCGCGGCGTCATCGAAGTATAGATGAACGCGGTCGGCCAATCGCGGCTCGGCCAGCCGATCGAGAAACGCAGCACGCGCCGCGCTGCGCGCGCAATAGTGCATTTCGAACGACGCTCCCGCGCGGTCGAGCACATCCGCCATCGATACGATCGGCGTGACGCCGATGCCTCCCGCCAGCAATATCGAATGGCGAGCGTGCGCGTGCAGCGGAAAGTGGTTTTTCGGCTCGCTGATTTCGAGCAAACTCCCCTCTTCCAACGCATGCATGGCGATCGATCCGCCCCGAGAGTTTGCATCGCGCAGCACCGCTATCATGTAGCGATGCGACTCGCTCGGGCTATTGCAAAGCGAATACTGCCGCACGAGCCCGTCATGAAGCACGACGTCGATGTGGGCGCCGGCGGAAAACGAGGGCAAGGCGGCACCGTCGGGACGCACGAGTTCGAACGCGTAGATGTCGGTGGCTACGGCGAATTTTCGGGAAACGTTGACTTGCATGGCCGCCCCCGATTTCACGAAGCGACGCCAAGCGCCGCCTGGTTCCGCGCGATCAAGCGATCAAGCACGCGGCGCGACTGCACACCCCCTGCATCGATGTTCAGCTTCAAGAGATTGCGCTCCGGATAGTCGAGCAGATTGCGTTGCTGCGCCTCGAGCATCGCAAGGTCCTCCGAAAAGATCTTTCCTTGGCCTTCTCGAATCTTCTCCGTGAGCTCGGCATCGCCGGGACGAAAATTGCGCGCCATACCCCAGAAGTACCAAATCGACGTCTCGGTCTCGGGCGTAATGAAGTCGACGACGATACTCGACGCCTTGTATCGCGCATCGGCGTGATATCCGCCGTGACCCGCGTGCGCGACGCCCACCTCGATCATCACGTGGCTCGGCGGCGTAAAGCGGCAGATCTGCCAGCGATCGCAAGGCACGTCGTCCGCCAGCCCGTTGCCGCGCAGTGCCGCCGCCCAAAACGGCGGCGGCATGATGTTCTCCATGAAGCGGCTCGTCACGACGGTGTCGCCCTCGGTTTTCGTCTGCGGAGCGGACTCCTCGATCTCCGCCTGCCCGATGCTCGACGCATGCACGTAGGTCTCGTGCGTGAGATCCATCAAGTTGTCGATCATGAGCCGATAGTCGCAAGCGATGTGATACAAGCCGCCGCCGTACGCCCACTCGGGGTTGTCGGCCCACTCGAGCGGATGGATCGCCGCCGGATCGGCGAGGTCCGCGTCTCCCGGCCACACCCAGACGAACCCATAGCGCTCGACAGCCGCAAAGCGGCGCGTCGCGGGGAATCCGCCTACGCGCTGGCAAGGCATCGACGCGCACTTACCATGAACGTCGACCGTCAGACCGTGATAACCGCATACCAGTTGACCGTCGCGGACGAAACCGAGCGAGAGCGGCGCGCCGCGATGGGGGCAGAAGTCCTCGAGCGCCGACACCGTACCGTCCGGACCGCGAAAGAAAACCATGCGTTCATCGCAAATTCGCCGGCCGAGCGGCCCTTGCGCGATCTCGTCCGGCGTGCACGCCACGTACCAAGCGTTCTTCAAGAACATCAGCCGTCTCCTCATTTGTATACAATTTTTACCAAAGAACGTATGCAACGCAATGGCAGCAAGGCCTCGAACAACCAACAAACCCATCAATTACGGGTTTTTTACGTTCACGAAGCCGAACGCGAAGCACGATCGATACGTTCAATTCGCTTCATTGTATACATTGACATGAAGTTCGCCAGATCAATCCGGTCGATCTCGGGTAAACGACTAGGACTCGAACGGCTTCAGGCGTACCCACCGGCTCAAAGCCCCCATCTCGACAAAATCGATAGTCGACATATTTGTTATGTGCTATAACTTTCTGCAGCAACCTAGAACGATTTCAAACAGGAGACATAGGGACATGACCGACATTCCACGCAATCCGCTCATCGATGAAGACGTCTGGACCGGCCGCTTATTCGGCGGGCCGGACGGCCGTTGGTATACAGCCGGCGAAACGCGAGACGTCACGGAGCCCGCCACGGGCGAACGACTCACCAACATCGGGCTTGCCCGCGCGGCGGACGTCGCGCGGGCCGCGAAAGCCGCCGCCGCAGCGCAACCGGCCTGGGCCGCACTGCCTGCGCGCGACCGAGCCGCGATCATGCGCCGCGCAGCCGCGGCACTCGAGCGCGATCTCGCGCACGCCGCGCGCTATATCGCCCGGGAAACAGGCGGCATTCCGGCCAAGGCACAACTCGAAGTCGCCGAAGCCGCGACGCAGCTCCACATCGCAGCAGGTCTGCCCCTGCAACCGCAGGGCCTGGTTCTGCCGTCCACCGCCGGGCGAACGAGCTATGCGCGGCGCGTCCCCCACGGGGTCGTGGGCGTGATTTCTCCGTTCAATTTCCCGCTGATCCTGTCGATGCGCTCGGTCGCGCCGGCCCTCGCTTTGGGTAACGCCGTCGTGCTCAAGCCCGACCCGCAAACGCCCGTCAGCGGCGGTTATTTGATCGCACGCGCGTTCGAGGAAGCGGGATTGCCGCCCGGGGTGCTGCAAGTCGTGCCGGGCGATGCCGACGCCGGCCAGGCCGTCGTCGAAGCGCCCGAGGTGCGGATGATTGCATTCACGGGCTCGACCGCCGCGGGCCGTAAGGTCGGCGAACTCGCAGGACGATTGCTCAAGAAGGTATCGCTCGAACTGGGCGGCAAAAACACCCTGGTCGTGCTCGACGATGCCGATCTCGATCTCGCTGCCAGCAACGCGGCATTCGGCGCATTCTTCCACCAAGGGCAGATCTGCATGGCCACGGGCCGCATCCTCGCGCATCGCACGATTGCGGCCGAGCTGACGCGGCGCCTCGTCGAAAAGGCCAACACCTTGCCCGTCGGCGATCCGGCCAGCGGCACGGTTGCCATCGGCCCGCTCATCAACGCCCGGCAATTGCAACACGTCGATTCGATCGTGCGTGCATCCGTCGAAGCCGGGGCCGTCCTCGAAGCCGGCGGTACGTACGAGCGGCTCTTTTACAAACCGACCGTGCTCTCCAACGCGCGGCCCGGCATGCGGGCATTCGACGAGGAAATCTTCGGGCCCGTGGCCGTCGTCACGCCGTTCGACAGCGACGACGAAGCCGTCGAACTCGCGAACCAGACCGAATACGGGTTGTCCTGCGCGGTCATCGGCACCGCTGTCGCCCGCGCCACGGCAATCGGAGAACGTCTCCGATGCGGCCTATTGCACATCAACGGCACGACGGTAGCCGACGAATGCGTCAACCCGTTCGGCGGCCGCGGCGACTCCGGCAACGGCGGCAGCATGGGCGGCCCGGCCGATGCCGAGGAATACACACAGTGGCAATGGGTCACGGTAAAGGGCGCGGTGGAGCGCACACCGTTTTGACTCGTCCCGAACCGGCACCGGTGCCGGCGGCCTTAATCATTAGAGTGCGATTGGAGACGAAACCATGAAAATCAGAGCCGCGGTGGTCCGCGAAAAAGGCGGCCCGCTTTCGATAGAAACGCTCGAACTCGAAGCGCCACGCGACGATGAGATCCTCGTGCGCGTCGTGGCGACCGGCGTCTGTCATACCGATGTCGTCGTACGCGACGGTTTGCTGCCGACGCCGCACCCGGTCGTGCTCGGGCACGAAGGCGCCGGGATCGTCGAGCAGGTGGGACGCAACGTGAGCAAAGTCGTACCGGGCGATCCCGTCGTCATGACCTACGATTCATGCGGCACATGCCCGGCCTGCTCCGCACATGCGCAGAGTTATTGCCACGCGTTCTTCCCGCGCAATTTCTTTGCGACGCGCTCCGACGGCAGCAGCGCAATCTCCAAAGACGGCGAGCGCATTCACGGCAACTTTTTCGGTCAGTCGTCGTTCGCGACCCGTGCGCTGTGCCATGAGCGCAATGTCGTCAAAGTCCCGGCGGACGTTCCGCTCGAGTTGCTCGGCCCACTCGCCTGCGGCGTGCAGACAGGCGCTGGTGCCGTCCTGAATGCGTTGCGTGTGCCAGCGGGGGCTTCGTTTGCGATTTTCGGTGCCGGCTCGGTCGGCCTATCGGCCGTCATGGCCGCCCGCGTGGCCGGCGCGACGACGATCGTGGCGATCGATTTGCACGACGCACGACTCGATTTCGCACGCAGCGTCGGCGCAACGCATACGCTCAACCCCGCGCGCGACGACGTCGTCGCGGCGCTGACGGACCTGACCGGCTACGGCGTCGATTACACGCTCGACACGACCGGCAACGCGAAGGTCATTCGGCAAGCCGCCGACAGCCTCGCTCCGCATGGAACGTGCGGCATACTCGGCGCCTCGCCACCCGGTACGGAAATCACGCTCGACGCCGTGCACTTCATGAGCGGCGGGCGGCGCGTGATGGGTATCGTCGAAGGCGAGTCGACACCGGACACGTTCATTCCCACGCTGATCCGCCTGTATCGGCAAGGGATGTTTCCATTCGACCGCATGGTGAAGTTCTATTCGTTCGATCAAATCAACGAGGCGATCGCCGATTCGCTCGAAGGCAAAACGATCAAGCCGATCGTGCGGATGGAGTAGAAACGAAAGCCCGCCGCGCAACGCAGGATCGCACGGCGGGTTTTTATGACTCGCGCGACATTCAGCGCGGCGCCATTCTCAAGGCGCCGTCGAGCCGAATGACTTCGCCGTTCAGCGCGACGTTGCCGACGATATGCAGTGCAAGATCCGCGAACTCCTCCGGCTTGCCGAGCCGTTTCGGGAAAGGAATGGATTGCGCGAGCGATTGTTGGGTTTCCTCCGGCAACGCATAGAGTAGCGGCGTCAAAAACAGTCCCGGCGCGATCGTGACGACTCGCACGCCGTACTGAGCAAGATCGCGCGCAAGCGGCAGCGTCAAAGAAACCAGTCCGCCTTTCGAAGCCGCGTACGCCGCCTGCCCGATTTGCCCGTCATATGCCGCAACCGATGCCGTGCAGACGATCACGCCGCGCTCGCCGTCGTCCAACGGCTCGCCACCTGTCATGCGTGCCGCCGCAAGCCGGATGACATTGAACGTGCCGAGCAAGTTCACGTTGACGATGCGCGCGAAATCCTCCTGCGGCATCGCGCGGCCATCGCGCCCGACGAGCCGTTTCGCACCGCCGATACCCGCGCAGTTGACGAGAATGCGCGCCACGCCGTGCGCGCGCTCACCGGCATCCAACGCGGCATCGACCGACTCGGCATCGGTGATATCGCACCGCGCCGCCCGTGCCGCGCCGTGTCCCAATTCTTCCGCGAGCGCGTGCAGCGCGGACTCGTTGACGTCGAGCAGCGTGACCCGCGCCCCCGCCGCCACCAATGCGCGTGCCGTCTGGGCTCCGAGTCCCGAAGCGGCGCCCGTCACGACTGCCGCCTGGCCATTTGCATTCATCGATTTCTCCTGTTTTCGACGCGTGAATTGCCCGGCGATTCAAGCCGCCGGTGCAGACGATG
The DNA here is from genome assembly GCF_002879885.1 of Trinickia dabaoshanensis. GTDB lineage: Bacteria > Pseudomonadota > Gammaproteobacteria > Burkholderiales > Burkholderiaceae > Trinickia > Trinickia dabaoshanensis. Next base: position 40,970 of record NZ_PNYA01000022.1, read on the forward strand.
CGCCGTCCAGCGCGAGCAACCTCACGGCGTTTTCCTTGAGCAGCAGCGAATGCACCTCCGGCTTGAACCCCGCCTTCTGGAAATCTTCCAACCAGCGGTCGGGGCGAATCAGCGGGAAATCGGAAGCGAACAGCATGCGCTCTTTCAAAAGCGTGTTCGCATACTGAACGAGCTGAGGCGGAAAGTACTTCGGCGACCATCCCGACAAGTCGATATAGACGTTCGGCTTGTGCAAGCAAATGGAAAGCGCTTCGTCCTGCCAGGGCCACGACGGATGCGCGATCACGACCTTCATATCGGGGAAATCGGCGGCCACGTCGTCGAGGTAGATCGGCTCCGAATACTTCAAGCGCAATCCGCCGCCACCGGGCATACCGCTGCCGATACCCGAATGTCCGCTATGAAACACCGCGGGCAACCCGTATTCGGCGATCACCTCGTAAAGCGGATATGCCATGCGGTCGTTCGCATAAAAGCCCTGCACGGTCGGATGAAACTTGAACCCGCGTACGCCGCACTCTTCGATCAACCGCCTCGCCTCGCGCACCCCCATCTTGCCTTTATGCGGATCGATGCTCGCGAACGCGATCATGATGTCGCGGTTCTCGGCCGCGAACTCGGCAATCTCCTCGTTGGGAATCCGCCTGCGCCCCATCTGGCTTTCCGCGTCGACCGTGAACATGACGAAGCCGATCTTGCGCTCGCGGTAGTACGCGATCGTCTCCGGAATCGTCGGACGTCGCCCTTGCCGCAGCACGGTCCCGAAATATTTGTCCGCGGCATCGTCGAATTCCTTACCGAACAGGTCCGGCGGCTGACAGCACGACACTTCCGCATGCACGTGCGTATCGATCGCGATCAGATTGTCGATGTCCATGCGCCTCCTTATTGATTAGTCATCCTAAGTAAACAAATTGCTTCCAGCGATGTCCTCGATGCGCTTCTAGCGGCGAGGCAACCAAATCCGCATTACCGGGTCGCCTCGATAGAGCGCATCGACAACGGCCGCGCGTTGCGACAGCACCGCGCGCTGATTGATCGAACCTTTATCCGTGATCTCCCCGGTTGCCAGCGAGGGCGGCGGATCGAGCAATGCCGCGCGCGCCACACGGTTTGCGCTGCCCGTACCTTCTGCGTAGAGCTTCTCGAGCATCTGCTGAAACACCTCGATCACACGCGCATCCGCAAAGAGGTCCGCTACGGTGCCATGCGGCAACTGTGCAAGGGAGCGGCACGCCGCCAAATTCGGTACGATCATGACCCCCACCTCATCCCGGTCATGCCCCGTGACGACGACATCTGCCACATACGGGCTCCCCACGGCGATGACGCGTTGCCGCAACGGACCGACGCTGACCCAAGTGCCGGTATTGAGCTTGAAGTCTTCGGCCACTCGGCCGTCGAAGACGAACCCGCGGTTGGGATTCTCGGGATCGAGCCAGCGCACCGCATCGCCCGATCGAAAGAACCCCTCCTCGTCGAATGCTTCTTGCGTCTGCTCCGGCGCACGCCAATATCCGGGCGTGACGTTCGCCCCGCGGTAGCGCACCTCCAGCTTGCGGCCCACGCCCTCGCCGATCGGCACGAGCTTCAGTTCGATGCCCGGCAGCGGCACGCCGATTTGGCCCGCACTCACCTCCGTCTCGGCAATCATCAGCGCGGACGGAGCTGTCTCGGTCATGCCGAGTCCTGTGTTCATGACGATCCGCTCGCCGCAATGCGCGATCGCGCTCGCATGCAGCCGATCCCATACCGGCTGTTCGAGCGCCGCGCCGGCGTAGAACTGCATGCGCAGCCGTGCGTAGAAGCGCTCGCGCAACGCCGCATCGGCTTCGAGCGCACGCGCGATTTCCTCCCAGCCCTTCGGCACGTTGAAGTAGACCGTGGGCGATATCTCGCGCAAGTTGGCGAGCGTCGTCGCGATGCCGTCGGCAGTGGGTTTGCCGTCGTCGATATAAAGCGTACCGCCGTGAAACAGTGTCAGCCCGAAGTTTTGATTGCCGCCGAACGTATGATGCCAGGGCAGCCAATCGAGGAAGACCGGCGGCGCCTCGGCAAGAAACGGCCAAACCGCCGTCTCCATCGCAAGGTTGCTCGACCACATGCGGTTCGTGTTGATGACACCCTTCGGCATCTTCGTCGACCCGGACGTGAAGAGGAACTTCACGATCGTGTCTCCGTTCGTCGCCTCACGCGCACGATCGATCGCCGAGGTCGGGCGGGTATCCAGCAGCGCGGCAAGCGTTGTACATTCGCGTCCCGCCGGAGCCGATTCGGCCACTGCGATCTCGATGTCCGTGGGCACGGCTTCGGCAATCGCTGCGGCGAAGCGAGCGCCGTCGTCGGCAAAAACGAGTCCCGGCGTAATGAGCGAGACGATGTGGCGCAGCTTGCCGAAGCTTTTGTCGAGCAACGAGTAAGCAGGGGAAATCGGTGCATAAGGAACGCCCGCGCAAAGGCACCCCAGCGCGACGAGCGCATGTTCGATCGAGTTGCCCGACAGGATCGCGACAGGCCGCTCCGAACCGAGTCCGCGCGCAAGCAACGCCTCGCCGATGCTGCGCGCCGCACGCGCCGCCTGCGCATAAGTAAGGTGTTGCCACTGCCCGTCAGCGCCGCCGCGGCGCGCGATGAACGTGCGCTCGGGCACCGCTTCCGCGTGCTCGAACAGCCGATCGATCACGCGCTCGGGATAGCCTGCGAGCTGAGTCGTCGACCGCACGCGCACGATGCCGTCGCGGCCTTCCGTCACTTCGAGAGGACCGACGCCGAACTGCACGCGCCGATAGGGGTGGGCTGCCATCGAATGTCTCCTTCCGTCCTGCCCGGCCGCGATTTCATCGATCGTCTTGTCGAGCACGTTCACCTATGGGTAACGGCACGGTGCGTCACGCGACGCACACCCGCGCGCGCATGATTGAAACTATTTCGGCCACACCTTTGCCGCCCGGTGCTCGAGAAACGCGGCCAACCGGTCTTGAGTCTGCGGATCGCTGAGCGCAACCGAAGCCATCAGCGATTCGGTCAAGAGCCCGTCCTGAATCGATTGATCGGCAATGCGCGGCAGCACCTGGGTGACCGCATAGTTCGTCGTCGGCGAATTCTGGGCAATGCGTTCGGCCAACTCGCGAGCCTTGGCGAGCCCCTCGCCGTTGCCGACCAGATATTGGGCAATTCCCGCATCGTAGCCCTCGCGCGCATCGTAGACCCGCCCCGTCAACATCATGTCGGTCATGCGCGCGACGCCGATGAGCCGAGGCACGCGCACCGACGCGCCGCCGCCGACGAACAGCCCACGGCTGCCTTCGGGCAGCGCGAAGAATGCGGACGCTTCGGCCACCCGTACATGGCAAGCCGACGCGAGTTCCAAGCCGCCACCGATCGTCGCACCTTTCAACACGGCGACGACGGGCGCCCGGCCAAATTGAATCTGCTCGAATGCCGCGTGCCACATGCGCGAATGATGCATCGCTTCGACGGTGCCGCGCTCGCGCATTTCGGCCAGATCGAGGCCGGCGCAAAAATGCTCGCCTTCGGCATGCAGCACGATGGCGCGGACCGTATCGGGCATCGTTTCAAAGGCGCGCCGCAGTTCCGCGACGAGCGGGTCGCTGATCGCGTTGCGTTTCGAGGGCCGGTTCAGGCAGACGAACGCCAGAGAGCCCGTGCATTCGACCTTCAGGAATTCGTAAGAGGGTTGTGTCATATCCACCACCAAGCGGTTATCCGTTACTGATTGCAATAGTTATATCACATAACTAGATGGCGCGACAAACGTTCTCGGACGCTGGCTTCGCGGCGGTGCCGGCACGAATTGCGCGCGCGGCGGCATGTTATGATCGACGCGCTTTCCCACCCGCTCTCCGATCATTTTTCCCCAACGCTTATGTCTTTGATGCTGCCCTCTTCCGGCGACGACGCGAGCGAGCAGGCGGATCAATCCGCATTGCTCGATCTCGCCGGCTACAACATCCGGCGCGCCTATCTCGTCATTCAAGCGTTGTTCGACCAGGAGATGGAAAAGCACGACTTGCGGCAGGCCGAGTTCTCGGTGCTATCGATCGTGAGAGGAAACCCCGGTATCAATCAGCGCGCGCTCGCCGATGCGCTCGCGGTGGCGCCGCCGAACCTGGCCACCTTGCTGGACCGTTTGGAAGCGCGCGGGCTCGTGGCGCGCCAACGCAGCACCGAAGATAAGCGCGTGCAGCACGTCGAGTTGACGACGCAAGGGGTGCGGCTCTATAGCCGCGCGCTCAAGGCTGCGGGCACGGCCGACGCGCAAGCGCTCCAGCATCTAAGCGAGGCCGAGCGCGAGCAACTGAAGACCCTGCTGCGGAAGATCTTCGTGGAGTGAATGCGCCGCAGCGGCAGGCAGACGGCATAGCCTTGGCGCAATATCACCTCGATCGCCGCGGCACCCGGCATTCGAGCGGCCGAATCAAAACCGCGTCTGCAACCCGATGCGCCCGATGAACTGAGACGGGCTGCTGGACGCGACCATGACGTCGTTGACCTGCGCGTTGGCGCCGGCATTGGCCCGCTGATAGACCGCCGCGACATAAACGTTGGTACGCTTCGAGAAGTTGTACTGCAATTCCGCAGTCAGTTGGTGAGCATGATTGTTGTTCACTACCTGGTTGCCTTTCATGTATGAATAGACCCCGCTGACGAGCCACGGGCTATTGAACGAGTACGCCGCGCCCAGCTCCGCTTGCCAGACGCTCGCGCCATTGAGTTCGTTGCGCACGGTCGTGAACAGTGCCGTCGTGACGACTCGGCCGATGTGATAATGCGCCCCCACGCCCCAGTTCCGCACGCTGTCCTGCACGCCGGCGACAGCGGTCTTCGTCAGCGTATAGGCGGCGTTCGCGCCGAACGGTCCGTTGATGTAATTAAGCCCGAAGCTTTGCGCGTTGCCGGCGCCGATCGAACCGGCCACGTTGCCGAAACCGTACATGACGCCCGCGGAAAAGCCCCCGATCCTGGGGCTCAAATACTTGACCGAGTTCTGCACCCGCTCGCCCGCCATGCGATCCCAGTCGAACGCACCCGTGGGATTGTTGGGCAACGCAAGACCGTTAAACGGTCCATTACGAAAATCGTAGATACCCTGGGCATAGAACGCGGCATCGTTCAAGCCGAAGAACAGCGAGTCGACCATGAAGTCGTACTGATTGCCGAGTGTTAAACGCCCCCACCGCTGATCGTCGAGCCCGACATAGGCGTTGCGCCCGAACAAGCTCTGTCCGGGCATGAACGAGCCCGAGCCGAGTTGAAACTGGTTGGTCAAATCGAACACCGCCTTCAGACCGCCGCCGAGGTCCTCTTTGCCGTCGATCTTCAGCAAGTTGGGCACCTCGATCCCGTCGTCGAATTTCACGACGCTGCTACCGCCTTGATTGCTGATATAAGACACGCCGCCGTCGATCAATCCGCTCAACGTCACGCTGCTCTGAGCAAACACGTGCGAGGCGAACAGCGCGCCGGCCGCGGCAAAAACTGCTTTGCGCTTCATTTGAGTCATCTCCTTGCCTGGTCTGGATAGGTCCCGCGGTCGTCGCCGCGGCTTTGTATTGATGAACGATCGCCGTATAGGTCAAGCGGCGTCACGCGAAGCGGCGAACGTTTCGCCCGCCGTGGCTGCACGCTTGCGCGGCGCGGTCTCGACGAGGAACAGCGCTACGACGGCGCCGCCCGCCAAGCCGGCCAGCGCGAATTCGAGCGTCGCCGGCAGCCCGAAGTGCTGCGCGATGAATCCCGCGATGACCGGCGCGAGCCCACCACCGAAAATCTCGCCCGTGCCCGATACGAACCCGACCGACGACGCGACGAGCCCGAGCGGTGCCGCTTCCGTGGCGATCGGCCCGCTCAGCAGGCCGAGCAAGCCCAAGGCGAACACCGAGATGCCGAACAGTAATGCGAACAACAATTGCGGATTGGCGCCGGTGCGGGAAAAGACATAAAGCAGGACGGCGGCGCCGACGAAGGCGATGACCGCCGCGGGGCGACGCCCGATGTAATCCGACACGCCCGCCACGCCAAACGAACCGACGAAGCCGCCGAACCCGATCGCCGATACGACGAACCCCATGGCTTGCGTATCCAGATGGAGGACCTCGACGAGATAGGTCGGGACCATGGCGCTCACGACGAAGATGCCCGCCATCGCACAAAGAATCGCGAACGTCGCGAGGATCACGTTACGGCTACGAAAGAGCTCCGACCACTTCGCCTTCGCATGCGCACGATCGGGATGCGGCAGCTCGTTCCTCGGGTGCTCGCGCAGTACCGTCGCGATCAATGCGGCGACAATCAGCCCCGGTACCGCGGAAATCATGAAGACCCAATGCCACGACGGAACGATACGCAGTAGTTGCGTCGCGACGATCGGTGCGAAGCCGAGGCCGAGCAGCGAGAACATGCTCAGCTGCAACCCTTGGTTGAAGCCGCGCCGCGACGGCAGCGAGGCCTCGCCCGTGGCCGCGACGCTCGCGGGCGTGAACGCGCCCTCCGCGACACCCATGATCGCGCGAATCAGCATCAGGCTCCCAAAGCTGGCCGCGAGTCCGGACAAGCTCGAAAGCAAAGAGAAAGCGACCATCGTCACGACGAGAATCTTCTTGCGGCCGATGCGGTCCGATACCGGCCCCATCGCAATCGCCCAAATACCCCAGGCCACGCTCAGAATCCCGATCAGACTGCCGAGTTGCTGAAAATTCAGCCCGAGGTCGCGCATCATATGGGGAAATAGCGGCGCGACGATCCAACGGTCGAGACCGACTAGGCCGAAGCCGAGCCCGAGCAGGATCAGTGTCTTGCGCTCGTAGGCGGTGTCATGCTGAAGGGGGTCGTTCATGTGCGATGTCTCCGATTGTTTCCGCGTTCGATATAGTTATTTTCGATATTTGTTATAAAGCATAACGTTTACGCCGGCGATTGCAAGCGCGCTCGACTAAGGGAAAACGCGGAAGTACGCGCCCGAGCCGGGGTCGACTCGCACGAGAAGGCGCATCGATACGGCACCCTGCGCAGGCGCTATGACCTGTGGGTGCCGTTCAAGGAGCAAATCGAGGACTGGGCGGACGGTTTGCGTCCGAGATGAAAGCGCGCTTACCGAATGACTGCCTCGGAAGCGGCGTCGACGGGTACGGGCATGAACGAAACGGAGCGGAGCGCTTTTTCGACTAGCGCACTAGATGTCCATTTCCGTGGGGCTGTCGGCGAACGAATCCACACCCGTTTCCGGCCTGCCGTCGTGCGAGAGCACGGCGGCAAACCACCGGCTGCTTTCGAATTGCGCCGTGGCGATCATGATCAGCATCGTGAGCGGGGTGGCGAGCAACGCACCCCAAACGCCCCATAGCAGTGTCCAAATACCCAGCGCGAGCAGACCGGCAATCGCGTCGATGTTTTGACCTTTGGCCTGCAGCCTCGGCAAAACGAAGTTGTGGGCCACGATGAAAATGACTTCGATGGCCACGAATACAGCGATCGCGTGCCACGCCGCCGCAAATTGCGCGAATGCCGAAAGTGCAGGCAACGCACTGGCGATGAGCGGACCGACGACTGGAATGAATGCGAGGATAAAAGCCGTCGCGCCCCAAAACGCCGTTCCTTTCAATTGGAAGGAGTAGCAGGCTCCGGCAACGGCGATGGCGATCGTCCCGTTGATCGCCATCTGCACGTTCATGTAGCTCTGGATACTGCTCGTAATGTGAACGATGATGGCTCGTTGCCTCGCCGCTCGCTCCGCATGGCGGGCGAGAATCTCGAGCTTCGGATTGTTCTCCGGGTTGGGCACGGCCAGCATGAACGCCGCGATGAGCAGGGTCAACGATATGATCTCGACCGGTTCGTGTATCCCCGACGCCAGCCACTGAACGAGCGCCGGCGCGTCGATGTGGTTGACGGCCCGGCTGAAAAACCTGGCGCCTTTCATGCCGGTCGCGTGCGCGATTCGCTGAGACTCGGTGTCGAGCCGCGAAACGATGACGGGGATTTGATGGATCACCGAGCCGACGCCCTCCGCAAGGACGTAGCAGATCACGACGATCACAGCCACCATCAGGCCGCCCATCCCTAACCGCACCGACCATAGCGGCGCCCTGGGCAGCATCCGCGCGGTAGACCGTACGACGGCATCGCCCCATATTCGCAGCAATGCCGCGAGGAAGAACGGGACCAGCACGGGTTGGAGATAGTGCACGAGCGCCATGCCGGCCGCAATGCCCGTGACGGTTGTTGCGACCGCGGACGGTGAAGTTGAATTGGCCATTGTCGGGAGAGCTTTTTCCTCGCCGCGATCATACCGCGAGCGCGGCAGCCCTGCCTTCAACCATGTGTCATGGGGCCTTCCATGTAGGGTTCCACCTCGTCGATGCGAGTCATGTCTGCCTGGATTCAGAAGGTAGCCCAGCCGCCTCCAACTCGAGGGCGTTGCTCACCAATTCGTCGATCGTCCCGTCATGTCGAAATCCGGCCTCCATCGCCCGGCGATCGATCAACGGCGGCTGCCGGCCGAAGCGCTGCTCGATCCGATCGACCGGCGCGTAGCCGATCTCGAACGAACCGAAGCGCCGGACCAGCGCATCGACGATCTGTTCGACGGATAGGTGCAGAACCGGAGGCGTCCAGACGCGGCCGGCATGCAAGTCTTCTTCGGATAAGCGCGCGGCGTGCAGGAGGTTGTCGATGCAGCATCCGCGCGACATCCACCAAGCCGTCGCCGCCGGCGAGACGGGGCATGTATAGGCCTCACGGCGCTGTGCCGTTCGAAAAATCTCGCTCATGAAGGCCGAGCCGTGTCCCGAGGAGCGCTCGGGACGTGCCACGATTCCCGGCAAGCGCAGAGAGCGGCCATCCAAGTTGCCGCGCCGCGTCCAGTCCGCAAGAACCCATTCGCCGATCAGCTTGTGCACCCCATAGCTCATCGCCGGCCGAGCCTCGGTGTGCTCGTCCATGCTAGGCGGCAGCGATTCCCCATAGACCGCGACGCTGCTGGCAAAGACGACGCGTGCGGCGCGCCCATGTACCGCCGCCTGCTTCGCCAGGCGCTCGAACAGCGCCAGCGTGCCCCACAAGTTCACTCGGTCACCTTCGGCGGGTTCAGCCTCGGCCTGGGCGCCGGGCATGCTCGCCAGATGAAAGACGACGTCGACCGCTTTCGACAGCAACGGATCGAGGGTCTCCGGCCGGCTGAAATCGCCCGCAACCTCGGTCACGCGAGCATCGTCGCGCGGTGCGTCGAATTGCCGGTCCAGCAGCAGCAGTACAGACACGTCGCCGGCCTCGGCGATGCCTTCATGCAGCAATCGCGAGACAAGCGCGCTGCCAATGAATCCCCCGGCCCCGGTCACCAGCACTCTCATGGCTGCCACTCCTGCTCACCCGCGCGCGGCGCGCGCACGACGCGCTGATCGATTGTGCCGAACGGCGCTTGGCCCGCATCGTCGTGGGCCGTCATCCTGACTCGATCGCCGAAGCGCATAAAACCCGTACGCGCGCTCCCCTCGTCGATCATCTCGATCACCCGGCGCTCCGCGATGCATGCCGAGCCCACGTCACGGCCGACGTTCGACACCGTGCCGGATCCGACGATCGTCCCCGCCGCTAGCCTGCGCGTGCGCGCCGCATGAGCAATGAGTTCACCGAAGCCGAAATTCATTTCACCGCCATGCGGATGACCGAACCAACGATCGTTCCATTCGACGTGCAGCTTCAGATGGACACGGCCGTCGCGCCAGTGCTCGCCGAGTTCGTCGGGCGTGACGGCGACCGCGGCGAAACTCGTGGAAGGCTTGGCTTGTAGAAACCCGAAACCGCTTTTCATCTCACGCGGGCCGAACGCCCTCAGGCTCCAGTCGTTCAACTGCACGATCAGGCGAATATGCCCGAGCGCTTCGGAGGCCGTTGTCCCCATCGGCACGCGCCCCACGACCACGCCGAATTCGCCTTCGAAGTCGATACCGTCCGCTTCGTCGGGCATCGGCACATCGCTCGCCGGGCCGAGAAAATCGTCGCTCGCCCCTTGATACATGACGGGCACCGTGTCGAACTCGGGGATCGGCGGCGTATTGAATGCCTGCTCCATCAACCGGCCGTGGTTGAGGAACGCCGAGCCGTCGCACCACTGGGGGCTGCGCGGCAACGGGGCCGCGCACGCGGACGGGTGAAACGGCTGCGCTTCGGGCACCTCGCCTGCGTTCAGTGCGTCGTAACGCGACTGTAGGCTCAGCGCGACTTCGTCCCAACGCTCGAGTGCGCCGAGCAAGCTGCCGACGATCGGCGCAGCCTCGACGGCATAACGAAGATCGCGCGATACGAGCAGCAAGCGGCCTTCAGGGCCGCCATCGGCCAACGTAGCGAATTTCATCGTGCGCCTCCTTGCTCAGGCACCGCGAGCGCAGCCGCGATCGCGGCATCGTAGGTGCCGTCGATCAGAACGAACAGCATCCGGCAGGGACGGCCCGACCGATTCGCCCAGGCATGATTGGTCCCACGCTGGATCACCACGCTGCCCGGTGCCAGCGCAACCTCGGCATCGTCGAGAATCAACGTCATTTCGCCTTCGATCACCACGCCATAGTCGATCGACTCGGTGCGATGCATCAGCGGATGAGGGGAGTCGGCTTTGACCGTCGACGCCGCCGCGTCGCCGACTTCGCTGAACGCCGCGTGCATCTTCGCCGCGCCATGCGCGAGGAATTCCGGCGTATCGGGCGGAATATCGACGAAGCGCATGCGCGTGCCGCGCTTCGGCGGGGGCAGCACGAGCGCGCCCGTCGTCGGATCCGGTGCGTTGTTCACGGCAGCCGGCGTCTCCGACGTACTCCATACTTCGTGGAATACCGTGCCCGGAATCGCGGCGATTTCCGCAACGGTCGGGAGCGGACCGTCGGATGCGACGACTGCTCGGCCGTCGGCATCGTGCCCGGTCACCACACGGCGTATCGCCGGAAAGGTCATGATGCACTCCCCGCATCGTTTGCATCGAAGATTGCAACCGCACGCGTCCATCCGGCCGAAGCGGCCCGGATCTTGTGCGGGAAGCAACTGATCGTAAAGCCGGTCGGCGGCAATGCTTCGAGGTTGTGCAGCTTCTCCAAGTGGCAATAGCCGATGTCGCGCCCCGCCTTGTGCCCTTCCCAGATCAACGACATATCGCCCGTCTCCGCGATCTTTTTCGCCGTATACGAGAACGGCGCATCCCAACTCCAAGCATCCGTGCCGGTCAGGCGAACCCCGCGCTCCAGCAGATACAGGGTCGCCTCATAGCCCATACCGCAGCCCGCGTTGACATAATCGCCGTGCCCATAGCGAGCTCCGGCCCGCGTGTTGACGACGACGATATCGAGCGGCTGCAATGCATGACCGATGCGTGCGAGTTCCGCCTCGACATCGGCGGCGGTGACCACGTAGCCGTCCGCGAAATGCCGAAAATCGAGCTTCACCCCCGGCTGAAAGCACCATTCGAGCGGAACCTGATCGATCGTAATGGAAGGCTTCGCTTCGCCGAGTTTCGCGTCCATCGTCGAATGGAAATGCCAGGGCGCGTCGAGGTGCGTGCCGCTGTGAGTCGTGAGCGTGACCCACTCGGCGGCAGCCGCCTCGCCGTCCGGATAGTCCTCGGGTTTCGTGCCGGGCAGCATCGACATGAATTCAGGCAGCGTATCGGCGTGCTTCTGGTAGGTGATCTTCGGCGCAAGCGGCGGCGGATCGGAAAGAACGTCGTTCTCCAAATAGATCGAGAGGTCGACGAATCGGCGCATGGGTTTCACGCTTGGGCTCCTGATAGCGTGGGGCGGCGTTCGAGCCGCGAGAAGCAGAGCACGGCGGCGATCGTGACCAGCACCGCCGCGATGCCGAGACTGCCGTAGCCCGACTGCTTGACGAGCGTGCCGCCGAGCACGGGGCCGATCGCCGCGCCCGTCATCAGCATCGCCGGGGTCGCGGCGACGGCGCGGCCGGTTCTGTCGATGCGGGCCAGCATGCCGAACGCGAAGGTATGCGTGAAGATCATGACCGCGGCAAAAACCGAGGTCGCCAGCGCGTACGGCGCGAACGCCAGGCTTTGCGTAATGATCACGGCGAGCACCGCCTGTGCAACCGGCCCTGCCTGCACGACCCTGCTGCCGGCAATCCGCGTTTCGAGCAGCCCGGCGACCGGCGCGGGAAACAGGTTCACGAACCCGAGCGCGATCAGCGTTGCCGTTACGGCGGGCAGACCGAAACCACGGTCGAGGCCGATGCGCTGAACGAAGCTGAACAGCATCGCCTGCGTCAGCGCCATGCACCCGACGCCCAGCATGCCAAACCATACGGCGCGCTCGAAACGGGGTTCCTCGGCCACGGCCGTATTGCGTTCCGCCCTCAGCGACGGAAAAGCGAACGCGCATGCAATCGCGGCAACGCCCATGACGCCCGCGAAGACGCGAAACAGCGTCGGGCCGCCATGCGCCGCGATCAGCCCCGGCGTGGCGCCGAGAAACGCGATGGCGAAAAGGCCCAGCGCGAGGCCTGCGATCGCAAACAGGCGGTGCGGCTTGCGGCTACGGCCGATCGTACCGTGCGTGAAGCTCAGCGCACATCCGACAGCGAGGCCGGCAACGGTGTGCAGCACGGCCATCGCCGGATAGCCGCCGGCCGACACCACGCCGAGAAAGGCGAGCGCCGCGATGCCGAAACCGATGGCCGCCATCGTGCGCGCCGGCAAGCGATTCAAGCGCGGCGAAAAGAACAGGCTGCTCGCGACGGCGCCGGACAGGAACAGCGTGGCTAGCAAGCCGGCTTGCTGCGGATCGAGCCCGTATGCACCGATCAACGTGCCGACCCAGACCGGCAAAGCGACCAGATCGACCATGCCTGCGCAATGCGCAATCATCAATGCGGCTATACCGAGCGTGCCGAGCTGCCCGGCCGCGTCGGCTTCGGCCGCCGAATCGCCATGTACCGGGACCGCGGAAGAAAGATTCGCTTTCATCGTGTCTCCGCTCGGTCAGATCGGTTGCGCGAGACGCATGAGTGTCTCGCGCATGATGCGTTCGTGTTCCGCCTTGTCGCCGCCTGCTATCTCGATCTCGCCGAGACGCCCGGAGTTTTCCACGACCATGCGGCAGCGTTCCCAGCGACGTGCCTGGAACGCCTCCAATGCGGCCTCAACCGTCGCGTGACGCCCGAGTTCCTCGGCGAGGACGATCGCATCCTCGATGCCGATACCCGCCCCCGCCGCCATATGCGGCGTGGTGGCATGCACCGCGTCGCCGACCAGTGCCACGCGTGAGCGGAACCAGGGCATCGGCACCAGGAGGCTTTCGAGCGGGCGGTAGTTGCACTGCGATTGCGGCCCGAGCTGCGCACGAATGGACTGCAGCAGCGGCACATCGAACGGCGCCAACAAATCCGACAGCATGCGCGGCCATTCGGCGGGGTCGATGTGTTCGTTCGTCGGCCTGTCCTCGGTGACGAAGAGATACATCTGATCGGGCGAGACCGGATTGACGCCCGCCTTAACTCGCGACCCTAACCACATCGTCGCGCAGGCGATATCCGCAGGCCGCCGCACCACGGCGCGCCACACGCCTTGTCCGGTATAGCGCGGCTTCGGCGCATCGGGGAACAAAGCTTCGCGCACTTTCGAATAGAGACCGTCGGCCCCTACCACGAGGTCGTAGCTGTCCTGCGTCCCATCCGTGAATTGCACGTCCACCCGGTCGTCACGCTGCGCAATCCGCGAAAACGTGCAGCCTAGACGCACGCGTGCACCCGCCGCGATCATAGCTTTGGCCAGAATGTCCGCGAGGACCGGACGCATGATCGCGCCGCCTCCGGGCACATCCTCCCCGGCCACGCGCGGCGTGGGCAGCGTGCCGATCGGATGGCCGTTCGCGGTGAACAGGTTCACACCGTCGCCGCCGTAACCGCGTTCGAGGAAAGCGTCGAGCACGCCGATCGTGCGCAGCGCGCGCAGCGTCGGACCGCCGATGCTGATGCCGGCGCCGTACGAGCGCCAGCCCGGGTCGATCTCGGCGAGCTCGACCGTGAGGCCGAGCTTCGCGCATTGGATCGCCGTCGCCATGCCGGAGAAACCTCCGCCGATGACGAGGACGCGTTGAATAGGGGCGGTCATTCGAGTGTCTCCTTCTTACGTCCGGTTCTAAGTCCGGTGAATGTGTTTGCTATTCATATCGCGATCAGCACGATATCGCCGTCGCTCGTCACTTCGATTTCCACGGGCACGAGCCGCTGACCGAGGCAAGGCCCGAGCAGGCACTCGCCGCTCGCAATATCGAATTGGGCACCGTGCGCGTGGCAGACGATGCGCGTGCCGTCTCCGTTCAGATAAGCGTCCTTGCGCCAGGCCATCTGCGTATTGCCGAAGTGCGGACAGGCGTCGCGATAGGCGTGAAGCTCCGCGCCGCGCCGCACGACGAACAGCGTATCGCGTCCCGCTTTGCCCGGATCGAAGCCTCGCGCGCCGGGATCGGGCAGATCGTCGACGTCCGCGAGACGCACCGGCGGGATTGGCTTGGACATGGTGGCGTGAAGTGCGTGGTCAATCCGCTTTGGCGCCAGCCGCCGGCGGACCGCCCGGCGCCCACTTCTCGCGGTGCTGGAACAGGAACAGTTGCGACGCGTCTGCGCCCATCGGCGCCTCGCGCGCAGTCCACGCGACGTCATGCAAATCCATGTCGGCGTCGTACTCGACGTGACACCCGAGCGGGCTGTTGAAGTACCAGAACCAGTTGGAGCCGAAGCGGTGCCGCCCCGGTCCCCAAAACGATTGGTAGCCCTTCTCGACGAAACGCGCGCCGGCTTGCAGCACTTCGGTCGGTCCGCCCATATGAAACGTGAAGTGCTCGCAGCCCTTCATGAACGGCGGCGTCTGGATCATGAATAGCGTGTGATGGTCGAGCGTGCCGGCCGGCTGCAGGAACGGGCCGACACCCGTGAAGCGGTCCGTGCAGCGAAAGCCGAGACGTTCCACATAGAACGCTTCAGCCTTTGCGGCATCGGGCACGAAGTAGACGACGTGAGAGAGCGTGCGCGGAGTGAGCTCGGCATCGTCGCTGACCGCCACGACGTTCGGCGCGCGCTGCGCCGGCGCACCGGGCGAGTTCACCTGCTCCGCGGCCAAGGACAGCGCGCGGCGCGCGGTCACTTGGAAGCCGAGCGCAAAGCCCATGTCGTCGGCCGATTCGATCGAGCCATCGGCCAATACGCGCACTTCGCGATCGCGGCGCAGTTCGGCGGCGATCGCATCGAGCGCCGCGGTATCCGCCACGCCGTAGATCGTCTTGCGCAGCATGCTCGCCGTCCCGAGTGCGGGCGGTAAGCCGGAAGCGTCACGGTGCGCGATTTCGATGCCCGTGCCGTCGAGTGCCTCGAAGCGGCCGCCGGTATCGTCGCAGCGAACCGGCACCAGACCGTAATCGATCAGATACGTGGTGCAGGCAGCGACGTCGTCCACGCCGAAGACGAGCGTATCGGGTCCAAGAATGTCCATGTGATATGCGTGCCGATGAAAAGTTGAATAGGTCAAAGTGCGGTGCGTCCGCCGAGCGTTTCGGCGACCCAATCGGCGATGAAGTGCCCCGCGTTGATCGAGTTGTCGAAGCTCGAGTGCTGTACACCACCTTCGCGTTCCGTGAAGATCTTCAGCTCTCGCTTCGGGCTGTTCACGAGCTGTTCATACGTACGGTGCGCCCAGGAGACCGGGATCTGCGAATCCTTGGAGCCATGCGTGACGAGGAACGGCACTTTGATGCGATCGAGCACACCGTCGAGATGGACGTCCTCGGCGATGCGCATGAAGTCGTCGATGTCTTTCGCGCCCCAAACCCAACGGACGTGCTCCCAGTAATGCGGCACAGGGAAGTTGCCTTCGCGCTGCAGGCGCTTTTTTTGCACGTCGCGCCAGTCGTGGTTGGCACCCCACACCACACCGCATGCGAAGCGCGGCTCGAAGGCGACCGCGCGCGGACAGTAGTAGCCGCCCAGCGAAACACCCTCCATGCCGATCCGTTTCGAATCGACATCGTCCCGGCCTTCGAGCCAGTCGACGATTCGGCTTGCCCAAACCTCCGAGTTATAGACCGCGTGCAGCCCCTGCAAACGCAGGGCTTCGCCTGTGCCGGGCTGGTCGACGATCAGCGAGGACACACCGCGCCGCGCGAGCCACGCAGGCAGACCCACCAAGTACTTCATTTCCTTGGTCGAATCGAGCCCGTTCACTTGCACGAGCAGCGGGTCGCGCCCGCCGGCATGCGTCGCTTTCACGAGCAGGCCGGCCAACTGCTTGTCGCCGTATGGAATCGTGACCCGTTCGCAGTTCTCGCCGCAAAGCGCGATCCCTTTGCCGAACGTATCGAGCGAGCGGCGGTACAGGTCGATGCGCCCCGGTGCATCGTGTGCCAGCATCCGCTCGGCCGTGATCAGATAAATCGCGGCCCGCTTGTATTTCTCGCCCGCCGACAACAGCCGCCCTCGCGCTTCGTCTTCCCGCGCAAGATCGCAAAGCCGATCGGCCGTCTCCAGCCACGCATCTCGAAACGCGCGGGTCCCCTGCGCATCCGGCTGCTTGGCCGCCTCTTGCAGGGGCGCGCACATTTGCGCTATTTCGCCGATGCGCGCGCCCATTTCGATCGCGAGATTGACGGACAAATCCCAAACGTAGTTCGTAGGAAAGTAACGAAACATGGCTGATTGCGTTGGTTAAAAATGGTGGATCGCCCGATGGCGGCATCGATGAAACGGCTTCACTCACGTACGCGCATGGCCTCGGTGGTACTGTCTATCCTTTACGCCCGAAGCCCGGCCATAACGGGATGGCGATGTTCAGCCAGATGCTGCTGCTCTTGGCCGTATTCACGGCATAGAACCCGTGCTGATAGTTGAGGTTGACGTTCCAGGTTCTAGCGTCGTAGACGACCGACGGGCCGATGCCGAACGTCTTCATCCGATTGCCCACGTTCACGCCGTTCGCCTTGTCGTCGCCGAACTGATTCAAATACGCCCCAACCACGCCGAGCTTCCACGGACCGAAGTTCCAGCCGGCATTGAACTCAGCCACGTAGCCGTCGCCCGAGCGATAGTTCGTCGCGCCGTTCTTCGAGTTGAGCAAAAAGCGATTCTCGATGCCGACGTCGATGCCGTTAGGAACGTTGTAGCGAACGGCGAGCACCGGTTGGACCGAGGTGTAACCCACCGCGACGCTCGGTTTGACGGGGCTGTAGGAACCCGTTTCGAAGGCGAAATCGATGCCCGACGCGATCGCCAGGTTCGGCGAGAGGTGCCATTGCAGCAGTACCGGCGTCAACGTGATGTTGCTTAGGCCGTTCTGCGTGTTCGACTGTCCGAAAACGCTCGTATGCAGCGACACGACCGGAATCACCAACTGCGTATAGACGTTCGCGCCAACGAGGTGAAACGGATAGGACACCAGCAGACGCGTAGTTGCCGAATACACCGAGGTACGGAATGGAATCGGCAGCTTTTTGCCGTCATTGCCGTAAAGACCGTTCGCGAACGTGTAGTTGAACTGCTCCAACGCGAATAACCCGGGAATCGGCGGCAAGTTGGCGATGTTCGTGCCGACCGCGCCGGCCGGATAAGGGGAAACGCCACTCTCGAATGCCTGTGCTTCTTTCATCGAACCGGCGGCCAACATCATGCAGCCGGCGACGGCCGCGATCAGCTTCTTGGGCATCGATGCCTTTCGTCCGGCCGTCCGATGGAAGGCGTCGCCCCCCTCGGTGGGCGCTTCGCATGGGATCTTCATTTCGTCTCCTCGACCTAGGGGCGCCTGCGCCGCCTGGTGTCTCTTTGATAGTGGAAAGCCCGGTGCGAACGGACGGCGTACGGCGGTCCGTTCGCACCGAAGTGCCTGACGCGGGCCTCTCGATGCGACGGTGCACGCCATACCGCTTCGAGATGCGGTGTCCTATCCGGGTTTATCGCCATGACGGCACTGCATCGACCCCAAGCACGGCACTAGGTTAAGATAGGTCGAGGTACCCTAAAAATGGATTCGATCCATTGCCGATATCGACGGCATCAATACTTTCAGGCTAAACCCTGATACGCGTGAGCGGAGACAGCACGCATGCGGTTCAACAAGCTCGACCTCAACTTGCTCGTGGCGCTCGATGCCCTTTTGAGCGAACAGAACATCAGCCGGGCCGCCGAAAAGATCCATTTGAGCCAATCGGCGATGAGCAACGCGCTGGCGCGGTTGCGCGAATACTTCAACGACGAGTTGCTCGTGCAGGTCGGTCGCAAGATGGAGCCGACGCCGCGCGCCGAAACCCTCAGGGAGCCCGTGCGCGATATTCTCGTGCGTGTCGACGCGACGGTGGCGGCGCAGCCCGAATTCGCGCCGGCGCAAGCAAGCCGCCTCTTCCGTCTGTTCGTCTCTGACTACACCATGACGACGCTGATGCCGCACCTGTTCAAGCTCGCCTATGAACAGGCGCCGCACATCCGCTTCGATCTGCGGCCGCAAATCGCCCACCCCCATCGCGCGCTGGAGCGCGGGGAAGCGGACCTGTTGATCATTCCGAAGGAGTTTTGCTCGACCGAGCATCCTGCCGACTTGCTGCTCGAAGAGACGTATTGCTGCGTGGTATGGGACCGGAGCCCGCTCGCACGGGGTGAGATGACGCACGAGCGATATATGGCGGCAGGCCATGTCGTGGTCCAGGTCGGAGATGGACAGGCGGTGCTCTCGGACTGGTTCATCGAGCGCCTGGGCGTCGTGAGGCGAGTGGAGGCGAGTACCTACAGCTTCGTGTCGCCACCCTATTTGCTGGTCGGCACGGACCGCATCGCCACCATGCACCGGCGGCTCGCCGAAGAAGCCTCGCGCAGCCTTCCGATCGTGCTGCGCGACGTGCCGATCGCCGTACCTACCATGGAGCAGTTCATGCAATGGCACAAGCACCGCACGTTGGACCCCGGGCTCACTTGGTTGCGTGGGCTATTGAAAAAGGCCGTCACGGCGATGGACGAAGCACGCCACGAGGCTCGCTGAAACGGGGCCGCTGCGGTCCGCGGTGACCGGCGACCTGCCAAGATCGCCCGTAGGCTAGAGCCGGCAGCCCGATACGCAACGCGAAGTCAGTCCGTCAAAAAAGCCTCGGCGTGCCGACCCAAACGAGCGTGGTTTCGGTCTTCCCGGTATTGGACCAACTGTGCGGCACCGTCGATTCGTAGTGCGCGCTATCGCCCGCGTAAAGCGCGAACGTCTTGCCTTCCAGCGTCAACGACATTTCACCCGAAATGACATAGACGAATTCCTCACCTGCGTGCGTCGTCACCTCCGCCGAGGGTTGCCCCGGGGGCAATCGCACCAGAATGCTTTCCAGTTGACTGCCGACCGACGAGTTCGTGAGCCGAGCGAATAGATCGGTCGAATCGGCGAAGCTGAAAAAACGCAATTGCCCCGATCGCCTCACCGAGCGTTCCTCGCTCGGCGTATCGACAAAGTACTGAAGCGTGACGCCCAGCGCGGTGGCGATACCGGCGAGGGACGTCAGCGACGGGGTGGCCAAACCGCGTTCGACTTGCGACAGAAACGGCTTCGAGATTCCTGCCACCGTTGCCGTTTCATCGAGCGTTTTATGCAACCGGTGCCGCAGCGCTCGGATCTTGCTGCCTAAATCCGCAGCTTGGCGGGCACTTTCGACGTTCAAAACCATAGGAAATGCACTGCTCGCAGTGGTTGGGGAAGACCGCTAGTTATGCGGCGCTGAGCGCCCGTTGCGTCTTCGCGCAACGTTCTTACCGGGTAGACAAAGCACTCTATGTTGCCAGAATCCGAAGGTCTTACGCAAAAAGGACGTGACTTATGAGGGTTTACCGTAGCTTACCAATGCCCAACCGATAAGGCGATAAGGCCGTTAATCCAAGAATTCGCCGGCGCGCCGCTTGAGCACGGCGCTGAATTCGTCGAGCCATCCGATCGACAAACGCCAGCTCTGCCAATACAAATCGACGTCGAGATGGCGGCCCGGCGCAAGTTCGACGAGCTCGCCGCGCTCGAGTAACGTTTCGATCATTTGCGTCGGGCACATGCCCCAGCCGAGGCCCGTCACGCAGGCGCGCAAATAGCCGCCCACGTGCGGTAGCCAGTGCTGCGGCGGATCGATGTCCGCCCGCGTCAGACGGCGCATGAAGCGCGCTTGCAGCGCATCCTTCGGATTGAACACCACGCACGGCGCCCGGCGCAGCGCGTCGCGGTTCACCCCTTCCCCGAAATAGCGATGGAAGAACGAGGGCGAGCATACGGCGAGATAACGCATCCGCCCCAGCCGCACGGAACGGCACCCCTGCACCGGCTCGGCCTGTGTCGTCACCGCCCCTTGCACGCTGCCGTCGCGAATGCGCTGGGCCGTATGGTCTTGATCGTCGATGACGAGGTCCAGCAGCATGCGGCGTTCGGCGCAAAACGCCGCCACGGCATCGACGAACCACGTACCGACGCTGTCGTCGTTCACGGCCACGCGCAGCGTCGGCCACGACTGCCCGAGCAGAGAGCCCGCCATCGACGGCATGTCGTCGGCCAATTGCGCCTCGAGCAGCCGCACGCGCTCGGTATGACGGCATAGCAAGGCGCCCGACGCGGTCGCGACGCATGGCTGCCCGCGCTTGACGAGCACGCTGCCGACGCGCTCCTCCAGCAGCTTGATGCGCTGAGAGACAGCCGAAGCCGTCACGTTCAACTCGCTCGCGGCCCGGTCGAACGAGCCGTGCCGAACCACCGCGGCAAGGGCATCGAGCAGGGCATAGTCGATCATTAGCGTTCCTTAATCGCGTTAAGGCGAATTAGCTGTTCTTAGATGCATCCGGCATGCAGACTAACGCCATCCACTTGTATCGTCTACCCGCCTCATCATGAACTGGACCGCTTACGCCCACGGCGCCGCGCTGTGCGCCTCCCTTATCGTCACCATCGGCGCGCAAAACGCGTTCGTGCTCCGGCAAGGCATCATGCGTTCGCACGTCGGCAAGATCGTGGCGCTTTGCACCGTGTCGGACTTCTTGTTGATCGCCGCCGGGGTGGGTGGGGCGGCCGCGCTCGCCGCGCGCTATCCGCGCGTCGTGGAGTTCGTCCTATACGGCGGCCTCGCCTACTTGGCCTGGTTCGGCATTTCGACGCTGCGGCGTGCGTGGCGCCCCGGCCACGCGGTGATGGACGTGGCGAGCCAGCAGGCGCCGGCTCATGCCCCGGCGCCCCAAAGCGGCTGGTCAGTAGTCCTAATGACGCTCGCCTTTACTTGGCTCAACCCGCACGTGTACGTCGATGTCCTGCTGCTGATCGGCACCGCCGGCGCACGCGAACCCGAAGGCGCGAGAATGGCGTTCGCCCTCGGCGCGATGACGATCAGCCCGCTCTGGTTCGTCTCGCTCGGATACGGCGCGCGTCTGTTGGCGCCGCTCTTTCGTCGAGCGACCGCCTGGCGCGTGCTGGACGGCGCCATCGGAAGCATGGTTCTGTTCGTCGCGGCGGCGCAACTGCGCTAACGCGGTTCGGCGCCGCCGCCCGAACACTCCCAATAGATCGGACACCTAACCGTCCTGATTCATGAACTGTCACTAGATCGTGCTATAAACGCTCGTCGGCAATCGTTTGCGCGCGTCTCGCGCGCGCCCCCCGGCTGCGAGGTGTTCGTTCATGAAAATCGTCGGCTACTTTGTCCTGTTGTCGGTTGCGCTCGCGCTGCTCGTCGCGAT
Organism: Trinickia dabaoshanensis; assembly: GCF_002879885.1. GTDB lineage: Bacteria > Pseudomonadota > Gammaproteobacteria > Burkholderiales > Burkholderiaceae > Trinickia > Trinickia dabaoshanensis. The sequence continues at coordinate 62,699 of NZ_PNYA01000022.1, forward strand.
GTGCGTGATTCTGCAAGAAGGCCACGTCGACCGGACAGACGCACCCGATAGCGACGTCGTCGCGGGCGGCAAGGTCGTCAGCCATACCCCGGCGCCGCCGTCGGCGCCCAAGCCGACTCCAAGAGCCGCTTTGCCGACGGTCTAACACGCGCACACCATCCCGTTGCATGCCCGGTTGCGCTCGGCGCAACCGGCGTGCTCCACCTCGCCCCCTTCCGTGGCAATCTGGAATGTCACGCCTCCCCATTTATTGCACTGCAATCTGAATCGATTTCAGCCGCAATCGATGTGACGACTTTAGGAGTGGCGCTCGTCTTGTCGAATAATTCAACCGATAAACATATTAAACATCTACGACAACGCTATTATTCATAGCGCTTTTAACCCGCCTCACATAACGTTTCCGCAACTGCACATTCCGTACGCTCATGTCAGAGCGCGAAGATCGACTCATCCGTCGTTTGGTTGAGCGCGGCGTAGTTATCGGGAATTTTCAACGACGTTTCCGCCACGCTATCGGCCGTACTCCCTCTCTATTGGCCCGCGGCCGCTGTAGCAAGCGAAGGGCGCATCTGACACGCATCTCGAAAAGATTCACTCAATCGGCATGAGATCGAGGTGAAATCTCACATTGCGGGCCGTTTTAAACGATCGCTCAAACCCGCGTAAATATTGAACATTTCATAAAAAGTCGTTTGGACCTGCGTCTCTATTTACACAAATCGCGATACGCCCGTAAGGTAACGCCCGCTGCCCTCGATATGCCAATTGAGGGTAAATATCCACCCATTCCATAAACTCGAGCTCCACGGGATCGGGGTCGGTGCTTTTCGTGAAACGGAACACATCGCCGCAAGCGAAATTCCGTCGATGGTTCAAGCACTCACTTCGGCCGACTGCGGAGCATGGAGACACACTATGGCGCCTACCGCGCGCATTCATTCCTTTATTGCGGCATCCGCCGGCGCCTTGGCCGTCGCGCTGCTGACGAGCGGTTGCAGCGGTGGGGGATCGGACAACCCCGCGCCGATCGCAACCGCGCCGTGTTCGAGCAACACCTGCTCGGGCTCGGGCGCGACGACGCAACCGACGCCGCCCACCGTCCTGTGTCCGGCGACGCTCGACTACACCACCACCTATACCGGCGGCTCGGGCAGCGGCGAATACGTCAAGGTCAAGTTCGACACTTCGAAAAAGCAGTATCAGATGACGTTCATCGAGTCGGAGGTGCCCACCACCGCCGGACAGGTCAACACCACGCGCGCCGGGCTCACGATCACAGGCGACTTCCAGAACGCGGACCAGTATCAAGTCAAGAATGCTCAAGGCGTCGCCACGACACCTTTGAAGCTGCCCACGGCCGAGCAGAACCGCTGCGCGTTCGTCCTCGAAAACGGGCAAACGGCCGACGGAAGCTACAAGGTTGCGATCAATCCGAACAATCCGCCGATGATGTTCGTCGGCCAAGGCATCGTGGGCGGTGGGATTCCGGGCTCGACCGTGCAGTTCGACGGTTTGCAACTCGCCCCCGGCGTATACGTGGCCACGGTGCCCAGCAAAACGTTCGACTATTACCCGTTCATCGCGTTCACCCAGACCGTCACCGATTTCTCCAAGATCGCCGGGCACTACAACGAACTTGGCATCCACTTCACGCCATCGGGCGGTGCCTTCCAAACGAACGCGGACAACCCGACCGGCAACTATCTCGGCTGGCAGGTGGACGGCATCCAGCTCGCCGAGACGATCAACAGCGATGGCTCGTGCGCGCCCGATAGCGGGCAAACCTATACGTCGTGTCCGACGACGGGCGGCAACTGGACCCTCAGAACCAATACGGACGGATCGCCGGACAACGTTTTCACGAGTGCAGCGAATTTAAATTCAGATACCGGCACCGTGTTCCCCAATGCCGGTGCCGGCACACTGCGGGCCGCATTCGGAGGCGACCAGGCGCACGGGATCATGATCGCCGGCCAGTTGAACGGCCAGATCGTTCCGGTCGTCATCCGCGTGGGATACGCTCATTCGGGAACCTCGTTGTTCGACTCGACGGTGGACGACCAACTCGGCATTTCGCTGCTCGCCCCCGTGCAAGCCATTGCAACGTCATCGTTGACGGGCGCGTTCATCGGCGCCAATAGCGTGACGGCATGTGGCCTAGTCACGGCCAACGGGCCGACGTCGACGTCACCCACCGTCTATGAGGGTGCCTGTCTCGACAACGCGACGACCACCAATGCTGGCGTCAACTACACGTCCACGATCTTCCAGGGCACGACCGCGGCCTTCCTCAATCCGTTCACGTCAACGGCCGCGACGAATTTCACGCTGGACTACACGCAAACACAGCCGGGCCTCGTCCAAGTCACCGCGCAAAACAACTTCACCTCAGGCGCCGCCACGGTCTTCAAGACGGGCGACACCGGCTACATGATCAAGGTCGGCAACGTGTTCGCGGTGTTGATGAACGGCACGGGCTTGCCGAATCCCTTTTTCACGATTGGCGCGTTCGTACAGTAAGGGTGGTATCGCTTCACGAAGCGGCCGGCAGCGCCAACCGGCCGTCATCACATCTTGCCTTTAACCTAGTGAGAGGTTCTCAACATGAAGAGATTCAAACTCATCCCCGTAGGTGCGGCATTGGCGTTGTTCCTGGCAGCTTCGGCATCGGCCTATGCCGTGACGATCTCTCCGGCTGGCCCGATCAGCCTGACGGGATCGACCACGCTGACCAAGGGGATCGTTTCGGTGAGCTGCAAGGCCAATATGGTCGGCAGCGTCAGCAGCACCGGCGCGATCTCTATCACGTCCGCCTCGTTTTCCGGCGCCTCGCTGTGCACGGGCATCACCGCGACGAAGTTGCCTTGGACCGGTGACGTACTGTCGACGACGAGCCTTTCACTGAGCGGCGTCGCGGTCAACACCCTCCTGGGTGCATGCGGGCCGAGCACGATCGCCGCCAGCATCGCGGAGAACACGACACTAAAAGAAACGACGATCGGCCTGACGAATCAAGCCCTCTCGGGCGGTTGCACGGTATCCGGCACGCTTACGACGACGCCGTACCTGACCATCCACTAATCGACTAGCCGCGGCTGATCCGCCGCGGTATCGAGCGCGCCCGCCTCACGAGGAGCGGGCGCGCGGCCCTCGAGGGTCGTTTCTATTCGGCGGCACCAGGCTCTCATTCTTTAAACAAAATCATTTATTCGGGACTCCTCATGATTTGGCGTAGTCTGCTCTCGATGGCGCTGGCCGCCCTTGTTCTCTCCGCCTGCGGTGCCAGCGGCGGCGGCGATCCACCCGCTCCGGTCGCGACGCGGCTATGCCCGCAGACGATCGATTACGGCACCGTGTTCACGGGCGGCTCCGGCTCGGGCGAGCTCGTGCAAGTGCAGCTCGATACGACGGCGATGACGTACAAGATCACGTACTTGGCCTCGCCCGTGCCCGTGACGAAGGGCACTGTTCTGCCCACGCGCGCGACGGCACCCAACAACGTCTTCTCTGGCACGCTCACGCAAGAAACGCTGCTGCCGACCACCAAGCTCAATCAGTGCGCGTTCCGCCTGAACAACGCGAGCCTCGATCCGACCCGCCCGGCGCGCGTGTTCCTAGGCGAAGGCGTATTGGGCGGCACGATCCCCGGCGCGGAGATTCAATTCGCGGGTGTCGCCGGCGTTGGCGTCGTGCCCGACACGACGTTCCCCTACTATCCGTTCATCTCGTTCGCGCAAACCTCGACGAGCCTCGCGGAGATCGCCGGCAAGTATTCGATGCTCGGCTACCACAAGGTGCCGTCACAGAGCTTCGCGCCGGTCGCCGTCGATGGGGCCGTCACGATCAACGCCGACGGCAGCTTCACCGAGTGCGACAACAGCGGCATCTACGCGGGACAGTGCCGGCAGCCTGGGACTAACTTCGTCGCCCGCACCGATTCGCCGACCTTCGAAACCGATCACTTCACCGGGCAGGTCACGCCGACGCAAGCGGTCAGCGGTCCTCAAGCGCAAGGCGTTCTGATCGTCGGCAAGCTCAAAGGCCAACTCGTGCCGATCCTGATTCGAGTAGGCGCCGCCAATCCTTCGGTCTTCTCGCCGCCGGGCTCGCCGCCCGCCACGCCGCTCGCCGACGACGAGTCCGGTATCGCCATGCTCGCACCGCAAACCAACGTAGCGGCCGGGTCGCAAAACGGCGAATACATCGGCGTCGACAGCAATTTCGCTTATCGCACCACCGCACTGACGAACGCGCAGGCAACGATGCTCGATCCGTTCAACCCGTCGCTCGCCTCGCTCGCGACGGCCATCAACCTCGACTACACGCAAACGCTGCCCGGGCTCGTGACCACCACGAAAGGCGCGGCCGGAACGACACCGACCGGCAAGATGATTTTCACGGGCGGCACGATCGGGTACCTCGATACATCGGATCCGAGCGCGCCGTACTTTGCCGTCAGCGCATTCGTCCAGTGACCGATAACGAACAAGGCCTAGGAACGCAAATATGGGGATCAGGAAGCTTTTTGCGCCGCTCGTCGCGGCTTGCGTGTCAACGGGCGCGCATGCGCAACAGGCCGGCGATAACGTGCTATCGCTCGGTTGGTTTCACATCGCGCCGCAGTACTCGAGCGATCCGCTGACAACGCATGTGGCACCGATGCCGATCAACGGGCCGCTCGGCCTGCCGTCGTCGTTCACCTCGGCAGGCACGGGGTTGACCGTCAGCAATGCCAACACGCTCGGGCTCACGTTCAGCCACTTCTTTACCGATCACATCGCATTGACGACATTGGGCGGCGTCCCCCCCGAGTTTCGCATTGGCGGCTTCGGCGTCATTCAGCCGCCGGGGCCCGGGGGAGCGCTGGGCCAGGAAAACCTCAGCGCGCCCTCGAACAATCCGCTCGTGGGGAGGGTTCGCCAATGGACGGCCGGGGCGATGCTGCAATACTTCTTCAATAACGCGGAGGCGAAGTTTCGGCCGTTCCTAGGCGTGGGCATCACCTATTCCTGGTTCAATTCGTTCCGGCTCAACCCGTACTTCTCGCAGTCGCTCAACGAGAACCTCGGCAGCATCCTCGCCGCGGGAGCCGGCAAGCCGGGGCCCACGAGTATCTCGGCGAAATCGTCTTCGTCGTGGACGCCGATTTTCAACATCGGAGCCAGCTATGCGCTGACCAAGCATTGGCAGGTCAACGCATCGGTGTCGTACATGCCGTTGAAGACCTATGCCGAAACCGATATCAAAGCCGCCGACGGCACGTTGCTCGCCGTCAGTAAAGCGAAACTCAAAGCCGATCCGATCATTACGTTCGTCGCCGTGTCGTATCGATTCTGAGCGCACAATGGGCTCATCGACGGCCGCATGGACCGATGCCGTGTCCTTGCGTGTCGTCGCACTCTCAGGAGCCGCCACATGACAGATTCACTCGATCGATTCGCGCAGCAATATTTGAAATTCGAGGACGAACGCACGCGTCCCGTCAGGGATCTGCTGGCCGCGGTGCCGCAGGCACCGCTTAGCTCGGTCATCGACCTAGGTTGCGGTCCCGGCAATTCGACCGAAGTGCTGGGCGCGCTCGCGCCGAACGCGGCGATTCGCGGGCTCGACGCATCGGCCGATATGATCGAGGCCGCGCGCAAGCGTCTCCCCGCCGTTCGCTTCGACGTCATGGATATCACGCAATGGGATGAGCCCGGCACATACGATCTCATCCTCTCGAATGCCGTCATGCAATGGCTACCCTCGCACGACACCTTGTTCCCGAAACTCATCGGGAAACTGAACTCGGGCGGACACTTCGCCGTGCAAATGCCCGACAACGTCGATGAACCCTCGCACCGGCTCATGCGTGAGGTCGCGGCCAACGGGCCCTGGGCCGACAGACTAAAAAACACGGGCCGTACCGCGCATTTCGACCCGCGGCACTATTACATGCTGCTTTCGCCTTTGTGTTCGCGCGTGGACGTCTGGCGCACGACTTACTACCACCCGATGCGCGGCGGCGCCGATGCGGTCGTCGAATGGTTCAAGGGCAGTGCATTGCGGCCGTTCCTCGCGGCGCTGAACGACAGCGAGCGCGATGCGTTCCTCGCCCGCTATCGCGACGCCGTGGCGGCAGGCTATCCGGCGTTGGACGACGGCGGCATTCTGCTGCCCTTCCCACGGCTATTCATCGTGGCGACGCGCAAGTAGCGAAGGATCAAACGCCCTCGGGCTTGATCCTCGCCATCTGATAGACGTTCACGTACCGGCCGTTTCGATAGGCGTATTTGGCCAACTCGCCCTCGACCACGAAGCCGTGCTTTTTATAAAGCGCGATGGCCGGCTCGTTGTCGACGAAGACATTCAGCTCGAGGCGCAAGAGATTCATCCAATTATCGGCAAGATCGACAACGCTCATCAGTAATGCGTTTCCAATGCCCTGCCGTTGACGCCGGCCCGATACCGCAATCGCAATGGTGCCGACGTGCCGGCGCCGGAGATTCGCCAACGGTTCAACGACGACGGACCCAACGAGTTCGCCGTCGATCTCGGCCACCAAGTGGTAGACCGTGGTCGGTGTTTCGCTCAATCGCTTTTTCCAGCTAGCCAGCGACGGAAAGGGCAATTGCAGCGTTTGCGCGTAGACCTGGGCATCTTCGTACAGGTGCGCGATTGCCTCGCTATCCGCATCGCTGCTGCGCCTTATCGTCAAATGTTCCATTGCGAAACCGCCTTGATCGAAGGTTGGAGACTGCGAATTCGTGATCGGGAACGGCGGGGTATTTACTGTACCGCGATCCGGGAATTCAAAGCAGCGAGCTATACCGGCGGCAGACCGAAAGGACCAATTGCCTGAGCCAGCGATGCGCGGGATCGAGCTCTAAACGGGGATGCCACATTTGCGACACCGTAATGGATTCCGTTGCGACCGGCAGTTCGAAAACGTGAATGCCGCCGGGCGTCGGACCTCCGTCCGATGGGACGCAAGAGGCGGGCAGGAGTGCAACGAGATCGGACGTCCGGGCCACGGCCAACGCAGCGGAAAAGCTCGGCACCACGGCCACGATTTTGCGCGTGATTCCAAGCGCGGCCAAGGCTTCATCGACGGGACCGCTCGGATTTCCCCGCCGCGCCGCGACGACGTGGCCGAACGCGGCATAGCGCACGGCGCCGACGCTGGTCTCGCCCTGAAGCGGGTGTCCCGAGCGCACGACGCCCACGAAACGATCGCGGAATAAAGCTTGTAGGCGCACCTCGGGGCCCATTTCCCCCAAGACGCCGATCTCGAGATCCGCGGAGCCGTCGCGCAAATGGGACGCCGTCTTCTCGGGCTTCGGGGCGAAACGCAACAGCACGTTCGGCGCGCTCGCCGAGGCCTCGGCGATGAGCGGCGAGCCGAAGGCCTCGACGAAATCGTCGTTGGCGCGGATCGTGAAAGTGCGCGTGAGCGACGAGACGTCGATATCCGCCCTCGCGGAACTGAGCACCGCGCGCGCTTCGTCGAGTGCATCACGGGTACGCGCGCGAATCGCCTCGGCGTGCGGGGTCAATACCATGCGCCGTCCCGCGCGGACCAAGAGCGGATCTCCCGTCGCCGCTCGCAGCCGGATAAGCGTTCGGCTCATCGCCGACGTACTCAATCCCAAGCGGCGCGCGGCCGCGGCAACGCTCGCGTCGGCAAGAAACGCATCCAGGGCGATGAGTAGGTTCAAATCGGGATCGGGCATGCGCGATCCTAGCATGTGATATTCAAAGAAGGCGTTTCGTGCAAGTGACGAGTGCATGACACGCCTATTCCGGCGGCTTCTCGTTCTCGATATATTGCTTGGCCGAGGTCGTGACCGAATCGCGCTTTGAGCAACTCGGCGCGGCATCGCGGTTTATCGTCTTGCAAGGAGTCATTCATGCCCGATCAATCCCCTCGAAAAACCGTCCTTCTCATCGGTGCATCCCGCGGACTCGGGTTCGCGATCGCCGAGCAATATCTCGCGCGCGGTTGGCACGTGATCGCCACGGGGCGAGCGCATTCCATGGCTGCCTTGCGGCACCTCGCCGACAAAAGCGAAGGCGCGCTGGAGACGGAAACCGTCGATATCACCGATATCGACGACGTCTCGGCGCTGCGCAAGCGCCTGGAGCCGCGCCGGCTCGACCTGCTGCTGGTCAATGCCGGCGTCAAGAACGACGATCGCGAAACGATCGCCGACGTTTCCACCGAAGAGTTCGTGCGCGTGATGGTGACGAACGCATTGAGTCCCATGCGCGTGGTCGAACGCTTCCAAGATCTCGTCGATCCGAACGGAACGATCGCCGTGATGTCGTCGGGCCAAGGCAGCGTCACGAACAACGTTAACGGGAATTACGAGGTCTACCGCGGCAGCAAAGCCGCGCTCAATATGTTCATGCGCAGCTACGCCGCGCGGCACGCGGGCGACGCGCGCACGCTTATGCTATTGGCGCCCGGCTGGGTACGGACCGATATGGGCGGGCCTCAAGCGCGATTGAGCATCGAAGAAAGTATCCCCAACTTAGTCGATACGATCGAAGCCCACGCGGGCCGCACGGGGCTCCATTACGTGGACTATCTCGGGCGCGTCGTTCCCTGGTGAAAGTTTAGGTAAGGCATTGGGCACCCGCCCGTGCACGGCTCACTCCTCGCGAGGCAGCCACTGACCGTGAAAGCCGGCCGGGATACGAACCGGCAGATGCACGGTCGCAATAGGGCCGGCGGCGATGTCGCGGGCATCGAGTAGGAGCACGTCGCTCGTCGCCGTCGCGTGCCGATAGACGCAACACAACAGCCAACCGTCGTGTTCCCTCCCGCCCGCTGCGCGCGGTACGAAAACCGGCTCGCTGTTTTGATCGCCCGGGGGCAACGGATACCGCTCGAACGCGCCGCCTTCCCAGTCGTAACGCACGATGCCACGCATTTGATCCGGGCTCGGCTGCTCGACCGCGTAAAGATAACGATACGGCCGGCCCGTCCGCCGCTCGTCGATTCGGGGCAGCTCGACGCCCAGCGCGTCGACCGCGTGCTCTTGCACAAGCCCGGAGGCAAGGTCGATTCGATACCGGTGCAGCGTGCCGAGCGGATTGTCTTCGAATGCGCGGCCATCCGGTGTCAGACGCAGAAACCACGGATACCGAATGGCATCTAGGACGATCGAGTTCTCGTCTTCGTCGTAGGCATTCACGACGTGTTGAATGAAGCACGGAGAAATCTCGAACCACCTCGGCATGCCGCCATGACGAGGGATGACACCGAGCCGCGCAGGGCGCCGATCGTCCCAGCGCAGCGGCATGCGGTGCCCGCGCTCCAACATCGAAAAGTCGTAGCCCACGTTCAAATCGAGAACGATGCTATGCGTTCGCGTGATCGCGATGTCATGCATCATCGACGGCCGCTCGAGTGCGATGTCGATGTCGACGATCGAATCGCCGTCCGCACCCGCCACGCCATAACGCAGGAAAGGCGGCCTCCAACCCGCATGGAACGTCACGAGTTCACGCGTCTCGGGATCGATCTTCGGATGCGCGGTCATGCCCGTCGCGGCGAACGGATGCCGGCGGGGCAGCCCGAGCGTGTCGAGCAAAGGCGAGACGGCTAGCGGCAAGCCGCCTTCGGCTAGCGCGAGCGTTTCGCCTGCGTGCCGAATGACGTTGACATTCGGATTCGTATCGGGCCGCAACGAGGCCGATTGCGGCTCGTAAACCTGCGCCCATCGTTGGGTCCGCAACCATTTGTTTCGGTACGCTGTGGCGCTGCCGCCTTCGAATGAAATCGCATGCAACATGGCCGCCTCGGGCCACCACGACAGAACGCCCTCGCCTTCGAAGCGGCCCGTCAAGGGATTCGGGCCGTTGCGAACGAGCACGCCGTCGAGATCGCCGGGCACCGTCCCGGTTACCCGCAAGGCAAGATGCTCCACTTCGTTGGCCACCGGCGCGAGTGCGCCGGCGTTGAGGTCGATGGTCGTCATAGCGGGTTTCGAGCAAGATGAAGCAGGGTTGGCGAGGAACGCTCGATAACGAGCCACGCCAATTTATACCCGGGTTAAATTAATGTCAATATTACCCGGATAAATTATTGCAGCGCGCGTCCGAAGCGGCGCTTGCCCGGCCAGGCCTGAGGACGTAACCTCCGAAGTCTTTAAAATGCGGAGCGCCAAGATGAAAGTGGGGTTTGCGCGGACTGAGCGGAGCGATGCCGAAACGCTCGTGCGGATGCGAATCGACGCGATGCGCGAAAGCCTCGAGCGCATCGGCCGCTTCGATCCCGAGCGGGCGCGCGAGCGTTTTCTCAATGGGTTCGATCCGGCTCAATGCCGGTTCATCTTGGTGAACGGCGAGCCGGCGGGCTTCGTTCAAGTAAAGCCCGCGGACGATCACCTCGCGCTCGAGCATCTCTATGTCGTGCCCGGATTTCAGGGAAGAGGTGTCGGCGCCGCGGTGCTCGAATCGATCCTCGCCGATGCGGATCGCCGCTCGATGCCGGTCAAGCTCGGGGCGCTAAGGGATAGCGATTCGAACCGCTTTTATCAGCGGCATGGCTTCGTCAAGGTCGACGAGACGCAATGGGATATCTACTACGTCAAGGCGCCTAGCGCCTCTGACGGCGGTACTTAGCGTGCGACGCGGGCGCATCGCACGCGATCGGTTCGTCGTTACTGGCCGAGCTTAGCGTCGACGCAACCGGTGCTGTTGCATTCGCGCTCGCGCTCCTGCAGGAACGCGAGGCGTTGCTGGGTCATTTCCACCGCGCAATCGAGGTTCACGAAGTAGCCGTTATCCTTTTGTTCGCTGCATTGCTGATCGCGTTGCTTCAGCCAAGCGAGCTGGCCCGTCTTCAGCGAAGTTTGCTGCGCCGGATTCAAGTGCGTGCGCAAACGCGAGTATTGCTGGTTCAAATCGCGATCGGCCTGCGAGAAGATATTGCTCGAGCAATAGACCTGATCGAACGCATTGCGCGGCTTGGCGCAACCCGCGGCATGCGCGGCGAACGGAACGAGTACGGCACCAAGGAGAACGGCGAGTTTCTTCATTGTTTTTCCTCTTTCATCGTCACAAAAATTCAATCGGGCACACGGCAATCCATCACGCCCTTGGAGATCGCGCCGGCCAATTTAGCGATCGTGGCCGGTTCGGCGAGTCGCCGCTCCTCCTCCGGGTTGACGATAACGCCGGCCTCGACCAGTACCGCCGGCATCGGCGCTGTCTTCAACACCACCAAATCGTCGAACCGGTGGATACCGAGGCGCCGATCGATCAAAGGACGATTCTCCCCTTTGATCGGGATCGCATGGTATAGCGAAGGCGTTTCCCCCGCGGCCAACAAGCGTTCGCCTATCGATTTGGCGCAAGCGAGACTTTGCTCGTAGTGCGGATTGAGTTCGGAGACGAAGATCGCAAAGCCTTTGAATTCGCTGCGCCGGCCCGCATCAATCCACGCTTGTTGCATTGAATCGTGATGGATCGAGATAAAAAAATCGGCATTCGGCGCGGCGTTGGGGCGCTCGGCCAGCGCGATGTCGCGCCCATCCGCGCCCGTGCGCGTTACCCGCACGCCCGCCACCTCGAGATCGGCCGTCACGGCTTTGCTCAAATCGAGGTTGTAAAGGTGCTCCACGCGACCGCTCGCCCCTGTCGCGCCCGGATGCGCCGGTGTATGCCCGGCATCGACGATCACCCACGCCGCATGGCAGGTCGCGGCGCATAGCACGCCAAGAAGGAGCAAAACAGAGCGAATGCGGGAGATTCTCGACATCGGAAATGAAGTGAATTGAACAGACGCAGTGGTTAGCGGCGCTATTGCAGCGCACATCACCGCTTTGATTTTGGCCATTCCACAAGCATGCTGAAATAAGCGGCATGGCAGCGAAGCGCATTCTAATGGATATGGCTGCTCGTCGGGAAGCGGTTGATTTTCGCCTGCAGCTCGACAGAACCGAAGCCCAGATCATCCACAATCTCGACCTCGAGTCGACTTGAACTCGTATAGTGCAACGTAGGCGCCGTGAGCACAATGGAGGAGGAAATCATGGATGATGAGTTGCAATCGAACGCGCAATCGAATGTGCAGGCGAACGAGCAAGCAAGCGAGCAAGCGAAGCTTTGGAACGGCCCGGCGGGGCAGGCTTGGGTTGAAATGCAACCTTTATTGGACCAAGTGCTCCAGCCGTTTGCGGACGTGCTCGTGCACGCTGTCTCGGCGAGCCCATGCGAGCGCGTGCTCGACGTCGGTTGCGGCGCGGGCGGCACGACGCTCGCCATCGCGCGAACGCGCTCGGCGCCGAAGTGTCTCGGCATCGATATTTCCGAGCATTTGGCGGCAGCTGCTCGAACGCGAGCAGCGCGGGAAAGCACAGCGGCGGCCTTCGTTTGCGCCGATGCCCAAACCCATGCATTCGCCCCCGGCAGTTTCGACACGGTAGTCTCGCGCTTCGGCGTCATGTTCTTTTCCGATCCGGTTGAAGCGTTCCGCAATCTGAGGCGCGCCACCGTGGAGGACGGGAGACTGCATTTCGTCGCATGGCGCTCGGCGGAGGAAAATCCCTTCATGATCACGGCCGAACGCATCGCGGCGCCGCTCCTGCCGAACCTGACCGACCGTCCCGCCAACGGTCCGGGTCAATTCGCCTTCGCCGATCCGCTTTACATCGATGCCGTCTTAAAGCAAAGCGGTTGGGCCGATATCGACGTACAACCCATCGATGCCGCCTGTTCGATGCCCGAGAAGCAATTGGTCCCCTACTTAAGCCGGCTCGGCCGAATCGGCGTCGCACTTCAGGAAGTGGACGAAGCAACACGCAAGCGGGTGCTCGGCACGGTCCGCGCCGGCTTCGAGCCTTTCGTTGCGGGCGACGAGGTGCGCTTTACGGGCGCCTGTTGGGTCGTGCACGCCCGCGCGGGAACAAGCGAAACACACTGAGCGCGAGGCGCGGCCCGGGAAGCCGAATTCAAAAATAGAACGTCGCGATAGCCTGCAACACTTCGCTCTGCGCCGCCGCGCCGAACGTACTATGCGCGCCGCCACAATCCGCTTGCCATTGCACGGCGAGGTCGATGCGTGGCCAGTGGTAGCGGGCTTCGACCCAGGTGAACGCGCTGTGGTCGACGAGGTCGTATCGCCCCATCAAGGTCGTGTCGAGGTGTCGAACGATCGAGTCCTGCCAGGTCACATAGGCGAATATCGATTGGCGCGTCGTCAATTCTTGATTGCGGCTCACGGCATCGCGATACGAACCGTACCGCGCCGGATCGAAGCTTAGGGCATGCCACGTCGATCGATTCGCGCTCAGACCGTCGTAGTCGTATTCGAGTGTGACCGAAACCTTACCCGGCAGCGTCCGCGTAACGCCGCTCGAAAGACGCGAATGAAACCGATCGCCGACGGCGGGTCCGTCAGCCAGCGCCTTACCTCGTCCACCGGCGTATTCGAAAAACGCCACTGTTGCGTCGCCGACCAGGGCAGTGGCGTTGATGCCGAGTTGCGGCGATATCCGTGCGCCCCCATACACGAGCCACTGCGGGGAAAAGCCTTGGAATAGACGCTGCGTGCCGCTGATCAGATAGCGCCACTCGTGATTCGTCGCGCCGAAGTCGGGGCTCAAAGCCGCGTCGCTCGATCGCCCCGCCAGCCGCGGCGATACGAGCATGCTCAGCGAACCGCCCGCCCAGAGTGTCTGCGCCCGAAGCATGACGGTGCCCAATCGATTCTCGCGAAGGCTCGCGGGATCGATCGATACGATCGAACGAAGCGCGCCGGCCTTGAAGAAATCCGTGGGATTAAAGCCCGAGCCCACACCCTCGCGCACGTTGATCCTGCCTACGTCCATCAAAAAAGACGGCGTCGCCTGCCGACTCACGTACGCTTGCTTGAACGTATCGATCGCCGTTGCGTTGCCGTCCGCCCGCCGCCAACCCATATCGATACGGTTCGACACTACCGCCCGCCAGCCATCGACCAAGGTCCCATCGTACGCAAACGAAGAACCCACTCGGAAGGTGTCGCTTCCATGCGTGTCTCGGGTCTGACTTGCCGCGCCGTAGTTGGCCAATGCGATTTCGAACGCACCGCGCCAACGGCTCGGTGCCGAGACCGTCACGTTCGCCGTGTCCGCCAGCGTCAACGCATCGAAGTCGGCGTCTGCCGACGCCTGCGCCGACGCGATCGCACCTAAGCTCGTCCCGAGCAACACGATGACCGTAGCAAGCCGCATCGCTCAATTCGGGCTGAAACGCGCCAAATAATCGCGCTGCATCCACGCCTCGGGGATCTCTTTCCAAGCGTAGTTCGAATAGCGCATGACCGTAATCCAGTCGGGCGAGAGCCCATCGATGATCACGACTTCGGTCGGCCGGATCGCACCGAGCTCCTCCTGAAAGCGACGGAAATACGCCACTTTGAGCACCGTGCCGCTTTCCGCATGAAACCGCGCCTTCACGGGGCGCTGGGTGGCGACGTCGAGCCATAAGTCGATCGAGCGATAGGTCGCTTGCTCCGAGCGCGCCAGCAAAGCCAATTCATAGCAGTGCGTGAGTTTGCGGTCGCCGTCGGGAATATCTTGTTCACCCGCGAACGACGCCGCGTAGTCGTGCGCCCAATTGACCGTCACCACATCGCCGTTCGCCGCTTGCCCGAGCAATCGCTGCTGGGGAGAAATCCGTACGCTCGCTTGACTCGAAGGATCGTAGAACCACAAGTCCAAGCCGCTCTTGAGCAAGAGTTTTCCGAGGTCGCGAGCGGGCGATTCGAAGCGAATCAGGCTTCGATATTGCCCGCTGTCCGGATCGATCTTGGAATACACCGTGAGGTCGTCCTCGTCGGTCTGCCGCCCTCCGTGAAAGTCGATCAGCGTGGTCGTCAATTTGAATGGGCGGTCCGGATTGCGCATCGCATCGCTCGCCTCGAGCAATTGCTGCGCGTTCGGCGCGGCAACAGCCGCTATCGATACGCTGAGGAAAATGCCGGCAAGCCAGCGCGACGGCGTGCGATTAGCCATGGGTGCTCCAGTGCAATGGGAAATCAAAAGAAGCGCAGTGCCTCGACGATGGGCATGCGCGACGCGCGACGCGCCGACAGCCAGGCGGATGCCGTCGCCACCAGAACGATGCCCAGCGCGTGGCGGCCGATCATCGCCGTTTCGCCCCACACGCGAACGGTCAGCGCGACGCTGTCCGTCTGGCCCGGCGGTGTCCAATGCAATCCTGCGTGATTGATCGATAGGGCCCCTGCGAGCGCCAGCAATACACCGCACGCGGCACCGCACAGCCCGAGCAGAAATCCCTCGCAAATGAACATCCTGCGCACGCCCGCGTCGCGCAGCCCCATGGCGCGCAACGTGCCGATTTCGCGCGTGCGCTCGGTCACCGCCATGTTCATCGTATTGCCGACCGTGAACATCACCACCGTGGCGAACAACATGGCGATGAATCCGAATACCGCGTTGAACATGCCCGTCACCTGTCCGTATTGCGGATACAGCGTGGCGAAGTCGAGGACGTCGAGCGCATCGCCACCGGGCAGTCCGTGCAATACCGAAGTCAACCTAGCGCGTGCGCGATCGATATCCGCCGTGTGCCGCAGTTGCACGACGATGGAAGTGACTTTCGGTTCGCCGCCCCCATATACGAGGCGCTGCGCCTGAGCGAGATGCAACTGCACGTACATGTCGTCCAATGCTTTCACGCCCTGCTTTTCGGCGGCGACAACACCGAGCTCGGCGACATTCGGCGCGCCATACGCGTTCGAAGTGAGCAATTGAATGTGCGCCGCCGATGCCGCGAAGGCGCTGTCGCGCGACGAATGCGACTCGGCGAGCGCCAGTTGCGCAAGGTCGCCCGGCACCGTTGCGCGCGTCGAGACCTCTCGCTTGGCCACGGGGTCGCTGCATTGCGCTACGCGCAGCACGCCGCATAAGTGCAATACCCGCGCAACGCCGGTCCCGATCACCACCGCGTTCGGGGGCGTGCCCTCCAGCGCTAGAGGGCCCGAGCGATTGGGAAAACCGTAATCGTCCCATTGACGCATCTTGCGCTGCTCATCCACGACGATTCCGCTGCCGAAGACGGTACGCGATGCCCCCGCCGCGAAATTCCCGGCAATACCGTTGACGGTCAACATCGGCGTGACGACGGTGACCATCGATCGCAAGACCGGATCGCCGCGAACCGCATCGACGATGCGTCGATAGTCGGCTATGCCGTAAGCCACCGGATCGCCGCTTCCATAAAGGAAATAATCGCTGCGCTGAATTTGCAGATGGCCGCCGTAGCGCACATAGCTGGTCTGCAAACCGTAGTTGATGTTGCGCGCGTAGCCGCCGAAAAGCAGCACCGCGGTCAAGCCGATCACCATGGCCAGCAAGGTCATGGACGAGCGGCGCCGGTTACGCAGCAAATTGCGGCACGCAAGCGTCCAAGTCTTCATAGCGCCGCCTCCGATGACACCATCCGCTCGACCGATACGATGCATCCGTCTCGAACGTGGACCACGTCGTCGGCCGATTCGAGCACCTTCGGGTCGTGTGAAGAAAATACGAATGAAGTGGAACGCGCGCGCTGTATCTCGCGCATGAGATCGAGAATGCCGGCACCGGTCGCACTATCGAGGTTGGCCGTGGGTTCGTCGGCCAAGACCAACGCCGGGCGGGTAGCCAACGCACGCGCGATCGCCACGCGCTGCTGTTGACCGCCGGAAAGCTCGCCCGGTTTTCGATGCGCATGCGGCGCGACGCCCACGGCGTCGAGTAGGTCCAATACCTCGGAGCGACGCCTTGGCTTCGGTACGCCGAGCAGGGTCAGCGGATACTCGACGTTCTCGTAGGCGCTCAACACGGGAATGAGATTGAACGCTTGGAAGACGAATCCGATATGACGCGCACGAAAATCCGAGAGCGCGTTACCTTTCAGTCGCTCGAGCTTTTCCCCGGCAACCGCGACGCTCCCGCTCGTCGCCCGATCGATTCCGCCGAGTAGGTTCAGCATCGTGGTCTTGCCGCTGCCCGACGGACCGGACAAGACCGTGAACCGTCCGGATACGATGTCCAGCGTAGCATCGCGCACGGCCGCCACGACTGCCGCGCCGGCGCCATAGGTCTTCGTCACTTGATGGAAACTCGCCGCTATCACGGGCACCCCTCTTCATCGGTTGTCGATGGGTGCACTGTGATCGCTTCTCGCGGCGGCTACGCGAGCTTGCGACGAATGGAAAAGAACGCCGACAAAGCGCTTGGCCCAGCGACGAACGGCAAGCAGCCGGCATCACTATGCCTGGACTGCTTCGCGAGCAAATTGCGTTCTAGGTCATTGCGGCCCGAGTTGCTTGATCAGCGCATCGAGCTGCGCCAACTCCTCGCTCGTCAGATCCGTCAACGGCGCGCGGACCGGACCGGCATCGCGCCCCACGAGTTTCGCACCCGCCTTCACGATACTGACGGCATAGCCTGCGCGGCGATTGCGGATTTTTAGATACGGCAAGAAGAATTCGTCGAGCAGGCGGCCCGTCGTCGCTTCGTCGCCCGCGGCAATCGCACGGTAGAACGTCATCGCCGTTTTCGGAATGAAATTGAACACGGCCGACGAATACACCGGCACGCCAAGCGCCTTATACGCCGCCGCATACACTTCGGCCGTGGGAAGCCCACCCAAATAGGCGAAGCGCTCGCCGAGCCGGCGGCGGATCGTGACCATCGCCTCGATCTCGCCCACGCCGTCCTTGAAACCGATCAGGTTGTCGCATCGATCGGCCAATTGTTCCAGCGCGTCGGCACCGAGCTTGGAGTTCGCGCGGTTATAAACGATCACGCCCATCTGCGGCACTGCCTTACACACCTGCTCGACATGCGCGGCGATGCCTTCCTGCGAAGCCTCGGTCAGGTAATGAGGCATCAACAAGATGCCTTGCGCGCCGTCGCGCTGCGCCTGCCGCGCATAGTCGATCGCGACCCGCGTCGGGCCGCCGGCGCCCGCCAGAATCGGCACCTTGCCGCGGCACACTTCCGTCGCCGTCCGGATCACATGCGAGTACTCGCTGGGCGTCAGCGAAAAAAACTCGCCGGTGCCGCCCGCCGCGAACAGCGCGGTGGCGCCGTACGGTGCAAGCCATTCGAGGCGAGCGGCATAGGTATCCGCGCGAAACTCGCCGTTTGCATCGAAATCCGTCACGGGGAAGGAGAGGAGTCCTTCCGAAATGATGGCCTTCAGTTCTTGCGGTGTGGTCGTGGTCGTCGTCATGATTCAAATCCTCGTGCTTTTCCTAGTATGGGCGTCGAGTTCGGCGGTAGTCGTTTAACGGGTCCCGTTCACCGTACGAGGCACGGGCGTCTGTTGTCGAATTTCCAATTGGGAATCAGAAATTGCATGGCAACGGCATCATCCCGCGAGCCGAGGCCATGCGTGCGATAAAGGGCATGGGCTTTTTCGAGTTCGTCCATATCGATGTCGATACCGAGCCCGGGCCTGCGAGGCACCGCGATCTTGCCGCCCTCGATCTTTAGAGGCTCACGCGTCAAGCGCTGCCCATCCTGCCAAATCCAATGCGTATCGATCGCCGTGACCTTGCCCGGCGCAGCCGCCCCGACATGGGTAAACATCGCCAGCGAAATATCGAAGTGATTGTTCGAGTGCGAGCCCCAGGTCAGGCCGAACATCTGGCATAGCTGCGCGACGCGCACGGAGCCCTGCATGGTCCAGAAGTGCGGATCGGCTAGCGGAATATCCACCGATTGCAGTTGGATCGAATGGGCCATTTGACGCCAGTCGGTCGCGATCATGTTCGTCGCCGTCGGCAATCCGGTCTCGCGGCGGAACTCCGCCATGACTTCCCGCCCCGAATAGCCGTTTTCCGCCCCGCAAGGGTCTTCGGCATAAGCGAGCACCCCATGCTTGTCGCGGCACAGCCGGATCGCTTCGGCAAGCGACCAAGCGCCATTGGGATCGAGCGTGACGCGCGCATCGGGAAAGCGCTCGTGCAACGCGACGATCGCTTCCATTTCCGCCTCGCCGCTGAGCACGCCACCTTTGAGCTTGAAATCGTCGAATCCGTAGCGGGCCTGGGCCGCCTCGGCCAAACGAACGACCGCCTCGGGGGTCAGCGCGGCTTCGTCGCGCAGGCTCGACCAGGCATCGCCCTCGTCGGATCGCGCGCGGTACTCGAGCGACGTTTTGCGGCGATCGCCGATATAGAACAAATAGCCCAGCATCTGCACCGCATCGCGCTGCTGCCCGGAACCCAACAGTGCCGCGACCGGCACGCCGAGGAATTGCCCGAGCAAGTCCAGCAAGGCCGATTCCACGGCCGTCACGGCGTGAATCGTCGTACGCAAATCGAACGTCTGCACGCCACGGCCGCCCGAGTCACGGTCGGCGAACGCCGCTTGCATCGCGTTCAGCACCTCGTTGTATCTGCCGATGGACTGCCCCTGCACGAGCGCGCGGGCATCCTCCAGTGTCTTTCGGATCGCCTCGCCTCCCGGCACTTCGCCGAGGCCGATTCGGCCCGCGCTATCGCGCAGGATCACAACGTTTCTCGTGAACCACGGACTATGCGCGCCGCTCAGATTGAGCAACATGCTGTCCTGCCCGGCGACCGGGACAACGCGCATCTCCGTGACGACCGGCGTGCCGGACGATATCGAATTCATCTAAGACTCCACTGAAAAATTGAATCGGCATGCGGCGCTCGCGCCGTTAGCGCAGAGAGCCGCTCAGACGCACACGTTTGATCTCGCCGACGACGAACACGTAACTGACGATGGCCATCGCCGCATTCGCGCTGACGAAAACGAGCGCACCGGCGAACGAGCCCGTCGCTTGCACGATGTAGCCGATCGCGATCGGCGTCGTAATGCCCGCCATGTTTCCGAATGTGTTGAAAAGCCCGCCGGAGAGGCCGGCCGCTTCGCGCGGCGAAGTATCGGACACCACGGCCCAGCCGAGCGCACCGACGCCTTTACCGAAGAACGCAAGCGACATCACGATAACGACGAGTACGTTCGCTTCGATGTAACTGCACGCGACCATGCTCATCGACATCAACATACCGACGACGATCGGCGTTTTACGCGCAACCGACAGTGAGAAACCCGATCTCGACATCCGATCGGAGAGCCAGCCCCCGACGACCCCACCCAGGAAACCGCAAATCGCAGGCAAAGAAGCGACGAAGCCTGCGTTCAAAATCGTCATGCCCCGCTGCTGCACCAGATACACCGGAAACCAGGTCAAAAAGAAGTAAGTGAGCGTGGTGATGCAGTATTGGCCGATATAGATGCCGAGCAGCATGCGGTTGGCCAACAGTTCCTTCACGCAAGCCCACGTATCCACCTGTTTCGGCTTGGTTGCGCCTCGGCAGGCGTCGAGCGCGACGAGCGCGCCGCCCTCCTCGAGATACCTCAGTTCGCTTTCGCTAATGCTCGGATGGTCCTTCGGTCCATGCACGACACGCAACCACACGCAGGCGCAAGCCACCCCAACGGCACCCATGAAGACGAACGCGCTTTCCCACCCGTGCCGATGCACGAGCCACCCCATGATCGGCGCGAACAACACCGTCGCAAAGTATTGAGCCGAATTGAAGATCGCCGCCGCCAGGCCTCGTTCGTGAGACGGAAACCACGCCGCCGCGATCCGGCTATTGCCCGGGAACGACGGCGCCTCGGCAGCGCCCACCGCGAGTCGTAGCAAGAACAGGGCGGCAACGGCGGCACCGCCGGTCAAGAATCCCACTGCGCCTTGAAACAACGTAAAGATCGACCAAAGCAAGATGCTGAAAAAATACGTGATGCGCGAACCGAACCGGTCCAGCAGCCAACCGCCCGGCAATTGACCGATCACATACGACCACGCAAACGCGGAAAAGATATAACCCATTTCGACCGGAGATAAACCCATCGCCCGGCGAATCGCCGGACCGGCTATCGAGATCGTCGCGCGGTCCGCGTAATTGACCGACGTTACGATGAACAGCATCGCGAGGATGCCCCAGCGCGTTCGGGACGCGAGCTTCGCGGCAACGGGCACACTCGGCATGTGTAGCTCATCCATCTGCGTCTCCCCCATCGCTCGTCTTCGCTGCGATGCAGCGAATGACCGCGATCTCTTATAGGTATTGGATTGTGTGAGGAGACCCATTCAGGATCAAATCAACCACTGACTCGAACGATTCAATTCTTGTATCGATCGGACGGAGCCCGCCAGGGGCGAACTACCGGCGAGCATCCGTTCATTCATACGCCGGCGAGCTTGGGCAGGATGTGCGTTTTGACGATCGAGAGGATGGGATTGTCGTTATCGCGTTTGAAAACGCCGATCGTTTCGACGGGCTTGACCGGCTCCGTCTCGATCGGCCGCAGTACGACACCTTCGAAACGCAACTTCATCGCCGCTTCCGGTATCAGCGCCGCGCCGATACCGGCATGCACGAGCGCGAGCATCGTGTGAATCTGCGCGACATGCTCGACGATGACCGGCACCACGCCCGCCCGATCGAAGATGGCGCGCGTCAACCGGTAAAAATAATCGGCCTCGTAGGGTGAATACATCAATAGCGTTCGCCCCTGGAGGTCGGCCGCGGCCGGATGTTCGGGCCAATCGCCGGCTTGACCCTCGGGAATGGCAAGCACGAGTCCCTCTTTACTCAAGACCGCTGTTTCGAGTTCCTCGCTATCCACGTGCGGCCGCAGCATGCCGAGATCGAGTTGCCCCGAGGCGAGCGCATCGAGTTGGTCTCGGCTAACCAATTCCTTGAGCGTCAGTGCAACACCCGGCGAATGGTCATGCACGAGACGCACCAGCTTCGGCAGAAGCCCATAGCCGGAAGCGGCGGTAAAGCCGATCGATAAAAAGCCCGCCTCGCCCTTCGCGACGCGGCGAGCCGTATAGGCCGCTTCCTCCGCGAGCCGAAGGATGCGAGCCGCTTCGTGGAAAAACGAACGGCCGGCGGCGGTCAGCCTGACCGTGCGACTCGTGCGGTCCAGCAGCGGCGTGCCGATCTGATGTTCGAGCAGGCGGATCTGCCGGCTGAGCGGCGGCTGCGTCATGTTCAAACGCTCGGCCGCGCGGCTGAAGTGCAGTTCCTCGGCGACGGCGACGAAGCAACGAATTTGGCTGATCTCGAACATGGTCGGGTGGTTAGGCAGTGAATCCGGCGTGCAGGCAAGCACCATAACGTATTCGGGCCTGGCCCGATACTTGCGGTTATGCGTACGTTTGAGGAGGAAATCGTGTCCGACGAGCCCATCAAAGAACCCGAAAGCACCGTCACCGATCCCGTCGAACGTTCGTGGATACGCCGTCTCGGTCCCGGTCTGATCACGGGCGCGGCGGACGACGATCCGTCCGGCATCGGGACCTATTCGCAAGCGGGCGCCCAGTTCGGCTTCAACCTACTGTGGACCTTGCTGCTGACCTATCCGCTGATGGCGGCGATCCAACTCGTGAGCGCGACGATCGGGCGCGTCACCGGCAAGGGACTCGCATCGAATATGCGCGCGCATTATCCGCGGTGGCTGCTTTACACCGCGGTGCTGTTGCTGATCGTCGCCAATGTCATCAATATCGCGGCCGATCTGTCGGCGATGGGCGCATCGGCGCAACTGCTCGTGGGTACGCCGCAGCAACTGAACGTCGTGGTTTTAGGCGGGTTGTCGGTCGTCCTCCAAATCTTCGTGCCTTATGAACGGTACGCCCGCCTGCTGAAGTGGATCGCGCTGACACTGCTTGCGTATGTCGCCGTCGCCCTGATTACGCCGATACACTGGGGCGAGGTCGCCCATGCGATCGTGATGCCGCGCTTTTCGCTATCGAGCGACTATCTGACGACGATCGTTGCCGTGCTGGGCACCACTATCAGCCCATATTTATTCTTCTGGCAAGCTTCGCAGGAAGTGGAGGAAATGAAGTCGGAGCCAGGGCAAAAGCCGCTGCGCCGCGTACCGCATCAGGCGCCCGCGCAGCTCCGCCGTATCAGCTTCGACACGTGGGTCGGCATGGGCGTATCGAACGTCATTGCGTTCTTTATCGTATTGACGGCGGCGGCAACGCTCAACGTCCATCACGTCGATGTTAAAACGTCGGCCGACGCCGCACGCGCACTCGAACCGATTGCCGGCCGATTCGCCTATGTACTGTTCGCGTTGGGTATCATCGGCACCGGATTGCTCGCGCTGCCGGTACTGGCCGGCTCCGCTGCTTACGCAGCCGCGGGTAGCTTCCGTTGGCGTAGCAGCCTGTCGTTGCATCTGGCGCTGGCGCGTGAATTCTATGCGGTGATCGCATTGGCGATCGTGGGTGGCGTTGCCATTACGTTCATGCATTTCGACCCGATTCGCGCGCTGTATTGGAGCGCGGTAATCAATGGGGTAACGGCGGTGCCGATCATGGCCGTCATCATGCTGATGGCGCGAAGCAAGCGCATCATGGGCGAGTTTGCAGTCAGAGGGCCGCTCGCCTGGGGCGGGTGGACCGCGACGATCGCCATGGCAATCGCCGCGGTGGGCGTGTTCGTGCCCGGATGAAAGCGCCCGACATCTATCGCACACGCTAACGCGCGAAGCGACGAGGAAATCGTTGCGACGATCTCGCGCCCATGCGCGTTCCCATTTCGCTCGCGAGCATAAGCCGGCTCGATCCTCGTCCTTGCGACGGTAGCGTTAGTCGTCGCCACCACCTTCGAAGTCGACCGTTGGCTCGCATCGAATCGGAAAATTGACCGAATTCGCCACGTAGCATTGGCTGTGAGCTTTATGGTGCAGCTCCAACGCTAGCGCTCGATCGTCGCCGCGACGAATGACGACGCGCGGGTGCAAAACGATTTCCGTGAAGCGGCCTTGCTCGGCGCTATCCAGCATCGTGCCTTCGGCCTCGTCGTGGTATTCCACGACCCGGATGCCGGCGTCGGAGCACAAATGCAGGTACCACAACTCGTGGCAAGCCGATGCAGACGCCACCAGCAAATCCTCGGGGTTCCAGCGCGCCGCGTCGCCGCGAAACGCGGGGTCGGACGAGCCCGGGATATCGGGTTTGTTAACCGCGCGGATGACGTGATCGCGACCGTACTCGCGGTATCCGGATGTACCGGTGCCCCGGTTGCCCGTCCATTGCACCGAAACGCGGTATTTGTGTTCGCCGTGTGCCATTGCCTTGCCCGTCCTTATCGAAACGTTGTACTCGCGACGTCGCAATCGTGTCGCCGGTCACCGCGACGTCGCGGCTAACCAACGCTGCGCATTCTGACACAGGATGGTATTTTGGTATACCAAACAAGCGATTTTCAGGATGGGCACTCCGGTGTTTTGCCGCCCCTGTTTGCGAACTGCGCAAATGACATAGGTATCAGCCCGATACATGTCCCGCCTCGCCGTCGCCGACTCGCGCGAAATCGGCGTCGTCACCCACATTCGGCATCGCCATCAGAACTTCCGCGAAGGTCCTGCGCTGTGGACTGCGTAAAGCCTTCGCAAGGATCTCGCGATGCTCGGCCTCCACACTCCGACCGTGGGCGGCCGCGCGCTCCCTTAAACTCTTGACCAATGCGTCATCCAGATTTCTGACCACAAGATTTGCCATCGTCTACTCCCATCCAAGCCCGGCTTCAATGCTAGCATCGCGCAGACAATACAAGCATTGCTATCACTTCGGATGGTTTCGCGATCGGCGGGTCCGCGGCTACGTCGCCGAACGACTTCGGGGATCTCCCCCGCGCGCCCCGTTCGGGTGCGGCTATAGATCGAAATTGGTCGGCATTAAAACCACGTCGCGAATGGTCACGCCGCGTTGCCGCGTCAGCATGAATAGGATCGTCGCCGCGACTTCGCTCGCCTCGATCAAGCTGCCCGATTCCTTGGCCTCTTCGAGTTTTTCCTCGGGCCAATCGGCGAGCAATGCACTGATCACGGGACCAGGCGACACGGAGCCCACTCGGATACCGTGCTTGAAAACTTGCCGGCGCACGGTTTGCACGAAACAGTTGATCGCCCACTTGGACGACGCATAAACCGGCTCCCACGGCGTGGGGAAATGCGCGGCCAGCGAACTCGTCACCACGATATCGCCCGTGCGCCGCTCGATCATGTGCGGCAAGACGTCGTGCACGTTCTTCATCACGACATTGACGTTCAGATTCAACATCCGATCGATCGCCTCGGTGTCCGCATCGACGAGATCGCCACCCACGTATGTGCCCGCGTTCGCATGCAAGATATCGATCTGCCCCGCCAATTGCAGCGCACGAGGGACCAGGGCGGCACAAGCCTTCGGATCGAGCAGATCGACGATCAAGGGGATCGCCGCTTGGCCGAGCTTGCCGCACAGTGCGTTCAACGCGGCCTCGTCGCGGTCCACCAACACCACACGGGCACCCGCCGACAAGAGCGCCTCCGCGCTCGCCAACCCGATTCCAGAGGCGGCGCCCGTTACTACAGCAACCTTGCCGTTCAGTTCTCCTGCCATCGTCTCCGCCTGTTGAAAGTCGCCCGCTGACGGGCAAATAGATCATTTGCTCTTACGTCGATCAAATGATCTTATGCAGCGAATCCCTTGTCAAGGCGGGCCGCAGCAATCGCGGCGGGTCCTTCCGCGCCGCCCCATCCGCCCCTCCGCGCCTCGTGTTACATCGAAACAGGGACATATCGAATGCCTAAAATGTTCGTTTTCGAAATTCCAATGTTCGATTTTTTTCGGTAACATTCGCGAAACGGCTTTTCGCGCGCGAATTCGATCAGGAGACGTTCAATGTGTGCAACGGAGGTAGTGGATCTGCTCGTCGTCGGCGGCGGCATCAACGGGGCGGGCATTGCCCGCGACGCCGCCGGTCGCGGGCTATCGGTGCTGCTTTGCGAGCAGGACGACCTCGCGGCGCATACGTCGTCGTCGAGCACGAAGCTGATCCATGGCGGCCTGCGCTACCTGGAATACCGCGAGTTCGGACTGGTGCGTAAGGCGCTGCAGGAGCGCGAGACGTTGCTTGCGGCCGCCCCGCACATCATTCGGCCGCTGCGCTTCGTGATGCCGCATATGCCGAACCTGCGCCCGGCTTGGTTGATTCGAACGGGCTTGTTCCTGTACGACCACCTCGCCCGGCGCAAACGCCTGGCCGGTTCACGCGGAATCGACATGCGCCGTCATCCGGCGGGCACGCCGCTCGTCGACTCCATCAAGCGCGGCTTCGTCTACTCCGACGGCTGGGTCGACGACGCTCGGCTCGTCGTCCTCAACGCGCTCGATGCGAGCGAGCGCGGCGCCAAAGTCCTCACGCGCACGAAGCTCGTGAAGGCAACGCGCAACGGCGGCCGATGGCTCGCGCAGTTGCGCCGTGCCGACGGCACCACGATCGAGGTCCGCGCACGCGCCATCGCGAATGCGGCGGGGCCCTGGGTAGGCGAGTTGCTGACCGGCGCCTTGGGCCGTCGAGCACAGCACGGCATTCGGCTCGTGAAAGGCAGCCATATCGTCACGCGGCGCCTGTTCGAGCACGATCACGCTTATATTTTCCAAAACCCCGATAAGCGGATCATCTTCGCCATTCCGTACGAACACGAGTTCACGCTGATCGGCACGACCGACGTCGAATATCCGAGCGATCCGGCCAAAGTCGCGATCGACGATGCGGAAACCCGCTACCTGTGCGAGTCGATCAATCGCTACTTCAAGCGGCACATCTCGCCGCGCGACGTCTGTTGGACCTACTCGGGTGTGCGTCCGCTATTGCAAGAGGAAGGGACCGACAACCCCTCCGCCGCCACGCGCGATTACAAGCTCGAACTCGAAGCGGGGCCGAATGAGGCGCCCCTCTTGTCGGTGTTCGGCGGCAAGATCACGACCTTTCGTAAGCTTGCGGAGGAAGCCGTCGATACGTTGACGCACGCGCTCGAACATCGAGCCCCGGCTTGGACCGCGGCAGCGCCATTGCCCGGCGGCGACATCGACGACGCGCACTTCGAGCCGTTCGCCAAGCGTTTCGCCGCTCGACATGCCTGGCTGCCGGCCGCGCTGGCACTGCGCTACGCGCGTGCATACGGCACGCGCGCCGAGACGATGCTAGGCGGCGCACGCTCGCTCGCGGATCTCGGCCGCGAGTTCGCGCCCGGCCTTTACGAAGCCGAGTTGCGCTATCTGCACGACGTCGAATGGGCACGCAGCGCGCAAGACGTGCTGTGGCGCCGTACGAAACTCGGGCTGCATATCGAGCCCGGACAGCTCGAAGCCGCCAAGCGCGAAATCGATGCGTGGCTCGCGCCCGAGCCGATCGCCGCCGCACCGGCGCTTTGAGCTAGCGACGGCAACGCACCGCAGGCCACCCCGCGGTGAAAGGGCGCGTGCAATCGCTCGACTCCTCCCAGTTAGCACTACTAATTAATATGACACGAAACCGCGCCACCAAAATCGTCGCCACCTTGGGGCCCGCCAGTTCCACGCAAACCGTCATCGATGCGCTGCATCAAGCGGGCGCCGATCTCTTCCGGTTGAATTTCAGCCACGGCACTTACGAAGATCATGCGGCGAGGCTGCGGCTCATTCGGGACATCGAAGCGCGCAACGGACGTCCGATCGGCGTGCTGCTCGATTTGCAAGGCCCCAAGCTGCGCATCGCAACGTTCGATACCGGCCGCGCCGAATTGCGCGCGGACGAGGCCTTCGTCTTCGATCAGAACCCCGCTCCCGGCGACAGCAAGCGCGTATGTTTGCCCCACCCCGAGATCTTCGCCGCGGCGGGCATAGGCGACATCTTGCTCGTCAACGACGGCCTGCTGCGTTTCGAGGTGACCGACGTTTCGCTGACGCGGATCGTCACGCGGGTGATCGTCGGCGGCGTGATTTCCGATCGAAAAGGCGTCAATGTTCCGCGCGTCGCCCTGCCCTTGCCCGCGCTCACCGCAAAAGACCGAGCAGATCTCGAGTTCGGCCTGGCGCAAGGGGTCGATTGGATCGCACTGTCGTTCGTGCAACGCCCCGAAGACCTACATGAAGCGCGCGCATTGATCGGCGCGCGAGCCAAACTCATCGCCAAGGTCGAAAAGCCTTCGGCGGTGGAACGCATCGAAGAGATCATCGACGCGGCCGACGCGATCATGGTGGCTCGGGGGGATCTCGGCGTCGAGTTGCCGCCCGAAACCATCCCGGCGATTCAAAAGCGCATCGTTCGCTTGTGCCGGGAGGCGGGCAAGCCGGTTATCGTCGCCACGCAAATGCTCGAATCAATGGTCAACTCCGCTTCGCCGACCCGCGCGGAGGCGTCCGACGTGGCAACCGCCGTCTATGACGGCGCCGACGCGGTCATGCTTTCGGCGGAATCGGCCTCGGGCAAATACCCCATCGAAGCGGTCTCGATGATGAATCGCATTCTCGAGCACACGGAGTCCGATCCGTCGTACCGGCAGTTGATGCATGCGGTGGCGCCCCCGGGCGGCGCCGATACCACCGATGCGATCGGCGCGGCGATTCGAACGATTACCGGCGTGATGCCCGTATGCGCCACCGTAACCTATACGACCTCGGGTGCGACTGCCTTGCGCGTCGCTCGTGAACGCCCCGTCTCGCCCATCCTGAGCTTGACGCCCAACCAGGCGGTAGCTCGGCAATTGGCGTTGTCGTGGGGCATCAGTTCGTTCGAGATCGACGATGCCGAGACCGCCGAAGACATGATCTCGAAAGCAAGCGCGACGGCGCAAGTACACGGCTTCATGAACGCGGGCAAACCGATTCTCGTGGCCGCCGGCATGCCCTTCGGCACGCCGGGATCGACGAACCTGCTGCGCGTTGTCTGGCCGACTGCTCTTTAAATCATCGCGTCGATCGCTATCCGAGTGGGGAGACGACTTATTTCGCGGTTTAACCGACTGCACTGTCTTACCGTTAGTCGCTCGTCGTTCGACATAAAGCAATGAATCGTCGACAATGCGTCCGATCGAACTTCTCAATTCGGACGCATGCCTTCATGAAAGTCTCGCCTCCTGTCGCACTGATCACCGGCTCCACGTCCGGCATCGGGGCCGCCATCGCGCGGCGATTATCGATGGATGGATTCTCGGTTGTGCTGCATTCGAAGCAATCCGTCGAGGCCGGCCTCGCTTTTGCGCGCGAGTTGGAATCCGCCACGTATGTGCAAGCCGATCTCGCCAACGATGACGACAGAGCGCGTCTCATCGACGAAGCCACGGCAGCCTGGGGGCGACTCGACGTCCTAGTGAACAACGCGGGCATCAGCCGAGTGATACCGCATGCCGACATGGCGGCCGCTACGCCGGCCATCTGGCACGAGCTTCACGAAATCAATGTCGTCGCGCCGTTTCGCCTCGTTACGCTCGCGCAGCCGGCGCTGCGCGAAGCCGGCACACGCGGAAGGCCCGGTTGCGTCGTCAACGTCAGCTCGCATGCGGGCGTTCGGCCGAAAGGCGCATCGATTCCCTACGCGGCGACGAAGGCGGCGCTCAATCACGTGACTCGCTTGCTCGCGCTCTCGCTCGCGCCCGAGATCCGTGTCAATGCGGTGGCGCCCGGCCTCGTCGATACGCCGCTCACGGCGGACTGGACGGACGCGCAGCGACTTTGGAAAGAGCGCGCGCCCATGCGCCGGGCCGCTAGCCCCGAGGATATTGCGCAGGCCGTTGCGATGCTCGTGGCGTCGGACTATCTGACCGGTGAGATATTGCTGTCGGACGGCGGTTTGAACCTTACCTAGCATCATCGGTTTTGAAGGATACTGAGTCTTTCCCTGGAATATCATCCGTTTCGCTGTCACCGTCGGCCCAATGATTTTATGGAGGAGACATGTTCGACCACGTTGCAATCGGAGTGAGCGACTACGAAGCAAGCAAGGCGTTTTTCTTGAAGGCCCTCGCTCCGCTCGGCGTAGCGATTGTTTCGGAGGGCTCGCTAGGGGTCGAGATGAGCCCCAACGGTCAAGCCTCGCTGTGCCTCGGCAAGACCGACGAAAAACCCTCGCGTCTTCATTTGGCGTTTGCCGCCGAGCGCCGCGAGCAGGTGGATGCGTTCTACCGCGCGGCGCTGGAGGCGGGTGGAAAAGACAATGGCGGCCCCGGGCTGCGCCCGCAATATCACGCAAACTACTACGCCGCTTTTGTCATCGGACCCGACGGGCACAATGTCGAAGTGGTTTGTCATAAGGCCGAAGCGTAGCCCGAGTTCGAACGAGTCGATTCGATCGGCGGACAATTCCGTCTATTACATCTGGTGCTTCAGCCCATTTTTACGCTATTGACCGCACCAACTCACTCCCGCTAGCATTGCTCATATGCTTATTCACTTCTCTCCTTTCACGTCGCCGACGCGCGCATGTTGTCGAACATGCCGGAGGGAAAGCCGCGTCTAGCGAATTAGCGACACGCCGTAGCAACCACCTTCTGGCCGCCCGTTGAAAAACCGGCGGCCTTTTCGTTATTGGAGACCCTGGATGCCGCTCGCGCTGTACGACACCTGGTCGCGTTCCGTGCGGCCCTTCACGCCCATTCACGCCGGTCAGGTCGGTATGTATTGTTGCGGCCCAACCGTCTACGACTATGCGCATATCGGCAATCTACGGACCTATCTGTTCGAGGACGTCTTGCGCCGAGTCCTCACTCGCAACGGCTACCAGGTTCGGCACGTCGTCAACATCACGGATGTCGGCCATCTAACGTCCGACGCCGACGAAGGCGAAGACAAGATGGAGAAAGGCAGCCGGCGAACCGGAGAGTCGGCATGGGCCATCGCTCGCCACTACACCGACGCATTCGTCGCCGATTGGCGCGCACTCAATATGCTCGAGCCCACGCTATGGTGTCGCGCGACCGATCATATCGCCGAGCAAATCGCCTTTATCGGCGAACTGGAACGAGCAGGCTACGTCTATCGGACAGACGACGGCCTTTACTTCGATACGAGTAAGCAAGACAACTACGGCTATCTCGCGCGACTAGACCGCGCCGGTCTACAAGCGGGAAAACGCGTCGCGCTGGGTGCGAAAAAGAGCGTCACGGATTTTGCCGTATGGAAGTTCAGCCCACCCACCGTGAAGCGTCAAATGGAATGGGAAAGCCCATGGGGCCGCGGGTTCCCGGGATGGCATATCGAGTGCTCGGCCATGTCGGCGAAATACCTCGGCACCTGGTTCGACATCCATTGCGGCGGCGAAGATCATATCGCCGTTCATCACAGCAACGAGGTAGCCCAAACCGAGGCAGCGCACGGCACGCGGCTCGCGAATTTTTGGATGCATGGGCATTTCCTGACGCTCGATGCCGATACGAAGATGTCGAAGTCGAGCGGCGATTTCCTGCGCATTCAGACCTTGACGAGCCGCAACATCGATCCGCTCGCTTACCGCTATCTCTGCTTGACGGCTCATTACCGCAGCAAACTCAATTTCAATTGGGCAGCGCTCGACGCGGCCAATACGGCCCTCACGCGATTGCGCAATCTGTATTCGAGTTGGCCCGACGCGGGCCAGGTCGATGCGCAGTTCGCCGCGCGATTCGATGCGCACATCAACGAAGATCTGAATCTGCCCAGAGCGCTCGCCGTCGTTTGGGAGCTCGTCAAAAGCGATCTGCCGCCCGCGACGTTGAAAGCAACCTTCGATAGCTTCGACACCGTACTGGGCTTTGGGCTGCGCGACTGGAAGCCGGTCGAGTCCGAGATACCCGAAAACGTTCGAGCGTTGCTCGACGAGCGTGCGCGCGCGCGAGCGGAAAAGGATTGGGCAAACGCCGACCGTCTCCGTCAAATGCTGAGCGCACTGGGCTGGAAGGTGGAGGACGGCAAGGATGGCCAACGGCTGATAGAGATCGGCGTGGAAACGACCCCGGCCGAAAACAGCAGCTAGCCGTGTACGGCGCGCACCTTTACGCTCCGCGCAAACGTGAACGAAGCGCGATCGCCAACGGGAAGATTGCCAGCGCCGTGATCGCCGTCGCGGCAGTGGCGCCCGGCGCGCCGATTCGATCGCCCAGAAATCCGTAGGCGATCGGAGCAAGCGCGCCCGACGCAATCACGCCCGTATAGAACAGTGCAAATGCTCGCTCCGTCCGCTCGACCGGAGTCAACTCGGGAACCGTTCCGTAGAGGATGGACGAGGTCCCATTGAGCATCACCCCAAGCAACGGCAACAGGATCAGGGTCGGCGTCAACGGCAGAAAGATAGTCGCAAAAATCAGCGCCGCGGTACCGCCCTCGGTGGCCAGCACGGTACCGATCACGCCCATGCGCGCACCGAGCCAGCCACATGCGAATTTGCCGGCCGCGCCGCCAATGAAGACGAGCGCGAGCGCCGTACCCATCATCGGCCGCGATATTCCCTTCGCCGTCAAGAGGAAGGGAAGAAAGGTCAACAAGCCCATGCGCACCGCCGTGTCGAGCACGCCGATGGTGAACAACAGAGAGAAACCGGAGTGCGACCCGTTGCGCTTGGCTGATGACGGTTCGTCGATAAACGACGCGTCCCTCGGCACCGAAGGGAGAAAAAGTGCAATGACGGCCGCAACGAGCACGCCGACGATCGACACGGCCCAAAGCGCGTGGCGCCACGGCATGATGGTGATCAGCAGCGAAATCGCCGCCGGAAGCACGGACTTTCCGAGATCGCCCGAAAAATTGTAGACGCTCAGCGGCCCGCGAGCCTGACTGCCATACGCGCGCGACACAGCCCCCGAAGCCAATGGATGTTGCGTGCTCGAGCCGCCTCCCGAGACAACGAGCGCGACGCACAGGCCAACCAAAGTACCCGTCATTCCAGCGAAGGCATAGCCCGCCGCGGCCACGAGCGTGCCGAACGCGAGCGTTGCGCGCGTGCCGAACTTGTCCGCGAGGCGGCCTGCGGGCAACTGCAAGGTCGCCATTGCCCCGGCATACAAACCCCGCAATACGGCGAGCGCACCGTAGCCGAGCCCAAAGTCCGCCTGCCAGACAGGCAGCAAGGCGTAGATCATATCGGTGTACCCGTCGTGCAGCGCATGCGCCAGACACGAGAGCCACAATACGCGCGCACGCGAAATCGAATTCGGTTGACCGGGCGTATCGGCCGTGCGCGCCGCCGCGCTGGAAAGAGAAGAAGGGCTCATGGTTCAACCGCGTCGCCCAAACTCCGGCAGGTGCGGCGCTCTATGTGTTGTTATGGGACCTGCGTAGTCTAGGTTCGCGCGGAATGCGCGGCAATCAACGTAAAATTGAGTCATCCGGGAAAAAAAGTCACGGCATGACCACTCATCCATCCTCGAATAACGACGCCGACAAGTTGCCCCCGCTGAATGCGCTGCGGCATTTCGAGGCCGTCGCCCGCCTAGGGAGCTTCGCGGCGGCGGCGAACGCGCTACACGTTACGCACTGGGCCGTTGGAAAACAGATTCGATTGCTGGAAGACTGGTACGGGGTGCCGCTCTTCGAGCGCCGCCCGCGCGGCGTCGTACCCACGGACCAAGGTGCCGCGCTGCTCAACGACGTCAACGGCGCATTCGCACGCCTAACGCATTCGGTTACGCAACTGCGCCGGGAATCCATCACGCGCCGTATCGCGGGCGTTGTGCGCGTCAACGCCCTGCCGAGCTTCGCTTTGTATTGGCTCCTACCGCGCCTCTCGGATTTTCAAACCGCCTACCCCGATATCGACGTACGCGTTTCGACGACCTCGCGCAAATTACGTTATGTCGGCGATGCGTTCGACATCGGCGTACGCTCGGGGCCCGAGCTTGCCGCGGGTCTCACGTCCACCACGCTGATGCCCGACTTGCGTTTGCCCGCCTGCAGTCCAACCGTCCTGCGAAGCAAACCGATCGCCGGCGTCGCCGACTTGCGACACCATACGCTTCTGCACTCCACGACGACGCGCGCAGCCTGGGCCGATTGGTTGCGGCAAGCCGGAGCGCCAGGCTTGCAGGGCGCCCGCCATCTCGACTTCGATCACGTCTTCCTGCAACTGAGCGCAGCGGTAGAGGGTCTCGGCGTGACCTTGGCCTCGCTCCCCCTGATCGAGCGCGAGATCGCCGCCGGGCGGCTCGTATGCCCGTTATCGGAGCCTGCATGGCGCGCGCCGGACTATACATTGGTCGTCAATACCGAACGCGCCGAGGATGCTGCCGTCGTCGCATTTAAAAAGTGGATCATGGCAAAGGCATCGCCCGATCGAACAGCCCCGGCTCGCGGCAAGTCCAAGACAAACGTTCGTCGATAACATTACAGCGTCGACAGCATACCGAAAGGTCACCTTCACGACAGTTTCGCATTCGTCATAGACAGTCATCGGCTTGTGCACACCCGATTGCTGTTCAACAACGATGAGGTGACAACATGGAAGGACGCAGAAAGTGGTCGTACTTGGGCGCGGCGGTAGCGAGCGCCGTCATCGCGATGGCCGGCGTGCAGAACATGGCGCATGCAAGCGAATCCGGCCGCGATCACGACCACGATCACGACGCCAAACGCGTCGAGCACGTGCTGTTGATCAGCATCGATGGCCTACACGAACAAGACCTCGCGCGTTGCATCGGCGGCAATACCTGTCCGAATCTAGCGTCCCTCGCGCAATCCGGCATCACCTACACCGGTGCCCATACGCCCGGCCTTTCCGATTCCTTCCCCGGCCTCGCGGCCCTCGTGACGGGCGGCTCCCCGAAAACCGCCGGCCTCTTCTACGACGTTTCGTATGACCGTACGCTGTATGCGCCCTCGGATACGAATTGCACGGGCAAGCAGGGCTGGAATGTCGTGTTCGACGAAACCACGGGCATCGACGCGCAAAACGGCGGCGCACTGGTCCACCTCGACGGCGGCGGCGCGTTCAATCCGCAAGCGATCCCGCACGCGCTCATCGGTGGCGTGTGCAAGCCGGTTTATCCGCACGACTACG
This sequence comes from Trinickia dabaoshanensis, assembly GCF_002879885.1. GTDB lineage: Bacteria > Pseudomonadota > Gammaproteobacteria > Burkholderiales > Burkholderiaceae > Trinickia > Trinickia dabaoshanensis. Next base: position 97,521 of record NZ_PNYA01000022.1, read on the forward strand.
TGAAGACCAACACGATTTTCGAAGTCGTGAAACAGCACATGCCCGCCGCGCGCACGGCGTGGGCCGACAAGCACGCGTGGGGCTATGACTGGCTGAACGGCCCGTCGGGCCACGGCGTCGACGATCTCGCCCGCACCGAAATCAACTCGATCGATCCGGCGACGAACAGCGACTACAGCGACGTCTACACGCACACCGAAAAGTTCGACGCTTACCATGTGCAAGCGATCCTGAACGAAATCGACGGCAAGGATTCGACGGGTACGCAAAGCGCGGCCGTGCCGACGTTGTTCGGCACGAACTTCCAAACACTCAGCGTCGCGCAGAAAGCGCCCGTCGCCAAGGGAGGCGGCTATCTCGACGCCGACTTCACGCCGGGCCCGGATGTGGCCGCCGCGATCACGTACGCCGACGCCGCGATCGGCTCGATGGTTCAGGCGCTCAAGCAACGCAACTTGTACGAGAGCACGGCCATCATCGTGACGGCCAAGCACGGGCAATCGCCGACCGATCACACGAAGCTGGTCAAGAATGGCGACACGCTGACGAAGCTGCTCGAAGCCAACAACTACCTCGATCCGACCGGCAACTTCGGCCAGAACAACACGGCTTCGGGCAATTTGAACGACGGTTCGGGCCTCGTGGGCACGGGCTTCGTGCAGACCGACGACGTCGGCCTCATTTGGCTGCGCGATCCGTCGCAAGTCGATGCGGCGGTCGCAACGTTGAAAGCGAACCTCGGCTGCAACGCCCCCGGCATCTGCGCGGACGGGCCGCAAGCGTACATTCTCTCGGGCTCGAGTCTCGCGCGCCGCTTCGGCAATCCGGCGCTCGGCCGCACACCGGACATCATCGTGCAGCCGAACCCCGGCGTGATCTATTCGTCTAGCAAAAAGAAGGATGAAGAGCACGGCGGCAATGCGCCGGACGACAGCCACTTGGGCTTGTTGGTCTCGCTGCCAGGCATTCGTCATGCCCGCACGGTCGCGGCACCGGTTCAAACGACGCAAGTCGCGCCCACGATTTTGCGACTGCTCGATCTGAAGCCCCACTGGCTGCACGCCGTGGAGCGTGAAGGCACCGAAGCGCTGCCGGGTTTCGAACGCGATCGATAAGCTAGCGGCGAGCGACGTTACGACGTCGCTCGCAACACGTGCGTAGTAGTTAGCCGCACTTCAAACGCGGTCACAATTGAGGGCGATTGCGCGAAGCGACTGCAACGGTGGTGGGCGATTCGGCGAGCGACACGAAGCGCCTCGTCGCCCCATCGAGCGCGTCGATGCTGCCCTTCTCGATGTCGTACACCCACCCATGCAGATTCATGCGTCCCTGTTCGAGCGCGAGGGCGACGGACGGGTGCGTACGCAGATTCGCCAATTGGGCGATTACGTTTTCCCGCACCAGGCCGTCGAGTTTGGCACGCGGCGAATCGAACTCATGCGCGGCGTTGATGACCTTGGCGGCATCGGAATGTCGCAGCCAGTTCGCGACGGCCGGCATGTGATCCAGGCACGTACAACGCGAGATCGCACCCATTGCGCCGCAATCGGAGTGGCCGCAGATGACGATGTCCTGTACGCCGAGCACCGCCACGGCATATTCGACGGTAGCCGACACGCCGCCGGGCTCAGGGCCGTACGAGGGCACGATATTCCCCGCGTTGCGAATCACGAACAGTTCGCCCGGCTCGCGCTGCGTCAGCAGTTCGGGCACGACGCGGCTGTCCGAGCAGGTAACGAATAGCGCCTTCGGACTTTGCGTTGTCGCGAGCTGCTTGAATAGCTCGGCACGTTGCGGGAAGACCTCGCGTTGGAAGCGCAAGAAGCCGTCGATCACGTCACGCATATCTGATCTCCAAATTCGAGTTTCATCCAGGTACGCGGTGCGATGCGCCGCCGTACCGGTGCGGCCGACATTATCGCCGAACCGGGCCGATGGGCGAAGCCCCCTGTCCGCTCGCCGGCGTTGTCACCCTTGTCTACAGGGCTGCGGGCCCGCTCTTTGCTGCACGCCTCGCGCCGGTTGTCCAAGACCGGACCCTTTCATTCGACGATTCATTCACTCGCATGCGCGCCGCCGGCGGTACCGGGAACGACACTCGCAGTGCCTATCGGACGCCATCCCACTCATGGGCCGCAGGGACCGGGACCGGCCTCACGAGCATGGCCGCGGACAACGATCCGAGCGGCATCGCCACCTATTGCCTAGCGGGCGCGCAATGGGGGTACGCCATGCTTGCGGCGAGCGTGCTGTCCTATCCGTTCGTCGTGGCGCTGCAGCTCGTGTCCGCGCACATCGCGGCTGTGACGGGCCGCGGACTCACCGAGAACCTCAGGGCTCACGACGCGCGCCCGGTGCTTTATTTCGTGGTCGCGCGGTTCTTGCTGGCCAACCTGCTGAACATCGTCGGCAACATCATGGCAATGGACATCGGCACTACGCTCGCATCGTGCAGTGGCTTGCCGTGGGACTCTTCATGTACGCGGGCGTGGCCTGGGTCGCCGATACACCATGGGACCGCGTTGCGCTGCGGTCCTTCGTGCCGCACTTCGAATGGTCGAAAGCGTTTCTCGAGATGCTGCTGGCCGTGCTCGGCACGACGATTAGCCCTTATCTGCTGTTTTCTCAAGCCGAGCAAGAAGTCGAGTCGCTCAATATGCGCATTGCGCGGCGCCCGCGCGCGCAGGCTCGGCGGCGAACGCGGCAGTGAGCGCGTTCGCCCTGCCGCATGGCGCTACCCGAGATCGACGGATAGCGCAGATTCTGTTGGCGTTGATGGCAGTGGGTTTGATTGCGGCGCTATCGCTGTTCGCCTTTCATTTCGAGCCCGTCCGTATCCTGTACTTGAGCGCCGTATTCAATGGCGCTACCGTCGCACCCGTCATCGTCCTGATCGCGCAATTGAGCATAAAGCCGCCCGTGGTCGGCGAATTACGAACGCATTGGACCCTGCGCGCCGGAACCTGGGCGGCAGCAGCCGCAATGAGTCTCGTGCTGTTCGCATGGCTCGCATCGGAGGTGCTTTCGTGAGGGTAGTGCGAAAAAAAACTAAACCGGTTAGTCGCCGCACCGATTCGTTGGACGAAATTGTCGAGGCCGGAGTGAGCTCACTCATCGGGACTTACGCGCCTCTTCAAGCGCGCGAGAATCTCCCTCGTATGCTCACCCACCTTGGCAAGCGGTTGTCGAACCCCGGGGCGCCGCCCTCCCATCGTGAGCGGCAGCAGCACCACATCCGTCGTCCCTCCGTCATCGGTCTGCATCGGGACGAGGCCGCCGCTTTGCTTCAAATGCGGGTCGTCGAACAATTGGTCGGGGCGAACGATCGGCGCGTACGGAATGCCCGATCCTTCCAGGATCGGCATCAACCCTTCCACGCGGATATCTTTGAGAATCGCCGCCAAATCGGCCAACAACCGACGTCGCACCTCGACGCGGGACGCATTCGTCGCATACTCGGGCCGCTGCGCGAGTTCGGGGTGTCCCAGAGCGCTGCACAGCGTCACGAATTGCTTGTCGCTCACCGCGCCGATAAACAATTGCTCGCCGTCCGCGAGCGTGAAAACGTCGTAGACACTCCAAGCGGACACCCGCGCCGGCATAGGCGGAGGGGGTTCCTTCGTCATCGCATACTGCTGCATATGCTGCGCGCTAAGAAACACGCAATTTTCGAACAACGCGCTTTGCACTTCTTGACCATGGCCCGTGCGATCTCGCTCGCGTAAAGCGGCCAACACGCCGATCGCGCCGAACATGCCGCCCATGATGTCGTTGACGGATGTCCCGGCACGTAGCGGCCGCCCGGGCAACCCCGTCATATATGAAAGTCCGCCCATCATTTGAACGACTTCGTCGAGGGCCAGACGCTTTTCATAGGGCCCCGGCAGAAAACCTTTGTGCGAAACGTAGATGAGGCGCGGAAACCGTTGCGATAGCTCGGCGTATCCGAGACCGACCTGTGCCATGAGGCCCGGCCTGAAATTTTCGAGGACGATATCGCATTCACCGATCAATTCGCGCGCTTGGGCTTGGCCTTCGCGCGTCTGGATATCGAGCACCACGCTCTTCTTGTTTCGATTGAACGTCCGGAAAAAACCGATACCGAGCCCGGGAAGCTTGCGCGTCTTGTCCCCGCCAGGCGGCTCGATCTTGATGACCTCCGCGCCGAGATCGGCCAGAATCATGCCGCACGTCGGGCCCATCACCATATGCGTGAACTCGATTACACGCACACCGTCCAGCGGCAAACCGTTGCCATTACCCATCGTTCTCTCGCTCATTGAATCCCGATCGTCAAAGCGACACCAGCGTGCTAACTTTAGCGCGGCACAGCGCATCGTGGATTACTTGGAAGATCGCGTCAACGAGCCGTTCGTTTGATGAACTTCGATAAAAACGCACGCACGTTCCCATCCGGAAAGCAGACCGCCGGTCGTAGTGTCAATTCGGCACGCTACACTGCCGCATTCATACTCCGCTGCCCAGGACAAGTTCATGTTTTCCGCGCTCAATCATCCTCTTAGAGATCCGCTTTCGAACGAACTTCACGCCCGGCCCTTTCTCCGGATCGACGGCCCGGCGTCGGTGAGCCATCTGGCCATCTACTGCGAGCACGACAAAGAAATACACGACCGCCTCCTCGACGCCTTGGCCAAGGCGATGGGCTTGCCCGCGCCGGCGGCGGCGCACAATCACTACACAGCCAAGCGAGGCGATTGGCAGATCAAGTGGGAGAAGCACACCGAGTTCTCCACGTTCACCTTCGTTCTCTCCAACGCGCAAACCGAACTATTCTCCGGCGCCGCCATGCGCGAACTTCCGGCTTCGTGGATCGATCTGCTGAAGGAGAGCGTGTTGGTCGCGGTGCACGCGGAACTTCGCTGCGCCGCACAGGCGGAACAAGCGCGAACGGAGGTTCGAGAACGCTTACCCGGCCCGGTGCTCGTCGGCAGCAAGGTGCTGAGCGGCGGCGAAGTCTATTGCGACTGGCTAGTGCACGAGGATCACTTTTCGCGCTTTCTCGTCCTTGATCTCGGATTTAGAGAAGCACAGGCCGGTCGTCTCATTCAGCGGTTATTCGAAATCGAAACCTATCGGATGATGGCCTTGCTCGCCCTACCCGACGCGCGCCGCCATAGCCAGTTTCTCGGCAAACTCGATGAAACGCTCTCCGCGCTCATGCAACGCATGGAGCGACCCGGCCACGATCACGACGATGGCTATCTCTTGCGCGAACTGACCCATCTCGCAGGGCAAATGGAGGCGCATGCCGGCCTCGAAACCCGGTTCAGCGCGTCGGACGCTTACGAGAAGCTTATCCTTGCCCGCATCGCCGAACTTCGAGAGGAACGCATCGAGGGCTTTCCGACGATCGCGGAATTCATGCAGCGCCGCCTGTTGCCCGCGATGCAGACATGCAGTTCGGTATGGGCGCGGCACCAGCGGTTCGCGACGCGCGTCGCGCGGGCCGTCGATCTGCTGCGAACACGCGTCAACCTCGCTCAGGAAGAACACACCACTGCCCTGCTCGAAGGAATGAATCGCACGGCGCGCACGCAGTTGCGTATGCAGCACGCGGTCGAGGGTCTATCGGTAGCGGCCATCTCCTACTATGTGCTCAATCTCTCGGGGGCGGCCCTTCGCGCGTTGCATGCCGTCGATATCGCGCTGAACCCGGAAATCGTCGAGGGCGCGCTGATCGTTCCCGTGGTCGTGGCCGTCGTTCTCTTCACGTCTCGCATCCGCCGGCTGGGCCACGCCGATTCGCCGGCTTGAGCACCTAGGGAATCTCCCGATCTCCCCACGCCGTGCCTAAGAGAGTGATCGGCACTCGAGTTTCGCGTAGACTGCGCCAAATCCCCCGTTCGCCGACGTATCCGCTAGCGGGGACGGCCGCAGTTCCCGATATGGAAGGAGGCGTCACGGATGCATGCAATGCCGATGCAATGCAGCAGTGCCATCGAACCGCCCGCAACCGCGCCGGTACGCGATTTGCGCCGTGTATCGATCCATCCCGACCACTGGTATCCACTCGCTTGGTCGAGCGAACTGAAGCGGGGCAAGACGCTTGGGGTGCGCTTCGCCGGCGATCCCATCGTTCTCGCCCGCACCGAGTCCGGCAAGCTGTTCGCCCTCGAAGATCGTTGCGCGCACAGGCAAGTCCCGCTGCACGCGGGCGTGGTCGACGGCGAATCGATCCGCTGCGGTTATCACGGCTGGACCTACGATTGTTCCGGCAAGTGCGTCGACGTCCCTTACCTGGGCCGTGAACGGCTGCCGAACGGGGTGCGCGCCTACCCTTGCCGCGAGATGTACGGCTTGATCTTCGTCTTTCCGGGCGACGCTGCGCTGGCCGACGAGCGGCCGTTGCCCACCCTGCCCTCGGTCGAAGACAAAGCGTATAAAACGCGCCGCTTCGGCCGCGAGGTCAAGTGCCACTATTCGTTCATGCACGAGAATCTGATGGACATGAACCATCAATTCCTGCACCGGCGGCAGATGGGACAGATGCGTGCGCGCTCGCTTGGCCGCAGGCGCGGTGACGATTGGGTGGAAGTGGACTACACGTTCGCGCGGATGGAAGGCAAACAGCCTGTCGGCGAAGCGCTCGTGTTCGGCGCGGCGAAGAAGGATGGCGATCAAAACGACCAGGACGTGATGACGGTGCGCACCGGCTATCCATACCAAACACTCCAAATCCGCTCGGGCAGCGGAACACTGGTGATGGATCTTTGGATCGTCTACGTGCCGCTCGACGTCGAGCAACGCACCAACCGCACGTTCGGCCTGCTGTCGATTCGCAGGCCCGGCATTCCATTCGCGCTGGACCTGGCTTGGCCGCTGCTCGTCTGGTTCACCGAGCGCATCTTCAAGGAGGACCGCTGGATCGTCGAGCGCGAGCAGGAGGCGCACGACCGGCAAGGCGCCGACTGGAATCACGAAGTGTTTCCGGTGATCAACGAATTGCGGGATCTACTACGCAATTGCGGAGGCCGCACCGTGATCCCGATCCGCGAAGGATAGGCGGCCGGGATGGGCGAAGCCCGCGTGATTCGCGGGCTCAATGGCCGTCCAAGTCATCGGACAGCGCCTGAACGCCGGCTTCCCCGAACATCTCAAACGGCAGCAACGTGTGCGGCTCGCCTCTACGAAAGCTGGTAGAGCTGCCGGCGCAACCGGTCCACTTCATCGGTAGCGAACTGCTTTTCGATTTCCGCTTCCGTCCGCTGCCAGACCGGAAAAGCTTTGGCTAACAGTTGATGGCCGTCGGCCGTTAAGCTCAGCCGCCGGCCGCGCTTGTCCTCCTGATCCTGTTCGATCCTCACGAGGCCGCGCCGCTCGAGCGGCTTGAGCGCGGCCGTGAGCGTGGTGCGATCCATCGCCAATAGCGAGGCCACGTCTTTCATCGTCGGTGGATGCGGCCGATTGAGCGACATGAGCAACGAAAATTGCCCGTTCGTGAGATCGAGCGGGCGCAAGGCATCGTCGAAGATGCGTGCGAGATTTCGTGCGGCCCGCTGCAGATGCAAACACAGGCAGCAATCGCGCACCATCAGCGTCGTATCGAAGGAAAGATTTTTCGAGCGTGGCATGTTGCAATTATGTTGATATCAACCTATTCTGTCAAGGCCGGACGGCGACACCCGTTACCGATACCGCCACCACTGGACGGAGGACGCATGGAAGATCGACATCTGTTTCTCGCGGTTTTTTTGGGTAGCAAGGAAAGCAAGCAAATGAAGGTGTGGAATGCGCTTTCGGATGAAGCACGGCGCGCCAAGGAAGAAGAGGGTATGGCTGCGTGGAAAGCATGGGTCGAAAAACACCAAGGGGCGATCGTCGAGATGGGCGGTCCGCTCGGCAAAACGAAGAGGATCGGCGAACACGGCATCCAAGATACGTCCAATACGCTGGCGGCCTTCACGATCGTGCGCAGCGCTTCACACGCGGACGCAGCCAAGATGTTCGAAGCGCATCCGCATTTCACGATTTTCCCGGGCGAATCGGTCGAGGTCATGCCCATTCTTCCTATCCCCGGCGCGTGAGCAGGCCGATATTGCCGCGGTCGATAGGTTGGCTGCCCGCAAGCGGGCATGCCGGAACAATTCGGAGGTTTGCGATGAAGCTTTACGGATTTGCCGGGACGCGCTCGCAACGCGCGCTTTGGGGATTGAATGAAGTCGATGCCGACTTCGAATACGTGTCGGTGAACTTGCTCGAAGGCGAGCATAAGCGTCCGGAATTTCTGCGAATCAATCCGGCTGGGAAAGTCCCCGTGCTGATCGATGGCGATCGCGTCATCCCCGAATCGGCGGCGATCGTGTTGTATCTCGCGGACAAGTATCCCGAGGAAGGACTGATGCCCGTGGATCTCGAGGCGCGGGCGCAAGTTTATCGCTGGACGATGTTCGCGGTGACCGAACTCGAGCAGCCGCTATGGAGAATGGCCCGGCATACGATCCTTTATCCGCCGGATCAACGCCTACCGGCCGACATCGCGCTCGCAAAGGAAGATTTCGCCACCATGGCCGCGATCCTGGAGAAGCATCTCGAAGGGCGCGAATTCATCGTCGGCGATCGGCTTACGGTTGCCGATTGCGTGACGGTCTATCTGATCGATTGGGCGAACGAAGTGCATTTGATCGATGACTTCCCCCGCTTGCAGGCGTATCTGGAACGTCTGTATGCTCGCCCCGAAGCGCCGCAACGTATCGCCGAGGCACGCAAAGCGGCTTAATGGCATCCGCTTCGTCTTGCAAGAATCACGGCGCGGTCGCGACCGCGATGCCCCAGACGAGCAGCAGTCCTCCCGCAGCAAAGGGGAGCCACCGTTCCCGGGGCAATAGCTTTTCGAGCATGACGTAGATCGACAGCGCGACGACCCAAAGCACATTCATTACGCCGAACGCGAACAATAGCGCCATCAGTACGCCGCAACAGCCGACGCAATACATGCCATGGCGCCAACCCATGGTCCAAGCGCCGAGGGTGCCGTCGCGCCATTCATTGAGAAGAAAACCGATCGGGGAGGCACACCGGGTCAGGCACCGGCGCTTCAGCGGGGTAAGTTGAAATACGCCGGCGACGATCAGGAGCCCGCCTGCAAAGCGCGGGGTCGCGCTGACCATCATCGGAGTGAGTAGGCGAGCCTCGAGCAAGCCCCACTGCGCAAGCGTGGCCAGAACACTGAACGCGAACCACACGGCGAGATATCCGAGGACAAACACGCCGGCTTTCGCGCATGGGAGGCGCCGGACGCGCCGCTGGTGGGCCAAGGACGCGAAACTCATGACCATCGGTATGCTCGAGGGGAGCATCATCGCGGCCATCATGACGCCCCACATCGCGAGCACCAACAATAAGTCGATGACTCCCCACCCCATCATGCTCGGCATCGTCGCGACGGCCACCGTGTCCATATGGGCCATGCCCCAACTCAAGTAGAGCACGTAGGTCCATGCGAGCGTTGCGCATGCCGCAAGCCCTGAAAGCACGATCACGCGATCACGCACGGGCAGCCGGGCGATCGCGGCTTCGCCTCTGACACCCTGCTCAACCATGGTAGGCGAATGGAGAATAGAACCCGTTTCGGTCGGCGATTTCTCTGGAGAATCCGTGATCGGTAAATCGGAAGCGTTTCGATTTTCCAATCACGGCGGTGAATCCCGGGACAGGGGTAAGCGGATGATTCCCGAGCGTCACGTCACCGCCATCCTGACCAGGGATCGCCTCGATCTCGATGTCGGCAATCTCGGGAATGCGAAGGCTGCGTCGTTTCCCCTCGAGTTGGTACTCGATCGCAACCGGCCTCACGCCCATGACTTCGCCGATCATCGGCCCCAGCGCTGCAAGCGGCCCTCCGGCTTGACCGGAAAAAATCTGACCTAGCGCGGCCTGCTGCGGCGCTGTCCCGCGTTCGTCCAAGTAGAGCGCCACCCTCCACTTGTTCTCGAGCATATGGCCCGGCGAATAGGCGAAGAGCGCGGCGTTCAAACCGTCCAGCACCGTGCCGGCGAACTCGCCCTGATCGACATGCCAACCGATCAATACGGCGCAGTCGCCATCCGAAGGCGGCCCGAGACAAACGCAACTGCACGGCGCATAACAGTTGCAGCTTTCGAAATACGTCCCGGTCACCTTCCAGTTTTCGGCCATGACGATTCCCTCCATCGTACGAATACGTGCAAGCGGTGCGCGGCCGGCGAATGAGTTTTTAAGTGTAGGTCGAAACGGCGCGGGCGAACTATGGCGTAAACGTGCGCTACCGCACGGCGACGGATCGAATCCGCACCATTCGCTATGGGGAAGACGATTACTTCGCGTCTCTGCCTTGTTCGACGGCCGAGGTGTCGATCAATGGGCTGAGCTATACTCGCCGTTATGGATACGAAACCGCTCTCGTTGAACTTGCACGGTTGGTGGCGCGCCTGAGCACGGCGGCCCGTTTCCCCACGCATTTCCCAAACGTGATGCCGCCAGTCTTGGCGGCATTTTTGTTTGTATTCGCTAAAGGCTGGTGTCATCGATCACTCGAGACTTCAGCCCATGACCTACGCAAACCGCCCCACCATCTTGACCGGCGACAGAACGACCGGCCCGCTTCATCTTGGCCACTATGTCGGCTCGCTGCGCGCCCGCGTGCAGCTTCAACATGAAGCGCAACAGTTTCTGCTTCTTGCCGATACACAGGCACTAACCGATAACGTAGGCCGTCACCGGAAGGTGACGGAGAACGTGATCGAAGTGGCCCTCGACTATCTCGCGGTGGGTATCGACCCGGAGAAATCGACCATTCTCATTCAATCGCAAGTGCCGGAGTTGGCGGAACTGTCGCAGTACCTGCTCAATCTCGTCACGGTCGCGCGGCTCGAGCGCAACCCAACGATCAAGGAAGAGATTCGTCTGCGCGGATTCGAGCGCGATATCCCGGCGGGATTCTTGACGTATCCGGTCAGCCAGGCCGCGGATATCACCGCGTTCCGAGCGACTCACGTGCCGGTGGGCGACGATCAGTTGCCGATGATCGAGCAAACCAATGAATTGGTGAGGCGCTTTAATCATACCGTCGAGCAGCCGGTCCTCGTCGAATGCCAGGCGGTACTGTCGAATGTCACGCGGCTGCCCGGGATCGACGGCAAGGCCAAGATGAGCAAGTCCCTGGGAAATGCGATTACTTTGAGCGCGAGTCCAGACGAAATCACGAAAGCGGTCAACGATATGTACACCGATCCGTGTCACTTGCGCGTGAGTGATCCTGGACAGGTGGAAGGCAATGTGGTGTTCGCATTCCTCGATGCATTCGAGCCCGACGTCGACAAAGTGAGCGAACTGAAATCCCACTATCGCCGCGGTGGATTGGGCGATAGCGTCGTCAAGCGCATGCTCGACGAGCGGCTTCAGTCACTCATCGAACCGATTCGCGCACGGCGGCGCGAGCTAGCGGACGATCGCGGCGAGGTCGTATCGATACTGCGCCGCGGCACGATGCGCGCTCGAGAGGCAGCCGCGCTGACGCTATCGCAAGTAAAGGGAGCACTCGGGTTGAGCTACTTCTAAAGATTATGGGCATCGCGTGGTCCAACGCCGAGCGCTCGTGGGCTCCTTACGATTGTTGCGGGTCGGCAGATGTACTATGCAGCCGCTCGTAGTAATGCCGAATACGCGACAACGCGTATTCGGCAGCGGCCTCACGGATTTCATTGCGGCTGCCCGCAAAGCGGACGGTTTCCGTGAAAGTCACGCAGGGCCCCGCCTCTTGACGCCAAGCCCATGCGAAGCACTGCGTGCCCGGCGGCGGCGCCTCGCCGTCACCGCCGGAATCGGCGACGCCCGTATTGGACACTGCCACGTCCGCGGTGCACCCCTGCGCCTCCAGGGCGCCTTCAGCCATTTCGCGCGCGACCTGCTCGCTGGTCAGTCCGTAACGGTCCATGGTTGCTTGCCGCACGCCGAGAAAACCCGCCTTGCCGGTGGGCGAGTAAGTGACGAACCCGACGTCCAAACATCCACCGCTTCCGGGTACGGCCGCCAGCGTGGCGGCAATCAGTCCGCCCGTACAGGATTCGGCGGTCACGAGCTTAAGGCTGGCCGAGGTCATGAAGGAAACGACATCTTTCGCAGTACTCATCGTTCGTCTCCGCATCGGGGGTGTGGGCGGCCGGCAATGCGCCGGCCGGCGATTCGTTCGGTGATGCAACGCGCGTTCCAGCGGCACGCAACCCATCCGGTTCGGGACCTTTATATGAGCGGCACGTCGGCTTCAGCCCGGTGCCAGGCGTCTCGCGGGCCGAAATTTGGGATAGAGGAAGAGTGATTTCCGATACGTAACGTATCGTCCTGGGGAGGCGACACGCCTATTGGGCGCACTGAATAAGCCTCAACCAAGCCTGGGAGAGCGGCTCGATATCCTGGGCCCGCCATTGCAGGCAGGCGAGCGTCGAGATAGTGGTAGCATCGATCGATCTAACGCGACGTCAACAACGAGATGGACGAATTTGAAGAGAAGGTGCGACTGTATCGGGATCGCGTTGCCGCCTTTATGATGCAGGCGCACGGGTGGTGTACGGCACGCGGGCTGGTTGTCGAGGAGGTCACGACAGAGCTGCTCGAGGAGGCACTTCCGAAATACGAAGCCAACAGTCTGCATATCTTGACGCCGGACCGTCAGCCACTCGCGGAACTGCTTCCGACAGGATCGGCAATAATTGGGGCCCTTGGGAGGATCGATCTGAGGGGCACCCTGGCAAGGCACGCATTTCTCTTTCAGACGGGAAAGGGACCGAGGGTATCGCTCAGCGACACATCCGCGGACGGAAAAACGTCGAGCGATACGCCCCGCCCGATAATCTCGGGGATCGAAGGCGATGGGTGGTATTGGTACGAGGCATTCATCAGGCGAGCAAAACAGGTTGATGAAAACCTTTTCCTCGACTTACTCACGGATGTATCGGACTATGAGTTCCAGTAACCCTCTCGAGCCAATCTACAGGGCCTATGTGGTGTCGAGCGACTGTTTCAGGGTCGTCCAGCGCACGGTTAGCCGACAGCAGGCGGCGCTTGTCCAACGTACTCAGTTCCACGGGGCGTCCGAGGAAGCGGCTAAGACAGCCATCATGGACGCTTCGAAGCAGGCCGCCGATCTCGCCATTCTGGCGTTATTCGCTACCTTTGAACGCTTCGTCATCGAGCACCTGCAGGCGGCGCACCGATTACTGCGCAACGGGCACCCGATCGGGTACGCCAGTAGGCTAGCCAAAAAATTTCGAAGACGAAGTCGAGTACTGGAGGTTTGACGAAGTCCTAGAACTTTTTAAAGGAGAAATCGATTCCGTCCTGATCGGAAATGCAAAACAAATAAAAGACTATCGCGACTGGATTGCGCATCGGAATACTCGGCGTCCGCGCCCCTCTGTACCTGAACCACGAACAGCGTTCGAGATCTTGACTGCAATCGTCGAGCAGATTCGGATGAAACACACGCCTCCTGCTCTACCCATCGATGCGTAAGCGGCCCCGGTACGGAAGCACTGACGGATAACACAGTGCTGCCGCTACTCCGCGACTTGCAAGGTTCCTTCGGCGCCATCGGCCGACGTACGCTCCGGTAACTGCTGCGCCATATAACGCCCGGGTGTCGCGCCGAATGTGCTTCGGAAGACCTCGATGAAAGCACTTACGTTTTCATAGCCCAATTCCAGCGCGATGCGGGTGACAGGCGCGCCCTCCGCCACGCGCTCCAGCGCCGCCAGCATGCGCGCTTGCTGACGCCAACGCCCGAAGGTCAGCCCCGTCTGTGCAATGAATCTGCGGCTCATCGTGCGCGGCGACACGCCCGCCCAGGCAGCCCACTCCTCCTGACGCCGGTTGTCGCCGAGGTCACGTGTCAAAGCATCGGTAATCTTCACGAGCGCCGGGTCGGTCGGACGCGGCAGATGCAGGGGCTCCGCTTGTGCGGCCAGCAACTCGTCGATGATCACTTCGGCGATGCGTTCCTGAGCGGCATCGAGCGGCGAGCCCGCCCATCCTCCCGCACGGTGCACGGCCTCGCGCAGCAAAGGCGTGGTCCGGATGGCGCGCGCACTGGACGGTAGTTCGCGACACCGATCTTCGCTGATAAATACGCTCCATCCTGCGAAAGGTCCGAACGATCGCACCGAATGTTCGACATGCGGCGGTATCCAGATCGCGTGAATCGCAGGCACGACCCATTGTTGCGACGCGATGCCAACCGACACGAGTCCCGTCATCGCACCCATCAATTGCCCGCGAGGATGGCTATGACTCGAAACCACGCGCGGCATGGGTTGTCTGAGTTCGCCCGCGGCGAGAAACGGCCCATCGTTCGATACGACGAGATCGCCCGGGACAATGGTGATAGCGGAAGACGGCTCGTTCACTTTGACGGAAATGGCGTATGGGATGACCGTTTTACCGCAGCCCGGCCCCGGCCGCAAACGTAGACTCTCGCATCATCGCACACCACCGACAGGGATCGAACCATGATGAAGGCAGCAGTCGTCACCGCACAGGGAACAAAGCCGAGCTATACGGATTTTCGACGCCCGGAACCGTCCGCGGGCGAGTACATCGTGGAGGTACGCGCCTCCGCCTTGAGCCAACTCGCGCGAGGCAAGGCGGCCGGCCGCCACTATTCCTCATCGAAGGTCTATCCGCAGGTCGCGGGTGTCGATGGCGTGGGACGATTGGACGACGGCCGGCGTGTCTATTTCTTCGGGGCGAGCGAACCTTTTGGCGCGATGGCCCAGTTCGCGCCGGTGGCGCAAGAACAATGCATCGCGTTGCCTGCCTCGATTAGCGATGTGACGGCCGCCGCGATCGCCATTCCGGGCATGTCGTCTTGGGCGGCTCTGACCGAACGAGCACACCTCATTCGCGGCGAGACGGTGTTGGTCAACGGCGCGACCGGCGAATCCGGGCAACTGGCAGTCCAAGTCGCGCGCATGATGGGCGCGGACAGGATCATCGCGACGGGCCGTGATCGCGCGAAACTCGAGCGCTTATGCGAGCGCGGCGCCGATTCGATCATCATGCTGACGGACGACGAAAGCGAGACGAAGGAAGCGTTCGCAGCGGCGTTCCGCTCAGGCGTCGATGTCGTGCTGGACTACCTATGGGGGCCCAGTGCTCGCGCATTACTCGTCGCCGCCGCGAGCGCATCCCCGGCCGAGCGCGCGCTACGATTCGTGCAAATCGGCTCGATCAGCGGATTGGAGATCTCGTTGCCCGCCGCCGTGCTGCGCTCGAAACCGATCAGCGTGATGGGAAGCGGCATCGGCAGCATTGCGTTGCCCCGTCTATTGCGGGCAATCGAAGCCGTGCTGCACGCGGCGGCCGATGGCGGTCTGCAGATCGAGACGGACGACGTACCGCTGGCGGAATTGGACCGCCATTGGGACGACGATGGCGGAAAGGGGCGCAAGGTGTTCGTGATCGATTGAAGTCGAACGCGGCAGCGCCTTCGGGCACCTGCTCCTCCTATGGTCGATGCAACGACCCGCGCGGTCGGCCCCGGGGCAATTCACTCCTACAACGCGACAGTGCCGCTTCGCCATTTCGTTCGCGGTTTCGCAAAGGAGGGAACAGCCTGACGCAGGCGGGATAGGGTGATGCTAGACCATGTCATGGAGATTCCGGTGCCTATCACTTTTCCGCCGAAAATCGCAACGCAGCCCCGCCCTAGGAGCGACACGTTAGTCAGCAGAACTGACGATTCACACTCGAGTGAACCCGAGCGAGCCCCTTCCTTAGGAGCACTGCCAGACCTTCCACGGCCTTCCCGCTTGACCGGTACGGCGCTGGCAATCAATAGCGCTTCCTCGCGTCGAAACAGCATGATAGGCACGAAGAAGGCTGAGGGGACGGAATCGCCACAACCTCCGCACTCCGAGATAAAGCCCGAACCTCCGCAACAACCTCCTCACGCCTATGGTACATACCAAAGTCACGGCGCTTGGAATGACGAGGAGATTCAGGAATGGGCCGATATTGAAAAAAAGATGCCAAAAATGGCAGATTTCGACGATCTGAAGCGCGTATTGCAATCAGTCAAAGACTTGACCGAGGGTAAAGCTGAGAAAGTACAGGGTCAGGCGATCCTTCATATCGTAAAGAACGATCTCACTGACCATCTCGATGGCATGACGCCGGCTCAACTCGAGGCGATGCTGCACGAAATTAAGGTTTTCCCGCAAAAACACATTAATTTATTTGTCTACAAGCTTCAGGGGCATTTCCTCAAAAAATACAAAGACAGCGGCCGAGCGTCATTTGCCGAAATGCAGAATTTCATGGAGAAAGCCATGGCAATATTAGGACCGCGAGCCATGGGGGCCTTCAATCCTGATAGAAATCAAGCATTCGAATTAGCATGGCAATTATCGAATTGAAAAAACTGCCGGCCGACGAAATCGATGTGCGTGAACATGGCTTGCTGCGCGGCATCCGGATTGCGCTCGCGTACGGATAGGAAGATCGATTCGTGCTGACGCATACGTTGCGCGCACTGTACGGCCGCGTTCGCGTTGTTCACCGTCGCATCGAATGTGTTGGCCGCGATATGTTCTCGCAGCATCGTGATGACGCTCGCATAGAACTGCCCCAGCATCCGGTTGTGCGCCGCCGACATCAATACCGTATGAAACTCGCAGTCCATGCGCGCTTCTTCCGCCACGTCCTGCTCGATCACCGCATCGTGCATCCGCGCGAGTACGGTTTCCAAGCGCGAAATTTCCGCGGGCGTTGAGCGCGCCGCGGCGAAACGCGCCGCCGCGCATTCGAACACCATCCGGAATTCAAGGGTTTCCTCGCGCAACGGGGGCTGTTCCGCCACGAGCTGCAGCCACGGCGCCGTGAGGGCGGCCGGCTGCTTGCGCACCACATAAACGCCACTGCCCCGCTTCGTCTCGAGCATCCCTTTGCTGACGAGGTGCCGGATCGCCTCGCGCACCGTCGGGCGCGATACGCCGAAGTGCTGGGCGAGCGCGCGCTCGGCGGGCAGACGCTCGGACGCTCCGCCCCAGCTACCGTCGAGCACCTTCTCCTCGATTTGACGCACGACTTTGTCGAGTACGCCCGTAGAAAGCCTGTGAAATCCCATGGTGCATCCCGGCTTCAAAGTGGCCAGACCAATTTGCCCTGTGTCGGACGCGAGACCACCCTATGCGGGCACGGTTGCATCGACACGGCAGGACGGCGCGCCGTCCCACGATTTTGGAGACAAACATGGCGGATTCTACTTCACTGGTTATCAGGCTGCATTCGGACGACGACGTCGGGATCGCTCGCGCGCCCATTGCCTCGGGCACCGCGCTGCCCGAGGCGGGGGACATCGTCACGCTCGGCGATATCCCGGCGGCGCACAAGGTCGCACTGCGCGCGATCAAGGCCGGCGATCCGGTTCGGCGTTATGGTCAGATCATCGGCTTCGCCACTGAGGCCATCGAGCCGGGCGCGCACGTCCATACGCACAATGTCTCGATGGGCGACTTTGCGCGCGACTACGCATTCGGCCAGGACGTGAAGCCAATCGTGCCCGCCGAGCAAACGCGTACCTTCATGGGCTTTCGTCGGGCCGACGGCCGCGTCGCGACGCGCAACTACATCGGCGTGGTCAGCACCGTGAATTGCTCGGCGACCGTCACGAAACTCGTCGCGCAGCACTTCTCCGCCCCCGGCAAACTCGATGCGTACCCGAACGTCGACGGCATCGTGCCGATCACGCACAGCTTCGGGTGCTGCATCGATCATCACGGCGAAGGCGTCCAACAGTTGCGCCGCACGATCGGCGGCTATATCCGCCACCCGAATTTCGCGGCGGTGCTCGTCATCGGCCTGGGCTGCGAATCCAATCAGATGGGTGCGCTGTTCATCGCTGAAGGCGTCGAGCCCAGCGCGACGATGGTGCCGCTCGTGATCCAAGAACAAGGCGGGACACAAAAGACGGTGGACGCGGCCATCGCCGCGATCGAGAAGATGCTGCCGGCCGCGAACGCGGTAGCGCGCGAGCCCCTGCCGGTCTCGCATCTGAACATCGCGCTGCAATGCGGCGGCTCCGATGGCTACTCGGGCATTACCGCCAACCCGGCCCTCGGCGCGGCAGTCGACTTGCTCGTGCGGCACGGCGGCACCGCGATCCTCAGCGAGACGCCCGAAATCTACGGTGCCGAGCATCTGCTCACGCGCCGTGCCATCACGCCCGAAGTGGGTCAGAAGATCGTCGAGCGCATTCATTGGTGGGAAACGTACGCGGAGCGGGAAAAAGGCAGCATCGACAACAACCCCACCCCGGGCAACAAGGCGGGCGGGCTCACGACGATCCTCGAGAAGTCGCTCGGCGCCGTGGCCAAGAGCGGGTCCGCGCCGTTGATGGACGTGTACCGCTATGCCGAGCCGATCGTGAAGAACGGCCTCGTGTTCATGGATGCGCCGGGCTACGACCCGATGGGTGCGACCGGGCAAATTGCAAGCGGTGCGAACCTCGTGCTGTTCACCACCGGCCGCGGCTCATGTTTCGGCGCAAAGCCAGCGCCCTCGATCAAGCTCGCGACCAACACGAAGATGTACACGCGCATGGTCGACGACATGGATATCAACTGCGGCGACATCATGGACGGGCACTCGACGGTCGAGCAAAAGGGCCGCGAAATCTTCGAAATGATCATCGACATCGCGTCCGGTGCGAAGAGCAAGAGCGAAGCCCTCGGCGTGGGCAACGAGGAGTTCGTGCCCTGGATGATCGGCGCGCAAATGTAAGCGATCGAGGCGGGCAGCCGATGCGCGCAGCCGATACCTAGCGGTCGCGATCGTTGCATGGATCTTCCGCGTTCGGTTGCACATAATACAATTCGCGGCTACGGTATACCGCCTAGAAGACATGGGGCGGGCAACGGGCGGACCCGCACCCAGCGCGCGAACTGGCGCCTGTCACGCCCGATTCCACTGGAAGGAGTGCCCGATGACCGCCTCAGCCGCTGTTTTCGCCATTCTCGTCGCGTTGTGGTTAGGCGCGATGATCCCGGGCCCCAGCTTCGTGCTGGTCGCGCGCAACGCGATTGGTCTTTCTCGTAGTGATGGATTGGCGACTGCCGTCGGAATGGGAGTGGGAGGTATCTTTTTCGGCGGCATCGCGCTTGCCGGCCTCTATACGCTCTTGCAAGCTGTCGAATGGCTCTATATCGGGCTAAAACTCGCAGGCGGCGCGTATCTGATTTTTGTTGCTTCGAAGATATGGCGGGGAGCGGGCCGCCCGATCACGGTCGATGACGGGCTCGCTACCGTGTCAGGCAGTGCGCGCAAATCGTTCTGGGTGGGCTTGAGCACTCAGCTAAGCAATCCCAAGACGGCTATCTGGTACGGTAGTATCTTTGCCGCATTGCTTCCGCAGCATCCCCCGCTCTGGTGCTATTTCGTGCTGCCGCCGCTCGTGTTCGCGGTGGAATGCGGGTGGTACACGATCGTTGCACTTTGCTTTTCGAGCAAAGGACCGCGCGAAGTGTATCTACGCGGAAAGAAATGGGTGGACAGGATTGCGGCCGGCGCCATTTCCGCGCTCGGAGTGCGTTTGATTCTCACCGCACCCAAGGCCGGGATCTGACGCCGCCTCGTGATGATGTGCCCTCCCGGTTTGCGTCGATCGACGCAAACCGAGGTAAATAGACATCGCTTTAGACCACATAAAACGACAAAGGGGAAAAATGCGCCGAGTAAAGCTTTGGCTAACTTTCGCATGCCTGTATCTCGGTTTCGTGCACATCGCATTCGCAGGTCCGCTTGACGACTACATGCGGGCAAGCCAGCAATTCGATGAATGGACGCAAGCGACGGGCTCGATGCCACGCCTGACAGATGAGCGTGGTGCTGCGCTACTGAAGACGCTTTCCGATACTCACCGATTCTTAGACGACGTCACGTTCGACGATGCACAACTCCCGCTATTGATGGACGTCTGCGGAAAAGCGAATCGAAACGTCATGAGCTATGTGCTGTTCGGCCTACGCGATCATGTCGATAAAAGCATGCCGATCGCGACCGTGCAGCAAGCTGTACTCACGCTCGTGCAGCGCAATCAGGTGACTTATCAGGACGAATTGTCGGAACTTCAACCGTTCGAGGTTCGCTGCCTGGCCCGGCAAACGCCATTGATGGCACGGTTCATGGACAAACTCAAACCCGAGGAACTTACCAGCATACGGCGCAAAGGGATTGAGCAAACCCGGCAAGGACTCGATAACGTTGTCTTGGGCACTTTGAGATTAGCAACCGACGAGTCGCTCAGCATGCGCTACCGGAGCAGCATGCTGAAAGCGCTCGCCGACAGCGCTTCAGAACTGATACCCATGCTAACGCTCGATGAACGAGCGAAGCTGAGGACAGCGGCGAATGGCACGCTCGACAGTGCACCGGACGGTCTTAAAATCTACATCACGTCAATCGCGCAAAATCTAACGCTACCCACATGTGATGGATTGTGCCGGTACTGAGGACGCGGGATGCCCTACGGTTGGCGAGGCGGTGCTGTTGCGAGCGCGTCTCGCATGAACATCCTCGAACAGCACCGGTGAAGATCACACGCCAACAACGTCTATCCGGTGCTAGTCGTTGGTCCCATCGAAATCGACGACTTCGATCCAGTTCGCCCCCTTGCCCACGGGATACTTGCCGATCGCCTCCAACGCGCCCGTCCTCGAATCGATGCGGTAGGCGCTCAAAGTCGGCGAGAGTTGTCCCACGGCGAACAAGAACTTCCCGGAAGGCGCGATGTTGAAGCCACGAGGCTGCTTTTCCGTGACATACGTGTGCACTCTCACGAGTTTCCCCGTGACTGCGTTCACTCGGTAGACGCCCAACGTGCTCGACGTGCGCTCGGACGTATAGAGGAAACGACCATCGGGAGTGAGGTGCAAGTCGGCGCCCCACGGCTTCTCGCCCGCGAAATCGGGCGGCAGGATCGAAATCGTTTGGACCGGTTTCACCGTGTCGCCTGACGCATCGAACGCCAGCACGTGCAGCTTGCCGTCCAACTCGTCGATCAGATAAACGAAACGCCCGTCCGACGAAAACACGAAATGACGCGGGCCGGAACCCTTCGGCAGCGAATAGGCGGGCGTGGCATCTTCGGTCAGTTCGCCGTTGTTGCCGTCGAACTTGAGCCGCAACCATGCGTCCGCACCGAGGACAGAAGCGAACGCATACCGGTTATCCGCCGATGTGCGGATGGCGTGCGCCATCGGCCCCGTCTTCACGGTCTGCAGGACATTGCCGGCCGCGCCGTTGCCCCCGATCCGATTGACGGCCAGCAGATTGCCTCCATACGAAGCGGACAGTAGATAACGCCCCGTCGCATCGACCGAGATATAGGCCATGCTCTGCGCGAGCGGCGCGCGACCGAGCTCCACCAGCCTGCCGTCGAGCGGGTTGATCGCGAAGGTCACCACACTGTAGGGCTCCGAACGCAGCGCCGCGTAGAGCTTGTGATGGTCGGGCGAAAGCGCCATCGGCATGACCGTACCGCCCACCGGCACCGTTTCGACGCTGGCTAGCGCGCCGCTTCGGGCATCGGCACGAAACACCGAGATATCTCGGCTGTCGGCATTGGACACGTAGACGTACGTGGCTGCGTGCACCGCGAGCGATGCCGTCAAGCCGAGCGCAGCGCCGATGAGCGTTCGCGAAATCCCCTGCATTTTCATGGCTTCCTTTCTTGTCTCGTTGTCGTTGTAGATTGTCCGGCCGTTTAACCCAGACCACCGGTATTCGCCGTTGGGCCAACGCGAAATACGGATACGGCGTCCATCATCGATTGCGCCTGATGCTCGAGCGCGCTTGCCGCCGCGGCTGCCTGTTCCACCAGCGCAGCGTTTTGCTGCGTGACCTCGTCCATCTGGCCGACGGCAATACCGACCTGCTCGATCCCGGTGCTTTGTTCGACGGTGGCGGTGGTGATCTCAGCCATGATCGCGGCGACGTTGCGTACCGCATCGACGATTTCGCCCATCGCCTCGCCCGCTTGGGCGACGAACGCATTGCCATTGAGCACGTCGTCGATCGAGCTTCCAATCAACGCTTTGATTTCGCGCGCGGCGTTCGCGCTGCGCTGGGCTAGCGTGCGAACCTCCCCGGCGACCACGGCGAAGCCACGGCCTTGCTCGCCGGCCCGCGCCGATTCCACCGCCGCATTGAGCGCGAGAATGTTGGTCTGAAACGCGATGCTGTCGATCATGCCCGTGATATCCGCAATCTTGCGAGAGCTCACGGTGATCTCTTTCATCGTCTGCACCGCGCGCTCCACGACCTCGCCGCCGAGCCGGGCGCGTTCGGCCGCATCCGCTACGAGCGCACCCGCTTGCGAGGCGTTCTCGGCGTTTTTCTTCACCGTCGAAGTCAGTTGCTCCATGCTGGCGGCCGTTTCTTCGAGCGAGGCCGATTGCTCTTCCGTGCGGCTCGAGAGATCGAGATTGCCCGCCGCGATCTCGCGTGCCGCTACATGGATGGCATCGCAGCTGTCGCGTACACCGGCTACCGTCCGCGAGAGGCCCGCCTGCATGCGGCGCATCGCGCCAAACAGCAGCCCAATTTCGTTTCGCCCCGCCTGCGGGACCTCCACCGTGAGATCGTTCGCCGCGATCCGATCGAGCACGGCGCAAGCGTCGGCTAGCGGCCGAGACACGATGCGTCGCAAGGCGAAATGCGTACCGACGATCAGGCAGAGGGCCAGCGCGACCCCAAGGCCCACCAGGCTAGCCACCCACCGATATCGCACGTTGCCCTGCGCAAGCGTGGCTTCGGAAAGCTGATTCGCGAGTTGCTGAAACCTCTCAACGTTGGCCGAGTAGCCGATACCCGCGGCGGTGATGTCCCGGTCGTTGATCGAAACGTACGCGCTCACGTCGCCACTACGCAACGCATCGGTCGCGCGTGCAAGCGCGGTAGCAAGATTCGTCGATGATTCGATGAGCTGACGTTTTAGATCTTCGTCCATGCCTTCGAAGCCCGGCATGTTCCGCATCGCCTCGGTGTCGCGCGCGGCGAGGTCGAACGTCTTGGCAGCGCTTCGCAACGCCGAATCACGCGTAGCCGTATCGTTGCGCTCCTTCAGCGCACTGTAGGCGCGCACGAGCGCCGACCGCGTGCGCGTGGTCTCCTTGTAGCCATCGTTGACGAGAATGGTTTCGCGCGCGATTTCATGCAGACGCTGGCCGTTGGCATTGGCTTTCGCCAGCGAGATTACGCCCGTCACCCCGCCGATCACGATCATCCCGCCAAAAAGGACCAGTACCGCTAGCAGGCTGGCCCGCACCGTCATGTTGCGCATCGCTTTCGATCCCGAGTCTCTTATTGACGTATGAGGTTTTGCGTCATGTTGTCTAACAATGCAGCGCTATCGTCTGTCGATCGACTCAGTCGAGAAATCCACGTTTACCCTTTAATCAGGCTATAAACCGTCGATTCCCGTTGCCTCCGCTCCGACCCGCAGCTAGGATCGCATCTTACAAGTAATACACATGTCATACAACATTAGGCGTCGTGATATCGACGTTCGCACAAGCAAGGTCCGTCAACATGTCTTTGAGTCGCACAGCCGCCCCAGCCGAAGTCGCACGACGCAGCAAGGTGCGTTACCTGATCCTCGCCTTGATCTTCGCGATCACCACGCTCAATTACGCGGATCGCGCGACGCTCTCCGTTACGGGTTCCGCGATACGCGCGCAGTTCGGGTTGGACGCCATCCACATGGGCTATATCTTTTCGGCGTTCAGTTGGGCTTATGTCCTCTCGCAGGTACCGGCCGGCTGGATACTCGATCGCTTCGGCGCGCGCCGCGTCTATGCGGCCAGCATCGTCCTATGGTCCGGCTTCACGTTGCTGCAAAGCTCGATCGGCGCGCTAGGGAGCGCCGGTGCAGCCATCGCGGCGCTCTTCGCGTTGCGCTTCTTGATGGGCGCGGCCGAAGCCCCCGCCTTTCCGGCCAACGCGAAGGTGGTGGCCATGTGGTTTCCGGCCCGTGAACGCGGCACGGCGTCGGCCCTATTCAATTCGGCACAGTACTTCGCGGCTGTCATCTTCACGCCGCTGATGGCGTGGTTCACGCATGCCTATGGATGGCATGAGGTGTATGTCGTGATGGGTGCGCTCGGCCTTGTGCTTGCGTGCGTTTGGCTGAAAACGATGAAGACGCCGGCCGATCATCCGCGCGTGAATCGCGAAGAGCTAGCGCACATCGTGGAAGGTGGTGGGCTCGCGAACGGCCATCGACGGGGGACACCGGCCGAGCGCAAAGGCGCGAGTTGGAGCATCGTGCGTCAGTTGCTTCGTAACCGGATGCTGCTCGGCGTTTATCTCGCGCAGTACTGCATCAATGTGCTCACCTATTTCTTCCTCACTTGGTTTCCGATCTACCTCGTGCAAGCTCGGCATATGACCATCCTGAAGGCCGGCCTCGTCGCATCGCTCCCGGCGATCTGCGGCTTTCTCGGCGGCGTACTGGGCGGCGTGGCATCGGATGGGCTGATACGTGCCGGCCGTTCGTTGACGGTCGCGCGCAAGGTACCGATCGTCGGCGGCATGGTGCTCTCGTCATGCATCATCGGCTGCAATTACGTGACCAGCGATTGGATCGTGGTCGCGCTCATGTCGCTGGCGTTTTTTGGCAAGGGATTGGGCGCGCTCGGCTGGGCTGTCATCGCCGATACCGCACCGAAGGAAGCGATCGGTCTATCGGGATCGATCTTCAATATGTTCGGAAACGTCGCGGGCATCGTCACCCCGATCGTGATTGGCTATCTCGTCGCGACACAGCATTCCTTCAACGGTGCCCTCGCCTTCGTGGGTATCAACGCGATCGTCACTGTCTTCAGCTATCTCGTCATCGTGAAGGACATCAAGCGCGTGGAGCTGGCGCCGGTGTAGGCGGTTCGGTGGCCATGCGGCGGCCCGTTGGCGGGCCCCCGGAGGTGGCTTACGCCATCGTCTTCGCCTTTTCATCATCATTGATCCGTTTGGCGATATCCAAGTGCCGTTGAGTGCTTCGCCTGGCCGCACTGACCTTCGCATTGTCGACCAACACGGCAACTGTTAAGCGCAAGATCTTCGAACGTTTAACTATCCTTATTATTGAGGCTGCCCATGTTTAAGCTTCAACGACCAAGTTCTCCTCATGCGTCGCCTATGGAAAACACAGCGTCGGCAAGCGAACCAGCGCCCAATAGATCGCCTTCCATCGCTACCTCCCCTAAAGGCCGCAACCCGGCATTCCAGGATCTGACGGCACGCCGACCTCCTCCGCTCGAGCCCAGCGTGACAAACGTTAATGCACAACGGGAAGACAACGTGAGCGCGGGAAAGCAATCGGCAAAAGCGAGGCTCGCCAAGATTCCACTGCCCGTGGCCCGCAAAACGCCGACCGCTACTGCCGAAGATGCCGGCCCGGTAAGACGGCCCACGCTCGACGATTTACCGACCGAGTTGATACAAGCAATGAATCTTGACCCGCATCAAATGCAGTTCGTGAGCCGCCGGTACGCAAGGGTCTTTCATGGCGAGGCAGCGGCCTTGTCGCTGACCAGTCATCCTCCACACGTACACAGCCTAGATGCGGTAGGCGACGCCGTGAATCAACTGGAACGTGTCGTTCCCGAGCATTTGCGCCACGATCCACTTGCCGTTCTTTGCACCCAGCTCGACGCAGTTCCTCAACACGAACGTATGCAGAGCTTCGATCTTTTAGTCGCAGCGACCCGGAAATGTGCCTTTAAGTTCGAACCTCTTACAGAACTGTTCAGGCAAACCAACGACTGGAATTCGCCACTTCGCGAGGTTTGCCAAGCTCACCTGGCAGACGTTGAGGGTGCCGACGAAGCACGGGTTGCGGCAACCGCAAACGACGTGTTTGGCCATGCCCAGATCCCGCAGTTTCTTGAACGCATGGATGGCTTCACGGACACTCAGAAATCGGCTGCGCTCGGTGCTTTGGCGAAACAGTTGTTCAGTCTTCACTTTCTCGGAGCGCATGATTTTGCGAGGATCTGCGAGAGCTTCCATCAGCAGCCATGGCCGCCGGCCGCTGCCTCGGGCTTGCTACGCCGGATAGGTTGGATATCCGACCCCGCGCGGGAAAGCCTTACAGCACGACAATCAACGCGCCCTTGAGTCGGCGGTGGTGTAGGCGGGGCTGTGGCTTATTGGCGGGCCGTCGAACGGTGTTTATGGCAACGCCTTCGCTTTCAACGTCGTCATGATGATCCGTTTCGCGATACAGGCTTCGGGGAAGAAGGCACCGATCGTGAGGGCGATCGCAAACACGCCCATGCCTACCGGAACAGCCGCGGGACCAGTCCACGCGAATTCATTCGAAGCAATGAGTTTTTCTATAAAAACGCCGATGAGGGCGAACCATACAAGCAGGAATACTGCAACGAACGGGTGAAGGGACATGGTCACCTTGACCCGGGTTTCGGCTACATCGTCTACAACCACGCCATGTATCGTGGGAAGGAACGAGTTGCGATACGTTATGTTCCGGCGCAGCTTGAACGAACGATCTCCGACCGCGCCAAAGAACGTCGCCGGAGAATCGTTTCTCGGCGGCCACCACGATGGTTCAATGCTGGTGATGACAGCGAGTCGACCCGCTACTTGCTCGGCAGATAACGACGTGTTGAACGCAAAGCGCATGAAGGGCATAGGCAACCCACGGCACATTCGAAGCGAAAATTGTACGCCTTGGCGATGACGCTGGCGGTGCGGCGCGAAGGCTTGCGACTATCATGTGATGTTCTTACGAGACTTGAGGACTGGCTGCGGATTGAGTCAAGATTTCAGCGTCGGCGAATCGCAACCATAGCAGCGGCCCCTGCTTTCGCCACCTGAGGGTGAGGATGAGCGCAGCACTGCTCGGCAATGTGCAGCAAGTCCGGCCTCGGCCGCTTCCTGATCTCGATCGCTACCGCCTCTGCCAAGAAAAAGTTCTCTGCCACGGCCAAGCGCCCCAGCAACTCAGTGTCGTAGAGATCAAGACTCGGGATCAATTGAACCGCAACGTCCTCGCCTTCGTCATCTTCGCAAAGTGTCTCGATGAAGTTGACCAAACCAGGCTGATCTTGGCACCACGGCGAGAGAACTGGGTGCTGATCACTCAGAAAGCCCCCTTCCTGCAACGCTCGTTCTACCGCATCGACGAACCCCACGAGGGACTCGAACACGATTCGCGTGTCGCCGTCGTGGCTGAGGTAGACTACCTGCCCAGCGATCGGCGATTTCGTCGCGAAGACATGGTAATCACTGGTCTCAGGATCGTCCAAAACGAAGCCACCGAGCGCTTCAATCGTTGGATGTCCGTTGAGTTGGTCGGTAATTTTCTGGGCCTCGCTCCTAGTGAGCAGGTTCACCTCATTGCGATAGCGGCCGGAATATTGACCACCCCCCACCCTTTCAAAGTACGCATCCAGTTCTGCGGTCCGATCCATCAATAGCGCCCCGTGACGATTGGCCAATTTTGGCATATCTGAAAGCAGACGATTGTGGGGTCTCAGCCTCCTCACCCTTTTGCGCTGACAGTTGAGGTCGGCGTGCAAGACTTAAGATTGGAAATTACCGGCGAGGAGTCGCTTCTGGAGATTCTCGAGAAGCCAGCTTCCGCCCCGGCCAAGCGGCTGGTCGCGGCTGTGCGCGGCATAAACCGGTAGCGTTCCGCTTGGAGCAATGCTTTCGTCCGAGATGTCCAGTTTCACCAGTCGGCCGTCTTTCAAATAGGGCTCCACGACAAAGGGTGGCATCTTGCACCAGCCGAAGCCTGCGAGCAGGAAATCGAGCCTCCGTCCAAGATCGACGAAGCGCCAGCTTCGAGTGCCGATTACCCCATAGCTCTGACCATCCGTGCCAAGCGCGTCCGATAACACCAATTGCACGTGGGTTTCAAGATCGGCCCGTTCCAGCTTTCGGTCGATGCGCGCGAGAGGATGGTCCGAGGCGGCGACTGGAAGCAGGCGCAAATCCATCAAAGGGTAAGCAATCAAATCTTCAGGCACAGACGGCAGCAAAAGACAAAATGCCAGCGAAGCGGAATGGGCGCGGAGGCGCCGCTCGGCGCCTCCGACTCCCTCCGTCGAAAAGGAAACCGGCAAATCCGGAAAGGTCTCCGAGAGCGCCCTCAAACTATCAATAAGAGGCGCCGTTGGAACCAGCGGATCGATGGCCAAAACCAGCGAAGGCTCCAGTCCGATTCGTGTTCCAGCGGTGATGGCGCGAAAACGATCTGCCCCAGCCAGGATCACCTTGGCCTGATCGACCAGTACGCGCCCGACGGGTGTCAATGTCGGACGTTGCCGAGTTCGATCGAACAATTCGACGCCTTGAGTTTCTTCAAGTGTTGCGATGGACTGGCTGATAGCGGACTGAACCCGCCCAAGCGATCGCCCGGCGGCCGAGAAGCTCCCCATATCGTGAATGCTCACCAGAATCCGCAGCTGGTCCAACGTCAGGTTACCTATCATGGTCATCACCTAAAGTGATCGAAACCATCGGAATTTAATCACTTCCGCAGAGAGATGTCGCCTTTTATATTTCGCCCATGCAACCCACATTTTTCATCAATCACGGCGGCGGGCCATGTTTTTTCCTGGCTCCGGGACCCATGCGAGATGCGTGGCAGCCCCTTGAGGGTTATCTCCGTGACTTTGCCGCTGCCCTACGAGAGCGGCCGCTCGCGCTAGTTGTCGTCTCCGGACATTGGGCGGAGCGCGTGCCGACGGTGAACGCCTCGACGGCTCCGACCTTGTTATTCGATTACCACGGATTTCCCGACTACACCTATCGTCTGGAGTGGCCAGCGCCTGGATCGCCGGACATAGCGGGGCGCATGCGCGCATTGCTTAACGAAGCTGGACTTTCGAGCGGCGAAAACGACCGCCGTGGTTTCGACCATGGTGTGTTCGTGCCGCTGAAAGTCGCGTTCCCCGACGCAGAAATACCCGTCATCCAGCTTTCACTGCAGCAGGGCCTCGATCCTGCAACCCACCTCGCAATCGGCCGTGCTTTGAAGCCATTGAGAGAGCACGGCGTGTTGATCATCGGCAGCGGCCAGACTTATCACAACATGCGCGGCTTCGGCGGAACGGGTCCCGACTTGAAGGCTGAGGCTTTCGACGCGTGGCTACGGCAAGTCGTCATCACGCCTGACACGCGCGATCAATCGTTGATCGATTGGGAGCATGCTCCCGGTGCCCGGGATGCCCAACCGCACGAGGATCACTTGCTGCCGTTGATGGTCGTTGCAGGTGCTGCCAGTGGCGAGAAAGCCACCGTCGATTTCCACGGTCACGTACTTGGCAAGCCAATTTCCGGCTTCCGCTTCGGTTAAGCCGCCCCAAATCTTTGCAATCCGTCCGATAGCCGGCATTTTCTCCGGCGCGGCCACCACTTCCACTTAGGAGCACCTTGATGCCGACACTGCTCGTTATTGAATCCAGCCCCCGCGGCGAACAATCCATGTCACGGGGACTCGCCAAGCTATTCATCGACGAATGGCTGAAGACTCATCCAGACGGCCGGGTCGTCGAGCGCGACCTCATGAAAAGCAATCTGTCGTTTGTGACCATGCCTTGGCTCGCCGCATACTTCACGCCGCCCGAGAGGCAAACCCCCGACATGAAAGCGGCTCTTAGCGTTTCCGACGAGCTCGTGGAAGAGCTTCTGGCGGCCGACCACATCGCCATTGGCACGCCTGTCTATAACTATAACGTGCCCGCCGTCCTGAAGGCGTATATCGACAATATCGTGCGCAAGGGCATCACGTTGGGCTTCTCCGGAGAAGGACTTGTTCGCGGCAAGGCATGCACCATCCTGATGGCATCGGGAGGCGTCTATACCGAAGGCTCTCCGATCCAGGATCGCGATATCGCGGCAAGCTACTTGCGGCTCATCCTCAAGGTGGTCGGCATCGAGGACATAGAGGTCGTTGCGGGCGGCAACGCGAAGGCCGTCGACATGGGACAGATCCCACGCGACACATTCATCCAGTCGTTCGCTGCTGAAATCGCAAGGACGGCGGGTCGGCGCTGATGTCTGCCAGTCCGCTGGCCGCCTCCGGGACGGCAACCGCCTCTTGAATGTCCAATCCGGGTTGTCGGCGAATGCCCGATCATGGCCGATTTCGGAAATCGGAGCCCGCGGACCATCGCGTGTCGCCGAGATGGCCCGAATTTCCGGGGCCGGCCCCGAGCGGCCGGTCGCCCTGGTGGAAGCCAGATGTCCGCTTCCAAAGGTGGACCGTCGTACGAAGGTTCGCCTGTCGGTCTCGGAGGACGACGTGTCGTCGCCGATTTGCGCCGAAATGATCCCCGTTGAATCGTTACAATTACCCCGTTGAGTTCCTCCTTCGGAAGTACCGAGTGCGAGACATTCTGACGTCCTGGTTTTGGAGCGGCGATGCCATCCGCAGTCGACGCGTGAGCGACATCGTTTTATCAGGCACGGTCGACGTGCCTGTGCCGTCTGCACGCGTACTTGCGGATTGGGATAGGGAGACGTCGTCGCGGCTCGTCCT
Organism: Trinickia dabaoshanensis; assembly: GCF_002879885.1. Lineage (GTDB taxonomy): Bacteria > Pseudomonadota > Gammaproteobacteria > Burkholderiales > Burkholderiaceae > Trinickia > Trinickia dabaoshanensis. The sequence continues at coordinate 128,077 of NZ_PNYA01000022.1, forward strand.
GGAACCCGGGGACGTCGAGGTGATGCCTTTGGCACGAACGCAAGCGCGCTGGCCCGACTACAAGCGCTGCGTGCAGGCAATGTCCGACTGGACGGGCGCGCTTGGACTGTCCAACGTACTTGCCTCCAGTGACGTGGCCCTGATGGCCTGTCGCGGCGCGAGGTACCACCATGACGGCGCCCAATATGGCGGTGCGGCCTTTTGCAATCTCTTCCTGAGCGAGGACAAGGGGCTGGACTTGCATTTTCCCTCTACAGGCCTTCACATTCCGCTGACTCGGGGAACCGCCGTGATATTCGATACTGGCCACCCTCATGGCGTCATTCAACGACGAAGCAGCGGTTTTAGTATGGCCGACTTCGGGCCAGACCAGGATTGCATCCAGATATTCCTGACGTGGGAGCTTCCGATTGAAGACGCCCATGTCGCGCGCGCGCTCGAGGTGGCATTCGATATCGACACTTCGGCCTCGCTGCAACGGGATGAAGAGCAGGTCTTGTTGAACCGCGCACCGGCTGCTGTGTGCCCGGAATCTGGTCGCTGGTACCGGGTTGACTGATCGCCCGCGTCACCGATCGGCGACGCACGACCCACACGGGACATTCGACACGATCCAAAGCGGTCGCTCCTCCTCGTGATAGCCTATCTATTTTTCGCCCGTCCCTCATGAAAGCTACTATTGCGCCTATAGTCGTTCTGTTGCTCTCTCTTCGCGTCGGCACCGCTTTATGCGGGCGAGCTTACATGCATCTATAGCGGACCAGAAAAGTATTTGATCAACAAAATCACGATTGATACCAGCACTGGAGTTGCGGAGATAAATACCGGTCCCTATCAATCAAAGATAGAAACGGTTCAAGCTCGTCTGGCCTATGCGGATAAATCGCAGCTCAACGGCTATCCTGCTCTGGCGTTCGACGCACCGGCAGGGGCATCAGACCAGCGAAACGTTTTTAAGCTCTTTCGCGTCATGAATCACTGGCGTCTTATCGACGCAGGCATCAAGTACGTGAATGGCGCACCAACCTTGTTGGCCTTGGGCAAAAGTGTGCCATTCGACTGCGAAGGGAACTGGCCGTAATGGCATCGCCGCCGCTGACCAGCGATTGTTGACGATGTACTCGCTGCGGTCGGCCGGCCGAAGTTGGCCGAACCCGGAAGCACGAGGTCGGCGGGGCGAGTCGCTGCACCCGCCCGGCGCCGAACTTCTCTAGGCGACCGGAAGCGGATCCAGGAGAGTCTTGACAGAGGACAATCGCTGAGTTGCGGCTACAGCGGGTCACCACTCGCCATTTACCGGTTTCTCCAGCTTCGTTTGGAGAAACTCAAAATATTTAGGATCTTCGCGGTCAAATATTTTCCTGCCAGCTCCCATATAAGCTCGCGCGAGCTCATCTGCCGCATGCATCTCATTGCCTAATTCAAGCTGGCATTGCCCCAACCTAAGGTGCAGGAACGGACTTGTAATACCGCCGACACAATGCATGGCGTCCGACAAGACCTCTCGCCCTTGTGCGAAGCTCTTGGCATGAAAATAGACATCCGCTAGGCCAGCCAATATGCTCACGGTCACCTCGTAATATGCTTTTGGCTCTGGAACCAAAGCAAATGCTTCTGAGAAGTTGTTAAACGCGTCTTGCAGTTCACCCATCTTGATCAAGACGTCGCCCTCATCACACATTTCCTTGATCTTTATAGCCAAGTCATTTGGAACATCCATTACGTCCCCGCCTGTCCTGATTTTATAGATGGCCGCTAGCCTAACACCTACTAAGCGCTCCCACCGAATGGCAGCTTGTGGCCGTTCAGCACCCGACGACCAAACGCGATGATCATCTCAGGCGTCGCAGCAATGCAAATGGCATGAGACGACCGAGGCTGTGTGAAAACGCAGTCGTCGCCTAAACTGAATCAACGCATCGCCCCCCGGGTGACTCATGAAGCGATTCGTTGAAGGCGATGACCGCAAGCAGGTTTCACTTCTGCCCGAATGCCTCGATGACTATGTCGGGCAGGACAATCCGGTCAGACTCATAGATGTCTTCGTCGACGAGTTAGGGCTTGAGGATCTCGGTTTCGAGGGGGCCATCGCGGCGCTCACGGGGCGCCCGTCTTATCACCCAGGGGTGATGCTCAAGATTTATATCTACGAGTACCTGAACCGTGTTCCGTCCAGCCGGCGCCTTGAGCGTGAATGCCAGCGCAATGTCGAGCTGATGTGGCTGACGGGACGTCTCGCGCCGGACTTCAAGACGATCGCCGACTTTCGCCGCGACAACGGCGCAGCCATTCGCAACGTATGCCGGCGTTTCGTCGAACTGTGTCGCGGACTGAAACTATTATCCAGCGACA
>NZ_PNYA01000023.1 GCF_002879885.1 Trinickia dabaoshanensis
GGGCGGGCTTGGCCGATCGGGCGGATCGGGTGGATCGGGTGGAGGCCCAGCCGGTGGATTAGGCGGCGCGTCGCCGGGCGCGGCCGCGTCCGATCGCTGCGGCCGGGGCGGGGGACCGTCCCATGTCTGCCACGAATCGGTGTCGCCTGCCGCCGGTGGCTGCGCCGGTGCCGACTGCGGCGCAGTGGACGCACCGTTCGCGCGCCGGCGCCTGAAGAGCTTGAACATGGCGATCTCCGCTAGGCTAGGCCGGGTGCATCAAGGCGTCGTGCTGGCCGGTTGCGGCTGTGCGCCGGCTGCTCCCTGGGCCGCGGTGTCGCTCTTCTGGCCGACGAGGGTGCCGTCGGTCGGCGTCGGCGGGAGCGGCTTGGGATTCTTCGATTTGTCTTCGGTCACGACGGGCTTGGTGGCGGCATCGGTCAAAAAATCGATGACGCGCATCAGCGCCTCGGGCGGCGGCTGCCGGCGCACCTGCGTGTGGATCGAGTATTTGGCGCGCGTATCGGTGCTGCGTGTTTGCTCGGACTTGTGCGAGACGCGCCCGGAAATACTGACGCTTACCGGTCCCCACCCTAGCTTGGCCTGGAATTCGCCGCCGGCTTCCGTCGAGGACGACGATTTCTCCGACTGCGTGATCTCGAGCTCGAAGTCGATCGTGCCTTCTTCGATGGCAATAATCGGGTGAACGATTGCCGCCAATAGTGGGATGCGCATCGTTTTTTGCACGATGCCCTTGGAGACACCATTTTCGTCGACGAGCGATTCGTCGTAATCGAACTGGACCGCAACCGCTTTGCCGTCTTGAATGCACACCTGCATCAGAAAATCGGCGTAGCTTTTGGCCGCCTGAGTTTGCGCCGTAATCATCGCTTTCAAGGGGCCGGCAATCATTTGGTCCATCGGCAATGCATTGATCACCGACCCGATAAAATTTGCATCCATGAGAAAACCCCCTTCGTGTTAGAAATGGCGCAGCGTGGGTACGCTGACGTCGTTCAGATTACGGGGTTCGAGTGGTCGAACGAAGGGGCCGCAGGTCATGGCCGGAGACACAGGACTATTGCGCCGCGCTGGGCCGCGCTGCCACGGGCCTTACGGATTAGTACGTCGGTCATGGACCTTCGGTGCTAGTGCGTACCGACGAAAACGGCGGTAAAAAGCAACCGAATGAGATGTGTTAGGCGTCGTTAATAGAACATCTCGCTACCGAGGGAAGCGCATAAATGAACGTCCTGATGATCGATAGTCTGCCCCTTTTCGTAGCTGGAGTAGCCGATGCACTCCTGAAGCTCGATAAAGATTGGAAAGTCTGGTCCGCGGAAAATCCCGACGATGTTTATCGGGTGCGCGACGAGTTGATTGGAGATGGTATCGATGCCATTACGCTCGAGTGGGATGACGAGGCGGCTCGGGTCGGATGGCCGGAAGTATTGCCGAGCGTTTTCGGCGCGGTGCCATGGCTGTTCGTCGTGCGAAATGGAGGGCGGCATGCTATCGCAGACGCACTATTGGCGGGGGCGGCGGGCGTCGTCGAGCGTCACGCGACGGCCGAGGAATTCGCGCTCGCGCTCAAGCAAGTGGCATCCGGTGCGATCTATGTGCCTTCTCGCTATCGCGACGAGGACGAGCCTTGCGCCCGCACGTTGTCGAGCGTCGGCGAACGGCGGCTCGATCGACTGACGCCGCGTCAACTCGAAGTGCTCCGGCTGCTCGCCGAAGGCAAATCGAACAAGCAGATCTGCCGTGCGCTGAACGTCGCCGAGGGCACGATCAAGAATCATTTATATGCGCTGTTTCGGCAGATCGGCGTCAGCAACCGAACCGAAGCCGCGTTGTGGCTCGCCCGGCGCATCTCGGGCGAAGCGACCCGGCTGCCGTTGCCGCTGCCGCGCGCCGCGTTCGCGGGCGCCGACTGACGGAGATCGAGCCGGCTCACCGCGCCGGTTCATCGCGCCTTGGCCTCGACGGGCGACGACGGATTCGACCGAGCCGCGCCGCCGCGAATGGGCTCGGCGCCGAGCATCGTGCGCGTCAGCGCCGCGAGCCGCCGCTTGACGTCGTCGGTCGAGGCCGTATCGTCGAGCGCCTGCTGCAGCTCGACGAGGCTCGCGGCGATCTCGCTTTGCATCTGTGCGCGAGTTTGCGCGGTTTGGGCGCGCTCGGCGCTGCGCATCGCCGCGATACCGGCCGCCGGATCGCCTTTGACGAGTGCATCGAGCGTATCGACCAATCGTTGCAACAGACGGTGCACTGCCGTGGCCGAGAAGCCGCCGAGCATCGCGAGCGCGGGCTTGCCGAAGCTGCGCATCCCGCCGCTGTCGAATAGATCGCGCGGCAGCATCTCGACGAGGATCAAGCCCGCGATCACACCGAGTATCAGCCGCGCGCCATAGGAGGCGTCGTACCGCGGGTCGTAAGTGGCATCGGCGATGTAGCGATGGGCCTGGAATAGCGCGGCGAACGATGCGCCGAGCCCGGCGCAAAAGATCAGAAACAGCGTGTTCCAGAGCAAACTGGTGCCGCTCGCGGTGAGAAAACCTTGTTCGATGTTTTTGGCCGAAACATCCGGGGAGAGGCCCGTCGCGATGACGGCGACGAGAAACGCGATCGCCGCGATGCTCAGCAAACGGATCAACGGCACGGGGCCGAGCCATGCAAGCGGGTGGGCCTTGCGATAGTGCGAGTCGAGCAGCAAGACGGCATGAGGCGTGGCCGGCGCGATTACGGCGGCCAGTTTGCCGTGCAGGGCCGCCAGTCTATGCCGCGCGTCGGGTTCGTCGGCGGCGGGCGCGGGCGATGGCGTGTCGGCCGAAATCAAACGGGCGAGGTCGGCGATCGATTCGGGTGCGACCGGCAGGCCATGGCGCAGCGCGAAGCGCGCCATGGCGTCGCACTCGTTGCGGAGCTGGGCGTCGAGCGTGTCGTTAGGGTCGGGCGATTCGAGCGCCGCGGGCAACGATGCGCCGCGCTCGCGCGCGCGAAAGAGAAACAAGGGCAGGTGCATGACGATCGTCCTCGAAAGGGAACCGAACGAACCGGCAACGGCCGGCATCGGCTGCACTGTGCGCCGAGGGCAAGGGCGCGAACAATGCAGCGGAAGTCATGCAAGCAGGAAGGGGAGAAACGTTCCGTGACGGGGCTGCCCCGTGACAGGAACTCTGCAGTCGGACGGGCCTGCACGCGAACGAGGTGCCCTCGCGCGCGCAGCCCCAGTCGATTACGCTTGGTTGCGGCGTTTCACCGGCCGCCAAGCCACGCGGCGGAAGCGCTCGCGCTTTTGTTCTTCCTCGAAGTGCATGCGCGAGGGCTTGACGAGATCGCTGCGCGAGACGATCCCGGCAAGCGTCATCGAATCGCGATCGGTCACGACCGGCACGCGCTCGAGCCCGTGCACGGCAAGCCGGGCCGCAACCAGCCGGCACGTTTCGCCGGGCAGGGCCACCGTGACCGACTTCGCGGCAAGCGCGTCGCCGATTTTCGTCAGCGCGGGGGCGCCGCTTTCGGCACCGGCCAACGCGGCGAGCGTCGCGCGATCGGCGATGCCGACGAGTCGATCGCCGCGCACGACCGGATAGGCGCGATGTGTCTGGCTGGGCCCGAAGAAAGTGGCCAGGGCCTCGCCTACCGACAACTGCGCATCGATGGTTTCGACGGCGCGCGTCATGACTTCGTCGACGTGATGGCGCTCGAGCGGATCGACGCCGTATTCGCGATAGATGTGATAGCCGCGCCGCGCGATCTTTTCGGTCATGATCGAGCGGCGCATGACCACCGTCGTGAACCCGTGCGCGACGAGTGTTGCCGCGAGCAACGGCAAGAGCGCGTTGGCGTCGTGCGTGAGACCGAAGGCGAACACGATGGCCGTCAGCGGCGCGCCGAGCGTGGCGCCCAGCGTAGCGGCCATGGCCACGAGCGGCCACAGCGCCGTGTCATGCCCGGGCAGAATCGGTCCCATCACGATACCAAGCCCCGCGCCGAGCATGAGCAGCGGCGCGAGCACGCCGCCGGACGTACCGGAGCCGAGCGCGATCACCCAAATGATGGCCTTCACGACCAGAATGGCGACGGCCACCTTGATCGCGAGTTGCTGATGCAGCAAGTCGCCGATGACGTCGTAACCCACGCCGAGTACGCGCGGTTCGATCAACCCGCCGAGGCCGACGGCGAGGCCGCCGATAGCGGGCCACCACATCCAGTGCAGCGGCAACTTGCCGAACAGATCCTCGGTGGCGTAAAGCGCGATCGACAATCCGGACGCCAACGCGCCGCAAGCCACGCCCAGGATCAAGCACGAGAGGAGCGAGATCGCGCCGGGCGGGGCGGTTTCGAGCGGAAACAGCGGACCGACGCCGAACCACGACGCGCGCAAGAACCCCGCGACGGCGCAGGCGAGCGCCACGGGCAGGAAGCTGCGCGGGCGCCATTCGAACAGCAGCAATTCGACGGCCAGCAGCACGGCCGCCACGGGGGTGCCGAAGACGGCGGTCATGCCGGCGGCGGCGCCCGCGACGAGCAGCGTTTTACGCTCGGCGGCCGTGACCCGCACGCACTGCGCGAGTAGCGAGCCCAACGCGCCGCCGGTCATGATGATCGGACCTTCCGCGCCGAACGGCCCGCCGCTGCCGATGACGATGCCCGACGACAGCGGCTTGAGAATGGCGACTTTCGGCGACATACGGCTCTTGCCGAACAAGATGGCCTCGATCGCTTCAGGGATACCGTGACCGCGAATCTTCTCGGAGCCGAAGCGGGCGATCAAGCCGACGATGAGCCCGCCAATCGCGGGAACGAGCACGACCCAGACGCCGAGCTTGTTCTCGGCCGGCGAGTGATTGACGAACGAAAACGTGCCGAAAAAGAACACGTTCGTGAACAAATAGATGAGCTTGAGCAGCACGACAGCCGCGATGGTGCCCATTACGCCGATGACGGCGGCCAATGCGCAGATGCCGGGTAACCGGGCGTTGGCGGAAAAGTCCCGCTTGTTTGGATCGATGTGGTCGGTGCTCATAGCTCTATCAAGGTCATAAATCGATTTGCGGCACGGTGAACGCGCCCTTGAGCGACTTCAGCTCGGCGCGGTGCAATGCCGCCAGTCTTGCCAATACCGTTTCGCCTGCTTTGAGCAAGTGGACTTCCACTTGCCGTCTATCCGTCTCGCTCACCTTGCGTTTGACAAGCTCGAGCGCTTCGCAGCGCGAGACGAGCGCGACGACGCCGTGATGCTGTGCTTGCAAACGTTCGGCCAACTCGCCGATCGTGGCCCATTCGCGGCCGGGGTATCCTTTCACGTGCAACAGCAGCAGGTACTGCAGCGGCGTGATGCCTTCGCCTTGCGCGGCGCGCTCGGAGAAGCGTTCGAAGCGCCGCATCTGATAGCGGAACTCCGACAGTTGCTCGAAATCGCTTTTGGCGAGCATGCTTGCGGCGGCTGTTTTCATGGGAAAGGCGAGGGTAGGATGAAATCGTAAATTATATCACATTGTGATATAAATGGCCGCGTAGCCTTTTGGGTCAAGGATTTCGAGGTTAGCACTGCTTACCGAAGCGGTAGGCCGGGTAAGCGGGCGACACGCGAAGCGCGGCGATGCGCGTTTCGTCTTTTGGACCTACGCCGTGCGAAGCTGGCGCGTTTGCGTTTGCCGATGCAACCCGCCGATCAAATCCGACTGCGTAATCATGCCGATCAAACGCTTGGCGCCGTCCACGACCGGAATGTGGTGGTGTCCGTAATGGGCGAATACCGGAATCAGTTCGGCGACGGGCAAGTGCGGATCGACGGTGCGCACATTGGGCGTCATCAGATCCTCGACGCGGTACGACTCGGAGGGATTGCGCCACAGCGGCCAGCGTTTGCCGCGCGGGCCGCGCAGCCCGAATGCGGTGCGGCCGACGAAATCGGTGCGCGTGACGATGCCGACGACGCGCTTCGCTTCGTCGATGACGGGCAATGCCTTGATGCGATGACGCTCGAGCAGTCGCCACGCGGCGGCGGCCGACGTTTCGCTGGACACGCTGACGGCGTCGCGCGACATGATGCCGGCGCAAGTCAGCTCACGAAAGCTGCGGGCGTAGGCGAGGAGTTGCGCTTCGTGCACGAGCGATTCGAGGTCGTCTGCGGCCACGTCGATCAATTCGCCGCGCTCGCGCACGATCGCTACGAGATCGGCGCGCGTCACGCCGGCGATACCCTGCGCGGCGGGGCGGCTCACGTGCGGATAGCGATGGCCCGTGGCGGTGTGATAGACGATCGCCGAGACGAGCAGCACGACCGATTGCAGGGCCACCGGTTCGATGACGAAGCGCAGGCCGAGCGCATGAATGGCGGGACCGCCGAGCACAGCCGTGAGCGCGACGGCACCCGAGGGCGGGTGGATGCAGCGCAGCGCGAACATGACGCCGATGGCGGCCGCGAGCGCAACAGCGGCCGCGACGACGGGATTGCCGATCCACATGGCGCAGAGCACACCGACCGTAGCCGCGACGAGGTTGCCGCCGACGAACGACCAAGGCTGCGCAAGCGGGCTGGCGGGCACGGCGAACAGCAGCACGGCCGACGCGCCCATCGGCGCGATCAGAAACGGGACTTGCGCTTGCGGGCCGAGCAGCCAATGCATCGACGCGCCGGTTGCCGCGATGCCGAGCAGCGCGCCGAGGCAAGCACGCAGACGTTCGCGCGACGAGACGGCGATGGGCTGTGGGGCGAAGCTGGCGAACCAACGTAAGGCGGCTTGACTAGGCACGGCGTATTTCTTCGGATCACATGACGAAAGCGCGGCGAAAGGTCGCATCGCCGCCTCGGGAGCCCGAGATTGTATCTCAATGTGATATATCCGTGCCAACCCTTATCGGGCCATAGCGTTGCGGCGACGCCGCATAGGCTCGGCGGCTCACTCGCGCAACGCTACGCCGCTCCCGTCGCATCCCCCTTTTCCACCTTGACCTTCAGACTGTTCAAGCCCTTGTCGAACTCGCCGCCCACCATCTTTTCCATGTTGAAGCAGACGCCGAATAACTTTTGCATATAGCTCGAGACGCCGCTCATTTCCCACGAAACGTCGGTGGCGGCGTCTTGCGGTTTCAAGGTGAACAAGACCGTGTTGTTCGCCTTCATGGGTTTTTCGAATTGGAGACTCATTGCGATGCGTTGCGGGGGAACGGTCTCCGTGATTTGCATGCGGCCTTTGCCGCTTCGGCCCGAGCCGTTCCAAACGTAGCTCCCGTCGCGTCCTTCCGACGATGCGCCGTAGGTGAGGTTGATCGTCGGGTCGCTTTTCGCAAAGGGGTTCCATTCGTTGAATCGGCGAAGGTCGTTGATCAAGGGATAGATGGCTTCGGGCGGGGCCTCGATCGTGACCGAACGAGCGATGTGGAACTCGTTCGGTCGCGTGGCGGTATAGACGAGCAGACACGCTGCCGCTGCGATGATTAGGAGTCCGACAATGAGAAATGCGCTGAACATGATGCATACCTCCTGTGGGAGATGTCTCGTGCTCAATCAGTTTTCCGGATGGCCGCGGGCTGTCGATCTGCCGTCGACATATCGCCCGCCGCGAAAACTAAGATAGACGCTAGGCGGGAAGATTGCTCCTACGAATAACCTCGAAGACGACCGATGCCGGTTCATGCACCGGCAAACCGTCCGGCATCACGCATCGTCGATGCCGGGTTGCGCTTCGGCGGGTGACGGCACGCCGGATAGGGCAGCGGCTTCCCGATAAAGCCGCGTTTGGTTGACGCGCGCAGCGATCGCTTCGTCATCGGATGCCGAGACGTTGGACTCGCGCAACAGTCCCCAGCGGCGATACTGCGCGAGGAACCAGCGGCCCTCGGCGACGTGCGGATAATTGACGGAGCCGCCGTCGAAAAACGCGACCGGTAGCGGTGCCCGGGAGTAGCGTTTTCCGCCTTCACGCCCCGTGAGCCGCGGCGCGATGAGTTCGCGCGGCACGTCGAGCGCATCGGGCTTGGCGAGCCACGCCGAGATTTCCTCGCGATGCTCGGGCGCATCGACCCATCGGCACGCTTCGAGCATGGTGCGCACGAGCGCGCGCGCCGTCGCCGGATAGCGCTTAACGAACTCGCGCCGGCAGGCGAGGACTTTCTCGGGATGATTCGGCCAGATCTCGCTCGTCGTGACGACCGTTTCACCGGCACCGCGCGCTTCGGCCACCGCATGCCACGGCTCGCCCGCGCAAAAACCGTCCAACGTGCCGCGCTCGAGCGCATCGACCATGCGCGGCGGCGGAATGACGACGCTTTCGATATCGTCGCGCGGATGCACGCCGTGCGTGGCGAGCCAATAGTAGAGCCAGAGCGCGTGCGTGCCGGTGGGGAACGTCTGCGCGAAGACGGGTGTTCGCCCTAGCGTCGCGAGCGCGGCTTTTAAGTTGCCCTCCCGATCGAGCGCCCGCGCGAGCGGCGTGGATACGGTGATGGCTTGTCCGTTGCGATTGAGCACCATCAAGATCGCCATCTCGTCGCGCGGCCCGCCGATGCCGAGCTCGATCCCGTACACGAGGCCGTACAACGCGTGCGCGCAGTCGATTTCGCCCGCGAGCAGTTTGTCGCGCACGGCCGCCCAAGACGGCTGACGGCATAGCTCGAGCGTGAGCCCGTGGCGATGTCCGAATTCGAGTACCTTGGCCGCGACGAGCGGCGCGGCGTCGGAAAGCGCGACGAAACCGATGCGCAGATGGGTTTTCTCAAGGGCGCCGTCGCTCGGCGTTGCGATATCCATGGCGTTGCTACCTCGAAGAGTCGGCCGCTTCGAGCACGCGGCGTGCGATTTCGGCCAGACGTACGCCCGCATCCATCGCGCGCTTGCGCAATGACGCGTAGGCGTCGTGTTCGGAGAGTTTGCCGCGCTCCATGAGCAGCCGCTTCGCCCGATCGATCGTCTTGCGGTCTTCGAGTTCGCTTTCCGCTTTGGCGAGCCGCTGGCGCAGCTTTTCCTCATGCGCGAAACGCGCGAGCGCGACTTCCAGAATCGGCGCGAGCTTATCGGCGGTCAGCCCCTCGGCCATGTAGGCGGTCACGCCGGCATCGACGGCGGAGCGGATCAACTGCTGATTGGCGTCGTGGCTGAACATGAGCACCGGTCGCGGCGCGGTTTCGTTCATGACCGCCAAGTGCTCGAGCGTATCGCGCGACGGCGATTCGGTATCGATGATGACGACGTCGGGCCGCTCGCGCTCGACGACTTTGGGCAGCGCATGCGGCGCGGCGGCTTCGGGCAGCATGTCGTAGCCGAGGCGAGCGAGCGCCTCGCGCAATTCGCCGATGGGTTTTTCGGTGTCGGTGACGAGCAAAATACGCAACATCTAAGCCGGTGTCGTCGCGGTCAGCAATCGCTTGATTTCAGGGACGCAGGAGCCGCAGACAGTGCCACAGCCCAGCGTCGATTTCAACTCGTCCAGCGCCGCGCCTTTGGCCACCGCTTGCTCGATCTGCGATTGCTTCACTTGCTTGCAGTTGCAGATCACGCGATCGCGCGGCGCGCGAACGCGCTGTTGCGGGGTATCGCCGCCAAGCAGAACGATCGCGTGGCGCGGGCCCTCCCACGGCGTCTCGCCGCGGATCTGCTCGATCAGCGCCGCGGCGGGGCTCGTGTCGCCCGTCAGCAAAAAGCCATCGACGAAATGCGCATCCCAGGCGATGCGTTGCGTGCGGCCCCGGCGCGGGTCGCGATATTCGAGCAGGTCGTCGCCACGCGCCAATCCTAGCGCATCGTGCAAGCGCTCGGTCCAAGCCGCGTCGGCATCGATGTCGGCGGCGGTGACGACGATCAATTCGTCGGCCTCCACGCGAATCGACGCATAACGGCGTTCGGCGAGCAGGGGCTGCACGGCGGCTCGCAACGCGAGCACATCGCCGCGCTTTGCGGCGGTCAGGCGCCACGGCAGTTTGGCCGGCTCGATGCGCACGGCCGCATGCTTCAGTTCAGGCTGCTTCGAATCGGGATCGACGGCCCCGATCGTCGTTTCGTTGATACCGCCGCTAGCCAGGAATTGCCCGCTCCAATGCATGGCCGCGAAAACCGTGCCGGGCGCGAGGTCGTCGCTCGTCTCGAGCGGCAGCACGAGGCGGCCGCGGCGGCTGGCGATCGTGACGAGCTCGCCTTCCTTCAAGCCGCGGCGTGCCGCGTCTTCCCGGCGCATGGAGAGTGTGGCCTGCGGGGCATGATTGAACAGCACGCCCGCACGGCCCGTCCGGCTCATGCCGTGCCATTGATCGCGCAGGCGTCCGGTGAGTAGGCGGAAGGGGTAGCGCGCATCGACGCTCTCGGCCACGGGCAAGTAGCTCGGCGCATGAAAGCGGGCCCGCCCGTCGGCCGTGGCGAACGTTCCGTCGACATAGCGCCGCGCGGCGCCGCGCTCGCGGCCCGCCGGAAACGGCCATTGCTGCGGGCCGTCTCGTTCGAGAACATCGTAAGAGAGGGCGCCGATGTCGAGATCGCGGCCGATCGTGAGCGAGCGGTGTTCGTCGAATACCGCTTGCGGCGATTCGAACGGGAACAAGCCAGCGTCATTATGCGTGTTCGGTGCTTCTTCGCTTTGCCGAGCGGATAGCCGTGCTTCGAGCCTGCGCGCGACTTCGTTGACGATCCACCAATCGGCCCGCGCCTCGCCGGGCGGCTCGACCGCCGCGCGCACGCGCGAGATGCGTCGCTCGGAGTTCGTGACGGTGCCCGACTTCTCGCCCCAACTGGCGGCGGGCAGCAATACGTCGGCGTAGGGCACCGTGTCCGTTTGTTCGAACGCTTCTTGTACGACGACGAATTCGGCCGTGCGCAGCGCCCGGCGAACGCGTTCGATATCGGGCATCGAGTGGACCGGGTTCGTGCAAGCGATCCAAACGGCCTTGATCTTGCCCTCGGCGAGCGCATCGAACATATCCACGGCCGGCAAGCCCGGACGCGCGGATAGCCCGTTCACACCCCATAGCGCCTCGACTTGGGCTCGATGCTCTGCATTGGCGATGTCGCGGTGCGCGGCCAGCATCGTCGCCATGCCGCCCACCTCGCGCCCGCCCATCGCATTGGGCTGGCCCGTCAGGGAAAACGGCCCCGCGCCGGGCTTGCCGATTTGTCCCGTGGCGAGGTGTAGGTTGATCAACGCCAGGTTCTTATCGGTGCCGTGGCTCGACTGGTTCAGGCCCATGCAATAGAGCGAGAGCGCGGCCGGGCTCGCGGCGAACCATTGCGCCGCCACCAGCAAATCCGATTCGGCGATGCCGCAAATCTCGGCGGCCATGCTCGGCGTATAGCCGCGCACGAGCGACTTGAGCTCATTGAATCCGCTCGTATGAGCCGCGATGTAAGCCGGATCGATCGAGCCTTCCCAAATCATGTGATGCAGCATGCCGTTGAACAGCGCCACATCGGTGCCCGGCGTGATCGCCAGGTGCAGATCGGCCAGCGCGGCCAGATCCGTGCGACGCGGATCGACCACGATCCATTTGATCGACGGGTCTCTCGCCTTCGCTTCCTCGAGGCGCCGGAACAAGACCGGATGCGCGTAGGGCATGTTGCTGCCCGCGAACAGGACCGTTTGCGCGAGTTCGAGGTCTTCGTAGCAAGTCGGCGGGCCATCGGCGCCGAGCGCTTTCTTGTACGCGCTCACGGCACTCGACATGCACAGCCGCGAATTCGTATCGATATTGTTCGTGCGGATCAGTCCCTTCGCGAGCTTATTGAAGACGTAATAGTCTTCCGTCAGAAGCTGCCCCGAGATATAGAAAGCGACGGCATCGGGACCGTCGCGCTCGATGATGTCGGCAAAGCGTGCCGCGACATGATCGAGCGCGACGGTCCAATCGGCCGGCTCGCGCACCGCGTCGCGCGTGAGCCGCAACTCGGGACGCAGCGCCCGGCCGGCGTGATCCGCCACGGTCAGGGGCAGCGTGCGCCCCTTCGTGCAGAGCCTGCCGAAGTTGGCCGGGTGATCGGGATCGCCGGCGATGCCCGTGATCCGGCCGTGCTCGGCTTCGATGAGCACGCCGCATCCTACGCCGCAGTAGCAACAGGTGGAGCGTGTGACGGTCTTCATCGCGGCGGCGTCCTCATCAAGCGAAGCGAACGAACACGGCTTCGCCATCCACCTTCACGGCGAAACGCAGCGTGCAGCCTTCGTCGGGCGCGCACGCTTCACCCGTCTCCAGCGCGATGTTCCAGCTATGCAGCGGGCACGTGACCGTCTTGCCGTGCACGATGCCTTGCGAGAGCGCGCCGCCCTTGTGCGGGCAGCGATCGTGCAGTGCGAAGACTTCGTCGTCGGCCGTGCGAAAGAGCGCGATGTCGCCGTCCTCGCGCTTCAGGACGCGGCTACCCAGTCGCGGAATGTCGGCCACGCTGCACACGTGGGTCCAGGTCGAGGAGATCGTCGTATCCATATCCAAATCCATGTCCATATCCATCTCGTTCGTTCCGCGCGCTTAGGCGATGACTTTCAAAGGAATGTATTCACGTTCCTGATGTCCCTTGATACGCGCCTGCCACGGATCGGGCAGACCATCGAGCGCGTACAGCAGACGTTCGAAAAGCGCGCGGCGATTGGCGGCGTCGTCCACGACTTTTTGCTTGATGTAGTCGAGGCCCACGCGAGCGATGTAATGGACCGTGCGGTCGAGGTAGTGCGCTTCTTCGCGATACAGCTGCAAAAACGCGCCCGTGTATTCCTTCACTTCCTCGGCCGTCTTCACCTTGGCGAGGAACTGCGCGACTTCCGTCTTGATCCCGCCGTTCCCGCCCACGTACAGCTCCCAGCCGCTATCGACGGCGATCACGCCGACGTCCTTGATCCCCGCCTCGGCGCAATTGCGCGGGCAGCCCGAGACGGCCAGCTTGACCTTGTGCGGCGACCACATGTTGGCGAGCATGGTTTCCAGATCGATGCCCATTTGCGTGCTGTTTTGCGTGCCGAAGCGGCAGAACTCGCTGCCCACGCAGGTCTTCACGGTACGGATGGATTTACCGTAAGCATGGCCGGACTGCATGCCGAGGTCCTTCCATACGTCGACGAGATCCTCCTTCTTCACGCCGAGCAAATCGATGCGCTGGCCGCCGGTGACCTTGACCATCGGGATGTTGTACTTGTCCGCGACGTCGGCGATGCGGCGCAATTCGTCCGGCGTCGTGACGCCGCCCTTCATTTGCGGCACGACGGAGAACGTGTTGTCCTTTTGAATGTTCGCGTGTACGCGTTCGTTGACGAAGCGGCTTTGCGGGTCGTCCACGGCATCGCGCGGCCAAGTGGAGACCAGGTAATAGTTGACGGCGGGGCGGCACGTGGCGCATCCGTTCGGCGTGCGCCATTCGAGAAACTCGTAGACGGCCCGATGCGTGAGCAGCTTGTGCTCGCGCACGGCTTTGCGCACTTCGTCGTGCGTGCGATCCGTACAACCGCACATCGCCTTCGTCTTCGGCGTTTCTTGGAAGCTCGTGCCGACGGTGCTCATCAAGATTTGTTCGACGAGGCCCGAGCACGAGCCGCACGAACTCGCCGCCTTCGTGTGCTTCTTGACTTCGTCGAGCGTGAAGAGCCCCTTCTCGGTGATGGCCTTGACGATCGTGCCCTTGCATACGCCGTTGCAGCCGCATACTTCATCCGAATCGGCGAGGGAGGCGGCGCGATTGTGGCCTTGCACCCCGGCGTCGCCGATGCTCGATTCGCCGAACATCAAGCGGTCGCGCAATTCGCCGAGCTTGCGGCCTTCGCGCAGCAGTTTGAAGTACCAGGCGCCATCGGCCGTGTCGCCATATAGGCAAGCGCCGACCAAGCGGTCGTCCTCGATGACGAGCTTCTTGTAGACGCCGCTCGCCGGGTCCGACAATACGATTTGCTCGGTGTTTTCGCCGCCGACGAAGTCGCCCGCCGAGAACAGATCGATGCCGGTGACCTTGAGCTTGGTCGAGAGTACGGAGCCCTTGTAGCTGCCGATGCCCATCAACGCGAGATGGTTGGCGCAGACTTTGGCCTGCTCGAACAGCGGCGCGACGAGCCCGTAGGCAACGCCGCGATGGCTCACGCATTCGCCCACGGCGTAGACGCGCGGATCGTACGTTTGCAACGTATCGTTGACGACGACGCCCCGATCGCAGTGCAAACCGGCCGCCTCGGCCAGCGCCGTATTCGGGCGAATGCCGGCCGCCATGACCACGAGGTCGGCTTCGATTTCGTCGCCGTCCTTGAAGCGCACGCCGGCCACTTCGCCGGCTTCGTTGCCAATGATTTCGCTCGTTGCTTTGGCGAGCAGGAACTGCAGACCGCGCGCTTCCAGTGAGCGTTGCAGCAAGCGGCCGGCGTTTTCGTCGAGTTGCCGCTCCAGCAGCGTCGAGGCCAGGTGCACCACCGTGACGTCCATGCCGCGCAGTTTCAAGCCGTTGGCCGCCTCTAACCCGAGCAGGCCGCCGCCGATCACGATGGCGCGCCGCTTGACCGAGGCCGCGTCGATCATCGCTTGCGTGTCGCCGATATCGCGGTAGGTGATCACGCCTTTGAGCTTGGCGCCGGGCACGGGCAGGATGAACGGTTGCGAACCCGTCGCGATGAGCAGACGATCATAGGGTGCTTCGGTGCCGTCGTCGGCCACGACGATGCGGCGTTTGCGGTCGATGTGCGACACGCTCTTGCCCAGATGAAGGCGAATGCCGTTTTCCTGGTACCACTCGAGCGGGTTCAGGACGATGTCTTTGAACGTCTGCTCGCCGGCCAGCACCGGCGAGAGCAAGATCCGGTTGTAGTTCGGGTGCGGCTCGGCGCCGAAGACCGTGATCTCGTAATGATTCGGCGCGAGCGCGAGCAGTTCTTCGATCGTACGGATGCCGGCCATGCCATTGCCGATTACGACGAGTCGGGGCGCGTTCATCGTTGCATACTCCTTGAATCGTTGAGGTCGCAGCGTCATTGCACGACGGGATACAAAAAATGAGCTTTCATGGCATGCGCCAACGAAAACGGCGTCCGCTCGTGCCGTTGCACGAGGGGACGCCGTTGTCCTTGAAGCGTGAGCGATGCGCCTGGGAGGGTGTGCTTGCTTGAGTGCTTGCCGCCGTCGCCGTGCAATCGCGTTGCGTTGCATGCATCCCGGCGCCGTTGCCGGGTACGCGCGACAACTAAGCAAAGGCTATGCCAAGTGATTGAAACGTACTACCCACAAGGCTTTGCGGGTATTTTCGCCCGACGCGGGGGAAGCGCCGCACCAACTTGCCGCACTGCAGCAGTGCAGCGCACGCGGTGTGCCGCACCCGTTCGGCGCGGGCGTGTCCGCTTCGGTGCGTCGTTGGCGGATGATGTCACGCATCGGGGTCTATAATTCGGAGCCTTGATCGAAACTCATCCCGCCAGGCCCACGTGGGTCATGCAGTGAGCGTGAGCGGGTTTTCAGTGCTTGCCAACGTAACTAAACGAGGAGGTTCGATATGACCATCCGCATCGGCGACGTCGCACCCGATTTCACTGCTGAAACCACGGAAGGCACCATCAAGTTTCATGACTGGATCGGCGATCACTGGGCGATCCTGTTTTCGCATCCGAAGGATTTCACGCCCGTTTGTACGACCGAACTCGGTACCGTCGCGCGCTTGAAGCCGGAATTCGACAAGCGCAACACGAAGGTGATCGGTCTGAGCGTCGATCCCGTCAGCGATCACGAAAAGTGGGTCGGCGATATCGCGGAGACGCAAGGACACGCGGTCAATTTTCCGGTCATCGGCGACCATGATCTGACCGTATCCAAGCTGTACGACATGATTCACCCGAACGCCAGCGGCGGCGCGCGCACGGCTAACGACAATGCCACGATCCGATCGATCTTTATCGTCGGCCCGGATAAGAAAGTGAAGGCGATGCTCGTTTATCCGATGAGCGCCGGCCGCAATTTCGACGAAGTGCTGCGCTTGCTCGATGCTTTGCAGGTCAACGCACAGCACGCAGTGGCGACGCCCGCGAATTGGCGTCCGGGCGACGACGTGATCATTCCTACGTCGGTGTCGGACGAGGAAGCAAAGAAGAAATACCCGCAAGGGTTCAAGACGCTCAAGCCGTATCTGCGCACGGTCGCGCAGCCGAAGTAACGTAACGGCTCCGGCAGAGCCGATACCGGCGCGTCATCGCCGCTCGTGCAGCGGGGCGCGCCGGTTCCCTTTTAGGCCATCCAAACGGCAGTGCCGATCCCTGCCGCCGCGCAGAGCGCCACGACTGCCAGCGGCGGCGTTTTCCATCTGACCAACAAGAGCAATCCGGCCGCGGCGATCGCGAAGTCGGCCGGCCCGTGCACGGCACTCGTCCATACCGGCGAATAGAGCGCGGCGGCGAGCAAACCGACGACCGCTGCGTTCACGCCGGCGAACATCGCGGCTGTCGAACGGCGCGCGCGCAAGCCTTGCCAATGCGGCAGCGCGGCAACGACGAGCAGCAGCCCCGGTAGAAAGATCGCGACCGTGGCGAGTACGGCACCCGCGAGACGACCGCCCGCGCCGGCGATCATCCACCCCAGATACGCGGCGAAGCTGAATAGCGGTCCAGGCACCGCTTGTGCGGCCCCATATCCGGCCAGCAATTCGTTCTGGCCGACCGTGGCGTGAATGAGCGGCTGTTGTTGCAGCAAAGGCAGGACGACATGGCCGCCGCCGAAGACTAGGGCACCCGAGCGGAAGAAAGCGTCGAACGATGCGAGCGCCTGCTCGGCTAGGCCACCGCCCAGCATCGGCGAAAAACGCAGCATCGCCGGGAGCCCGGCCAACAGCACGCCAAATAGGACGAGGGCGACGATTCCGGCCGAATGGGAAACGCGCCGGTCGAGCGTTGCCATGTGGCCGGGGACGCCGCGCACATCGAATGCGGGATCGCGCCCGTATAGCGCCAGGCCTGCCAGTGCGCCCAATGCAATGACGATCAATTGCGCGTAGACGGTATGCAGGGCGCTGAGCAGTGCGATCGCGGCAATGGCGACCGCGGTGCGCCGCCGGTCGGGGCACAGCCGCCGCCCCATGTCCCACACCGCCTGCGCGACGACGGCCACGGCCGTCAGTTTCAAGCCGTGCACGAGCCCTTGGCCGATCGTGCCTTTCAAGTCGGGCGCAAAGGCGGCGAACGCCAGCAGCAGCGCCACGGACGGCAACGTAAAGCCGCACCAGGCCGCGAGCGCGCCAAGCCAGCCGCCGCGTAGCAGGCCGACGGAGAATCCGACTTGGCTGCTGGCCGGGCCGGGCAGGAATTGGCAGAGGGCGACCAGATCGCCGTAGGTGGCTTCGTCGAGCCAGCGGCGGCGTTCCACGAATTCGCGGCGGAAGTAACCCAAGTGCGCGACGGGCCCGCCGAAAGAGGTCAGCCCGAGCTTCAGAAAAACACCGAGGATTTCGAGCGCGCCGCGCCCGCGCACGGGCGTGGCGGAGGAAACGGTAAGCGGTTTAATGATCTAGCCTTTTCATCGTTTCGGATTCCATCGCAGCGTGCCATTCCTCAGAGGCTTCGAACGGGTTCGTTTCGTCTTCGACCGAAAATTGCGCGCGTTCGGCCGCGGTGCGTGCGCTGCCGAAGCCGGTGTCGAAATCGTCTCCGATCTCGTCCTCGCCGGGCGGCTCGAGCATATCGCGCAACATCGCGTCGAGCTCCGGCGTGTCCCAAGGCTTGCCATGCTGTTTGCAGACCTTGATGTAATGCCGGATTTCCGCATCTTGCTCCGGAGTGAGCGGCAGCCCACGGAAGGTCCGCTGGGGATCGAGTTCGGTCATGATGGCGCTCCGCGGGAGAGATGTCCGAGTTTAGCGCCGTTGCATGACAGTGCGCTATACGGGTGCATCCGATTCAACGTGGCCCTCCGCGCGCTTCGCATCATAGGCGGGTGCGGCGCTGTGCATGGCGGCGCGGCGCTCTTGCCTCGCTTCAGACGTCGAATCGATCAGACGCCGGGCCGATGCGTAGATGTTGCGCGCGTGCCGTTCGGGGTCGTTGAAGCGGCTCATCGGTACGTCGAGCGAAATCGTCGTGCGTTCCGGCAACTCATGCAGTAGTTCACCGAGGGGCAGCGTGCCGATCCCGGGCATGAGCCGCCCTGAGCGGTTTTCCGTGATGCGCGCGTGCATGGACGCCGGGGCGATCGGACCCGCGTCGCAGAGCCGCAACGTGCGGATGGCGCCGGGCGGAGCGATGCATAGGTCGAGCGCGCAGCCGCCGGAGCGCCATAAGTGCAGTGCGTCGATGAGGACCGAACCATTCGGCTGTCCCGCCGCAACGACGATATCGAGCGCGTCGTCGAACGAAGCCACGTGACGCCAGGCCATGAATTGAAGCTCGATCCCGGTACGCCGGGATGTAGGCGAAGGTCGATGCCGGCGTAACCGATCGTCGAGGCAATGGTCGCCACCTCGAGCGGTGCTGTTTCCAAAATCGTCGAATGCGCTAGCGTCAATTTCGGCGCGGTCGAGAAATCCATAGTTTCATCACCCGATTCGTTCGATGTTCGAGTAACAACCAGCGCTACCGCGGAAAGCCTAGCATTCGAATTAATTGCATTTCAACGCATGTTCGATTCTTTATTTGAAAGACCGGGGTGTTTAATGGACTGTTGGAGATGAAAATATCAGAGTGTGGGAATTCAAGAGGCGAATCGCATTTTCGCGATAGGGACTGGCGGGGTTCGAGTGGCGCATGTCTACTGACAAAACGTTGGCAGTAGACGCTGAGTAGGATTCGTCGGCCGTGGCGCTCGTCGTCAAACCGACCGATCGGCACGGCACCCATTCAAGGTATTCAACAACGACTCTCGGACACGACTATGAATTTTGTTTCCACGCGCATCATCACCGACGACATCGAGCGGCTCGTGCGTTTCTATGAGCAGCTTGGGCTTGCGGCCACTTGGTACACGAGCGAATTCGCCGAGCTTTCGACGGCCACGGCCACGTTGGCGATCGGCAGCACGCGCACGATGACGTTGTTCGGTGCGGGGGCGGCAGAGGGTGGGCACAACCGGTCGGTCATCATCGAGTTCCGAGTGCCGGACGTCGATCGGTATTTCGACAATCTGAAAAGCGTCGTCACGCAGGTCGTACAGCAGCCCACCACGCAACCGTGGGGCAACCGTTCCGTCTTGTTCCGCGATCCCGATGGCAACCTCGTGAATGTGTTCACGCCAGTTACCGCCCAGGCGATAGAAAAGCACGACCGGGCTGCCGGTGTACAAGCGTCTAGCCAGTAGAGAGAAGCGGTATAATCGTTGGCTCGATTTTCTCGAGGACTCGTGTGGCGGCCGAAGCGAATTGTGTCGCTGTCGGGTCGCCGCACTTCGAGCGTGGTCGAATGCCGCTCGTCCTCGATGAAACATACTGGTCAATGAAAAATAACGAAGGAGTGGCGAATGAGTTGGCTCGATAAACTGTTGCCACCGAAGATCAAACAGACTGATCCGAAAACGCGTGGCAAGACGATTCCTGAAGGGTTGTGGGTCAAGTGTCCGTCGTGCGAGGCCGTGCTGTACCGCAACGACGTAGAGGCGAACTTGAACGTGTGCCCCAAGTGTGACCATCACATGCGGATCGGCGCGCGTGCCCGCCTGGATGGGCTGCTCGATAAGGAAGGCCGTTACGAGCTTGGCCAGGAAGTCGTTCCCGTCGACGCACTCAAGTTCAAAGACAGCCGCAAATATCCCGAGCGCATTCAGCAAGCCATGAACGAAACGGGCGAAACCGATGCGCTCGTGGTGATGGGCGGGGCGATTCATACGTTGCCCGTGGTGGTGGCGGTATTCGAGTTCGCTTTCATGGCCGGAACGATGGGCTCGGTGGTTGGCGAGCGTTTTGTGCGTGGGGTGCAAAATGCGCTCGAAGAGAAGGTGCCGTTCATTTGCGTGGCCTCTTCGGGCGGCGCACGCATGCAGGAAAGTCTGCTTTCGTTGATGCAGATGGCGAAAACCACCATGATGCTGACGAAGCTCTCGGACGCGAAGCTGCCTTTCATCTCGGTCTTGGCTGATCCGACCACGGGTGGCGTGTCGGCCAGCTTCGCGTTCCTGGGGGATGTGGTGATGGCGGAACCGAAGGCGCTCGTGGGCTTCGCCGGGCCGCGCGTCATCGAGCAAACCGTTCGCGAGAAATTGCCGGAAGGCTTCCAGCGTTCCGAGTTCCTGCAGCAAAAGGGTGCGGTTGACATGATCGTCGATCGCCGCAAGATGCGCGACGAGATCGCCGGCCTGCTGGCGTTGCTGCAACGTCAACCCGCCGATGTGGTAACGGGGGCGTAAATCTCCATGCTGCTCTATGGGAACTCGGAATCCGGTCACTCCTATAAAGTCAGGTCGTTCTTGTTACTGGCGAACGTGGAGCACGAATATCGGTGGATCGACCTAAACACGCCGAGGAGTAAGCGCCCCGCGGACTTCGTCGCCGCGAGCAAGTTCGGCGAGGTTCCCGTGCTCGTCGATGAAGGGCGGGCGATGTGCCAGTCAAACGCGATCCTCGTTTATCTGGCGCAAAAGTTCGGCGTGTTCGGCGGCGGGTCTTCGCAGTGGCAGTCCGTACTCGAATGGCTGTCGTGGGAAACGAACCGGATTGGCTTCAGCGTTCCTAATCTGCGCTTTTCCCTGCGGTGGGACGAGCAGCCGCCTGATGTCATGTCTTATCTGCGAGGTCGGGCAATGGCGGATTTGCGCACGCTCGACCAGTTTCTGTCGTCTTCCGAATACCTATTGCAGGCGGGACCGACCATCGCCGATATCAGTTGCTCGGCGTATCTCTTCTGGCTTTCACAGGCCGGTATCGCAGAAGCGGAGTTTCCGCACGTTCAGCGTTGGCTCTCGTCGTTGAGCCGGTTGCGAGGTTGGCAGCATCCGGACGAGGCGCTTGCACGCCCCACTGAATAGGTCTCGCTGGACCTTTGCAAGATGTTCCCGCGCGTGTCGCAATGAGCGCTTACGGTCTCTACAATGTGGGCCAAGGCAAAACCAACGACGAGCGTTCGCCAGGGGGATAGCACGGGATGGACACGAGGCAAAGGGCCGGCTTGATGGTCGAGCGGATCCGCGCGTTGATGCGTCAGCAAGGCATGAACGACGCGGATTTGGCGCGTAGGACCGGCGTGTCGCCCGGGACGCTGAGCCGCGTGCTGTCGATGGAAACCGAGGATCCTCGCATCAGCACCATCCTCGCGATCGCCGATGCGCTCGGATCCACTGTCGGTTATTTACTGCAGAGCGAGCGCGCCTATCCCATTCCGATTCTCGGTTGGGACGAAGTGGTGGAATTCGCGCGCGGTCAGCGCGACGTTGCGCGCAAAACGCAATGGCTCACCGTCGATACGCCGCGCAGACCCGGGACGTTCGCCGTACGAACGAGGCCCTCCATGGCGCCGCGCTTTCGCGAGGGATCGATCGTGGTGGTCGAGCCCGGCATCGGCCTTCGCGACGCGCAGGTCGCCGCCGCCGTCGTACATGGCGGCGAGCCCGCGCTACATCGCGTGGTGGTGGACGGCGAGTTCGCCTGGCTCAAGAGCCTGAACCCGAAGCGCTCCGAGATGGTCAATGCATTGAGCGAAGACGTGGCTTTGCTCGGCATCGTCACCGAGTCGCGCTTGATCAATCCCTGAACGAGAACGGGTTGAAGTTCGTGTGATAGTCGTAGTAGTCGATCTTATCGATTCGCTTCAACCGTACGGACGCGGTCGCCACCGCCGGTAGCAGCACGAGTTCGTAAATCAACTTCACGAAGATTTGAATGCCGATCATCGTGAATACCACTTCGCGCGGCAGCCTACCCCAGAACAGGATCGTGCAGAACAAGATGCTGTCGATCACGATGGCGACGAACGTGCTACATACGACGCGTGCCCATAAATAGCTGCCCGAGGTCGCGATTTTCAGCTTGGCGAGGAAGGTCGTGTTGATGAATTCGCCGCAGAAATAAGCGACCGTCGAGGCCACGAACGTGCGGGCGAATTCCAGCGCGAGCGCCGGATAGGCCGCGGCGAGCGTCGGGTTTTGCGCTTCCCAACTGGGAAGCCCCGGCGGCAACGATAAGAGCCAGGTGCCGACCACGAACATGAAATTGACGGCGAGGCCGCCCCAAATCACCATGCGGCTCACACGAAATCCATAGACTTCGGTGATGATCGTGCTGAACGCGTAGGTCATGGGAAACGCGATCAAGGCGGCCGGAATGCCGACCACCGTGGGCCCGAACACGGGAAGCCAACCGAGTTTCACTTCGATGACGCGCGCGCCGGTAACGTTCGATAGCATCAAGAAGCCGACGTAGACGAGCGCGAGCAGCAGCACGGCGGGCGTCAACTGGTGCTTTCGCGTCGGGAAATACGACAGCGGCACGAGTTGATCGGTGTAGGTTGCCGCGTTCAGAAAGCCGATGTGCGCGACGTCTTCCCGCGAGAACTTGTCGAGCCACGTCTTCTTATTGAGTTCGCGCGGCGACATCTTGAAGGTCGTGCCCGAATCGCGCACGCGCACGAGGACCAGCGGTTCAGCATTTTCCGACGAGGGCTCGATCACGGCCTCGATTTCGTGAGAAGCGTTTTCCATGTTCGGTTCGCTCGCAGGGGTCATTGACGAATCAAGCGGATGTTCGAAACGTGTTGCACGGGCTCGCTGCCGCGGATCGGATTGATGTCGATTCCGCCGCGGCGCGTATAACGCGCGGAAACGGTTAGCCGTGCCGGCGCGCAGTGCGCTTGAATGTCCTTGAAGATGCGCTCGACGCACTGTTCGTGAAATTCCTCATGGTCGCGGAACGATACGACGTACTTGAGCAGCCCCGCGCGATCGATACGCGGGCCTTCGTAGGCGATGCTCACGGTGCCCCAATCGGGCTGGCCGGTCACCAGGCAATTCGATTTCAACAGATTCGAGTACAGCGTCTCGCTGACGTGCTCGTCGTGCGTCGTCAGCACCTGCGGATCGACGGTGAAATGGTCGATGACGACGTCTTGCTCGTCGATCGACGTGCCTTCCGGCATGCCGATCCGTAGCGCCGAGGCGCGCTCGAGCGGCTCGAGTGTGACGGCAACGGCGGCACCCGCGCAACGGGACAAATCGAGCGCGGCGATGCGTTCGACTTCGGCTTGTTCTTCGAAACGCGTGTTGTTGAACGTGTTGAAGTACAGCTTCATCGACTTCGATTCGATTACGTTCGGCGAAGCGCACGGCACGACGATCGTGGCCATCGCGACGCGCGGGACCCCGCGCGGCGTGAGCCAGGACACCTCGTAGTGATTCCATACGTCGACGCCAAAAAACGGCAACGCACCGGTAATCCCAATTTCCGCGCGCTTGATCGAACGGGGAATGGCGAACAACTTGTCGGGATTGTAGGTGGATTCGTACTTGGATTGTTTGCCCAATTCCATTGGGGCTTGGTTCGATATCGAGTTCATATTTTGAATTTGAGACTTTTGGTATTTACTGTTCGAACGAAGGAGATCGAATGAGCGAGCGGAGCGGACGCCACCGGCCGAATGAATGACGCGCCGCCGGAAGCAGCCTAGGGATGATACTTGATACCGGCGCGCTCTCAACCCCCTACGGTCGGGTAAAGTGAAAATACGGACACGTTTGTCTATTTCGCCGAGATCGTTTCTACGACACCTATTAACTTTGATAGTTTCTGCAGGTCCTATCTTTCGGTAATCTACGTAGTAATGTTGATCGTTGCATTTTTGCAATACATCGACTGGCTCTATTTTGTCGCTTTCGGCACCGAAAGCACACGAGCTCTCACGACACGGATCGCCCAACGCCGTGTCGCCGCCTGCTTGGTATTGAATTCGTCCTCGGATGCAGGCGGCTTCGCCGCGCCCCATCGCCTTCTCGTCGGGGCGCGGCTTCTTTCTCATTCGCAAAACGCGACCGCGCTTCGCTAGTTGCTTCAGGAGGTCATACTCGGATTTGAAACTGCCCTGACGTCAACCGCTCGGAGAGCGAACGCCATGGACAGGACGACTGGGGCGCGCAGCAGGTCGCCGGCACATGAACTGAGGGAATTGCAGCGAGCCGGGGAGACGACCGGCGAGACCACGCCTGCAGTCACGGTCCGGGCGAGAGCGGCGCATTTCGGCGATGGTCTCAAGCGGCTACCCGCGAAGCTGCGCGATCTCGGGACGCGCGATTTCGAAGTCAGCAGCCCCTTTTACAGCGGCCGCCGCTTCGGCAAGGCATTCGCGACACCGATCTCGAAGGAGACGAGTTCGCTGAGTTCGTCGAGCTCGACTAGCTTGATTAGCTCGACCGGTTCGACGCCGCCCGTGTCGCCGCCTCCCGGCCGCGAAACGTTTCTCAGCGCCGCGACTTCCTCGCATCGTACCGATGCGGATATGGGTCGTGTCATGGAGTCGTTCGCTCCATCCGGCCCGGCTCCGGCCGCGGACGCGGCGCATACGCGCGCGCGCCGGGCATTGAGCGATGAGGCGGCCTTTCTGGCCGAAGCATCGAAGCGCTTTCGTGCCGCCGGGTCGAATCCGGCCGCATCGCCCGATGCGCCGACGCCCGATACGCCGACGGACCCCCGAGCGCTATGCGCGCGGATCGCCGAACTCTTTGGCGGACCCGTTGCGGCGGCGAGCGAACTCCCCTATGCCGACGCAATGACTTGCGCCGATGCGATCGCATCGGCAACGGGAGGGGACGCCGCCTTGGCGGACGCCGTACTCGATCGCCTCCAGCTAGGTCTGGATTTTTCCAGGCCGGCACCAGCGACGACGACGATGGCACGGAACGCGGAGCGCTGCGCATGGCGTGCGGCCCAGCTCATGGCGGGAACGAGCAGCGGCTACGAGGCGTTGCGCCGCGTAGCGGGCTCGAGCTGGCCACAGGGCGACGGTGTGCGATACGCCCCGCGCGTATTGTTGCGCGCGGGCGATGCGATCGTTCGCGCGTCGCACGGCGATCCAAGCCCGAGTGAGATTACACGGCAAGCTCAGCGCTGGCTCGTCGATCCCGCCGCCGATCCCACTCAACGCCATCTGGCCACGATGGCCCTGGGCGCGAGCAGACTGTGGCGGACGGGCAACTTGGCGGCGCTGACGCCGGAAGAGACGGGCGCGGTCTTCGCCGGACGCAACGGCTATATGACGGATGGCCCCGGCACCGCGTTCGCCAAGGTCAAGTCCCGCTTGTTCAAGACGATCGATACGTCGATCCCGCGCGCATCGGACTCGCGTTGGAAGAGCGCGCTGCCGCGCGTCGTCGGCAAGCAAAAGAGTGCGTTTGCCGTCTTGGGCAAGGGCATTCATAGCGCGCACCTCGACATCGTCGAAAAAGAGCGCGCGGCCTTGCAAGCGTCTACGCAGTCCGCGGTCGAGGCCCTTGCGACCGAGCGCGGCGCCGACGGCTCCGACGCCGATGCTACGCGCTCACTCGAGGCGATCGTCCGTCGAATGACGCAGACGGGCACAGATGCGGTCTCGGTTTTGGTCGAGCGGGCGGAGATTGCCCATTGGGCAAGTCGCCCAAGCCTCGCATACGGCGAGAAACTCGGCGATGAAGACTTCGATGCGATCGCGAGGAACGTCAGGGAGACGTTCGCGCGGTTGCCGATTCCGTCGGCTGCGGCGCCGCCCGCGCAGCGGGAAGCATGGATGGCGCTGCGCCGGTTCACGACGACGCTCAGACGCGCCTCGCAAACCGGCGGCAAGCGTGCATGGGCGCCGTTGCGCGCGCAGTTGGCGAAGGGCGGCGCGACGCTCGACATCGACAAACTCGACGCTTTGGCCAAGCGCTATCCAGGCGCGAAGGAGGCCGCCGCCGCGGACTGGAAGACGATCGAGCGCATCGCCCGTGCGGCGCCCATCAAGCCCAAGGGCCTTTCGGCCGAAGCGCAGAAAGCGGCGCTCGACGAATTGGCCGACACGATGAAATCAGGGGGAAAGGTCGTACTCGTCGACGGCGGGCAAGTAGGGATCAGTACCGCGGGCCTTTCATCCAACGTGGGCAAGCTACTGCACGCGGGCGGCATCGTGGTTTCGCCGCGCTTGAACCTGCGTGTGCGCGGCGGGCGGCAAGCGTTCGCCGAATACGGCCGTCGTACCGCTTGCTTCTATTTTTCGGCCGGCTCGCAAGACCGGGTTGCGTTCGATGCGGGGGCGGGCGTTCAGGTGGGCGGCGATTATCTTATCGTTCGCGCCGGGGTGACGGCCAACGTCGTTGCCTATCAGACCGATCGATTGAACCGCAATGCGTTTTCCCTGATCGTCGCGCGCCGCATGAAAGCCGATGGCAGCGGGTTCGACGATAAACGTCTGCAAAGAGGCATGGTTGCGGTCAACGCATTCATGTTCGACCATGCGCGCGATCGCGACCTCACCGACGATGAAACGGCATGGCAAGCGTTGGCCCAACGCTTCATCGAAAACGACGATTTCTCCGTGGTCTGGAACGAACAACATCAGAACGAGCGACGACACGGCGTGAACGTTTCGGGCGGTGTCAGCTTCAAAGCCTCGGTTGGCGAGGTGTCGGCGCGCCTGGGACCGCAATTCGGCTATGCCTATGACTACGCCTCCAAAAACGTCGCCGACAGTGTGGACACGGGCGGTACGACAGCGGTGGAGAGTCATCGCAGCGGCCGTGGCGGGCGGCACATCGCGAGCGCGGGGCTCAGCACGAGCCTAGGCGATTCGCCGCATGCCACGGAGGGCCTCGTCAATTTCGGTTTGCTCTCGAGCGACTTCCCGATGGTGCGCTACCGCATCCGCGATCGCCAGCATGTCGCCAAGATGTCGCTCGTAAGGGAAGAGGGAAAGCTCGTGCATCGCGTGTCATATGCCGATACCGAGTTTGCGCATTTCGACGACTACGCGCACGCCATTCGCAACGACGAGCGCTGGGCGCTGATGTTCGGTCTAGACCCCGACAATCCGGCGATGCCTTCAGGCGCCAATCGCGATGCCTTGCTGGCCCGCGGCCGCGAGCGAATCGAATCGCACTTGGCGCAGGTCAAGGCCGATCATAAGGACAACCAAATATTGTTTCACCGCTTTCGTTTGCGCGAGCATGCGGCGAAGGGGCTCGATGCCTATGCCGAGCGTGCTGCCGCACTGCGTGCGAACGGTGCCGGCGAGCAAGAGATCACGCAGTGGGAGCAAGACTACGCCGAACTACTCGCTCGGCCCGATTCGTGGCTGCCCGTCGAATTCAAGGTCTACGAGCGGGTGGGGCGGCAGAGTAGCCCCGGCATCAACTTCGGGCTGCGCGCGACGCTCGAACAAAGCGCGACGGGCGAGCGCGAATTGATTTCGATGATCCATAAGCCGCCTCAGATCGACGCCATCGACCGGATTTGGCCGCGCGACGAGCCCGATCGTTCTTGACGATACTGCAACGCGCGAGGCGATCGATTCATCGAAAGCGCGGACCGGAACGCAGGCAACGCCGAGCGGGGCATGTTGCGTGCCCGGTGCTCCGCCGCGCTGTCTTACGTTCGGGTGTCAGTGATGCGCGAACATCGAACGCCATTTCCTACTGTTCGGCTGCATGGTTGAGCCCGACTGCATCGTCGAGCCCGACTGCATCGCCCCGTCCGTTGTGCCCCCGAACCCGCTGGCCGACGTGGCCGTGGTGCCGCCTTGCGCCGCAACGCGTGCCTGTGCCGCTTGGATGTCGGCGGGGTAGTGGATCTTGCTCGGTTTGTATCCGGCTTGCCTGAGTTGCGTCAGTTGGTTCATGACCTGCGCGTGCGTCGGCGGCTCGTTCGATGTTTGGGATTGAGCAAACGCCGCGGCGGGCAGCAGCATCACGGTGACAGCAAGCGCTCTAAACGGGGACTTCATGATCGGTACCTCCTCTTACATGAGTAGCCGTGGGCACTGATTGGCCACAGCCTGTATGAGCAGTTTGGTCGATCAAGCTTAAGGATCGGTTAACGCGCCCGCACGATCGACGTTACGCGATGTAACGCCGGTAACCGGCAGCGCGGCCTCGAATACGGCAACGGCCGCAGCTTCGCAATCCACTACCCAAGTACGCATCGCTCGCTCCCCATTGTCCGCACGACGATAACCTTCACTGCAGCCATTAGGCCGAAGTCATTAACGGTATTAATCGATCGAAGGAGAAATCCGATGCTTAACGGACTCAGAGCAGCAGCAGCGCGCACTAATGCCTCGGCGGCAACCACGACCGCCGCAAACGCGGCAAAAACCGCCGCAAGCACGTCGCCGACGACTCAAAGTCCCGCCATGCCGTCCGACCCGCGCTTGGTAGGTCTAGGCCGTCGCCCTCTTAGTACGGTCGTGGCTCCGACGCAAATGAAGGACGGAAAAGTGACCGACCCCGGTCATATCCAATACCAAACGACAGAAGAAGAGCGAGCGGCGACGCCCGGATTGCAAGAATCGTACGGACATTCGCGCCGCACCGATTTGCCGGCAACGGAGCGTACTCGGGTCAAAGGAACGCTTCCCGACGGTACACCGTTTAACGTACCCGGTTTGAAGGGCCCCGCTATCGACTATGGGAGCGACAAGACGCTTCCGCGCAATGCGTCGACCAAGATAATCGATCACGGTACGCTATCGCCGGAGCAAGCCGCCATCCTTCGCGATGCGGGACAGCAGCCGATGATGCCCCACTATGAGACGAGCGGCGCGGATGAAGCGAACTGCGTCCATGCGCATGCGGAAATGGCTCGGAAGCTCGGTATGGACCCGGGCGCCGTGCATAAGCATGCCCGCCCGCAGGACCTCGGACAACAAATGGAGGGATTGAAGCTCGACGATTCCGCCGGCGATAAGAAATAACGAAGTAACGCAATCGACAATCGACTCGACGGGGCAATAAGGTAAGCGTTGATGCGCTGCAGCGCATCGACGCTTACCTCGTTTCTCAATAAATTGGTATGCTTCCACGGCGGTACTTTCGGCGCCTGCAGTGCCGAAAGTTTTTACGGGGCCGCATATGCCGAGTAGGTAATACCATCGAACGTTACCTATCGAGGCAGCGCGGGCTTATAAACGCGATGGAGACATTCCGAGGAAAACATGGAGAAGAACAAAAACGTCATTCCCCCCTGTTTTACCCAGCGCAATCAAAGCGCGGATCGCCTGACTGAACTTTTCGTGGATGTGGCGCAGGAGCGCCGCATTAAGAATGGTCAACGGCCGGCCGAGCGAGCGGTATTCCGCAAATTGCATGGGGTCGCTCACGGCCGGCTCGAAATGCTCGAGCGGATTCCCAAGGATTTGAAAGTCGGTGTTTTCTCTCGCGATCGACTCGATGCGTGGGTGCGATTCTCCAGCGACACCGCGCCCAATTTGCCGGATCTGGCTTCGACGCTTGGTATCGGCATCAAGTTGTTTGGTGTGCCAGGTCCGAAGGCTCTGGGCGACGACGGCGACACCTGCGACTTCATCATGCAGAACCACCCCGTGTTCTTCGTCGATACCGCGGAGGAAATGGTGGCGTTCACCTACGCGGGCGTTGTCGCCAACGATTATCCGGGGTACCTGAAGCAGCACCCCGAAACGAATCGGATTTTAAAGGCGATGGCCAAGGTGGAGGGCAGCGTGCTCACCGCCAATTACTGGGCGATTCTGCCGTTCCACGCGGGCGAGAAGCAGTACGTA
This sequence comes from Trinickia dabaoshanensis, assembly GCF_002879885.1. Taxonomy (GTDB): domain Bacteria; phylum Pseudomonadota; class Gammaproteobacteria; order Burkholderiales; family Burkholderiaceae; genus Trinickia; species Trinickia dabaoshanensis. The sequence goes on from NZ_PNYA01000023.1 coordinate 29,562, forward strand.
AAGTACCGGCTAGAACCGGAAACGCCGCCGGAGAACGTGGCCAATAACGAAAGCGATTATCTTGCGGTGGATATGCGCCGGCGTCTCGCGGAGCGCGAGTACCGCTTCCGCTTCATGGTCCAGGTGCGAACGAATGCGAAGTCGATGCCGCTCGATAAGGCAACCGTGGAGTGGCCCGAATCGCAAAGTCCGTATGTTCAGGTGGGCACGCTGATCCTGCCGCGTCAGGATATCTGCGCTCGTGGGCAGGCGGAATACGGCCAAGGATTGAGTTTCAATATTTGGCGAGTGCCCGAATCGCAGCGGCCTGTCGGCTCGATCGCCGAAGCGCGCAAAATCGTCTACGCGGCGGGGGCACGTGCTCGGCATGAGGCGAATGGACAGCCGCTCGAGGATCCTTCGGCACCGCGCCCCGCATCCGCTTCATCCGCGCCGCTCGACACCTGCATCGTCAAGGCAGTGATCTATCCGTCGATCGGCGTGGCCCGTGTCGGCACCAGCCCCGACGAATGGTTCGTCGGGCCCGAGGTGCCGAACCCGCCTGCTCGTCCCCTAGGCTTTTATCGCGACAAGAAGAAGCGGCTCAAGCGCGAGGCAGCGCGTTTTCACGTTTACGGTGTGAACGCGAAGGGCGAAATCGTCAAAGAACTCGATGCATCGAACGCCAAGATCGAATGGCAAGTGCAACTCGCGAACACGAAGGCGGCTTGGTATGGGTTTCAACTGGCCCAGGATATTCCCGAGGCCGCCTCGGCGCCGCCTACGACGCTGCGCAATCCGGGCGTGAAGGATCGTGCTTCGCTCGCCATCACACCGAAACCGTGCAAGGTGCAGGGTAAGTCGGCCAAGCCCCAACGTTTCGACGACGGCCAATTCATGGGCAAGCGCGTTTATCTCGGCGAGATCAGGACGGACGAGCAGGGGAATCTGATCGTTTTGGGTGGCCATGGCGTATCGGCGTCTTACGACGGGAGTCGAGCGATCACGTTTGCCAACAACGAAGGATGGCACGACGATGTTTCCGACGGCCCGGTCACGGCAAGCGTCGAATACGACGGGCAGTCGCTGCTGGTGACTCCTGCGTGGGTAGTGGTGGCACCTCCGAACTACGGTCCGCAGCGCAAGTCCGTTCGCACGATGTGGGACTTGATGCGCGACGTCGCCATCACGAATGGCTCGCTGCCCATGCCCGATCGGCCGAGCTTCACGAAAGAGATTTTGCCTATCTTCGAGCGGCTCAATGGATTGCAGTGGGTCAACGCCGGTTTTGCCGCGGGCTTTGGGTGGAAAGGCGCGGTGGATTTGACGAGCCCCGAAACGCTGGCTCGCCTGTCGAGCGCGAGCGGAGCGTACGTTGAACTGAGACGTACGGTGGCTTTGCAGTTCCGCAACTACGAGGTCGACGCCTGGTCGCCCAAGCCTTGGCCTTGGCTGTACGGGGATGCCATGGCGATACCGGCCGCTAAAACGCCGCGACAAAACGCAATGCTTACGGAGACTCAGCTGGCGTTGCTGGAGGAGTGGGCCGAAGGCAATTTCATCGAGGACTACGATCCGAATAGCCGCCCACCGGCGGATCTGTCGGAAGTGCCGCTCGGGCAGCGCGGCGATGTGTTGACGCAAGCGGCGCTCGAATTCTGTCTGGCCGACGCTTTCCACCCCGGCTGCGAGATGACTTGGCCGGTAAGGTCGGCGAGCATGTATATGGCGCCGTTTCGCTTCTTGCACGCCCCGGACGGTTGGATTGCCCCGAATCCGAGCGAGGTATTCACGAGCGACGCATTAGGTCTTCCCAACGGTCCTTTGGCCGGCCAACAGGCGGGCGGAATCACGCGGTGGATGGCCGTTCCATGGCAGACCGATACGGCGAGTTGCCGTTCCGGCTACGACAAGTCCTACGATCCGTACGTCCCGTCGTTTTGGCCGGCGCGAGTGCCGAATCAGGTGCTGACCAAGGAGAACTACGAGGTCGTGATGGACGAGAATCGTGCCCTGGGAGAACGGCTCGCTGCGTTCGCCAACAGGGCCGCATGGATCGAGCCGCTCGGTTCGACGAGCTACACGCATCAGATCAACAATATGATCGCCCACTTCGATCACCTCGGTGTAGTGGAAGTGCGTGAAGGGCCGTCCGATCGAGCGCATTTTCCGGCAGTCGTCGAAGTGGAGGATCAGCACATCCCCATTCATGACGTCGCTCTGACGGGCCATGTCGCTCATCGCAAACACCATCTGCACGACACGCCGGTTCAGGTGGGGGCAACGCCATACGCCAGCGCGGAATCGGTGGACATCATGACGATCGAGAAAGTGCGGCGCTTCCCCCGCGGGCTGCAAAGTTGAGCGTTCTGCCCGAATTGAAGGCGGATGTGGTGGTGATCGGCGCCGGTCCCGCCGGCTCGATCGCCGCTCTCAATCTGGCACCGTTCATGCGCGTGCTCGTCGTCGAAAAAGGCGGCGAGCACGCAGCGCGCATCGGCGAGAACTTGCCGGCCGCGGCGAATCGCCTGTTGCGCGACATGGGCCTCTACGAGGACTTCGTCGCGCAAGGTCATTTGCCGTCCCGGCATATGCGTAGCGCATGGGGCGATTCGGCGATTTGGGAGACGGACGAGATCCGCAATCTCGACGGCCCAGGTTGGCACCTGGATCGTCGACGGTTCGATGCGTGGTTGCGTGCCGTGGCTCGGCGGCGCGGGGCGGCGATCGTCGACGATACGACGGTGCGAGAGATCGGCCGCGAGCAGCACGAGACCTGGCGTATCGAGTTGATGCGAGGCGGCCGTAAGCTCGAGGTCGCGGCGCGATGGATCATCGACGCCAGCGGGCGGCGTGCCGTGCTCGATCGCCGATTGGGTGGCGGGCGAGAGCCGCGTGATCGTCTGGTGTGTGGTTGGATATTCGGGAAGGACACGGCCGAGGTTTCGGAAGACGGCGACGCGAACGAGTTGCATGCCGAGCGCGGGGGCTGGTGGTACACGTCCTGTCTGCCGGATCGTGGCCGTGTGCTCGCCTTCTATACGGATGCCGACCTCCAAGATGCATCCAGCGCGCATTCGCGCGAGGCGTTGCTGGCACGGGTCGAGAGCATTCCCGAACTGGCCGGCCATCTTGCCGATCGCGGCTTTCGGCCGGACGGCGCGTACGGATTTTGCGCAGCGCATACGGCGACGCAGGATGCGGTTGCCGGTGCCGGGTGGCTCGCCGTGGGCGACGCGGCGCTGGCGTTCGACCCACTGTCGTCGCAGGGCCTGTTCAATGCGCTCTACACCGGGCTTGCCGCAGCCGACGCGCTCTATCGGCGCGCGATCGAAGCCAGTCCGTCCGCCTTCGAGGAGTATCAGCGGCAAATCGAAGGGATTCGGGATGCGTACGTCAAAAATCTGCATGCCTGTTATCAGCTCGAATCCCGATGGGCTGATATGCCGTTCTGGCGGCGTAGGAGAGTGGCATAGCATGCTGCACGATGCGCTAGCATCTCCGAACGATTCGAACGCAACGACAACGCAGACATGACGCATCCGAATACGGCAGCGCAGGCCTTGAGAGTGAAGGTGCGTTGTTGGGTTGTACAGGCATAACTACATAGGATTATCGGGGATGAATACGCTAAAGGATTGTATCGACAGGGTTTTGACCAAAGCCACGCATAGCAGGCCTTATCTCTTTCCCGAGAACACGCTCGTCGATGCCAAGCTCAGAGTAACCGGAAAGACGATAACGGTAACGAACCTCGGGCCGTTGAACATTCCCCCTTTCGATGTCGCGGTAGGGGGCGTCAGGGCCAACATGCCGCAACTCTACGCCGCGGCGGGGATGATCAGCAGTATAGGTTTCGCGGCGACGCAATACGGAAACTCAGCCGATCACGTTATATTCCGCACGCTCTATAACGTTGCAGAGCGAGACCTGGTTTATTACCAAGGCGGGAATCAAGGAACCAAGAGGGTACTGAGTGCGCCCTGCATGATTTGCGGATTGGTGTTGCCGCTCGCCAATTTGACGATCGATCATCAAAGGCCGCAGTCGGGCGGCGAACTCGAGGCGGTCGCCAAGGTATTCAGAACCTTCGGGCTGACCAAAGAGGGGCCAAAAGGGCCAAAGGGGCTGCTGATTCAGGCTCACCTTCGATCGGTGAACCCGAGCTTGGCTACGTTCGGAAGCGTGGCCCCGCAGCCCGGACGTGCAGCCGCAGCGGGTACATCGCTGAGCGAGCGTTACACCCTCAACGATCAAGGCGCGTTGCTGCTGAGCTTCGTGTTAGCGGCAGGCGAAATTCAGAAACTGAAGACGAGTTGCATGAACAGCATTGTCAACTTGCGACCTGCCTGCGGCGTCTGCAATTCCTCGCGCGGCAACCCCTTGAAATTTTCGCCGTAGCCGAGCGGACCTGCAACCGGGCCGGCTCGGCTACATGCAATGCGTCCGTGTCTTTACGCCGGCGTCAGCGATTCTCCAACGACGCGCACGTGCTCACCGGGCTCGAACTGGGGCTGGGTCGCGTACGTGAAGTTGCGATAGCTGCCGTCTTGCATGCGCACTTGTACTTGATACGACGTCGCTTTGCGCACTTCGTGCTCGATGCCGTTGCCCGCAAGACCGCCGCCGATGGCGCCCGCGATGGTCGCGAGGGTGCGGCCCCTGCCATTGCCGACCTGAGTGCCGAGCAAGCCCCCGGCGATTGCGCCGCCGACCGCGCCGATACCGGTGGTGGGTTCAGGCGCCTGCACCGCATTGACCGCTACGATCTCTCCGGCGTTCGGATCATAGGCGGGCGTGCGCGAAGCCGTCGAACGGTAGGGTTCGTCACGGTAGCCGGGCTGCTGCGCGGGCACCACGTGATGGTGCGGGCGTACATCGTTGGCGAGCCGGTCGCTTTCGACATGCGGCGCACGATTGGCCGCAGCGGCACTTACCGGAGCACTGGCCACCAGCCCGCTTTGCATCACGGCCGACGCGCTCTGCTCGGGCGGCGCCGAAACCGCGCGGGAACTCGGCAGCCATCCCGCGATGGCAGCGACGCCCGTCGCGCTAACGAGGATGACCGCCACGGCCGCGGCGGCGATCAAAGGGTGGATGCGGTTGCTTTGCGGATTCGACGGCAGGTTGGCATTCATGGCGAACTCCTTGTGAGGATGTCCCCAATAACGTGGCGCCGCGCTTCCCCGTGCACGGCCAATTGGTGACATTTGTAAGGAGATGTAGCGTCAAACGGTAAAGCGGTGGGAGCAGAGCCACCGATGCCGGCCAGCCGAAACGCGGTCAATAGCGCAGGTAGCGCGCACGTATCGGTGCGAAGCGCGCGTTGGTTTCGCTTTCGATCTTGTCGATTGCCTCGACGCCGCTGCCCGTGTTCAACGCTTGCCAAACGGCATCCGAGCCGATCGATGAACGTGTCGCGGCCAGATCGAACTGGTCGGGATACAACGCATGCAGCGTCACGAGCAACGCCAATCCGAGCTTTGCGGGCTCCGGCCGCACCGCGCCGAGCGATATGGCAACGCCATGGCATTGCTGCCCTCGATAGGTCGATTCAGTCGGGACGAAATCGACGGGCGCGACGCGCGCATCCAGATGTAACGCGTCGATAGCCGCGGCGAGCAGATTGCCGTCGATCCAAGGCGCGCCGATCCATTCGAACGGATGCGGCGTCCCGCGTCCGACGCTCACATTGGCGCCTTCGATCATGCCGACGTCGGGGTACAGGTCGAGTTGGGCCTCGGTCCTCAAGTTCGGCGACGGCGGCACCCATCCTAGCCCGGTGTCCGCGAAGCGCATCGTGCGCGCGTAACCTTGCATCGATATGACGCGCAAATCGGCATGTAGACCACGCTCGCCGTTGAACAGCGACGCCAACTCGCCAACGGTCATCCCCGGCATCAACGGCAATGGAAAATACCCCGTGAACGATTGGCGATTCCGATCGAGAAACGGCCCGCCGAATACATCGGCGCCAAGCGGATCGGGTCGATCGAGGACGAAGAGCGGAATGCCTTTATCCGCCGCTGCCTCGAGCGCATAGCCCAACGTCGTTTCGTACGTGAAGAAGCGCACGCCGGCGTCTTGGATATCGAACACGAGGGCGTCGAGCCCTTCGAGCGAATCCCGCACAAAGCGCTGTGTCGCTCCGTAAAGGCTGCGCACGGGGATACCGGTTGCGACGTCGAGCGTATCGCCGAGCGGCTCGTCGCGGTCGGTGCCGAGCCCGTGTTCGGGGGCGAAGATTCTGACGAGTCGAACCTCGGGGGCGCCGGCCAATACATCGATCGTGCGGCGGCCATGCGCATCGAACCCCGAGCGATTCGTGACGAGCCCCACGCGGAGCCCGGCGATCGGCGCGAATCCCTGCGCCTCCAGCACATCGATACCTGCCCTCACGGAGCCCTTGGCAAGCGGTAGACGAAGCGCCGCCGAGACAGCCGGCTCGAGCCTAGGTACCGCGCGAGCGATGTCACCCGTAGATAGCGCGGCATGCTGGCTCGCGAACCACGCGACGATTTGCGAGCGCAATGGCCTTGCATCGCCGCTATCGTCGGGATGCACGCGATTCGTGAGGACGATGACGAATCGCTTCGATACGAGATCCACCCAAAGCGCGGTTCCCGTATAGCCCGTGTGGGTCAACGTACCCAGCGGCGGCAGACGATCGCGGTTCGGTACGAGCGGTGCATCGAGTGCCCAACCCAGTCCCCGTCCGGACCGAGTATCCATGCCGGGCGCGCGAGTCGCGTCGGGCACGACCGCGGGCAGCGCAAGCGAAGCGACCGTGCCCGGCTTCAATATGCGTTTGCCCTGCAGGCGGCCATCGTCGATCAGCATGCGCGCGAAGCGGGCGAGATCGTCCGCGGTCGAAAAGAGCCCAGCATTGCCCGACACTCCGCCCATACGTTCGGCTGTCGGGTCGTGCACGCGACCGGTTCGCATGCCGTTTCGGTCGGGCGTCGTCGGCGCGCTGCGTGCGATGCGCGGGAGGTCGAGCCGAAAGTGCGTGTCATGCATGTCGAGCGGAGCGAACACGTGTGCTTCGCAGTAGTCGTCGAGCGAGTGGTGCGAGACGCGGCGGACCAATTCGCCGAGCACGACGAAGTTGATGTCGCTGTATATGACGCGCTGCCCGGGCGCCGCGCGCAAAGGCTCGGCGACGACCTCCGCCAAGACGCCGGCGCGATTGCGCGCGCGCGTTCCGAGCGGAAGATCGGGCGCGAAGCCCGAGGTATGCGTGAGAAGCTCGCGCACCGTCACGGCGGTTTTGCCGTTCGCCGCAAACGCGGGCCAATAGCGCGCGACCGGTGCATCGAGCTCGATGCGGTGCGTCTCCACGAGTTGCATGACAGCGGTCGTCGTGGCGACGACCTTGGTCAACGAGGCGAGGTCGAACTCGGTATCGACCGTCATCGGTTCGGCCGCGGGTGCGATCGACCGACGCCCGAATGCCTGTCGATACGAAATGCCGTTCGCATCGCCCGCGACGATGACGGCGCCTACGATTCGTCCGGCGGCGATTTCCCCTTCGACGATATGCGCGGCTTCCAGGTTTGCCGATAGACGGGCGGCGCTCGCGGATTCGGCGCCCGCGCAGATTCCGCTGCTCGACCAAAGCGCGGCGGCGAAGCTACAAACGACGATTAGCGCGGCAAGTCGGCCGGATCGTATCGGTTGCGCGGATTCCATAGCATCCACCCATCGGTGCCTGCGTCCTCGGCTGCCTTCGTCTGTGCGCGAATGGCGGTCGCATCGAACTCGCGCCGGTCGAAGGCGTAATCGCGGAACGCCTGCAACCAGGGGCGAAAACGCACGCCCGGCAAGCCCGTCCTCTGCTTCGCTTCATGCAGCGAACGGCGCACGATTTGTTCGGGATCGGCCACCGGGTTCGTGCATCCCGGCAGTCCCCACGTGAAGCCGGAGGGGTAAAGCATCGGCGAAATATAGTCCAACGGCGCACCGAGCGTTTCGAGTTGTTGTCCGATTGCCGTGTCGTCGAGATTCCAGCAGACGTAGCCGAAGATATCGGCGGAGATGAATACATTAAACGGCGCGAGCCGCGCGCGGGCCGTATCGAGGAAGCCGACGATGGCGCTCGTGCGATTCTCGCGCGTGTTCGGCTGCGAAAAACGCAGGCCGCCGGCGTCGGGGAATCGAACGTAATCGAACTGGATTTCGTCGAAACCGGCACGCGCCGCCTCTTGGGCGACGTCGATGTTGTGCCGCCAAACTTCTTGCGAGAACGGGTCCATCCATTGCAGGTTTTCTCGGTCGCGCCACGGTTGACCGGCGGCGTCGCGGACGGTCCACTCGGGATGCGCCGAGGCGAGCGGGTCGTCCTTGAAGACGACGATGCGCGCGATCAAATACAAGTGGCGGCTATGAAGCGCGTCGATGACCGCCTGAAAATCCTTCATCGACGGCGCGTGATCGCCGACGTACGCGGATGCGCCGATCTGATCGCGCGCCGCGCTTCGATAGGGCGTCATGCCGCGGTCGCCTTTCATGTCGATGACGAGCGCATTGACGGCCGTATGATCGGTCAGCGCGACGGCGGCGTCGCGCAGCGCCGCGTTCGTCACTCCATAGGCGGAAAGATAAACGGCGCGTGGCCGAAACGGTGTCAACGCGATCTTCATCGGCGCATCGGGCGTGACTGTTACGGTAGCACGCAAATAGCCGGGTGCCCGGACCGCGATCGTCGCGGCGCCGGCGTCGAGCGAGAATCGGCCCGTTTGATCGGCGTGCCGCACGCCGCGTGCGTCGGTCATGATCGCGTTCGGAATGGGCGCCTGAGTGTCGGCATCGATGACCACGCCGGATATCGATTGGGCCGACAGTGCGGACGTGCATACGAGCAGCATCCCCAAAGTCAGGATGAAACGGCGACCGACTATCACGGTTGCTTCTCCGGCAAGGGGGTGTTGTGTTGATCGGCGTCGGCAGGCTCGCCGAGCAATCGAGCCAGCACGAGCGGCGTATCGCTATCGACGACCAGCAGACGCGACAGCTTGAAGCGGGGCGAATCGCGATCGATCGTGCGGCCGCCCAGTTCGAACGCGGCGCGGTATCCGGCTACGCGCGCCCACTGAACGAGTTCGTCGTCGACGATTCCGAACGGCCAGGCGAGAAGATCGACGTGGGTTTGCAGATGCGCCTCGAGGCTCGCGCGCGACTTTTGAAGCTGCATGGTGGCGAACGCTTCGAAGGCCTCGTGCGGGAGGCGGGCGCGTTCGACGTTGAAATTCGGATGCCAATAGGTATGCGATTGGACGTCGAACAATCCTGTTGCCTGCAGCGCTCGCAACTGATCCCAAGTCAACGCGTATGAAGCGTTGGAAATCGCCGACGGATAGATGAACAGGGTAATCGGCAGATGCTCGCGCAAGGCGATCGGGCGAAGCGTATCGAATACGCTGCGGTGCCCGTCATCCACCGTCAACGCGATCGCCTTGGGCGGCAAGCCGGCTCGCTGGTCCTCGAGCCAAGCGACGACGTCATGCAAAGGGACGAAGCGATACCCGAGGGCGCGCAGCATCCGCAATTGCGCCTCGAACGTTTGAACGCGAACCGTCATCGAGTCGGCGGCGGTTTGTCCGAAACGGTGATAAACGAGCACTGCGACACGCGCGGCGGCGTCATTCGCCATGGCCGGCATCGTCAATGCGTTGCCGCACAAGATAGCGAAGACGAGCGCCATGCGACGCAACGCCTGCAGAGAAGTTTTAGAGCGCATGTTGTTGGGGCAGACAGCTCCGTCGCAACGTGGGCGGCGTACCCATCTTCTCGCACCCGGCCGAGGTCTCGCATGACATCGATCAAATCCGGCGGCCGTAGGCGCACCGTTGATGTGCATCAATCGATGAGAGCCCGGGCAGTGCTCTACTGCGACGAATTACGCCAGCCAGCAAATCTTTCCGGCCATGACCCGCATCGTGACGCTCACCTTGAATCCGGCCGTCGATCTTTCGTTTTCCGTCGATCGCCTGGTGCCGACGCGTAAGCTGCGCTGCAGCGGAGTGCGCCGGGACCCGGGTGGAGGTGGGATCAACGTCGCTCGTGTGCTGCGCCGCTTGGGCGCCGACTGTACGGCACTGTATTTGGCGGGTGGACGAGCGGGCCGAGCGCTCGCGGAACTCTTGAACATGGAGCGCGTCGCGATCGATTGCGTGCCGATCGCGCAGGAAACGCGCGAAAACTTCGCGGTGCGGGAGACGTCGACGGGACACGAATATCGTTTCGTCGCGCCGGGGCCGCAGGTCACGCCGATGGAGGCACAGGGGTGTTTCGATCGTTGGATGGCGTTCGATCCGGCTCCGCACTTCTTAGTGGTCAGCGGCAGCTTGCCGCCGGGTGTCCCTGTCGATTTCTACGCCCGTATCGCGCGGGCGGCGAGAGCGAAGGGCACGCGCGTCGTGCTCGACACGTCGGGCGATGCGTTGGCGGCCGCCCTCGACGAAGGCGTCTACGCGGTGAAGCCGAGTATCGATGAGTTGCGCGAGTTGACGGGGCGGCCGCTCGAGGCGCAAGCCGAGTGGATCGAGCAAGCGCAGCGGCTCGTTACGCGCGGACACGCCCGGATCGTCTTGCTGACGCTAGGCGAGCGGGGCGCATTGATGGCCACCGAGGATGGCATCGACCATGTGGGTGGGGTACAGGTACCCGTCGTCAGTGCGGTCGGGGCGGGGGACAGCTTCGTTGCCGCGTTCGTGTGGGCGATCGACCGGGGCTTGCCGGCGAAAGAAGCCCTGCGTTACGGCGTGGCCGCGGGCACTTCGGCCGTGCTGCGCGCGGGCACTGTGCTCGCGCAGCCGGACGAAATCGAGCGCTACTACCGCGCGTCGGTCAGTGCCGACGCGGTGCGGACAAGCTAGTTTGCTTAGTCGACGAGGCGAATGCCGAATACCGTCGCTTGCGACAGACGAACGCGCTCGGCTTCGCGATGACGCGCTTCGAACGAGTAGTCGGCGTCGAGCGGCAGGTGCGGCGAAGCGAAGAAGTCGCTGATCTTTTGAACGAGGGCGAAAACGTAGCTCATGGCAACTCCCGGTTGAATGCGTCTTAGGGTTATCCCTTAAGACTGCATTCTAGGGTTTTCCCTAGCGGAAAGCTAGTGCGTTGCACAAAAGTTGTTGCGGAAATGCCGCAGCGCCCAGGAGAGCGTGGATGGTGCATTGCGGCATCTCGTGTTATCGCGCTGATGGTGCGGGCCGCCCAAATCGTGCCAGAGCAGCTGAATAGCAGTCCTTCGTAATACCATGGGAGCGAACGGTATTACGGCGATCTTAGGGGGAGATCTGATGGTCATGGCGCAATCCGCAACGCGCTCGCAGCAAGAGTTTCTTAAGGGTGCGATTCAGCGGCTCGGGATGACTCGCGCGAGTTTTGCCCAGCGTATCAGCGTGCCGGAGAAGACGCTCGATAAGTGGCTTGCTCCTGCGGGGACAAGTGATTTCAGGAAGATGCCTGACATGGTCTGGACGTATGTTATCGAGATTTTGGCGTGGGACGCAAAAATGCCCGATATACCCCCATTGGGGGTATATGATGATGCCAATCAACCGGAGATTCTCGTGAAGCCTTCTGTCGCACTGAACGCGCACCGCGCGGAGATTCGCAGGATCGTGGAGAGCAACCGAGCATCGAATGCACGCGTGTTCGGCTCGGTGCTGCGCGGCGAGGATACCGTCGAAAGCGACTTGGATCTCCTCGTCGAGCCGCAACCTGGCATGACATTGCTTAATGTCGGCGCAATCGAATGCGGTGTGTCCGAGTTGCTGGGCGTAGAGGTCGACGTGCTGACACCGAATGCCCTTCCGGAAAAGTTCCGCGCACGCGTCATGGCCGAGGCTCAACCTGTATGAGCGGCAAGGAACTCCGGGTGCCTGACTATCTCGGTCACATGATTGAAGCGATCGACCGTATCGAAAGCTATATCGGCGATATGGACAGAGACGCGTTTGGCGCGAGCAATCTTGTGGTGGACGCGGTGATCCGGAACATCGAAATTATCGGGGAGGCCAGCAACAAGGTTCTCAAGCACGATCCCGCGTTTGTGAAGCAGCACCCCAACGTGCCGTGGAAGTTCAGCTACAAAATGCGGAGCATCGTGGCACACGATTATTTCAAGGTAGACCTGGACATAGTGTGGGCGACCATCAAAACCGACCTTCCGACGATGCGCCAAGACTTGCAAACGCTGCTCGATGGGTTCGATGAACCGGGCAGGCCTTCGGCGCCGCGCCCCGGCATGTAACGACAAAACCGCGTACGAAAATCACTATCAACCTGGGCGGCGCGTCGATTGACCAGTCAGCACGTTTTCAGGGTGAGGCATTCACGCGGACCATCGCAGCGATCCGGGATGCAGGAGGCGCGTCGGCCACAGACCGCGAAGACCGCGCAATCCAACCAATCTTAGGACCTTCAATGAAATTCGACGCCATCGTATTGGGCGCCGGCATCGTCGGCGTATGCGTCGCCGATCACTTGCAGCAGATGGGTATGGCCGTCGCGCTCGTGGACCGAAACGCGCCGGGCATGGAAACATCGTTCGGCAATGCCGGATTGATTCAGCGAGAGGGTGTCTATCCTTACGCCTTTCCGCGCGCGCTCGGCGATTTGCTGCGTTACGCGGGCAACAAGGCCCTCGACGTGCGCTATCACGCGGATGCGATGGCCGAACTCGCGCCGTTCCTGTGGCGCTACTGGCGCAATTCCCATCCCGCGCGGCATGCGAAGATCGCGCGTTCTTACTCGACCCTCATCGAGCACTGCGTGACCGAGCATCGCGCGCTGGCGGAGCAAGCCGGTGCAAACGATCTGATACGCGCGTCCGGATGGATGAAGGTCTTCAGAACGGATGAGAAGCTAGACCGCGAGATAGCCGTCGTCGAGCGTTGGAGGCGCGAATACGGTGTCGATTTCGAAGCGCTCGATCCTGCTCGTCTGAGGCAACTCGAACCCAGCCTCGATCAATCCTTGGTGGGAGCCGTGCGCTTCACCGAAGCCGAATCGGTGACCGATCCGGGCGCACTCGTGACCGCCTACGCCCGGCATTTCGAGAAGCTAGGCGGCCGTCTCTTTCTTGGCGATGCCGCGACGTTGCGCGAGGGGTGGTCGGTTCAAACCGAACACGGCGCGATCGAATCGAAGCGTATCGTGCTCGCGTTGGGGCCGTGGTCGGCGCCGATTGCGAATCGGTTGGGATATCGATTGCCGCTCGGCATCAAGCGCGGCTACCACATGCATTACGAAGCGCAATCGCAGGCCCGCCTCGATCATCCGGTGCTCGATGTCGAGAGGGGTTACCTGTTGGCACCGATGGCGCGCGGCATTCGTTTGACGACAGGGGCCGAATTGGCACGCTGCGACGCGCCGAAGACTCCGGTGCAACTCGACGCCGTCGAGCCGATCGCGCGCAGCCTGTTTCCGCTCGGCGCGCGTATCGATGCGCAGCCATGGATGGGGCGGCGTCCTTGCACGCCCGATATGCTGCCGATCATCGGCCCCGCGCCGAAACACGAAGGGATGTGGTTCGCCTTCGGGCACGCGCATCACGGCTTGACGCTGGGGCCCGTGACCGGGCGGTTGCTGGCGCAAATGATGTCGGGCAAAGAGACGATCGTCGATCCGAGTCCGTTCCGCGTCGAGCGATTTTGAGGGGAAGGCGTCAACCGGTCGAATACCCGGTCGAGGTCCTGGCGCCCGTAGTACGATCACCCATGCGCGGCCCGTCGCGCCAATACACGTACGCAAAACGCTTTAGGGGGCAAACATGAACCAGCTTCCCACGCTACTGCCGACGAGCGCGGCCGATGAAACCTATGGCGGGGTGACCTACCACATCGGCGGCGAGCTCGTGCCCGTGTTATCGATCGACGTCTCAGGCCAATCGGTCTATTTCGAACACCACATCTTGCTCTGGAAGAACTCCACCGTCCGAATCGGCCTCAAGCCGCTCAAGGGCGCGGTCAAGCGCATGATGGCCGGCATGCAAGTGTTCGTTACCGAGGCGAGCGGGCCAGGCGTCATCGCATTCAGCCGAGACGGCGCGGGGCATATCGTGCCGATTCACCTCGCCGCCGGAGAGGAGCTGCATGTGCGCGAGCATCAATTCCTAGCGGCTACCGCAAGCGTCGATTACACGTTCGAACGCGTCCGCGGCATCAGCAATATGCTCTTCGGGCAAAGCGGGTTCTTTATCGATAAATTCCGCAGCCACGCGGCCGACGGCGTGCTTTGGGTGCACGGCTACGGTAACGTCTTCGAGAAGGTGCTCGGCCCCGGCGAGACGATCGATATCGAGCCGGGCGGCTGGCTCTATAAGACGCCCGAGGTCCGTATGGAAACCGTGGTCGATCGACTCACGAGCGGACTTTTCGGGGCGGGCGTCAACTTCATCGTCAACCGCTTTACCGGGCCCGGCCGCGTCGGCATTCAGTCGATGTACATGAACTACGCCTCCGCCGACAATTGACGCCGTCGGTCTAGCTACCGCGGCCCTGGCGCCGCGGCAACGGGAATCGCCGCGTCAGGCCGACAGCTTGAACGTGGCGACGGCGCCGTCGAGATCGGCCGCGTGCGTCTCCAGTGCGCGCGCCACGTCGGCAGCCGCTTCGACCAGCGCCGCGTTTTGCTGCGTGGCCTCGCCGATCTGAGCGATCGCGATCCCCACTTGTTCGATGCCGACCGATTGCTGCCTCGACGCGACGGCGATCTCCGCGATGATCGAGCGCACCTCGTTCACGCGCGCCGTGATGCCGCGCATGGCTTCGCTCGCTTCTCCGGCCACCCGATATCCGCCTTGGACCATGGTGGTCGACTCGGCGATTACCGCGTCGATCTCCTTCGCTGCCGCTGCGCTGCGCTGAGCGAGCGCTCGCACTTCCGCCGCGACGACGGCGAACCCTTTGCCGTGTTCGCCCGCACGTGCCGCTTCGACGGCGGCGTTCAGCGCCAGGATATTGGTTTGGAAAGCGATGCCTTCGATGACGCTCGTGATATCGGCGATCCGCTGCGACGAACTGTTGATCGTCCCCATCGTCGACACGACCCGCTCCACGGCCTCGCCGCCGCCGGCGGCCGCGACCGCCGCGGCATCGACGACGTTGCTCGCGCGTGCCGCATGATCGGCATTTTGCTGGACGGTGGTGGTGATTTCTTCCATGCTCGCGGCCGTCTGCTCCACGCTGGCCGCTTGCGTCGCGATGCGCGCGGCGATATCGCCGCTGCTCGTGCTGATGCGCGCCGTACCCATGCTTACACCCGCGCACGCCTGCCGCACTTGGGCGACGATACGCGCGAGTCCTTCGCCGACGCCGTCGACCGCGCCCACGAGGCGGCCGATCTCGTCCTCACGGCGTCGAGCATGCCCGCGCGATCGGCTCCCCGCACCGAGGCGAACGCTGAGGTCGCCCGCCGCCAATCGCCCCGCCGCGGCTGCGACGTCATCGAGCGGGCGGCTCACCAGCCGGCGCACGACGATCAAGAAGACGAGGCCGAAGACGGCGAGCAAAACCAATGCGATCACGGCGAAGCGATTGCGGATCGACGTGACTTCCGACATGACTTCGTCGTCTATCGCGATGCCGCCGATCAGCCATTGCCATTCGGGCACCGTCAAAAACGAAACGGTTTTGTTGCGGGCGTCCGTTTCTCCGAGCGTGGCATCGGCCGAGCGGTACTCGATTCGGCCTTCCTTCGCATCGAGCATCTGGGAGTAAGGACCGTTCTTGTCGTCGAAGTGCTCGCCGACGGCGCGCGGCTGCACGACGAATTTGCCGCGGCCGGCACCGCTCGAGGCATCCACGACGAAGTAGTAGCCGCTCTCGCCAACTTTGTCGGCGCGGATCCGATCTTCCAATGCTTGGATTTGCTCGTCGACGTCCACGCCGACGAAGAGCGCCCCGATAACGCGGCCCGATGCATCGCTCACGCTCTTGTATTGCGTGATGTAACGCTTGCCGAACAGTTTGGCGAGGCCCGTATAAGTATGCCCGGCCATGACCGGCCCGTAGGCGGGGCCCTTGCGGTCGAGCAGCGTGCCGATCGCGCGCGAGCCGTCTTGCTTCTTCAGCGAAGTCGTGACGCGCACGAAGTCGTCCCCATTGCGTGCGAACACGGTGGCGATGGCGCCGCTGCGCTCCAGAAACTGATCGGGTGCGGAGAAATCGAGGTTCAGCACATGCTCGCCCGCCTTGAATGTCGGCGTGGCGGTGCCGTTGATATCGACCTTGTTGGTATCGTCGAGCGAGAAGCCGCCGGGAAGGAAGCTTTCGAACAGCGTCATCGTCCGACCGACTTCCGACGACAGCGCATGATCGATGACGGCAATCGTTTGCGCGATCGAACGATTCTTTTCGTCGATTCGCTTCATCACCTGTTCGCGAACTTGCGCGCCGGCCGCCTGCGTCAATGCCCACGAAAACGCGATGAAAATCAACGCGACGAGCACGCAAGAAAAGGCGACGAGCCGCGCGCCGATACTCAGACCACGCTGACGAGCTAAAGTCATTAAAAATCCCAGATATTGAACGAATGGCCTAGGCAATGGCGCGTGACCGCGTTTCAAGCCGATGCGCGCTTGCCCTCGACTGCTGCCCATATGACTGGAGCAGTCATAGTTAACGGCAGCATTTCGTCCAACTTGAGCGCCGGGGGCGGCGCTCGAGTGCCGGGACTTATCGCGTTGGACCGAACAGCAGCACCGCCTCAGTTCACTTTCGCCCACTCCGCGCGGATCAGCGCGCGAAATTCAAGGTATTCCCAGTCTGAGTTCGGCGTGAACTGCTTGATCTGGTCACCGTCGATGTAATCGAAGTACTCCCAGTGAATCGTGTCGTTATCCGGGTACCGATAGCACTGGATCGTCGCCGTCATATTGCCGGGCGGGTTGCGGTTCACGAGCTTGTGGACTTGATAGTACTCGGGCGTCAGGTAAGTGACCTCGCCTTGGTGGAACACGGCCTCGGTGAAGTAGTCGGTCACGCTCGGACTCAACTCGGGATAGAGTTCGACCCAGATGTCACCGTGCAACACCTTGATGACGGCGCACGCCTCCCCATGATCGTGGATAGGCGAGTAATGATTGCCGGGCCAGATTTCCAGCACATACGGCGAACCCGGCGAGTCGCCCTTGTTCGGACCTATCGTGATGCGAAGATAGGTTTCGTCCGGCTCGCTCTTGCCGAATTCGCCGGCTTTTTCCTTCAACTTTTCGTAGCAGATGCAGCCCGGCGTGACGATGCTGTAGTTGATCGCGGCCGAGAAGTCGGGGAACTCGGGCGTGTCGAGTTCGACGGCCGGACCGGCCACGTTGCCGTAAAGCACCTGGCACGCATTGGGCAAGCTCGCGATCGCTGCCGCTTGATTGCGGGCGATCATATCGAGCGTGATTCGATCGCTCGGCACCAACACGGGTGGCGGCGCCAGCACGACGGGAAGCGGCCACAGCAAATGAGCCAACGCGACCGGCAGCGACGTTTCGGTGTGCGCGGCAAGCCCGATATAGCGCAGGTTCTTGTAATCGCCGGCCGCCTCGATGGCCGCTTTCTTGTGAGCCTCGCGGCGCGCTTTGGCCGTTGCGCCGGCGGGCAGCGTGGGGGCGGGCGCGGGCGAGAGCGGTAACGGGGCCTCGAACACCACGAGCTGCGGCAGCATCTCGCCTTTGCCGAATCGCACCCGGGCGTTGAGGTAGTCGAGGCTCAGCCAATACGAAATCGCAACTCCGGGATCGATCAATGCCTTCGGCGCCGTGGTTTCGGCAATCACGCCTGCTTGCCCGGTGCCGTTGTCGCGGCGCAAGGCGGTCTTTTGCAGGCCAACTTCGAGTACGAGCAGCGTGCCGTCCACGTCCTTTTGCGACGCGAGGACGATGCGAAATGGTTGATCGGTCTTGAACGTGAAGGAAATCGTGCCCTGGCCGAGCACGGGGAATTCGTAATTCGTGAAGGCAACGGGCCATTGCGAGCCCGACGATGAGCCGATGGGCTCCGATACTCGGGTGGGAAATAGCTGTTGCAACGGGGCACGCGTTCGCGGAACCAGTTTCATTTTCGTCTCCTCGATTTAATCCGCTCAGCCGGACCAGGATTCGACCGGCGCGAGGGATGCTGTTTGAGACGAGTATGGCAGCGGGCAGGGCGAACCTGTCCTGTCAGAACTACCGGCTGTATCGGGGTGATTCGGCCGCTTCGGCGGCGGCGAGTGCCGAGGCTTGCTCGCACCATATACATCACATTGTGATATATATGGTGCCGTTGGCCGAAGCGGGTTCGGCCGCTCGGAGAGGGGTCTACATGAGCGGGGACAAAGGCGATTTCGCAACGGATGTCCGACTCTTGCGTATCAGCGCGATCGCCGCCGTGGGTGGCGCGTTGAGCACGATCGCCGCGGATTTTCTTTTGCACCTCATTCGGTTCTTCACGAACCTGTTTTTCTTCCATCAGCTATCGGCGGCGAACCGGCCGCCGTCCAGTCACGCGCTCGGCGTCCTCGTCGTGCTGATACCCGTGATCGGGGGCGTGCTCGTGGGACTGATCGCCCGTTTCGGGTCCGAACAAATTCGGGGGCATGGCATTCCCGAGGCGATCGAAGCGATTTTGTTCGGCAAGAGCAAGATGTCGCCGAAAGTCGCCATCCTCAAACCGCTGGCCTCGGCGATCGCGATCGGCAGCGGCGGGCCCTTCGGTGCCGAGGGGCCGATCATCATGACCGGCGGCGCGATCGGTTCGCTCGTCGCGCAATATTTTCATCTGACGAGTGCCGAAAGAAAAGCGCTGCTGGTCGCGGGCGCCGTGGCGGGGATGACGGCGGTTTTCGGCACGCCGGTCGCGGCGGTGCTGCTCGCGATCGAGCTATTGCTGTTCGAGTTGCGGCCGCGCAGTCTGTTGCCGGTGGCGATCGCATGCGCCGTTGCCGGATTCACGCGGCCATTGCTGCTCGGCGCAGGGCCCCTCTTTCCGCTGCATACGGCCGTGCTGGGGCCGATCGGCCTCGTGTCGTCCGCCATCGCGGGCCTGATCGCGGGCGCGCTTTCATGGGGGCTGTCCACGTGGCTGTACAAGGTGGAGGATACGTTCGCCAAACTCCCGATTCATTGGATGTGGTGGCCGGCGCTCGGCGCGATCGCCGTGGGTATCGGCGGCTATTTTCAGCCGAGAGTGCTCGGCGTCGGCTATGACGTGATCGGCGACTTGCTCCAAGGGCATTTGGCGACGCAGGCCGTGATTTCGATCGTGGCGATCAAGGCTGTCGTATGGGTCATTGCACTGGCGTCGGGCACCTCCGGCGGGGTGCTGGCGCCGTTGCTGATGATGGGAGCCGGTGTCGGCGCTCTGGCGGCGCCCTATATGCCGGGCGGCGACCCGACGGTTTGGCCGCTCATCTTCATGGCCGCCGCATTGGGCGGGATGATGCGGGCGCCGATCATGGCCGCCGTCTTCGCATTCGAACTCACGGGCGATGCAAACGCGTTGCTGCCGCTCTTGGCCGCCGCCGCCGTTGCCTACGGCTTTACCGTCTTGCTCATGCGCCGGTCGATCTTGACGGAGAAGATTGCGCGTCGCGGTTATCACATCTATCGCGAGTACAGCATCGATCCGCTGGAACGGCATTACGTCGAGGAAGTCATGACGCGCGCGGTCGCCACGATCGACGCGAAGACACCGATCGCCGATGTGCTGAGAGACTACTTCGGCGCGCGGCAAAAGTTTCGCGCGTATCCCGTGGTGCGGTCGGGTTGTCTCGTGGGCATCGTGGACCGTGCGCGGCTCGGTGGAGCCGGCGCCGCCGACGGCGATGCGCCGGTTGGCTCGCTGTTCGGTGCATCGGCGCCGGATGTCGCGTTGTCCGGCGAGACCTGTCGAAACGTGGCCGCGCGCCTCGCCGTGAAAGGGCTGGATCGGGTGCCCGTGGTGGAGAGCGAGAAGACGTACCGGCTCATCGGCATCGTGTCGCGCTACGACTTGCTCAAGCCCTCGACCGTGGTGTTTGCGGAGGAACGCGAACGAGAACAACTTCGGCACCTCTGGTCGAGCGCGAGGGCGAATGCCGTGTCGCCGCATCGCACCGACGACGCGCGGGAGGAGGGCAACGTCATGCGCCAAAAAATATCCGCGCGAAGCGACGCGGAAGGCGGGTAATAAAATTACTAATGCAGCCGCGCACCGTCCTGCGTCGAGGGCCGGGATCTCCCACGGGGTGCTCCGTTCCGGGCATCACATCTCGCGTGACCCGCGCCGTATACGGGAATGTACTAGGGCCCAGTGTTACTAATAATAAATAATATTATATTCGCTGACACTCGCACTCCGCCGCCGCCGCGACGCGGCAAGCCGCGCCACGGGGCGCGCGGGCCTGAGTTCGGGGCCGGCTTTTCAATGCGCATCGATGTTCGTATCGATCATTCCTAGATGGTCGTGCCTTTCTCGGTAACGGCTACCTGTCTATTGCTTAGTTGTCCTGAATGATTTGCCTGTAATCCGATACTTGCTTATTGGAGGGGTCATGACGCTTAAAGCAGCTGGACTGGTCTCATTGTTGCTGTCGGCCGCTGTCGGTTTGACAGCGTGTAACGGCGATTCTCCGGGCGGCGGCGTACCGGCGAGTGTAGCGAACGCGGCCGTCGCGCCATCGAGCACGGCGCTCTCGAGCGCGAGCACGTTGGCCGAGGTCGGGGCGTCGCAGCCGTTGCCGTGCGATGCGGCCTCCGATGCCGGTACGGCGTGCTCGGCGGCGCACAGCGTGACGCGCCTTTTGACGAAGCATTACACGGGGCCGCTGTTCCGGCTCGTGCGCGCCTCGGATGGCGCCGCGCAGGACATTTATCCGTACACCTCGTTCACCTTGCCGGCCGGTGTGAAGCGCGCCCTGATCGGCACGACCAACGTGAAGAGCGTCCAATCGTTCTGCAATAAGACGTCGTGCGCGGTGTCCTATATCTACGACCAAGTCGATCTCGTCGCCTCGCTCAAGGGTGGCGCGTTCGGCAACGTGCCGGCGACGTTGACGCTCAACCAAGACGGCACGCAATCGTTGACGCTGCCGAGCAGCGGACCCGGCTCGCAACATCCGGTCACCGTCCTCGTGCTCAATGGTTTTGCGACGATCACGCTGCCGGGAACGCAAGGGCAACTGAAAGTGCAGTTGCAGCAGCCGCCCGTCGCGCTGACCGCTCAGTCGCCAACGCTTGCACTCACCGTGGGCAATGACCTGCCTGCTTTGGCCGGTTCATCGGCGAAGCTGACGTTCACCTCTGCCGCCGGCCGTCAGATTCCGGGACTGTCGACGTTGGCGGGTCAGGCGTACCGCAATCGGTTCGGCACGGTCAACCAATCGATCGGCGATACCGACATCGCGGCATACATGGTGGCGGGCGCGCAGTACGATCAGTCCTCGCCGTGCTGCGGGACGTACGGCAACATGGAAAGCAGCGCGAACCCGAGCACCTATGTGCACGGCGAGATCGAAGGCGAGATGTTCGCGTTGGCGTTCTCCGACGGTGCCGCGGCCGTGTTCGGCTATTGCGAGGGGGATTCGAACCAGGCGCCGACGGTGAAAGACCCGGTCTGCAACGGGCTCGACGTGAACTGGCCGGGTGTGGATGCCGAAGCCGGCGTTTATCTGTATGGCCCGCAGCAACCGTCGAATGAACAGTTCGTGACGGTGCTGTCGAAATATTCGCCGGTGACCGGCTCGAATGTATTCGCCGTCAAAGGCGGGGCCGCTTCGCAAAGCGTGCTGACCGCCCTGTACGACGGCGTGCCGCCCGAGGCCTATATCTTCGGCAATAGCGCCGGACACGCGTTCAACGGGCAATGGCAAGGCGGCCTTTCGCTCGGCGAGGGCGGCGACGGCAGCCCGGCGCCCGTTCAGTTCTTCGAAGGCGCGATGATCTCGAAGGCCACGCTGAGTGCCACGGACAATGCGATTCAATCGAGCATCGCGGGATTTTATGGGCCCTCGAAAGATCCGAACGGCGCGGCTTGCTACGCGGGTAATTTGATCAATGCGCCCTTGAGTCTGACGGAACCGGAGGCGTGGAACCAAAGCAACGGCGGCACCGCTCAACCGGCTACGGATATCTACGGAACGAGTCAGCGCGCCGCGTTGGTCACGGCCACGAACGGATCGCCGGTCGCGAACATTCACGAAATCATCCGCGTTCAGGGAGGACAGGCCTATACGTTCAACGACTACGTCCTGGCCACGACTAATGCCACGGCTTTCCCCGGCGGATCGATTCAGACCGACGACCCGAGCGGCACCGAATTCGCGTGGGCGCTCAACACCAATACCGGCGCAATCGTGCGCGGTACGTGGGGAGCGGGACAACCTACCGCGCTCGCGGCGGTTAGAGTCGGCAATTGGTGGAAGGTGACGATGACGTTCACGGCACCCGCGGGCTCGAACAATGCATCGGTCTTCATCGACCCGCCCACGTCGAACGCCACAGGCGACCGTTCCCAGCAAACGCCCTACCTCAGTGCGACGCATTACTGCCCGAGCCTGTCGATGGTGACGGCGTCGAATATGTAGGTTTGTGCGCGTTCACCCTTGCCCTGCGCTTGGGAAGATGCAGGGCGCGCTCGCATCCACGTCCTCGGGAATACGCCGCCATGGTTTGCCATGGCGGCGTTCGCTTTATGCGTGGCGCACTTTCGCTGCGTTTATCGACGCTCATTGCCCGGTCGGGTACCATGTTTCGCCCGTGCCGGACTCGAGAGAAGCGGTACGGCGGTGATCGATGATTTTCAGGGGCCGGGACGGTGTGCTCGGCGCCGCAGCTACATATGGATGAGTCGGAATGGGACAAGCAAAGCAGCGGGGCACGAAAGAGCAACGCGTCGCACAAGCACAGGCCAAGGTGGACGCGCTGCGTCCCGAGAAGCTGACCTGTGGTTCGTGCAAAACCGGATTCACGGATTTTCAGTCGCTGGATACGAGAAAGATGAGCGGAATCCATGCCGCGTTCGGTGGGATCTGTCCGTCGTGCGGAGAAACCGTGCTCGCGTTCAGCGGTGAGCAAGAGGCGGTGGCGAACGCCATGATCGCGTGGCAGGACGCCATGGAAAGCGAAGGCAAGCTCGGCAAGCAATCGCGGGACGGCGAGCACGTATCGTTCGACGAATGAACATTGAACAATGACAGTCCGCTATCGACACTATAAGGGTGGCATCTACGAGATCGTGTGCGAAGCCACGATGGAATCGGATCACACCCCGGTGATCGTCTATCGGTCCGCCGAGGGAAAAGTCTGGTGTCGCCCCAAGAGTTCGTTTTTCGAATCGATAGAAGTCGACGGAGCGCTCATTCGGCGCTTTGAAGAAATCCGTTGACCCGTTGTTACCCCACGAGGGAGCCGCGCGGTCCACGCCAATGACTTTCCACTCGCAACCCTGAACGAGACGAAGCCATGTCATACATCCTTTATTACTCCCCCGGTGCCGCTAGTATGGCGGTGCACTGGATGTTGCTCGAGTTGGGCCTCGAATTCGAAACCAGGCTAATCGATATCGATACGGGCGCTCAACACACCGCGGAGTACTTGAAGCTCAATCCGTCGGGGCGCGTGCCGACGCTCGTGATCGACGGCGTGCCCCGCACGGAGTCTGCTGCGTTGTTGATGTTGCTTGCGGAACGACATCCGGATGGCGGTTTTGCGCCGCGGGCCGATTCGCCCGAACGTGCGGAATGGTTTGAAATGATGATTTATCTAGCCAATTCCGTCTTGCCTGCGATGAGAAATTGGTTTTATGCGGCCGAAGATGGCGACCCGGCCGATGCGGCCTCGGTCAAGGCGTTCTCGCGCCGACAAATCGAAGGGGCGATGGAGCGCCTCGACGAACGACTCGCCGACGGGCGTGCATATTTGGTCGGCGATCGCTTGAGTACAGTCGATTTTCTCGCCATCATGCTGATGCGTTGGACGCGAAACATGCCTCGTCCCGCCATTTCGTGGGCGAACCTTGCGACCTATATTCAAAGGCTACGCGATATGCCCACGTTTCGCGAACTCAATGTTCGGGAAGGATTGACCGAGTGGCAAAACTAGCCGCGCGTGTAGATGCTGTCGAACACACCGCCGTCGGCAAAGTGCCGCTTTTGCGCCGCGCGCCATCCACCGAACTCGGTATCGATCGTATAGAGCTTCAAGTTCGGGAAATTGCGAGTGAGTTCGGCGGGCACGTTCTTCGAACGAGGCCGATAAAAGTGCTGCGCGGCGATTCGCTGCCCCTCGTCGCTGTAGAGCGACTCGAGATACGCTTGAGCCAGCTTTTGCGTACCGTGCTGCTCGACGATCTTGTCGACCCATGCGACCGGCGGTTCGCACAAAATGCTCGACGACGGTACGACGATTTCGAATTGATCGCCGCCCGATTCCTTGAGGGATAAGAACGCTTCGTTTTCCCAAGCGATCAGGACGTCGCCCTGGCCGCGCTGCACGAACGTGAGCGTCGCGCCGCGCGAGCCCGAATTGAGGATCGAGACGTTCTTGAACAGGGCTTCGAGAAAGGCCTTCGCCTTCGCGTCGTTACCGCCTGCCTGATGGGCGGCGTAGCCCCATGCGGCCAGATAGTCCCACCGCGCTCCGCCCGAGGTTTTCGGGTTCGGCGTGATGACGTTGATGCCGGCGCGCGTGAGGTCGTCCCAGTCGCGAATACGTTTCGGGTTGCCCTTGCGCACGAGCGATCGACGAGCGGCGAGGGGGCATCGTGGTCGACGTGCGACGCGTCGTTCCGCTCGGTGCCGACGTGCGTGTCGAGTTGGCGACAAGCGCCGGCCAAGCACTCGAAGCGCAAGTCGAGCGGGACGCGTGGCGCGCGCTGGCGCTCCAAGCCGGCGACCGCGCGGTGGCCGTGCCGCGCGCCGCACGGGTCTTTCCGATCGTCTAAGGAGACGCCGGCGCACCCGCGTGCTCGATCAAATGGGCGATGAAGTGCGTGAGCTTCGGCAGGGGGCGCGTGTCTTGTCGATACACGAGATGAACGGGATGCGATTCGGGCAGATGCGGTTGCAGCACCTCGACCAACCTGCCTCGGGCGAGATCCTCCGCGACTAAAACCTCCGGCTGCAAAAGCAGACCCGCACCCGCGATGGCAGCCATGCGCAGGCCGTTGCCGTCATTGCAGGTGAAATCGGGTTCGGGCCAATGCGACGGCCCTTCCCATCCCTTGACCTTCCAACCGTTCCGGCCGTGCCACGCCGTGTGCGAGAGGCAGCGATGCGAGGCCAGATCCTCGGGCGTTTCGGGGCGTCCGTGCCGGGCGATGTAGTCCGGCGAAGCGCAAATGACCATCCGGTACAGCGTCAACGGTTTGGCGATCAGGTCGGCGTCGCCCAATTGGCCGATACGGACCGCCAAATCGAAACCCTCCTCGACGAGGTCGACGATTCGGTTGCTCAATTCCAATTCGACGCGCACGAGCGGGTGCATCTGTTGAAACGTCGCCGCGAGCGGCGCCACGACGTATGCGCCGAAGGTGGTGGGCGCGCTCACCCGCAACGTACCCGACGGGGAAGAACGCAAGCGTTCGATCGACGTCTCGGCCATGCGCACCTGCTCGAGCGCACGCTTTGCGTCTTCGAAAAAGACGCGGCCCGCCTCGGTCAGCCTCTGCCGCCGAGTGGTGCGCTCGAGTAGGCGCGCGCCGAGACGGTCTTCGAGCTCGCGCACGTACTTGCCGACCATCACCGCCGAGATCTCGAGCCGCTGCGCCGCCTCGGTGAAGTTTCCTCCCTCGACGACTGCAACGAAGGTCTCCATGCCACGCAGTTTGTCCATATTGCGAACCTGGGGTTAGCAGTGCATGAAATTAGACCATATATATCTGCATGACGGTTCGTAGAAGAATAAGGGCTTCTCAACTGAACTCGATCAGGAGCCCTTATGAAGATCGTCGTAATCGGTGCTAGCGGGACTGTGGGCCGCGCCGTCGCGGATGAACTCGGACGCGGCGATACGCACGAAATCGTCCGCGTGGGCCGTACACGAGGCGACTATCAAGTGGACATCACCGACACGGATAGCGTGAGCGCGCTGTTCGAGAAGATTGGCCGCGTGGATGCGATCGTTTCGGCGACGGGCAGTCTGTTCTTCGGTCCGGTCTCGAAGATGACGGCCGCCGATTTCAACGTGGGCCTGCAAGACAAGCTGCTAGGTCAGATTCGGCTGGCGCTGGTTGGGCAGCATTACCTGAACGACGGTGGATCGATCACGCTGACCACGGGCATTCTGGCGGACGAGCCGATCGCGCAGGGCGCGAACGCGACCGCGGTGAATGCCGGGATCGAAGGCTTCGTGCGCGCGGCTGCCTTCGAGTTGGAACGGGGCATTCGGATCAACGTGGTGAGCCCGACGGTACTGACCGAATCGCTCGATGTTTTCGGTTCGTTCTTTGCCGGATTCGAAAGCGTACCGGCCGCGCGTGCCGCGATGGCCTATCGACGCAGCGTGGAGGGCATTCAAAGCGGCCGCGTGTATCGCGTCGGTTACTGAAGACCGAAGCCGCATGCGGCGGCCCCGCGCGCTGCCGATTCCTGCCGGGATCGGTAGCCGCCGGGGCCGCCCGCGGTCGGCATGGTATCCGCTCAACGCGATACCACGCGGATCGCGGTATCCGAGCTCAAGGCGCTTGCGTAAAGTCGAACGCGTTGGTCAGATCGCCAGTGGCCGGACGGAAGCCGGCCAAGGGCTTCAAGTTGAAGCGTTTGGTAATGAATTTGAGGATCGATGCCGTGTCGTAGTACGTGTGATCGACGTAACCCTTCTTCGCGTACGGCGAAATCACGACGGCCGGAATGCGCGAGCCCGGTCCCCAGCGGTCGCCCGCGGGCGGTGCCACATGGTCGAAGAAGCCGCCGAACTCATCGGTCGTGACGACGATCGCCATATGCGCCCATTGCGGACTCTTCTGCAACGCGCCGAGCACATTGGCCAGGTCGGCATCGGCGCTTTCGAGATCCGAGTAGCCCGGGTGCGCGTTCAGATTGCCCGCCGGCTTGTAGAACGCAACCGGCGGCAAGGTGCCGTTCGCCGCATCGCTGAGCAGGTTGGTCGCATCCTGCAAGTGGTTCGCGCGCTCGGCTTGCCCCTGCGTGGTGGTCGGGTCGAACCGGCTGTAATAGTTGAACGGCTGATGATGCGGCTCGAAGTCGGGTTGGCCCGGCGTTTCCGTCCAGATCAGCTTGTAGTTCTTGCTGTCGCGCACGGTGAGACCTTCCACCAGCGCGTTGTTCCATTGGCCCGCATACCATTTCCAGTTGACGCCAGCGGCCGTGAGCGTATCGCCGATCGTCGTGAATTTGCTGGAATCGATCGGAGGCAACACCGCGGAGCCTTCATAGGCATCGCCGGCCGGGTTGGCGAGGCGAACGTCTTGGCCCGCCGCCGAGGGCGCCGCGCTCGGTTGATACGGCGGGAGGATGGTGTTGACCGCGTAGCCGTCGGGCGTCACGTCTCCATCATGAACGAATTTGACTTGCCCTTGGTTGGCGCTCGCCGGCGAGGTCGGATCGATCTGCAGCGCTTTGCCGCTGGCGTCCACGGTGGCGATCTCGCTTGCCGGTGCGTTGGGGTAGGTCGGAGCGCAGGCACAGACGAGGTATTGGTGGTTCAGGAACGAACCGCCAAACGCGCCTTGGAAGAAGTTGTCGGCCAACGTGTACTGTTGGGCGAGCTTATAGAGGTTCAGGCTCGAACCATCGTAGTAGCCCATCACGTAGCCACCGCGATTCGAGTAGGCGGCGAACATATTGTTGGCGCCGCCATTGATCTGCATTTGGTGTTGATAGAAGCGATGCACGAGGTCGGGCCCGACCACCGTCATGGTGCTGTTGACCGGCGCCGCATCCAGACGGAAAGGTGCATTGGGCAGCGTGCTGACGAGGCCCAGCGAAGGATCGGTTTCGCTTCCCCAAACGGCGG
Source organism: Trinickia dabaoshanensis (assembly GCF_002879885.1). Lineage (GTDB taxonomy): Bacteria > Pseudomonadota > Gammaproteobacteria > Burkholderiales > Burkholderiaceae > Trinickia > Trinickia dabaoshanensis. Next base: position 57,472 of record NZ_PNYA01000023.1, read on the forward strand.
GTAGCTTACTCAACACCGTTTTGCCGTCGAAGTTCACCTGAGCGTTCGCCGCCGTGACGTTGGCGATGCCGTTCGCCCCGGGGAAGTTGCCGAACAGGTTGTCGAAAGAGCGGTTTTCCAGATAGATAACGACTACGTTCTGCACCTTGTCGATGCTCGCGGCGGCTGTCGCATTGGCAACCGGGGTGTCATTGCTAGAGCCATTGCAGCCCGCCAGCGATACGAGCAGAACCGATGCGGCAAACAGGCTGCGCAGCGCAACGGTAATCGGTCGCAAATGGTTTCCTTCCATGGGTTGTACCTTGTTTTAAAAATAGTAAGCGAGCAGGGCAGAGTTCCGTTACTCGAGCCACCCCAAATCGACGAGACAGTCCGCTAAACGGATGAGTCTGTCGCGGCGACAAAGGCTAAGCGTCGATCGTGACAGTTTCATAAAAAATAATCGCGAATCAAAATAAATCGTCGGGCCGGGAGCCTGATTGAGCGATTCACCCAAAAAAACTAATACCACCATCGGAAAATTTCCATTAATAAAAATATTGCGTTCGTGGTATAGCCGTTTATGGATTGATTCTAAAAAAGCTGATACCTGTATCGGGGAGTTTTTGTGAAGGGAAATGCGGATGTCGCGCGGCTTCGCGAGAGGCCGCGCGGTTACTCGGGGACGGGGGGCGCAGCTATCGTGCGGGTGTCGACGCGCTCTCGCCAACGCACGCGACGTTGGCGATGAAGGCGGAGATGAGCCGGGTGCCGGCGCGGGCATCGAGGTAATACAGGTATTCGCGCATCGATGGCATGTCGTCGGCGATGGCGATTGCACGCAGATCGGGATTCTCGCCAACCTCGCCTCGCGGCATCAGCGTGCAACCCATTTCGCAGCGAACGGCCTCGCGAACCGCCTCTCGGCTCCCGAGCTCGATCACGCTCGGCGGTATATCGACGCCCGCTTGCTCCAATACCTGCTCCATGAGCATACGCGTGCGCGATCCGGGCTCGCGCACGAGCAACGTGTGTTCGCCGACTTCCTCGAGCGAGACGGCATCGCGTAGTGCAAGCGGGTGAGCACGATGAACGACGGCGACGAGCCGATCGTTGGCGATCGTGTGCCGAATGAAGCGCTGATCGTCGTTCTGTTGCGACGACACGGCAATGTCGATACGAAAATCGACGAGGGCCTCGAGCACCTGCTGCGAGTTGCCGATCTGGATGCTGATTCGGACGGCCGGATATTGACGCCGGAATGCCGCAATGGCGGGAAGGATATAAAACGGCCCCGTCGTGCCGACACGTAGGGTACCCGTTCGCAGCTCTTGTTCGTTACGCAGCGTCAAATCGATATCGTTCTCGATTTGCAGCATCTGACCGATCAGCGGCATCAACGACGCGCCGGTCTCACTGAGATCGAGGCGATTGCCGCGACGATGGAAAAGCTCGACGCCATAGTGGCGCTCTAGCTGCTGGATGCGCGAGGTAATCGTCGGCTGGCTCACGTCCAAGCGCTTCGCCGCGGCCGTGACGCTACCCTGGCGAGCAGTTTCGTAGAAAGCGGCAGCAAGCAGCGCGAGCATGGTGGGGCCGGGGATGTAATGCCCGAATATTACAAAAAGCAAATGACAAATCGATGTCGGCTCAATGTAAGAATCGTTTGGGCTTCCGGCAAGGGCGCGGGTGCCCAAGGGTTGGCATAGTCCATAGGCCGATCGGGTCGAAGGGCCGCTGCCGTGCATCAGGGCAACGGCCCCTTGGGCGCTCGGGATCCGCGCGTCAGGCCTGTCTATCGCCGGTCGATATCACTTCACCGGCACCAGCACGGGCGCGTTCTTGTCCTTCAGTAGCAGGACGAGAAATTTTGCCGGCTGCGTCCGGCTTGCGTTGCGTCCCACCGTATGAATGTCGTTCGGGCCTTCATAGAAGGTTTGACCAGGCGTCAAGGTGACTTCTTTGCCGCCCTTGACCTGCATCACGATAGATCCTTCGAGGACATAGACGAATGCGGACGCATTGTGCCGGTGGACCGGATCGACGGCACCGGGCGGGTACTCGACCGCGATCATCACGGCCTCCTTGCCCGGATACTGATCGAGCGCTTTCGTCATGAGCGGCGTGACGACAGCTTCGGGCTCGGCGGCCCACGCCACGCCGATGAACGGACCGGCGACGACGGCGAGGGCCAGTGCGATGCGCTTGAAGCGAACCATGGTGATGTGCTCCCAAAATGACCGGAGGCCCGTACGCGCGGGCCGCCGATGCTGAACGTTCAGGCGAGGTTCGCCTTGTCGAGGCCGTAAGCCTTGTCGGCCGATCCCGGTACGGCTTTGAACGCGATGCTCGCGCGGTTCCATCCGTTGATAGCCATCACTAGGAAGGTCAGATCCGATAGTTCCTTCTCGGAGAGCTGCGCTCGTACGTGCTCGTAGAGGTCGTCGGGCACGCCGTGCTCGGGAAGCTTCGTCAGCACTTCAGCCCATGCGAGCGCGGCGCGTTCGCGTGGCGAGAACAGGGGAGAGTCGCGCCAGATCGCGACATGGTGCAACCGCAGTTCGCGCTCGCCGTGGATATGCGCTTCCTTGACATGCATGTCCACGCAAAAGCCGCAGCCATTGATCTGCGATGCGCGGAGCGTGACGAGATCACGAATAGACGCTTCGATTGCGCTCTCGTGCAACTGATTGTTGAAATCCAGGAACTTCTTGAACAGTTCCGGCGATTGCTGCATGTAGTTGATACGCTGAGTCATGATTTCTCCTGGAAACAGTGGGCGAACGTCCGCGTACCGCGGGTGATGTTGGCGGCAATGCGCCGCGTCGAGTCATAGTACGAGCGAGTGAAGTCCGGGAGTAGAGCGGCGAACGGACTCATCGTGTTGCCTTCGCCGCACCAATCGGCGATGTGCGCAGCGCAGGCGTACGCCTAGAGGATGACGCTCGCCTCGGGCTCGAACACCGGGAGCGCGTCGACTTCGCCTAGGATCTCCTTCAAATCGCGCTCGGCGCGCAGACACAGCATCGAGATCGGCACATCATTGGCGCCGCCCTCGAAGGGGTTTTCAGTGCTGCTCCCCACCTGTTCGAGGGAGGTGTACATCCACGACACGACGACACTGAACGGGACGACGAGCCAGATCATGTTGCCGTGCATGACCCCCGTGACGCTATCGTTGAGCTTGTCGAACTCCTGAAGCAAGCCGAACGGAAAGAACAGGCAAAAGAAGCGAACAAAAAGCGTGTTCACCGTCGCGTATTGACGGGGGTAAGGAAAATTCTTCAGTTGCTCGGCTTTGGCTTGCAGCTCGATCAAATCGCGCAGCGCACGCTCCATTTCCATATAGAAGTTGCCGCTGATCTGCGCGGACGTAAGGAGCAAACGGATCGCGGCGCCTTGCAAACTGATGATCCTCGTGGCCCTGTTCGCGCTTGACAGGACCTGCTTCAGTTCGGCTTCGGGCAAGTACGCGGGCAGCAGGTCTTCAATCGCCGTTTCACGTTCGGGGATGCGGTAGAAGCGCTGGTATTCCATATTGAACGAGCGGTTCATGCTTTCCCAGATACGCGGTTGCCTGAGTTCGTAGCGCAACGCCGTCAGCCAGGCGATGTGCCGGTTCACGAGTTCTTTCGAGCGTGCACGGTCTTCCGGGAAATCTCTTGCGATCATGCCCCACAGCCGGCTTCCACTCAAAATCGCCGTCCAAACGGCTTGCGCTTCCATTGCGCGGTTGTAAGTCTGGACGTTCTTGAAGCCGACGATAAACGATGTCGCGGTGCCCAGCAGTGCAACGACCGTCATGGGAACGGATAACCAGGTGAACCCAAGGAACCGATAAAGCACGACCGGCACGCACCCCCAAATGAGTAGGACGTAGATCTGTCTCCTGGTCCAGATCAAAAACTCAGAAAACTTATATGATTTTCCCAGGTGCATGGCGAGTGGGGCAGGCAACAACGGCTGGTTCGTTCAGGACAACTCTTTCTCGGTCACCGATTCGGACTCCGGCGAAACCCGCTTGACGGGCGGGATCGCTTCGTTGACTTCAGGCCGATAGCGGTGCACGTCGCGCGTGACGAAGCCGACGTCGCGGCTGGGAATGTCGAACCACTCCGGGTGGCCGAAGGAGCGGCGAATATCCTCGAGACCACTCGCCCAATGTTCGCCCATTGTGCTCTTGCTGAACTCATAGTCCTTGTAGTGCCCCTCGAACGCCTTGTTCTTGTAGATCAGATGGACGACGTTTACCGCGCTGCCGTCCGCCGTTTTCTGTGCTTCCTGGACGATGGGATGAGTACGCCGCACATTTTCCGGAATATGCTCGAGCAGCGCCTTGATCATCTGTGCGTGCTTCTGGTTTTGCGACATGAACGCCGTGATCGCCCGCGTACGGCTCGAATACTGAATGTCTTTGGTGCGTTCGCTGACGGCCAACAGGTTGTCCGGCAACTTACCTCGCGAGCTCCACAGATCGACCTGAAAAACGAGCGTGTCTTTATGCTGGCTCTCTCGGACGATCTCCGTGAGGGGAGTGTTCGAAACGAGCCCGCCGTCCCAGTAGAATTCGCCATCGATCTCGACCGCCGGGAACCCCGGCGGCAGTGCACCGGATGCGATGAAGTGCGCGGGCGCGAGGCGCATGGTCGCGTTGTCGAAGTAGACGAGATTGCCCGTCCGCACGTTGACCGCCCCGACGGAGACGCGAATGTTCCCGTTGTTGATGCGATCGAAGTTGGCATATTTCAATAGTGTTTCGCGCAATGCCGAGGTGTCGTAGTAACTCACTTGATCGGGCCGTTTCTTGACGAGCCCTGCAAAAGGCACGTCCACGCGTGGAGCGAAGAACCCCTGCTGACCCTCCACGAGCGTGCGCGTGGCAGCCCAAGCGCTCCACCAGCGGAGCTTCGCATCCTCGAGCCCCGGCCACGCCGGAATGCGCGCACTGAATTGCGAGAAGAAATCGGCTTTTTGGCTGATGGTGGCCCAGAACCCGCGCAGCGCCTCCACCCGATCCGAGGGTGCGTTGCCGGCGATGATCGCGGTGTTCAGCGCGCCGATCGATACCCCCGATATCCGCGTCGGCTCCACCCCGACTTCCGCCAGACCTTCGTATACGCCGGCCTGATATGAGCCCAGGGCCCCGCCGCCCTGGAGCACGAGTCCGATTTCGTCATAAGCGGGAAGCGTCACGGCGTGCGGACGGCGTAGCTTGTTGCGCTGGCTGGGCTGCATGTCCGTCTCCTTATTGCATGTACCAACCGTGGCTGACCACGATCGATTGTCCGGTCAGCGCGCTCGATTCGAAGCCGGCGAGGAATGCGACCGTGTTGGCAACGTCGGCAAGCGATGTGAACCCGCCATCCACCGTGTCCTTCAACATGACGTTCTTCACCACTTCCTGCGGCGAGATGCCCAGTGCCTCTGCCTGCTCGGGGATTTGCTTATCGACCAAAGGCGTCCTGACGAAACCCGGGCACACGACGTTCGCGCGCACGCCTCGGATGCCGCCTTCCTTTGCCACCACGCGCGCGAGACCGAGCAGCCCGTGTTTCGCGGTGACATACGCCGACTTCAGCTGCGACGCTTCGTGCGAATGGACCGAGCCCATGTAGATCAGCGAGCCGCCCTTGTTGGACGCATACATGTGCCGGATAGCGGCCTTCGTGGTGAGGAAGGCACCGTCGAGGTGAATCGCCAGCATCTTTTTCCAGTCGGAAAAGGCATAGTCTTCGATCCGGTTCACGATCTGGATGCCCGCATTCGACACGAGAACATCCAGGCCGCCCACGCGGCTTATGGTCTCGGCCACGCCCTCGTTGACCGCTTCCTCGCTGGTGACATCCATCGCCACGGCGATGGCTTTCCCACCGCTCGCAACGATATCCTCGGCGACCCTTTGCGCGTTCACGAGATTCAAGTCCGCAATGACGACGGTCGCGCCGTCTACCGCAAGCTTGCGGGCACAGTGTTCGCCGATACCGCTTGCCGCGCCCGTAATGAGCGCTACCTTGTCTTTCAGTGTCATACGTCCTCCTTTATGCACTTACTGATTGACCGCGAGCCTCACGGGCTCTGCGGGCGCGAGATAGTCATAAGCCACTTCGCCGAGATCGAGCGTCAGATTCGCCACGATGTGGCGTGCGCCGATGACCTTGCGAACGGGAAGCTCGGCGACCGGCGCGAGCGCGTGCGGGTGCAGCTCGAGCGCCGCGGGTCCCTCCCACGCGCCGATGACCTCCACATCGCGCAGGAAGAAGCGCACCAGTTCGCAAATGCGCGGGGAGCCGTCGACGTGCGGAATGACCTTGAGCAGATAGTTGGGCGTATCGGCAAGCTTGCGGCTTTCGATCGCCGTATCGAGTGCGCGATACTTGTAGCCCATCGTTCCGGTGGCAATGCGCTGCGTCCCGTAATCGAGCGTGCCGAGCACGGTGTCCTTACCGTCGACGCACAATCGCGGCGAAGCGAGCTTCTTCGGAAACCCCCATATTTCCCGGCCGCCTGCGATGGGGCCTTCGTCGTCCAAATACATGGCGTGCGTGAAGTTCGCACGCTTGCCGTCCTCGTCGAGGACCGAAATCACCTGGCCGCTTTCCGTGTAGTCGCCAAACCCCGATGAATCGGGCATGCGGATGAACTCGTAATGGACGATCGCATTGTCGACCGTCAGGGGCTCGGGAACGACCGCCTCCAGCGCGTCCCGGTCCGTCTCATACGAAATGATGAAGTACTCGCGATTGATGAAGCGAAAGGGCGGACGCGGATACGCGGGATTGAGTACCGGCATGGCAAACGCATGCTTGCGGATGTCTTCTTCTGTCACGAATCGCTCCTGGCTAGGGTGTCGTATTCACTGGATCGCCGGCAGCTTGCATAGCCGTCTTGAGCACGGATCATAGGCGTGGGTTTCGGACGAGAGTAGCCTCGCGATAGGGCTCATGATGTTGCCGGCGCGACAACAATCGAGATGGCGGTTTCTTCGGCCACTCGCGATTCGGTTTGCCGAGGCCTTACCGCAATTTCGTTCCGTCGACGGCGTGCCGCACGCCGGCCAATCGGCGCAATTCCGCCGGCATAACAGAAACTATTTAAATATCAAGGACTGACTGCTGACAGATCTATCAGGCCAATATCAATTAGACATTGCTATATTGATTCGGGGAGGCAACTTAGGATGCGGACCGCCTTTGAAGCGGTCAATAGACATCGACCAGGGTACGTGGAGATCATCAAATGAGCAGAATTTTCATCACCGCTGGGGATCTTGAAGACGGCCGGATTCAAGTTTTTGCAATCGACTCGAATGGAAACATCGAGAGCCGCTGGAAGGAAACGTCCGATCCGAATTCCGGGTGGACGGGATGGTCGTCATTTCAAACGCCCCCCGGCGGGGCGTCGACGATGGCGGTCGGTTATCTTTCGGATAAACGCATGCAGTTATTCGTCACGGATAGGGGCGGCAATACGTTGAGTTGCTGGAAACAAACGACGAACCCGGACGCGGCCTGGACGCCGTGGACGGGCTTCTGAGTGCGCGGACACCATCCGAACGCGCAACGACGACCCATTAGCAGCCGCTAAGGCAATGGCCCGGGGAATATAGCCGTCTCCGGGCCGCGCCAATTGGCTTTATATACCGAGGTGCCGAGCACGGGCGGACGTGATCGCGTGTATCGGATCGGCTATTCGGCGTTTCCCTTCCCATCAAGTCACTGAGCTGGCCCTGTGCTCGATTCCCGCACGACGAGTTTTGGCTTGGCGAAATACTGCATGATGGGCTGCTCGTTATGCGCCGACTCTTCGAGGCGCGAAAGCAAGGTTTCGCTGGCGATCGTGCCGAGCGTATCCGCGCCGGCGGACAACGTAGTGAGCGGCGGGTTGGTGTGCTCGGAAGCAACGACGTTGTCGCAGCCCACCACGGCCAGCGCTTTACCCGCGCGCTTGCCCATGCGGTCCAATTCGCGCAGCACGCCGAATGCGACCTGATCGTTGTAACAGACCACGGCGGTCGGAGGAGACGCCAAATCGAAAATGGCGCGCACCGCTTGTCGTCCTCCCTCCGGCGTCAGCTCCACGTCGATGATCCATCTCGGGTCCACCTTCAAGCCATGATCGGCCATCGCCTTCAAATATCCCTGCCTTCTTTGCGTGGCGACCGTATAGCCGGCGCGATTTCCGGCGAATGCGATGCGCGTATGGCCCTGTTCGATCAAATGCTCAGTCGCGAGCTGGAACCCGACGAAGTTATCGACGCCGATCGTGTCGACGTCCGTCCCCATCGGTCGCATGACGAGCACCAGCGGAATGCCCCACGAGCGAATCTCGGCGGGAAGCGAATCGGGCGTGCCGAGCGCGGGCGACATCACCAATCCGGCGACGTTTTGTTCACGCATCGACTGCAATACGCGGGTTTGCATCTCCAGGTCTTCCGCCGTATGCGCCATGAGCGTCGTGTAACCCGATTGAGCCAGCACGCGTTCGATTGCGACGAGCAGCTCGACGAAGAAGGGGTTCGTCAGGTCGTTGATGACCATGCCGATCGTCGTGCTGCGCCTGCCGCGAAGGGTAGCCGCGCCCCGGTTGTAGACGTAGCCGAGCGCACGCGCGGCTTCGCGGACCTTTTCCGCCGTTTCCGCGCGGATCTTCGGGCTTTGCTGCAGCACGAGCGACACCGTGGACTTAGAAACCCCAGCAGCCGCGGCGATGTCCTGAATCGTCGGACCAGACTTCACATTGCTTTGCACAATTGGCACGTTCCAAAAATCGTTTGACACAGTAGGGTGAGTCTACTACAGTTCGTTGGAACGATCCAACGCAGCAATTGGAACGATCCAATAAATGAAACGGAGGACGACATGACGAAGACGATCGGTTGGGCGCTCGTCGGGGCGAGCACCATCGCCGACGAATGGATGGTGGACGCGATTCGCACCCAGCGCGACGGCATCGTCAAGGCGGTGGTGAGCGCAAGCGCGCAGCGAGCACGCGAATTCGCCGACAAGCATTCGATCGAGCGAACCAGCACGGCGCTCGAGAGCGTCCTCGCCGATTCGTCCATCGACGCCGTCTATATCAGCAGCACCAACGAAAAGCACCTGCCGCAAGTCATCGCAGCTGCCGCCGCGGGCAAACACATCCTGTGCGAAAAGCCGCTCGCGCTGTCCCAGCCTGATGCCGAAAAAATGATCGAGGCCTGCGCCGCCGCGGGTGTCGTGCTCGCCACCAACCATCACTTGCGTTGCGCGGCCACGCATCGGCGCTTGCGTGAACTCATTCGCGCCGGGGAGATCGGCACGCCGCTTTATGCACGCGTGTTTCACGCGGTTTCGCTGCCGCCGCATCTGCGCGGTTGGCGCATCGATCGGAAGGATGCCGGCGGCGGTGTCGTACTCGATATCTCCGTTCACGACGCGGACACCCTGCGATTCGTGTTGGACGCCGAGCCGGTCGAAGTCATGGCGATGTCCGCATCCTCGGGGATGGCGCAGGCCGGACTTGCCGACGGCGTGATGGGCATCATCCGCTTCGACAACGGCGTACTCGCCCAGATTCACGACGCATTCACCGTGCCCTATGCGCCGACGGGATTGGAGGTGCACGGCACCGCCGGCTCCCTGATCGCGCGCGACGTCATGACGCAACGCGCGGCAGGCGAAATCGAGCTGCGCTCCGAGCGCGGCGTGCAGGCGATCGACGTGGACCACCGCAACCTTTACGTGACCGCCGTCGAACAATTTCATCGCGCGGTATCCGCGGGCGAAGCCCCGGCGGCGACGGGCGAGGACGGTTTCCGCTCGTTGGCCACGGCGCTGGCGCTCGAGCAATCGGCCGAGCGCGGCGAGCGTGTGGCCGTCACGCGGCAATTCGCGCATTGAAACGAAACTAGGAGTCAGAACGTGCGTTCAAGCAAAGTGGTGCCGGCGGAAGCGGCGGCGCGCCTCATCGGCGACGGCGACGTCGTCACGGTCAGTTCGTCGAGCGGCTTGGGATGTCCCGATGCGATGCTCGCCGCGATCGGCGAGCGTTTCCGGCAAGAGGGGCACCCGCAGCGGCTGACGCTGCTGCATCCGATCGCCGCAGGCGACATGTACGGCATCAAGGGCATCGACCATCTCGCGAAGCCAGGCCTCATCGATACGATCGTCGCCGGCTCGTTTCCGAGCGGCTCGTCGAGCCTGCCGATGCCGGACATTTGGCGCATGATCGCCGGCAATGAGATTCGAGCCTACAACTTGCCGAGCGGCGTTTTGTTCGACATGCATCGCGACGCGGCGGCCAAGCGCCCCGGCGTCTTGACGAAGGTGGGCCTCGATACCTTCGTCGATCCGGCGCGCCAAGGCGGTGCGATGAATGCGCGTTCGCAAGCCGAACCGATCGTACGCAAGTTGAATTTCGAAGACCAAGCATGGCTCTTCTTTCCCAACATCGTTCCCCGCGTAGCCATCATCCGTGCGACGACCGCCGATGAGCGCGGCAACCTCTCGTACGAACACGAGGGAGCGCTATTGGGCGGGTGCGAGCAGGCGCTCGCGGTGCGCAACAACGGCGGGATCGTCATCGCGCAGGTCAAGCGGGTCGTCAAAGCCGGCTCGCTGCCTACTCAATGCGTGCATGTGCCTTGCAATCTCGTCGACTATATCGTCGTCGATCCCACGCAAAAACAAACGACCCAGATCGATTACGACCCGGAGATCAGCGGCGAGATCAAGGTGGCGGACGACACGTTCTCGTTCGCCGAGTGGAGCGCCGAGAAAGTGATTGCGCGCAGAGCGGCGATGGAGCTCGCGCATGGCGATGCCGTGAACCTCGGGTTCGGCATCTCGGCCAACGTGCCGCGCGTGCTGCTGGAAGAGGGACTCGACGGTCACGTCACCTGGGCGATCGAGCAGGGTGCCGTCGGCGGAATGCCGTTGCTCGGTTTTGCGTTCGGTTGCTCGGCCAACGCGGATGCCATCGTACCCTCGCCGACGCAGTTCACCTACTTCCAGGGCGGCGGATTCGACATTTCGTTGCTTTCGTTCATGCAGATCGATCGAGCCGGGAACGTCAATGTTTCCTGGTTGCCGAGCAAACCGTATTTGACCGCTGGCTGCGGCGGTTTCATCGACATCACGACGCATGCGAAACGCCTCGTATTTTCGGGTTTTTTCACGGCCGGTGCGCGATTGAGCGCGGGTGCGGGGCGCCTCACGATCGAGCAAGAAGGCCGCTCGAGGAAGTTCGTGCGCGACGTGGACCATGTCACGTTCAGCGGCGCGATGGCGCTCGAACGCGGACAGGAAGTGCGCTACGTGACCGAGCGTTGCGTCATGCGCCTCGCGCCCGATGGTCTTGAAGTGATCGAAATCGCACCCGGCATCGACGTGCGGCGCGACGTACTCGAACAAGCCGACTTTCCGCTTGCCGTCGCAAGCGATCTAAAGACGATGGATGCCGCGCTATTCGAGGACGCACCCTATGGCCTGCAATTGAAGGAGCCTCGCCGTGCGTGAATGCGATTCGATCAAGCTCGAAGCGGACGGTAGCGTTGCGATCGTCACGCTCGAGCGCCCCGACAAACTCAATGCGCTGACACCGGCGATGCTGCAAAGACTCGAAGCCGTCGCGGACGAACTCGATGCATCGAGCGAATTCCGCGCCGTCGTGCTGACCGGCGCAGGCAGCAAGGCGTTTTGCGTCGGCGCCGACATCAACGAATGGTCGGCGCTAGCCGCGCTCGATATGTGGCGTGCCTGGGTGCCGCGCGGGCATCGCGTCTTCGCGCGTTGGGCGACGTTGCGGCTGCCGGTGATCGCCGCCGTCAACGGCCATGCGTTCGGCGGGGGGCTCGAGCTCGCCGCGGCCGCCGACCTTCGTGTGGCCGACCCCGCCGCAACGTTCGCGCTCCCCGAAGCGGGCATCGCCACGTGTCCCGGCTGGTCCGGCACCCAGCGGCTCGTGTCGATCGTCGGCGCCAGCAAGGCGAAGCTGCTTGCGCTGACGGCCATGCGCATCGACGCACGGCGTGCGAGCGAGATCGGTCTCGTGGACGAAGTGAGCGAGCCTGGCGGCGCGCTCGCCGCCGCGCTCGAACTGGCGCAACGCAGTGCGCGCCTCGCCCCGGTATCGGTGCAATTGACCAAGCAATTGATCAACGCGGCCGCTGGTGAAGGCGTCGCCGTCACGCTCGAAGCGATGGCGGGCGCGCTGGCCGCAACCACCGCCGATGCGCGCGAAGGCATGACGAGCTTTCGCGAAAAGCGCCCGGCCCAATTCAGAGGCAACTGACATGAAGACCGTGGATTCCAAACCCAACCTCGCGCCGCTGTTGAAAGGCGCACCGCTCAACGGATTCGAGCCGTATTACGGCCGGCTCTTCATCGACGGGCAATGGCGCGAAGCGAGCGACGGCGCGCGCGTCGAACGCACGAGCCCCGCGCATGGCACGCCGGTATCGAGCTACAGCGCGGCGACGCCCGAGGACGCTCAAGCCGCGATCGAAGCGGCGCATCGCGCGTTTCGCAATGGACCCTGGGCGAAGATGAAGGGGGCGGAGCGGGCTCGCGTTTTATTGGCGGTTGCCGACGGCATTGCCGCTCGCATCGATCGCCTTGCACTGATCGAATCGCTCGAGAACGGCAAGCCCCTCGCGCAAGCTCGGGCGGAAGTGGCGGGATGCGTCGATCTTTGGCAATACGCGGCCAGCCTCGCACGGACGCTGAGCGGCGATGCGTACGACACCCTTGGCGATGACATGCTCGGCCTCGTGCTGCGCCAGCCGATCGGCGTCGTCGGCATCATCACGCCGTGGAATTTTCCGCTGTGGATTCTGTGCCAAAAGTTGCCGTTCGCGCTGGCCGCCGGCTGCGCTTGTGTCATCAAGCCGAGCGAGCTGACCTCGGGTACCACGGTCATGTTGATGGAGATTCTGGAGCAAGCCGGTGTGCCGGCAGGCGTCGCCAACGTCGTCACCGGGAAGGGCGCGAGAGTGGGGCAGCCGCTCGCGCAAAGCGAACGCGTGGATATGCTGTCGTTCACCGGTTCGACGGCCGTCGGCTCGATGCTCGCGAGCGTCGCCTCGAAGGGACTCAAAAAGGTGGCGCTAGAGCTCGGCGGCAAGAATCCGCAGATTGTCTTCCCCGATTGCGATTGGGACGCGATGATCGACGCGGTCGTATTCGGCGTGTACTTCAACGCCGGCGAGTGCTGCAACAGCGGCAGCCGCGTGATCGTGCACGAATCGATCGCCGAACGATTCACCGCAGCCGTGATCGAGCGCGCCCGCCAAGTACCGGTTGGCGATCCGCTGCATCCCGACGCGAAAGTAGGCGCGATCGTCAGCGAACAGCAGATGGCCGACATCCTCGATCACATCGAACGCGGCGTGTCGGCAGGTGCAACCGTGCGTCTCGGCGGCGGTCGCTACGACGACGCAAGCGGCTTCTATCTGGAGCCGACTGTGCTGGCCGACGTGACGCCCGAAATGAGCGTCGCGAGAGAAGAGATCTTCGGGCCGGTACTGAGCGTCATCGCGTTTCGTGACACCGAGCACGCAATCGACATCGCCAACGATACGGCTTACGGACTGTCGGCGGCCGTCTGGAGCCGCGATCTCGATACCTGCCTCACGGTGGCACGGGGCGTGGACGCCGGCACCATCTGGGTCAATACGTTCCTCGACGGCTACCCCGAACTGCCGTTCGGCGGCTTCAAAGCGAGCGGCGTGGGGCGCGAACTCGGGAAGCAAGCGGTCGAGGATTACACGGAGACGAAGACAGTGCAGTTGCACATCGGCCCTCGCCGTCAGTTTTGGCTTAAATAAAACGCTTAGTAGTACTTAGCGATAGCGAGACCCTGGACGGGGTCTCACCCGTAGGAAAACAACCATCTCCGGCAGAGAGAGAATCCATTTGGAGCGAGACGATGACGAAAAAAACCATATCGGCGGCGATAGCGGCGATAGCGGCGCTAGCGGTTTGCGCAAGCACGACGGCGGCCGCGGCCGCGGCCGCGGCCGACAGCAAAACGGTGGAGGTCATGCACTGGTGGACGTCCGGCGGCGAGGCGCGCGCGCTGTCCGTCCTGAAAGACGGCGTGAAGCAACGCGGCTTCGGCTGGAAGGACGCACCCATAGCAGGCGGGGGCGGGGAAGCGGCCCGCACGGTGCTCAAGGCGCGTGTCGCTTCGGGTAATCCGCCCGAAGCGATGCAGATGCTCGGGTTCACCATCGCCGAATATGCGTCGCAAGACCTACTGACGAATCTCGATCCGCTTGCCGCGAAGGAAGGTTGGGACAAGCTCGTGCCCGGTCCGATTCAACGCTTTTCGAAAGTCGATGGCCATTGGGTGGCCGTACCCGTCGATATTCATCGCACGAACTGGATCTGGGCCAATAAGAAGATTTTCGATCAGCTTCATCTGACGCCGCCGAAGACGTTCGACGAACTCGTCGCCGATGCGGCCGTGATTCGCAAGGCCGGCTACATCCCGTTGGCGCACGGCGGCCAGCCGTGGCAAGAGGCAACGCTTTTCGACAGCGCGGTCATGTCGGCGGGCGGACCGAAGTTCTATACGCAGGCGCTCGTCGATCTCGATCCGAAAGCGCTCGGTTCGAAGACGATGGAAAAGGCTTTCGATCAAATGCGTGCGTTGCGGGCAATGGTCGATCCGAGTTTCCCGGGACGCGATTGGAATCTCGCCACGGCGATGGTGATCAACGGCAAGGCGGCCATGCAGATCATGGGCGACTGGGCCAAGGGCGAGTTCGCGAATGCGGGTAAGAAGGCGAACGTCGATTACCTGTGCTTCCAATACCCGGGTACGCAAGGCGACTTCATCTTCAATACGGATCAATTCGCGACGTTCAAGAAGAGCGATGCGAGCCTGGCCGGCGAATACGCTTTCGCGTCGACCGTGCTGGATAAGGACGTGCAAGCGAAGTTCAACCAGATCAAAGGCTCGATTCCGGCTCGCCTGGACGTGCCGCAGGACGGCTTCGACGAATGCGGGCAAAAGTCGATGGCGGACCTGCGCGCGGCTGTGAAGAGCGGAACGATGGTCGGCAGCTTCGCCCATGGGCACGCGATGACTGACGGCCCGAAGAACGCCGTGTACGACGTCGTGACGCACTTCTTCAATTCGAACCAATCGTCGGCCGATGCGGTGAAGCAGCTCGTCGACGCGGTCGCGAACGCCAAGTAGCGCGCACGACCTTAGCCGAGCGTGCGGCGGCGCATCGCCGCGCGCATTCCTAGCCTCCGCAGCAAAGGTGGTTGCCATGCATACGACACAACAGGCCGCGCATGTCCCGGCGCGGGACGCGGCGCAAAGCGTGCGCCTCGGTGCGCCGCGCCGCACGCGCTGGCTCACCGAGCTGGAAAAAATCCTTCCGAAGCTCGTGCTCTCGCCGACCCTTATCGCCACGCTCATTTTCGTCTATGGATTCATCGCGTGGACGAGCGTCCTCTCATTCACGAAATCGCGCGCTTTCGCCAACCTGCATTTCGCGGGGTGGCAGCAGTACGTGCGCGTTTGGGCGCATCCGCGCTGGCACGTGGCGATCGTCAACCTGGGCGTCTACGCTTCGCTCTATGTCGTTCTGTGCATGGCGATCGGCCTCATGCTGGCGATTTTCCTCGATCAGCGTATCCGCGCCGAAGGCGTCCTGCGCGCCATCTTCCTGTATCCGATGGCGATCTCGTTCATCGTGACGGGCACGGCATGGAAGTGGATCTTGAACCCGGGCCTCGGCCTCACGAAGCTTTTTCACGACTGGGGTTGGGCGAGTTTCAAGTTCGATTGGATCGTAGACGATCGCATGGCCATTTACACCGTCGTCATCGCGGCCGTCTGGCAAGCGTCGGGCTTCGTTATGGCGATGTTTCTCGCGGGCCTGCGCGGGATCGACCAAGACATGATCAAAGCTGCTTCGATCGACGGCGCGCGCATGCCGGCCATTTATCGGCGCATCGTGATTCCGCAGTTGCGTCCCGCGTTCATCTCGGCCTTCGTCATCCTCGTGCACCTAGCCGTCAAAAGCTACGAGCTCGTGGTGGCATTGACCGGAGCCGGTCCCGGCTACTCAACCGAATTGCCTTCGACCTTCATGTACTCGTTCACCTTCACACGCAACGAACTGGGCATGGGCGCGGCAAGCGCGGTGATGATGCTTTGCACCGTCGCGGCGGTGATGGTGCCCTACCTGTATTCCGAATTGAAACCGCGCAGCACCGGCGGCGCGCACTGAGTCGCGGGGGAGATAACCATGTCGACCAATAGCTGGGATGCTCCGCAGATGGTAGCGGGCAAGCACAACACCCTCACGCGTCTCGTCATCTACGGGTTGTTGACCGTATTCGCGGCCGTTTATCTCGTGCCGCTCGCGGTGATGCTGCTGACCTCCGTCAAACCGCTGCAAGAGGTGTACAGCGGCAACATCCTCGCGCTGCCGCGCCACTGGACGATCGAACCTTGGCTCAAGGCCTGGGGCGAAGCGTGCGTGGGCCTGGACTGCTCGGGCGTCAAGGGATTCTTCTGGAATTCGACGCGCATGGTCGTATCGGCCGTCGCGATCTCGACGTTCCTCGGCGCCTTGAACGGCTATGTGCTGACCAAGTGGCGCTTCAAGGGCGATAACGTGCTGTTCGGACTTATTTTGTTCGGCTGCTTCATCCCGTTTCAGATCGTACTGATTCCGATGGCCGCGTTTCTCGGCAAGATCGGGCTCGCGCAATCGATCGCGGGGCTCGTCCTGGTTCACGTCGTTTATGGGTTGTGCTTTACGACGCTGTACTTCCGCAATTTCTACATCGCGTTTCCGGACGAGCTCGTCAAAGCCGCCATGATCGACGGCGCGCGGTTCTTCACGATCTTCTGGCGCATCTTGTTGCCTTGCTCCGGCGCGATCGCGACCGTCACGGTCATTTGGCAGTTCACGAATATTTGGAACGACTTCCTGTTCGGTGCATCGTTCACGACCGGTAGCTCGGCGCCGATCACCGTTGCACTGAACAACATCGTCAACACGTCCACGGGCGTGCGCGAATACAACGTGCAGATGGCCGCGGCGGTAATCACCGCACTGCCTACGCTGCTCGTCTACGTGGTGGGTGGCCGCTATTTCGTGCGCGGCATGATGGCCGGTTCTGTAAAGGGGTAAGCACATGGCTTCGCTGCATATTTCCAATGTCCGCAAGGCATTCGGCGCGACCGAAATCCTGAGGAACATCAATATCGATGTCGGGGACGGCGATTTCCTCGTGCTGGTGGGCCCGTCGGGGTGCGGAAAGTCGACGTTGCTGTCGCTGATCGCCGGCCTCGATACGATCTCCGACGGCGAAATCCGCATCGACAACGATCGCGTCAACGATCTTCATCCGAGCGAGCGCGATATCGCGATGGTGTTTCAAAGCTATGCGCTCTATCCCAACATGACCGTGGGCGAGAACATCAGTTTCGGTCTCGAGATGCGCAAGGTGCCCAAAACGGAGCGCAAACAAGCCGTGGCGAACGCTGCCCGTCTGCTGCAAATCGAGCACTTGCTGAATCGGCGGCCCGGACAGCTTTCAGGCGGACAGCGTCAGCGCGTAGCGATGGGACGTGCGCTCGTTCGCAATCCTAAAGTGTTTCTATTCGACGAGCCGCTTTCGAACCTGGACGCCAAACTGCGCGTGGATATGCGCACCGAGATCAAGAAGCTGCATCAACGGCTCGGCGCAACGATCGTCTACGTGACTCACGATCAGATCGAGGCGATGACGCTGGCGACGCGCATCGCAGTGATGAAAGGCGGGGTCATTCAGCAGTTCGGCACGCCGGCGGAGATTTACAACGCGCCAGCCAACACGTTCGTCGCGACCTTCATGGGCTCGCCGTCCATGAATCTGCTACCGGCCACGCTCGTGGCAGCCGAAGGGGCGCTGGCATTGCGGATCGGCGACGCGGGAGGCGCGCTCGAGATCGCGCTGCCCGCTCAGCCGCGCGCGGTCGAACGCTATGTCGGCCAGCGCGTGATCGCCGGCTTGCGGCCGGAAGCGATCGGCGTCGAAAGCGCGCGCGCGCCGGACGCGGTGCGCGAGATCGACGTCAAGGTGCTCGTGATGGAGCCGACGGGGCCCGACACGTACGCCATGCTGGAAATGGGCGGCATCGAGGTGGCGGCCCGTCTGGGCGCGGATATGCCGCATACGGCCGGCGAGCGCTGCAGCTTGCGCGTCGATCTCACCAAGCTCGTCTTGTTCGACGCGCAGACGGAAGAGAGGATCTCGTGAAACGGGCGGACGTCGTCATCATCGGCTCGGGCGTCGGCGGCAGCGCGGTGGCGTGGCAGCTTGCCGGGACGGGCCTGGACGTGCTCGTGATCGAGCGCGGCGAGGCCTTGCCTCGCGAGTTGGAGAACTGGGATGCCGAGGCCGTGTTCGGGCAGTTGAGGTACCGCGCGAAGGAGACGTGGACGGACGGCGATGGCCATCGCTATCGGCCCGGCCAGTACTACTTCGTGGGCGGGCACACGAAATTTTTCGGTACCGCGATGTTTCGGTTCCGAGAGGCCGATTTCGACGAGCTCGAGCACGAAGATGGCGTTTCCCCGGCGTGGCCCATCAAATACCGCGACCTCGAGCCGTACTACGACCTGGCGGAGCGGCTTTTCGGCGTGCGCGGCGCGGCGGGCGAAGATCCGACGGAGCCATCGCGTTCGCACGACTATCCGCACGCTGCCATACCCGATGAGCCGGTCGTAGCGCGGTTACGCCGTTTGCTGCAAGCGCAGGGCCTGCATCCGTTCCATATGCCGTCGGCGATCGATTTCGGCGACGGCGGACGCTGCGTGCGTTGCGCGACTTGCGACGCATTCCCCTGCCGCATCGATGCGAAGGGCGATGCCGAGACGCGGCTGCTACGTCCCGCGCTGCAAAAGGGTGCGGTCAGGCTCATGACCGGCGCGCGCGTGACGCGGTTGGTGACGGACGCGTCGGGGCGCCGGATCGAAGCTGCGATCGTCGAAACACGCGAAGGGACGCAAACGATCGGCGGTGGGTTGTTCGTTTTGTCGGCGGGTGCCGTGAACAGCGCGGCGTTGCTGCTCGCCTCCAAGAACGAGAAGTGGCCGCGCGGCCTCGCGAACTCCTCCGATGCGGTGGGCCGGTACTACATGAACCATAACTGCACCGCGATCCTGGCGGTCGATCCGCGCACCGTCAATGACACGCGATTTCCGAAGACGCTGTCCGTCAACGATTTTTACTTCGGCGGCACGCACGATCGTTGGCCGCTCGGCAATTTGCAGATGCTCGGCAAGATTCGCGAGCCCATGCTACGCGGCGTCATGCCGTACATGCCGGGCGTCGCGCTGCGCTATCTCGCGGACCACAGTGTGGACTTGTATGCGATGTCGGAAGACCTGCCGCGTCCGCAAAGCCGTGTCGAGCTTGCCGCGGACGGACAGATTCGACTCGCTTGGCGCCGAACGAATCTCAAGCCGCATGAACGGTTGGTACGCCAGGCGAAGCGCATGCTCAAAGATGCGGGCTTTCCGTTGGTGATGAGCCGCCGGTTCGGCGACGACACACCTTCTCATCAATGCGGCACCGTGCGCTTCGGCGCCGATCCGTCAATGGCGCCGCTGGACGAGCAATGCAAAGCCTACGACCACGAGAACCTTTACGTGGTCGATGCGAGCTTCTTTCCTTCGTCGGCCGCGCTCAACCCGGCGTTGACGATTGCCGCGCAGGCGTTGCGTGTGGGCGAGCATCTTCGCGCGGCGATCGGCGCGTCGCCCGCTTCCGTAGGTGTGCCGCCGTCGTCGCAGGGAGACCGTCATGTTTCGTAACGATGCGCATGCGGCCACCGCGTTGGTGACGGGCGGCCGCCGAGGAATCGGCCGAGCGATCGCGCTCGAGCTTGCCACGCGCGGCTACGACGTGGCATTCACCGACGCCGCCGGGGACAGCGAAGCGCAGGCGACGGTCGAGCAGATCGAGGCGTGCGGGCGCCGCGCGCTGTTCGTCGAGTCGCGGCTCGAGGATGTGGCCTCACACGGGCGAGCGTTGGACCAGATCATCGCTTGGGCGGGTGCGGTGGATTGCTTCGTCAACAATGCCGGAATTGGATCGCCCGTACGCGGCGACCTGCTCGATCTCACGCCTGAAGCGTTCGATGCTGTCCTCGGCGTCAATTTGCGTGGGACGTTTTTCATGACCCAAGCGGTCGCGCGACACATGCTCGCGACGGCACGCGAAGGCGGCCCCGCCAGGTCGATTATTTCGGTCTCCTCGGTATCGGCGCGCATGGCGTCTCCCGAGCGCGCCGAGTACTGCCTCTCGAAGTCCGCGTTACCGATGTTGACCCGGCTGTTCGCGTTGCGATTGGCCGCCTCCGGCATTGGTGTGTTCGAGGTGCGGCCCGGCATCATTCGCACGCCGATGACCGCCGCTGTCGCCCAGCGTTATGAGGCTCGCTTCGAACAGGGACTCGTGCCGATGCGCCGATGGGGCGAAGCGAGCGACGTCGCGGCCGCTGTCGGCGTATTGGCCGACGGCTCGCTGCGGTTCGCGACGGGCAGCGTATTGAACGTGGATGGCGGCTTGTCCATTTCCGCCTTGTGAGGGGCGAAGCATGAAGAACTCGACCTACGATTACATCGTCATCGGCGGCGGTTCGGCGGGCTGTGTGCTGGCCAACCGTCTGAGCGCCGATCCGTCGGTGACCGTCTTGCTCGTCGAAGCGGGCGGGCGCGACAGCCATCCGCTATTTCATATGCCGGCGGGCTTCGCTAAGATGACGAAGGGCATCGGCTCTTGGGGTTGGCACACCGTGCCGCAAAAGCACCTCAAGAACCGCGTGCTGCGATTCACGCAAGCGAAGGTGATCGGCGGAGGTTCGTCGATCAATGCGCAGATCTATACGCGCGGCGTGCCGGCCGACTACGACGAATGGGAGTCGCTCGGCGGCGCGAGCGGATGGCGATACCGCGACGTACTGCCGTATTTCAAGCGCTCCGAAGACAACGAGCGTTTCGCGAATGCGTTCCACGCCTACGGCGGGCCACTCGGCGTATCCAATCCGATCAGTCCTTTGCCGATTTGCGAAGCATTTTTTCGCGCCGGGCAGGACATGGGGATTCCGTTCAATGGCGATTTCAACGGAGCCGCGCAAGAGGGGCTCGGCTATTACCAACTGACTCAGCGCAACGCGCGTCGCTCCTCGGCATCGAGCGGCTTTCTCGATCCGGTTCTCGGCCGGCCGAACCTCTCGGTCTGGTTGCGCACGCAAACGTTGCGCGTCGTCATGGAAGGCCATCGCGCGATCGGCGTGGAGCTCGCAACGTGCGGCGAGCGCGTGCCGAAGATCGTGCGCGCCCGGCGGGAGGTCATCGTTTCGTCCGGCGCGATCGGAAGCCCGAAGCTCTTGTTGCACTCGGGTATCGGCCCCGCGGCTCACCTTGAGGCGGTGGGGGTGCGCCCGTTGCACGACCTCCCTGGCGTCGGTGAGAACTTGCAGGATCACCTCGACTTGTTCGTCATCGCCGAGTGCACCGGAGAGCACACCTACGACAAGTACAACAAGCTGCATCATGCGGCCCTCGCCGGGCTTCAATATCTCGTGCAAAAGAAGGGGCCCGTGGCATCCAGCCTGTTCGAAACGGGCGGCTTCTGGTACGCGGACGGCGTGGACACGACGGCACGCTCGCCCGACATCCAATTGCATTTGGGCCTCGGTTCCGGCATCGAGGCAGGGATGGCGAAGCTCCAGCACGCCGGTGTGACGCTGAATACGGCGTACTTGCGTCCACGCTCGCGCGGCACCGTGCGTCTAGCGAATGCGGACCCGGCGAGCGCCCCGCTGATCGATCCGAACTACTGGGCCGAACCTTGCGACCGGGCGAAATCGATCAAGGGATTGCGGCTGGCGCGTGAACTCATCGCGCAAAGCGCGCTCGCGCGCTTCGTCCAATCCGAAGTGCTTCCCGGTGCCTCGGTGCAATCGGACGACGACTTGTTCGACTATGCGTGCGCGAACGCCAAGACCGATCACCACCCGGTGGGCACGTGCCGGATCGGGCATCCGAACTCCCGCGAAAGCGTCGTTGCCCCTGACCTGCGGGTCATCGGCATCGAAGGGTTGCGTGTCGTCGACGCGTCGGTCATGCCGTTCATCCCATCGTGCAACACGAATGCGCCGACGATCATGGTGGCCGAGAAAGCGGCCGACCTGATTCTCGGGAAAAGCGCGAGTGTCGAGCCCGCCTTCGTGCAACCGGCAGGTGCCGGACGTTCAGCGTCGGGGGCAGGGCAGCACGCGACTAAGGCACTAATCGCTTCTTGAGAGAGAAAACATGCAGATCTTATTGCCGGCCGGGAACGCCGAGTTGTATCGCCACACCATGAAGCATGCGGAGTCCCACGCGGCACCGGCCGATAGCAGCGCATTCGGCCGCGTGGCCTATGCGGCCGCTCATGTCGTGATCGACCCTCGCGCCGAATACGAGCCTTGCTCGAATGCGCCGGCGATCGACTGGGACCGCACCTTGGCGTTTCGCACCAACCTATATGGCCTCGGGTTCAAAGTCGCCGAAGCGATGGACACCGCGCAGCGAGGCATGGGTCTGGGCTGGCCCGCGGCGGCCGAATTGATTCGGCGCAGCGTCGCGCATGCGCGCACGATCGACGGCGCGGACCTCGCCTGCGGCGCGGGCACCGATCAACTCGACGATCGAGCGCGTCATAGCTTGTCCGACGTGATTGCCGCCTATCGCGCGCAGTTCGAAGTCATCGATCATGCCGGCGGCCGCCCGATCATGATGGCCAGCCGAGCGTTGTGCGCGGCCGCGCGATCGCCGGAGGATTACGTGAACGTCTACGACGCGGTGCTCGCTCAAAGCAACCGCAAAGTGGTGTTGCATTGGCTCGGCGAGGCTTTCGATGCTTCGTTGGCCGGGTATTGGGGCAGCCGCGACGTACGAGAGGCGATGAACACCGTGCTCGAGATCGTGCGGCTGCATCGAGCAAACATCGAGGGGATCAAGATTTCGCTGCTCGATGCGCAGTACGAACGCGAGTTGCGGGCTCGACTGCCCGAGGGCGTGCGCATGTATACGGGCGACGACTTCAACTACGGCGATCTCATCGCCGGTGACAGCACAGGTGTCTCGCACGCGCTGCTCGGCATCTTCGACCCGATCGCCCCGATAGCGGCGCGGGCACTGAAAGCACTGGGGCGCGGCGATGTGGGCGGTTATCGCGATCTGATCATGCCGACGCAGACGCTCTCACGCGAGCTTTTCCGCGCGCCGACCCAATACTACAAAGCGGGTGTCGTCTTTCTCGCATGGCTCAACGGCCATCAAGAACACTTTTCGATGGCGGCCGGCATGCAGTCGGCGCGGTCGGTCCAGCATCTCGCGCGTCTGTTCCGCGAAGCCGATGCGTGCGGCGTGCTGGTCGATCCCGAGCAGGCGGTGCGTCGGATGAAAGCGTATCTCTCCGTTCACGCGGGCATCGAGGCCTAGGCGTGGCCGTGGGTGGATCAGAAGCAATCGAACACGGGAGTGGATCATGGTCAAGGCAATCGCCGCCCCTAGGGTAGAGACGTTCGACGAACAAGCATCGCGCACGACGTTGCCGACCTTTGGCGAAGACGTTGCGCGCAAGCTGGGCGAAATTGCCGTCAATATCGCGGCACGCCGTACGTTGCCGATCGTCGTCAGCGTCAAGAGTGTGCACCGCACGCTGTTTTACTGTGCGTTGGAAGGCAGTTGCGCGGACAACGACAAGTGGATACGGCGCAAGGAAAACACCGTCTTGCATTTCGGTAAGAGTTCGCTCGAGGTGGGGGCACAATTGAGGCGAGACGGTCGCACGTTGGCCGACTCCGGGCTTTCCGAAGAGCATTACACCGTCTATGGCGGGGGCGTGCCCTTGCGGGTCGCCAATGCCGGCATCGTGGGCGTGATGTCGGTCTCGGGCCTCGAAGACTTCAAAGATCACGAACTCGTGATCGAGACGCTGCGCTGGCATCTGGATCTATCGCTGAACTCAACTTTTGTTCAGTAAATTGAGCGCCCCCCCACCGCGCGGCTCAATACCCGCCGACCATACGGCGGGTTTCCCCTACTAACATCACTAAACTCTCCTGCTAGACTTCAGTCAAAGTTTAGTGAATTCAGTTCGTCACTAAACAGATGCCCAAGCCAAGCGCAGCCGACCGAGGCCCCGTGCCGGACCACGGTTTAGCAAATCGCGTGGCGTGCATCAATAACGGAGACGAGCAGTGGAACAACAGACACTCAAGGCGTTGCTGCAGGCAGTCGCGCAGACCGTGATCGCGCATGCGGAGGAGCTAACCACGCTCGATCAGGCGATTGGCGACGGCGATCACGGGCTCAACATGAAACGCGGTTTCGAGCGCGTGTCGGAATTGGCCGACAGCATCTCGCAACAACCGCTGCCGCAAGCGCTGACGGAAGTCGGCAAAACGCTCGTGATGACGGTCGGCGGCGCATCGGGGCCGCTCTACGGCACGTTCTTCATGACGTTCGGGAAAGAGCTGCCGGTCGAGCCGACCGTTGCCGATGTTAGCCAGGCATTCAATGCCGCGATTGCGGCGGTGGAACGTCGCGGCAAATCCAGCGCGGGACAAAAGACTCTAATCGACGTGCTCGTACCGGTTCAGGAAGAACTATCCGCCGGCGCGCAAGACGTGCTCCAGCGTGTGAATCGCACAGCGCAGGCCGCCGCGGCTGCCACGATTCCGATGCTGGCCGTGCGCGGACGCGCGTCGTTTCTCGGCGAGCGATCGATCGGTCATATGGACCCCGGCGCGCGTTCGTCCGCGCTGGTCATTTCCGCCTTATGCGATTTTCTTGGAGATTGAATTGTGCCGAACGTAGGAATAGTCATCGTGTCGCACTCGGCGAAGATCGCCGAAGGGGTCGCGGATATGGTGCGTCAAATGGTGGGTGACAGTGTGTCGGTGGCGTATACGGGCGGGAACGTCGACGGCGGGCTCGGGACGGACGTCGGCGCGATCATGAGCGCGATCGATCGGGCGTGGTCCGACTCGGGCGTCGTGGTGCTGGTCGATCTCGGCGGCGCCGAAACGAATAGCGAAATGGCGATTGAAATGCTCGACGTGGATCGGCGAGACAAGGTGCTGCTGTGCGATGCGCCGCTCGTCGAAGGCTCGATCATCGCCGCGGCGGAAGCGTCCGGCGGCGCCCCGGTCGAGCAGGTCAAGAGCATGGCCGAAGAAATGCATCGGCAGTGAAACAAGAGGAGAAGGGTACATGTCGCATGCGGTTGCCATCGGAAGCGCTCGCTTGATCAACGAAACGGGATTGCATGCCCGGCCAAGCGTCAAGCTAACGCAGCTTGCCAAATCGTTTCATGGGCATGTCGAGTTGGCTATTTCGCCCGATGGTCCTTGGATCAACGCAAAGAGTCCGGTGAAGGTGATGAGCTTCCAGGCCGAAGCAGGGATGTCGCTTTACTTCCGCGCAACGGGCGAGGGTGCGAGCGAGGCGGTGGCGGCGATGGTGGCGCTGGTCGAGCGAAACTTCGATGAAGGCAATCTGTGCGGCACCAACGGAGATTGTCATGGCTAGCTTGATTTTCGAAGGCCGCCCGGCATCCCTAGGATTGGCTGCCGGCCCCCAGATGCGGCTCGCGGCGAACGATACGGTAGCGCGAAGGCGTACCGCTCGCTTGGATTCGGAATTGGAACTGGCCGACTTGCGCGCGGCTATTGAGGCAGCGACGCTTCAACTCCAGGCACTAATTGCCCGCGTCGATGCGCATAGCGCCGAGATCATTGGATTTCAAATTGCATTGGCCGAAGACGAAGAACTGTGCGAGCCGATCTTCGCGGCGATTCGGCAGGGCGCCGCCGCGGACGAAGCATGGCGCGGCGCGCTCGACGACGAGATCGAGACTTACGAACGTTCGCCCAACGATTATTTTCGGGCGCGCGCTTCCGATCTAAAAGATTTGCGCGATCGAGTCCTCGCTTGTCTGTTCGGGCTCGACGCTCAAGATGGGCTGCCGAGCGGGGCGGTCATCGTCGGCACGGATTTGTCGCCGTCGCGATTTCTATCGATCGATTGGACGCGCGGCAGCGCGATCGTGTTGACGCAGGGGAGCGCCACGAGTCACGTTGCCATGTTGGCGCGTGCCCGGGGCGTGCCGATGATCGTCGGGCTGCAGGGCAGCATCCCCGCCGACGCGAACGAGATTCTCGTCGATGCCGTGCAGGGGAAGGTAATCGTGGCACCAACCGAGGATGAGCGGCGGCGATTTGATCGGCGAATGCAAAGCGATGCAGCAGAGCGCGTCGTCAACGAAAGCGCCGCGCGTTGCCCCGCCGTCACGAAAGATGGCGTTCCGATTGCCGTCTCGATCAACGTTGCCGGTCTCGACGAACTCGATCGGCTCGATCCGGCGATGTGCGACGGCATCGGCCTCGTGCGCACGGAATTGCTGTTCGCCGATGCGTCCGCACAGCCGACCGAAGACGTTCAGTACGACGTGTATCGGCGCCTGCTGAATTGGGCCGCCGGGCGCCCGGTGATCGTGCGCACTGTCGATGCGGGCGGAGACAAGCCGATCGCGGGCCTCACCATCGACGGCGAGAGCAATCCGTTTCTCGGTGTGCGGGGCGTGCGTTTATCGCTCCTGCGTCCCGAACCGTTTCGCGTGCAGCTTCGCGCGCTCGCTCGCGCAGCCGTGCATGGACCTTTGAAGGTCATGGTCCCGATGGTGACGGTGCCCGGCGAGTTGGACGCGGTCCGGTCGATGTTTCGCGAAGAGGTGCAAGCGCTGCGGCAGGCCGGGACAGCGGCCGAGGTGCCCGCGTTGGGCATGATGATCGAGGTGCCTGCCGCGGCGATCGCACCCGAACTCTTCGCATCGGATTTCTTCTCCATCGGCTCGAACGACCTGACGCAATATGTGACGGCGGCGGGCCGGGATAACGACGCGGTCGGCGCGTTGGCCGATCCGTTGAATCCCGCTGTGCTGCGCCTGATCGAGAACGTCGTCCGCTACGGCGAACGCGCCGGCATTAGCACGAGTTTATGTGGAGACGCTGCGGCCGATCCGCGTGTGCTGCCGCACTTGCTCGCCTGCGGCTTGCGATCGATTTCGGTGGGAGTGGCGAGCCTCGGACGCGTCAAGGCGGCCATTGCAACGATCGACTTGAACGCATGAAATCCTCCGCGCCCATCGCTTTCATTGAATACGCCATCAAGCATTCGCCATGAACCAAGAAGAGAAGTCTCCCGCGCGGCAAGATCTGGTAGCCGAATATAAGCGCGTCCTAACCGGCGTTTTGGACAACCGTCCTTCGGGCACCCGCCAACACTTGGCTCAGGCGCTGGGAAAGCATCGTTCGTTCGTTTCGCAGATTACCAATCCTGCGTATACGACGCCGATTCCCGTCGATCACCTGAATACGATTTTCTCGGTGTGCCATTTTTCCGCCGCCGAGCGCAGTGCTTTTCTCGAGCTTTATCGGCAGGCGCATCCGCGCCGCCAGTTGCCGACCGGTTCGCAGCATCGCACACGTATGGTCAGCGTGACGTTGCCGGACCTCGACGATGCCGAGTTGAACCTGAAGCTCGATCACCTGATTGCCGATTTTGCTCGAACACTGACACAAATGGCGAGCACGTTTGCTTCATCGCCAGATGACACGGAGGAGACGCAATGAAGAAATTGATTAATGCGCCGGAGAAAGTGCTTGATGAGTCGCTCGATGGTTTCGCCGCGGCTCACGCAAACCTGATTACGTTGGGGGCGGAGCACAAGTTCGTCAGGCGCAAAACGTTGAAGCCGGGCAAGGTCGCGCTCGTATCGGGCGGCGGCGCGGGGCATGAGCCGCTGCACGCGGGGTTCGTGGGCGCGGGGATGCTCGATGCCGCCTGCCCGGGCCAGATCTTCACGTCTCCCACGCCCGATCAGATCGCGGGCGCAATCAAGGAGGTCGATTCCGGCGCGGGGAGTCTCGTCATCGTCAAGAACTACGAGGGCGATGTGATGAACTTCGAGATGGCCGCCGAGCTGGCGGACGGGCACGTCATGACCGTGGTGGTGGACGACGATGTCGCCGTCGAAAAATCGACCTACTCGACAGGGCGTCGCGGTGTGGCCGGCACGTTGGTCGTCGAGAAGATCGTCGGTGCCGCCGCGGAAGAAGGGCGGACGCTCGAGGCGCTTCATGCGCTCGCGCAAACCGTCAATAGCCGCACGCGCTCGATGGGCGTAGCACTGAGTTCATGCACGGTGCCAGCCGCAGGCACGCCGACATTCAAGCTCGCCGACGATGAAATGGAGATGGGCGTGGGCATTCACGGCGAGCCCGGCCGCCGGCGGGTCAAGCTGCAAAGCGCTGACGCGATCGCGGCGGAATTGGTCGAGTCGATCATCGAGGATCTGAAGCCGGGCAGGGGCAGCGATTGCTTGTTGTTCGTCAATGGCTTTGGCGGCACGCCGTTGATCGAACTGTACTTGATGGTGAATTCGGCGAAGCGAATTCTAAGCAGCCACGGCATTTCGGTGACGCGCTTCTTGACCGGCAACTACGTGACTTCGCTGGAGATGGCGGGCTGTTCGATCACGGTGACCGAACTCGACAATGAATTGATGAAGCTCTGGGATGCGCCGGTCCGTACCGCTGCGCTGAACTGGGGTTGATCCAAACAGGAAGACGGAGGAAGACATGGAAAACGGATTCGTTGGCGAGTTGGTTGGAACGGCACTGCTCGTGCTGATGGGCAACGGCGTGGTGTCGAACGTATTGCTGACCAAATCGAAGGGGCAAAACTCGGGTTGGATCGTGATCGCTACCGGCTGGGCTTTCGCGGTGCTGGCAGGCGTGGTGACCGCAGTGGCGCTGGGGAGCCGGGGCCACCTCAATCCGGCGGTGACCCTAGCATTCTTCGCGCTGGGACATTTTCCGAAAGAGGAGCTATTGCCGTATTTGTCCGGCCAGCTCGTCGGCGCCATTTTGGGGTCCGTGCTGGTTTGGCTGGCGTATCTCGCGCACTGGAAGAGCACGGAAGATGCCGGGATCAAGCTGGCTTGCTTCTCGACGGGCCCCGCTATTCGCGCGCCGTTTGCCAACGTTCTCACGGAGTTTATCGGCACGTTCGTCTTGGTCTTTTTGGTCGTCGCGATTTTCAATAAGTCGGTCGGGACGACGGGCGTGCTCGGCCCGCTTACCGTGGCGCTGATCGTCTATGGCATCGGCCTCTCGCTGGGCGGTCCCACGGGTTTTGCGATCAACCCCGCACGGGATTTCGGCGCGCGAATTGCCCATTCGATCTTGCCGATTCCGGGCAAGGGATCGTCCGACTGGTCGTACGCCTGGGTGCCCGTCGTGGGCCCGATTCTGGGTGGCATAAGCGCGATCGGCATCGCCAGGCTGGCCGGGATGATGTGATCGCACCGCGTGATTAGCGACGGGCTTTGCCCGCCGCTACGCCGACTTTACCGAGGGACTGCCAATGAAGAAACTCATCAACGAACCATCCGCTGTCGTTCGAGAAATGCTCGAAGGCATCGCACGGCAAGCGCCGCACGTCGCGATTCTCGGCGACGAGAATGTTCTCGTTCGCCGGGCGCTCGCTGAAACCTCGAAACGTCCCGTTGCGCTGATTTCCGGCGGCGGCAGCGGCCATGAGCCGGCACACGGCGGCTATGTCGGCAGCGGTATGCTCAGCGCGGCCGTATGCGGCGAGGTGTTTACCTCGCCGTCCACCGATGCCGTGCTCGCCGCGATTCACGCCACGGCTGGAGAAAACGGCGCTTTGCTGATCGTGAAGAATTACACGGGCGACCGTTTGAATTTCGGTCTGGCTGCGGAGTTGGCCCGATCGGAGGGCGTACCCGTGGAAATCGTGACCGTCGCGGACGACGTATCGTTACGCGGACGTGTAGAGCGCCATCAGCGCCGCGGCATTGCTGGGACGGTACTCGTGCATAAGATCGCCGGCGCCGCCGCGGCGAAGGGGCTCGGGTTGAACGAAGTGGCGGCCATTGCGCGCAAGACGGCGGAGAACCTCGGGACGATGGGCGTTGCGTTCGACGGCTGCACCTTGCCGGGCGCGGAAAAGGCCGGCTTCCACCTCGCGGACGACGAGATCGAGCTCGGGCTCGGCATCCATGGCGAGAAGGGCGTCGAACGCACCGCCCCGATGAAAGCGAAAGAGCTGACGGACACGCTGCTCGGCAACATCATCGAAGATCTGGGATTGAGAAACGGGGACCGGGTTGCACTGCTGGTCAATGGGTTGGGCGCGACACCGGAAATGGAATTGGCGGTGGTGCTGCGCGATGCGTTTGCGAGCCTAAGTCAAAGACAGATCAACGTCGAGCGCGCGTGGGCCGGGACGTTCTTGTCGGCACTCGATATGCCTGGGTGTTCGATATCGGTGCTGCGTCTCGACGATGAGATGCTGGGGTTGCTCGATGCCGATACCGAGGCGCGTGCATGGCCGGGCGGTGGAGCGGTCAATCACCGGGTTCGCATCGAGCCCGCCGCTGCGGGCGCGAGCGCGGCGATCGGCTCATCGGAGATGGGCGAGGGTAACGCAGGGCCTTGGTCCGCGCGGTTCAAGCCGGCATTGCAGGCGGTCGCTCACGCGCTGCTCGACCAAGAAGCCGTCCTCACCGAACTCGATTCGAAAGCCGGTGACGGCGATCTCGGTGCCAGCATGCGGCGCGCGGCCGAAGCCATACTCGCGGTGCCGGCCACTGCGCTCGGCGGACCTGATAAGGCGCTCGCCGCGCTCGGCTTGGCATTGCGCCGAGCCATCGCGGGAAGCTCGGGGCCGTTCTATGCGACCGCATTGATTCGCGCGGCTCGCATCCTCGCGGATCATACGGCACCGACCGCGTTGGATTGGGCCGCGGCGATGCGCGGCGCGGCCGACGCCATCGGCGAACTCGGCGGCGCGAAGCCCGGCGACCGCACGATGCTGGATGCGCTCGTACCTGCCGTAGATGCATTCGAGCGTGAGTTGAAATCGGGCTACGACGCGTACAAGGCCTGGGCCGCGGCAGTCAGTGCGGCGGAAGCAGGGGCCCGCGAGACGGCAAACATGACGCCGCGCGCGGGGCGGGCAAGCTATCTGGGTGCACGCGCAATCGGATCGCCCGACGGCGGCGCGGTCGCCATCGCGTGCTGGTTGAAGGCTTTGCAGCCGTATATCTCGGCGCGCTAGGCGATCTTTGAGGCAACCGGGTGCGCCGGCAAGATGTTCTTGTCGACGCCCTGCTTTCCCAGGCCTTTCACTGATCGAATCAACCAGCTAGGTGCTCGGTAATTTTTTGGACCGCTGGGATATCCGGAGCGCTTCGCGCTGGCAAATCACGTGGGCACCACGGGTAGGGCAGCGTCTGCACCCATTCGAGAATCAATGGACTCAGTTCGCCAGGCAGGTTTTTCATCTCGTCGATGGTTATCTTGAGTTCAGAGACTTTTCCCGATTCATCCTCACAGACCCATTCGTATTTGCCAAAACCCACGCGCACCGCACCTGATGCCTTCTCGGTCATGCATACGAGCCAATTGCAGCGAAATACGCTTTCCCCGTCTGGCGGCGTACCCATGCAAAGCGTGTAGATGTTCTCGTAGCGCTGCGCGAACTGGCTCACCAGAACAGCCGAAATGTTGCCTACTCCTTTAACCGACGACGGAAACGATATCTCTTCGGTTTTGACTTGCATCACAAGCTCGGCGTCGACCGTAAACGCGCTATGCATCAAATGCGGCCGGTTTCCGTCTTTCGCATGAATATATGTTTCGATCGACTGTCGTAGCGATGTCATTTCGGCATCCGGAAGCTAAGGGGCGGTGTTCGGTACTGGAGTCTACCGTGGCGAACCTACACTGCGATCGATGTCCCTACGGCGTCACGGATATGAGTTAGACGGGGCGATAGCCCAGGTGGAAGTGGCCCCTCCACCAATAATGAAATGGTTCCATGTGGTGGAGCCGAACGCTTCTATATTAGGCTTCGGAATCCATGGTAGGCCCTCGGGTTCCTCGATGAGTCCAGTTTAAATAGGACTTCTAACTAATTGAAGGCGAGATTCGGGGAGCATGGCCATGGGCTATTTGTCTAGGATTTCGGTCGGCCGCAAGCTCCAATGGGTACTGGGTGTCGCCCTCGTCAGTCTGGGATTGGTCGGTGCATTCGGAGCTGCTCAAATCGCCCGGATTGCCTCCAGCACCGCCCAGATCGGCGGAAGCTGGCTGCCGGCCGCGGTGCAGGCCCAGCGTATGGCCCAACTGGCGGCTGCGGTTCGCAACAGGGAATTCGCCTACATCCTCGTGAGCTACGACGAGCGCGCACAAGTGTTGCCGAAGCTACAGCGAAATATCGAGCAGATGTCTGAGCAGTTGCAACGCTTCGGCACCCTGCCACTCGACCCACGCGAGCGCCGAACCTACGAGCGCGTCGTCAACGAGTGGCATACGTATCAATCGTTCACCGCGCAAATCGAGGATGCTATCGACCGCGCGGCGCATGCATCGGCGCGACAGATCATCATGCAAGACAGCGCGAAAAGTTTCGAGCGTCTTACCGGCGAACTCGATGAACTGTCGCAGGCGAGTGAGCGCGCCGCGGATCGAGCCGGCGCCGAGGCGGGCGGTCTCGCACACCGTTCGCTTGCATGGATCGTTGCCGCCGTGATCGTGGCGGCGGCCGTTGCCGCGGCGTTGATGACGCTGGTCGTGCGCGCGATCACGGTCCCGCTCAAGCGCGCCGTCGATATCGCACAGACCGTCGCACGAGGCGACCTGACACTGAGGATCGACACCCGGGGGGAAGACGAGACCGCTCGACTGATCCGGTCTCTGGCGGAAATGTCGGAGCGGCTGAGGAAATTGATTGCCGAAGTTAGCGACGGCGTGCAGTCGGTCAACATCGCTTCCGGCGAGATCGCATCGGGCAATCAGGATTTGAGCTCCCGCACGGAGAACGTCGCTTTCAGCGTGCAGCAGACGGCCGAGTACATGAGCCAGGTCAACGCGGTGGTCGCGCAGTCGGTCGATACAGCGCAGCAAGCGAGTGTTCTCTCGCGTCAAGCGTCGGACGCTGCCGAGCGCGGCGGTGAGATGGTGTCGCGAGTGGTGGGCAGCATGGAGGCAATCACCGACTCGTCGCGCAAGATCGGCGAAATCACGACCGTGATCGACGGCATCGCCTTCCAAACCAATATCCTCGCGCTGAACGCGGCGGTCGAGGCCGCACGGGCCGGCGAACAGGGGCGCGGGTTCGCCGTCGTCGCTGGCGAAGTGCGCATGCTCGCGCAGCGCGCAGCGGCGGCCGCGAAGGAGATCAGGGAACTGGTCGGATCATCGTCGGCCAACGTGGAGGCTGGCGGCCGGCTTGTGAACGAAGCCGGGGCATCGATGATCGATATCGTCGATGCCGTGCGCCGAGTGAACGCCTTGATCGAAACGATCGCCGATTCGGCGCAAGCGCAACAGCGCGATCTGAACCACGTGCGTGAGGCCGTGGAGCATATCGACGAAACGACGCAGCAAAACGCGGCGCTCGTCGAACAATCGGCTTCGGCCGCGGTTGCACTGCGTGAGCAGGCAGACCGGCTTGCGGAACAGGTTTCGGTGTTCCGGTTGCACGCGTAAGCGAGCGTCGTCGCGCCGTGCTTCTGAAATCGCCCGCGGCAATACCATTTGGAGTGCGGGCAGCATCCCGCTGCAGCTACGGTATGTTACGCCCGCCTCATTCTGCGGAATCCGATCACGCTCCCGGCAATTAAGAGAACCGCAATGCCCAAAACAATGTAGTCGAATCGCTTCCCTTGAGCATTAATTGCATCGAACTCCTCTTGCGTCGTCGGCGTAAAGCGTAGGTCGTTCTTCGAAATAGTCAGCCGTGTGACAGTCTTCCCGCAGAACTCCACGTGAACAGGCTCGTTCGTGTGGCCTTCAACGTATTCCACCGGCCCGTGACAATCCGGTCCTCCCCGATGCGGGAAACAGGCCGCGATAAACACGTCGTCGCTGCCATCTCGATGGGAATAGTAAATATCCCCGACGTTCTGGAGCACGCCGTCCGCCGAGCGGGTGGGAATAATTTGGCCTTCCGCGTTCGTGTTACAACGGTCGGCTGTTTCCGGCCTTTGCAAGATACCTGCCGTCGAAGCGCAAAGTAGTATCAGGCCGCCTGCCGCCATGAACAGTAGCAACCCAAAGATGCTTGTGCGACGTTCCTCCGCCGTTAATTTATTTTTTCTCATGCTGCCGAACCTTTATTTGATGCTTATGGAACTTGCCACAGACTTTCTGGACCGCGATTGTCAGCGATTTACACGCCAACGTCGAGCGTCCGGACTTGGCCCCAACAAAGACAAGGTTCGGATCGACAGCGGACGTGACCATCATTCGATGGACGGCTAGACAGTCGCGATCAACAGTTCTTCGGCGTTGCCCGGCGGACGCAAGCCATCCGTTCGCCCCGTGAAGTATCGTTGGGTCAGCTCATCGGCGGAAACATGATGGGCATTGCTAAACCCGGCTTCCTTTGCGAGCGCGAGCATTTGAGCGGGCGTGAAGAAGCTGATGAACGGCGTTCCGCTTGCGCTCGCCCCTCGCGCAGCCATCTCTAGCGCCGATCGAACGTCCGGATCGGCTAGTTCAAGAGGAAGCAGGAAGGTCATCGCGAGCACCGACCCGCGGGCGAGGGCCGCGACTTCGCGCAGCGCGGCGCGGTTCGCTTCGTCGGTCAGGTACATGCTGACGCCCGTCGATACGACCACGGCGGGTTTGCCTGCGTCGAAGCCGGCCGCGGTGAGGGCATGGCGCCACGAATCGCCCGCCTCGAAGTCCACTGCTACGAAGCGTAGCCAGTCCGGCGTACCGAGGCCGAGCTCGGTGAGGCGCCGGCGCTTCCACTGCTGCGGAGCAGGCTGGTCGACCTCGAAAACGGTCATTTGCGAAGCGAGGCCAGGGTGTCGTTGCGCGAAGCTATCGAGGCCGGCGCCCAGAATCACGTATTGGGTCTGCCCTTGCGCGGCACGGTCGATGACGAGATCCTCGATGAAACGCGCGCGTGCAACGATCGATGCACGAAATGGCCGCGTGAACGTCGGGTCCATGTCGCCGCGTTGCGGCCAGTTCGGCGAAGGGGCGAGCAGTTGAAGGCCGATCGTATCGTCGAGCACATGCGGGGGCGGGTCGATCGTCGCATGCAGCGCTCGCCACAGAGCGACACGGGCGGCAGTGCTTTCCGGGCCGATATCTGCGTTGTCTTTGCTCATGTACGGCTCCTTGCCGGTTACCGATCGCCGGCTTTGCCGGGGGCCTGCAATCGCCACACGCGCCCATCCGGATCGCGTACCGTCATGTCTCGCGTTCCCCAGTGCGTGTCCTCGAATGGGGTCAGCACTTCGACGCCCGCGCCGGGCTGGAATTCGCGCTCGTCGGGGATGGGGATGACGACCTGCGCTTGCGGTTGCTCGCTCGCCGGAACCTCCGCGACGAATAAATACGGGCCATCGCCTTTGGTCAGCCGCCCCGATTGATGATCGGTCTCGAAGTCCAATGTAAAGCCGAGTGCTTGGAAGAACTTCGCTGATTTCCCCCAGTTGTGCGTGGTGAGGAAGACGGCCTCGATACCTTCGGCCGCGCTATTGCCGGTTTTCGTGTCGGACATGGGGTCACTCCTTTTCCGAAGAGCTGCGTTTGGATGTCCTCGCCGCGAGGTACTCGCATAGCGCATCGGCCACCAAGGCCGAAAGCGACTGCTCGGATTCGATCGCGTAATGCTTCACCTCCCGTATCAAGCCGATCGGGAGGTAGACGTTGAATTGTTTGACTGCTTCGTTTTCGCTCATGAAGCTAGTTTGCTAGCATCCTAGCAGCGTGTCAATACGGGCTTGGGCGGCGACGGTGTGCGCGTTTGGAAGTGCTTTGCGACGGGCGGCCTTTATCGAGGAAGCGAGGCTGAACCCAGCATCCGGTTGCGGTTTCTACGAAATTTCGCCGCCGAATTCAGGAATTCGCCGGGTCCGCCGACGCCGATCTGCCGACTGACGAGAATCGCTCGGCACGCCACAGAAGCCACAGAACGCGCTACCGGCCAACGTGGCCCGAGTCGGCTACCAGGCTTGAAAGAGCGCAATTGCGATTGCCGTTGCGTGTTTGCGGTAAATCTTCGTGCTTTCGACCGATTGAATACGCGACCTCAAGCAAAACGAAATTTTGAGGGGATAAAACGATGGTCTCACCGATTTCGCGGCCCGCACGAGCACAACGGGACGCGGGCCAGCCAGACGACCGCCGACCGGTAGGGCGAGTCAAGTCCGAACCGTTGTCAGTCGGCCGCTCGGACGCTCGGTTCGAAAGCCTGCGTAAACGTAAGGCCGTCGTCGATCCCACAACTTCGCCCCCGGCTGCGCCCCGTAGCCATTCTTTGCCGTCCCGCCTGGATTTTCGCGGCGATGGGAACAGTGACCACGCCGTGAATATCGAGGCGGACGAGCACGCGGTGGAAGCTTCCATCGTCGGCACGCGCGGGCATGAACGTAACGACACCGACGCGCCGCGTGGCGCGACAGCCTCAACGAGCGAGGCATTTTTGGCGCCGCCGGCCACGTTGCCGGACGCTGTGCCGGAACGCCCCAGTATGGCGAAGCGGGCCGGCGCAACGCTGCGCGCACACGTCCAACGCGCGTTCAGCTGCTTTACCGCGGGCGGTACTGCCCGGCGCGATTGGGAGACACCGTTCACGTCGCGCTCGCGGATCGGCGCAACGACCCCATTGCGCGATTACGCCGCGGTCAAACACGAGGTCGAGCAATCCGCCGCCGCGCGCAACAGCGCAGCCGAGAACCCGGCCGCGCGGCCTGAGGTGCCCCCGGAGTTGGGCGCCGCGATGGACAAACTGAAGACAGAGCTCACGAAGTCGACGCAAACCAGCGCCAAAACTCACGCAGCCCCGCCGTCGCTGCCAGGTGAACGGCCGGTGCAGGCGGAGGATGTTCTCGGGTTCTGGCGGTCGCCCGCGGGGCAGGCGCTGGCCGCGAAGGCCGGTACGACGCCCGAAGCGTTCCTCGACCAGGTCGATGCGATGGCAGCCGCCCATTCGCCCGAGACCGCGCTGCTCGTGTCGCTTGCGCTCGCATCGGCGAAATTGCAGATTGATCCGGAACGTACCACGTCGGTCGACGAGGACGTCTTCTCCTATTTGAAGTCTGCCGATCTGCGTTCGGAAATTCTGAACGCTAGAGGGGCCTCGACCACTTCGCGCGAAACCCACATTCTTAAGTTGCGTGCCGGACTGGACAAGATATTTCAAACTTTGCAGCAGAACCGTCTCACGTCGCCATCGCCGGAGGGCCCGCCGATGGTCGACGTCCGGGCGCTGCAAGCGTTCACGCAGGCCGCACGCGACTTGCCCGTTGCCATGCGCAGCGCGGCGCTACCCGAGCTCGAGCCGCTGCGCTCTTGGCCGAGCGTCCACGACAGCGCATCGCGCTTTCACAACCGCAATGCCACCGCCGCCGTGGAATACCTGGCGGCAATCGATGCGCTGGACGGCGAACTGAATGCACGTGGGGGCGAGAAGATCGCCGTGTCGCACGACACGGCAGATCTCATCAAGCGCGCTCAGGAATCGCTGATCTCGTTCGTCTCGAATCCAATTCACTTGCGCGAATACGACGCGCGGCTCAAGCAGGCCGAGATGACGCGGTCGGTCGCATGGGGCGCATTGCAGCACGCTGCCGCTACCAGCGGTTTTAGCGAAGCGCTTGCCGCCGTCGGAAACCACGGGCTCACCGATGCGGATAAGGAAAACTTGCGCTTCTATCTCCAGGCGAGTTCCGTCGTGGCCGCGGCGCTGAATGCGAAGCCGACGCCGGAAGCGCTGATCATCGCACGCCTGGAAAGGCAAGCGCCCATGTCGAGCGCCGCCAACTTCGCTCAGCGTGTGTCGGAAGCCAGCGAAAAGCTTCTCGCGCACGCGGCCGACCCCACGGTTCTGAGCCCGTCCGACAAGGCGGATCTATTTTCATGGCGCA
Source organism: Trinickia dabaoshanensis (assembly GCF_002879885.1). Classification (GTDB taxonomy): domain Bacteria; phylum Pseudomonadota; class Gammaproteobacteria; order Burkholderiales; family Burkholderiaceae; genus Trinickia; species Trinickia dabaoshanensis. Next base: position 95,481 of record NZ_PNYA01000023.1, read on the forward strand.
ACGGCTTTACCGACGATGCGCCGGGGTCCGATCTGCGCCGAACCAAAGAGCGTTTGTATAAGTGCTTGACATGGATTGACCGGCGAGAACACGACGGCAGCGGGCTGTTACCGCGCAAGCACAAATCGCCTCTATCCGCGGCACGAAGCGGTATCGCGGGCGGCAACCGCGCTGTGCTGGCCAATGAAGAGAAAAAGCTGAAGAGCGAGCTCACCGCGCCGGAAGTCGATCAAGTCGTGAAGGCCCTCGCCGAGGCAATGGAAAAGTGGTACCAGACGAAGCCGGCTACCGATGCGAACGCCGACAACCAGGTTGGTCAGCCCGCCGATTCCCTGAGCGATCAGCACTGCGAGTGGATCGCATTGCGTGTGGCGCTGGAAGACTGGTTGCCCGAGCATGCGGCCAAGCGAACGCTCAATCAACTGATCTCAGGTCGCAGCTATTCGGACGGTGACTTGCCCGAGGCGGTCGTTGCACTGGTGCGCGAACATACGAAGCGTGCGGTCGAAAAGGTGGTCGGAGGCTCCCCCGAAGCGATCGAACGCGCGGTCGACCAGGCGGCGATGAATGTCCAACAGCGACTCCGCAACAAGCGCATCGGCTTCAAGAGCATCGACGCGCTTGCGGATTACGTCCTGCACCTGGAAGACGGCAGCGCGTTCAAAAAAGCGATGCGGGCGACGGAAAACATCGCAGATGCGTGGCCGCGCACCCCCGCAGACACGACGCCCGAAAGCGTCCGCGACATGCTGATCGACTTCGTCAAGGACATTCCCGGCGGCAATACCGTGCGCCTGATCCACGGCAGTTCCAAGGGATTCAGCACGAAGGGCATCACCAAGAGTGCCTTGAGCACCACGAAACGCATCTTCGCCCATATTCCCGTCGCCCTCACTGCCCGGGTCGAGGTGCGCTATGAAGGCGCGCGTGACGCGGTGGTGTCGTTTGCCCTTCCCGTGCACGCTGCGGAGATCTTCGTCGGTACGGAAAAGCGGCACCGCGGGCGCCTTGGCGCCGGCGGATTTTTCGGCGTGAAGCTTTGGAAACTCTACCGAGCCGGCTACAGCGTCGACGTTACGCCCTACGAGCACGAACGCATCAAAGCGGCGGGTGCGATGCTGCGCATCCCGCGTCGAGATGCAGCGCGTGACAAAAACGTGCGCGATCTGGCCGCGCGCATAACCGAATTCCTGTTCGCCGCAGCCAAGACGAGACAGCAAGTGCCCGGTAGCATGGCAGACGCCGATGCGTTCTTCCGCGACTTCGCCGACGAGTTTTACGCCGAGCGGGATCTCTCGCTGAGCTGGGTCGAGCAGAAGAGCCGCGGGCATCGCAGCGAATTTTCCACCGGGCTCGGCGCGTCTGCGGTGAAAGTGCTCGACAAGCATGAACCGCAGAGCGGATCGATCGCACTTTCTCTCGGCTACGCGTTCGAGAAGCAATGGGATGGATCCTATTCCCAACTCGATGAATCGGGCACGTTTCGAATCCTCAATTTGCGCGCGCTAAAGTACACTCGACACAAAGTGAGCGCCGCGCTCACGACGTCGACAATCACCGGCTCGACCGGCGATACGTCCGCCGACCTATTCGGGGCGACGGCGGTGTTGGCCGAGACCGGCGCACAGGCGAAACTGCGCCTCGCGGTGGACAACAGGAAGCTGCTTCCGCTGAAGTCGGTCGCGGATTTCGAATTCGATAGCGCCCGCTACTACATCCGGTATATCGAATCGACCAAGCAAGAGTGGATCGACATGTTCGCCCATCCGCACCGGAACGATCCCGATAACGGACAGGCGAAGGGGCTCGCGGCCGTCAATGAGCACATCGAGACGATCCGTCGCCTGAACAAGCCCTACAACGCCTTCTACGCGCGCCGTCATCTCACGGAACAAGCCGCCGACACGCTGAACCGCCTGGAACAGCTCTCGCGCGTTACGCCGCCCGGCGAACACGCGCTGCACCGGCAAATCGCGGCGCAGTGGCAAAGCACCATTGCGGCACCCGGCTCATGGCTGCCGGTCGGGCTGCGATCGTACGAGAAATACAGCGAGGCCGACAGCTTTAAGGTCAGTGCCGGATTCCGCTACGCGCAGACCACCGGCCTGCGGGTCGAGCGCCAAACCATCTTCGATACGATCGGCGTGCCCGCGCTGAAAGAGCGCGAGCAGATGTTGAAAGCGAAGGCTGTCGAAATGGCCAGAGAGACCGATATTCCCTCGACCTCACGCGAGACAGGCGAGACGCCGGCCATACGAGAAACGACAACGACGCCGACGCCGGCGTTCGACGCTACCGTGCGCCCCCCCGAGCCGGAGACGGAAGCGCCGGAAGCTTCTTTCCGGCCGGACGCAGCCGGAGTAGCGGCGCGCCGCATCGCCTCTGCCGAAATCGAAGAAGCGGCGCCTGAGCACGGTCACTCGGTCGGCAGATCCGAGGGGGACGAAACCGTCGGCCGCCAACGCCGTCGACCGACCCTGTTGGACTTGTTCAACGAGACGGAGGCCGAGCCGCCGCGTCCGCGCACCGGCGTCGGGTCGGAACGGCCAGCCGGGGCGGCGCGTGGGGGATCTACCGATCACACCGCGGCCGAGACGCGCGCGCATCTGCAACGCATCAAGGAGCAGTTGGATACCAAGGCCGGAATCGCACCCGCGGCGAAAAAGAGCCGCGGTCTGTCGCGGTTGCTTGGACGCCGAAGCAAGCCCCGATAGGGAGCGCGATCAGCGCGAAGCTGTTGCCGCGATTGCATATGAGCCGGAATCGAGCGGATCGCACAAGTCGCCACGAGCACCGGTACGGGGGACGGCGCCTGCCATTCGCCGCCCCCGCTCGTTATGCCAAATTGCCCTGGCACAGATACTTGATCGACAAATAGTCGTCGAGGCCGTACTTCGATCCTTCCCTGCCGTAGCCGGATTCCTTGACGCCGCCGAACGGTGCGGCCTCGCTCGAAATCGCCCCTTCGTTGATGCCGACGAGGCCGGCTTCGAGCGCGCGCGACACGCGCTCGATCCGCTTCATGTCGTTGCTGTAGAAGTACGATGCGAGCCCATAAGGCGTGGCGTTGGCTGCCTCGATGGCTTGCTCTTCCCGTTCAAAGCGAAATAGCGGGACGATGGGGCCGAACGTTTCTTCATCGCACAGTTGCATGCTCGAGTTCGCATCGGCTAGCACGGTCGGCGTGTAGAAATTCGGGCCCAGTTCGGTGATTCGCTTGCCGCCCGTCACGAGCCGTGCGCCATGCGTGAGCGCGTCGTCCACGTGCCGCGCGATTTTGTCCACCGCGCGAGCGTTGATCATGGGCCCGATTTGCGTGGCGCTGTCGCTGGCGGGGCCGACCTTCAACGCGCCCACGCGCTCGGCCAACAACGCAGCGAAGCGTTCGTAGACGCCGGCCTGCACATAAACGCGATTGGGGCAGACGCAAGTTTGACCGCCGTTGCGGAATTTCGCCGCGAGGAGCCCCGCAACGGCCGCATCGAGATCGGCATCGTCGAACACGATGAACGGAGCATTCCCCCCCAATTCGAGCGAGAGCTTCTTGAGCGTGCCGGCCGATTCGCGCGCTAGATACTTGCCTACCGCCGTCGAGCCCGTGAACGTGATCTTGCGCACGCGGCCATCATGCAGCCAATCGGCCACGGCATCGATGCCGCGCTCGCGCGAGGCGGTTACGAGGTTCAGCACGCCGGGCGGCACGCCCGCTTCGTGGGCGAGCAGCACGAGGGCCGACGCCGTGAGCGGCGTATCTTCGGCGGGCTTGCCGATGACGGTGCAGCCGGCGGCTAATGCGGGCGCGATTTTGCGCGCGATCATCGCGAGCGGGAAATTCCAAGGCGTAATCGCGGCGACGATTCCGATCGGCTCCTTGACGGCGCTCATGCGCTTGCCGTGCTGCTGCGGCGGGATCAAGTCGCCGTAGATGCGCGTCGCCTCCTCGGCGAACCAGGCGACGTACGATGCACCGTAAGCCACTTCGCCGCGCCCCTCGGCCAGCGGCTTGCCTTGCTCGCGCGAAATCAGCGCGCCGAGCGCGTCTTGATTCGCAACGATGAGCGCGTGCCAGCGCCGCAGGATTTCCGCGCGCGCCTTGGGCAACGTATCGCGCCAGGCGGGCAGGGCGGCCGCGGCGGCATCGGTCGCCGCGCGCGCATCGGCTGCATGGCTGTCGGCCACTTCGGCGATGATCTCGCCCGTGGCCGGATCGGTGACCGCGAAGCGCTTACCGTCGGTGGCCGGCACCCATTGGCCGCCGATGAAGTTTTCCGTGCGGATCAAGGCGTCGGGCGAAAAGGTTCGCGTCATGTTCGAGACTCCTCTCGTAGTGCTGTGTCTGTCGTTAGTCGTTAGTCGTTAGTCGTACGTCATGCGCGGGCGACGCGTTCGGCGATTGCCGCACCGACTTCAGCGGTGCTGGCCTTTCCGCCGAGATCGCCCGTGCGCGGGCCTTCCCGCAGCGTCGCTTCGATCGCGGCGAGGATCGCGTCGTGCGCTTCTCGCGCCTTGCCTTGGTGCTGCCCCAAGAAGTCGAGCATCATCGCCGCGGACCAGATCATCGCGATCGGATTGGCGATGTTCTTGCCGGCGATGTCGGGAGCGGAGCCGTGCACGGGCTCGAACAGCGACGGGAACGCGCGGTCGGGATTGAGGTTCGCCGACGGCGCGAGGCCGATCGTGCCGGTGCAGGCGGGACCGAGATCGGACAAGATGTCGCCGAACAGATTCGTCGCCACGACGACGTCGAAGCGATCGGGGTTCAGCACGAAGCGCGCACAGAGAATATCGATGTGCTGTTTGTCCCATGTCACGTCCGGGTAGCCAGCGGCCACCTCGGCCGCACGCTCGTCCCACCACGGCATGCTGATCGCGATGCCGTTACTCTTCGTGGCCACGGTCAGCTTCTTTCTCGCACGCCGTTGTGCCAAATCGAAGGCGAACTTCAGCACCCGCTCGCTTCCGCGCCGAGTAAAAATCGATTCCTGCACCACGAACTCGCGGTCGGTGCCTTCGAACATCACCCCGCCCACCGACGAATATTCACCTTCGGTGTTTTCGCGCACGATCCAAAAGTCGATGTCGCCGGCGCGGCGTCCGGCTAGCGGCGACGACACGCCTTCGAACAGCCGTGCCGGCCGTAGATTGATGTATTGGTCGAACTCGCGCCGGAACTTGAGCAGCGAACCCCAGAGGGAAATATGATCCGGCACCTTGGCGGGCCATCCGACGGCGCCGAACAAGATAGCGTCGCAACCGGCGAGCTGAACTTTCCAATCGTCCGGCATCATCCGGCCGTGCTTTTGGTAGTAATCGCAGCTTGCCCACTCGATATGTTGGTATTCGAACGCGATGCCGAAGCGCCGGCTCACTGCATCGAGCACGCGCAAACCTTCGGGCATGACCTCGGTGCCGATGCCGTCGCCGGGAATGACGGCGATTCGATAGGTGCCTGCCATGATGGAAATGCCTCCAAATATGGAATAAGCGAAAGCGGCCGCCCGTCGCGAATCACGAAAGCTGAAACACGCATGAAGTCATGGCGGCGGCGACCGGATTCAAGAATGCGGAAACAGCACCTCGAGCGGGTAGTGCGTTTTCACGAAAGGCGATTTGATGATGACGTAACTGAAATATTTCTCGATGCCGATATCGCGCTCGAGCAAGCCTTCGATCACGCTTTGATAGTGGCTCACGCTGCGCGTGACGAACTTGAGCAGATAGTCGTAGCCGCCGCTCGCGAGGTGGCATTCGATGATCTCGTCGACATCCTTGATCGCGGCGACGAAGCGGACGAAATCTTCGCGCCGGTGATCGGCCAGCGTCACTTCGGTGAAGACGATCTGCACGTCGCCCAGTTTTTCGAGCTGGATCTGCGCGCCGTAGCCGACGATGTAGCCGGCCTTCTCGAGCCGCTTGACCCGGATCAAGCAAGGGCTCGGCGATAGGCCGACGGCATCGGCGAGTTCGACGTTCGTGATGCGTCCACGCTTTTGAAGTTGCGAAAGAATCCGCAAGTCGATCCGGTCAAGCTTGCAATCGCCGCTCATCGTATTGTTGCCCGAGTCATGCCACGAATGGTGAGCGATTACTTTAGCACTCGGCCACGCGGGTCCGACGATCGAGTGCCGCCCGGACCTCGGGTTCGGCGAGCGCGTCGTCGAGCGTGCGGCGCAAGCGTTCGAACAGCAGGTCGAATTCGCCCGCGGTGTAGGACAACGCTGGGGCGAAGCCGAGGATGTTGTCGCCGAAGGCGCGAAAGATCAGCCCGTTGCGATACGCGGCGGCCGCGATCCGGTCAGGCAGCTTCAGTGCGGCGTCGAAGCCGGCTTTGGTGTCCTTGTCGGCGACGAGTTCGAGCGCGCCCAGAAACCCGCGATGACGCGAATCGCCCACGAGCGGGTGTTCGAGCAACGCGTCGAGCCCCTGCGCGAAGCGCGGGCCGAGTGCGGCCGCATTCGCGAGCAAGCCTCCTTCGTGATAGAGCCGCATCACTTCGAGCGCAATGGCGGCGCTGACCGGGTGCGCCGAGTAGGTGTAGCCGTGGCCGATCGCGGCGTCGGGGCTGCCGTCGGCGATACCGCGGTACACCTCGTCCGAGATCAAGACCGCGCCCATCGGCGCATAGCCCGACGTCAGTCCCTTCGCGACGGTCATCAAATCGGGCTCGACACCCTCCGCTTCGCAGGCGAACAACGGCCCGGTCCGCCCGAATCCCGTGATGACCTCGTCGGCCACGAACAGAATGCCGAGCTTGCGGCAGGCGTCGCGCATCGCCTTGAGCCAGCCGACGGGAGGTACGATGACACCGCCCGAACCTTGGATCGGTTCGCAAAAAAACGCCGCGACGCGCGCCGCGCCGAGTTCCGCCACTTTGGCTTCGAGCGCGGCGACCGAGGCCGCGATTAGGGCCGCGTCGTCGTCGAAATTGCTCCGATACGCATACGGGGACGCAATGTAATGCTGCTGCGGCAAGGGCAAATCGAAATTGCGGTGAAACGCGGGCAGGGCGGTCAGGCCCGCACCGAACGACGATGAACCGTGATACCCGCGCGCGAGCGAGATGAACTGCTTCTTGGCCGGCTGGCCGATCGCATTGAAGTAGTGCGTGATGAAACGCACGGCCGAATCGACGGCGTCCGATCCGCCCAGCGTGAAGTACACATGCTGGAGCGATGCGGGGGTACGTTCGACGAGTTGCGCGGCAAGCTCGATCGCGGGCTCCGAACCGAAGTGAAAATAGCCGGTCGCGTAGGGCAACTTTCTCATCTGCGCGCAAGCGGCCTCGACGATGCTTTCTTGGCCGTAGCCGACATTGACGCACCAAAGGCCGGCGAACGCATCGAGCAGTTCGTTGCCTTCGGCGTCGCGGACGAACGATCCGTGCGCCGATTCGAGGAGGGTGACGCCGCGCGCTTCGTGCGCGCGATAGTTGACGACCGGGTGAATCAGGTGCTTACGGTCGGCTTCGGTGAGCGAGGAAATCGACATGGTGGCGGGCCTGTGCGAGTAGGAACGATGACGAGTCCATGGTACCGGTGACCTACTCCGCTCCTTTTCCGAAAATCGCCCCTGAAAAGTGCACGCCGCGCGTTTTGATCGTTGCGGTCAGCATTTTCTGCTGACCTTCCGTCGGGCCGGCTCCGGTGGCCGCGGCGAATGATCCGCTACGCACGGCAGCGGTCAGCCGATCGCTTGATTGATGATGCCGTACTGGGCGAATTCGTCGTCGCGCGCGGGCATTTGCTCGGCGTTGCGCACCATTTTGACGACGCTGTCGACGCGTGTCAGGCCGAGCGATTCGAGCCAATCGGTCAGCCCGCTGTCGCCGGGCGTATCGAGGCGAATGAACATGCCGGGGTTCGAGCCTAGCCAATGACCGATGAGCGCTTTGGCGCGCACGGGGTCCCCATCGCGCGGGACGACGACCGGGCCGATCGCGCGACCGCGCCCGAACCGGCGAAACAGCGCAAAGCCGATCAGTTCGCCGTCGCGGTCGAGACCGATGCCTTCGGCGGATTCGAGCAGCGCGGGCAGCACGGACGAACGATCGAGGCCGCTCGCGCGCGAGGCCAACTCGATCAGGCGCGGGGCGTCGTTGGCCCCCAGCGGGCGCAAGCGTTCGCGCGGCGGCAACGGCAGAAGCGGCGGCTGCAGCGCCGCGCCCTGATGCTGGTCGAGGGTGCCGATGGGCGCGAAGCCGAGCTTTTCGTAGAGCGGGCGCCCAGCGGGTGTCGCATGCAGCAGCGTGGCACGCGCGCCGAGCGCGTCCAGCGCCATCTCGGTGAGTCTGCGGCCGATGCCGAATCCCTGATGGGCCGGCGACACGATCACCATGCCGAGCGACGAAGTGCGCTCGCCGTATTTCCAGCAGAGCACGGTGCCGACGAGACGCGAGTCGCGCTCCGCGACGAAGCCTTCCCCGATGCCGGCTACGAACTGCCAGTCTTCCGCGCGATGCGGCCATTTGAGCTCGACGGTCAGCGCATGGGCGGCTTCGATATCCGCCGCGGTGAATCGCCTGTACTGAATGGAGTCGGACACGCACACCCCCTCATGGTCTTGATTGGTACGAACTGTGTCACGCGCCACGCGGCGTGACTAGGACGATCTTTTCATCGGAACGACGCGTCATGCGTTGATTTTGGTGCAATGCAATCTCGCTGGTTCGCGACGCGACGACGCGCGCGTTGTGCGGTCGGGCGAATTTTGTCGGTGACATATGCTGTGTCCGCCGACGTACGATTTCATCCATGGAGCCGACAGGCCGCTTCGCCGGCGCGTTCGCGTGGCACGTGCCGCCGGCGCCGCAGACTGTGCTGTCGCGGCGGGCGAAAACGAGCGCTTTGTGTGGCCGGCACCATTCAAATTGGAGACATTTTTGTTTTTGCATTGATTAAATGGATTGATGACGCAAGCGATCGGTACCGACGCACGAACGCAACGAAGTTCGCAATCCGCTGAAGAGCTTACTAGAGGAAACACCGAGATGATCGACTTCGAGCCGAAATACATTACTTTCGATTGCTACGGCACGCTGACTCGTTTTCGCATGGCGGAGATGACACGCGAACTCTATGGCAAAGCACTCGATGCCGCGACGCTCGAACGTCTCGTCACCTTCTTCGCCGGCTACCGCCGCGACGAAGTGCTGGGCGCGTGGAAGCCTTATCGCGACGTCGTGGTCAATGCGCTGCGTCGCGCCTGCGAGCGTGTCGGCGTACCGTTCGACGAGAACAAGGCCGAAAGCATCTATCTGGCCGTGCCGACGTGGGGCCCGCACCCCGACGTGCCGGAAGGGTTGGCGCGCTTGGCCAAGAAGTACAAGCTCGTCATCCTCTCCAATGCGTCCGACGATCAGATCCAAAGCAACGTGGACAAGCTCGGCGCGCCGTTTCATGCCGTGTTCACGGCCCAGCAAGCTCAGTCGTACAAGCCGCGTATGCAAGGCTTCGAATACATGTTCGAGCGGCTCGGCTGCAATCCGGAGGACGTCCTGCACGTTTCGTCGAGCCCGCGCTACGACCTCATGACCGCGCATGACCTGGGCATCAAGCACAAAGCCTTCGTCAACCGTGGACACGAACCGGCTGCACCCTATTACGAACACTACGAGGTCAACGACATCCCGCACTTGGCGTCGATGCTCGGGCTTTGAAGGCGCCCCCGGTTGAAGGCATTCGAGATCGATTGAGGAAACCCACGATGAAGTTAGAGTCCTACTGGCTCGATACCGCGCCCGCCGCACCGCTCGGCGACGAAGGGCCCGTGCAGGGCCGCGTGGACGTCGCCGTGATCGGCGGCGGCTTTACGGGGCTGTCGGCCGCGCTTGCGCTGTCGCGCCGCGGCGCGACAGTCGCGCTGCTCGAGGCCGGGCGGATCGGCGGCGGCGCATCGGGACGCAATGGCGGACAGGTCAACACGGGGGTGGCGCAAGACTTTTCGGCGCTCGTCGCGCAACTCGGGTTGGACCGCGCGCGGCGCTATTACCTCGCTTACGCGGCAGCGGTCGACACCGTCGAGCGCATCGTTCGCGAGGAAGCGATCGATTGCGACTATGTCGCGACAGGCAAGCTCAAGCTCGCCGCGAAACCGCATCACTTCGATCATTTGGCCCAGACCGCCGAGCTGATCCGTCGAGAAGTCGATCCCAACATCGAACTGATCGACGCGGTGCGTATCGGCACCGAAGTGCAGTCGGACCGATTCTACGGCGGCTTGCTGCAGCGTCACGGCGGCCAGATGCACATGGGCAAGTTCGCGGCGGGCTTGGCGCAGGCCGCGCGCCGGAACGGCGCAACGCTGCACGAGCACGCGAGCGTGTCGACGATCGCCAAGCAGGGCTCGGGCGGGTATCGGGTCGTCTCATCGCGCGGAGAAGTGAGCGCAACGAACGTGCTGATCGCCACGGGCCCGTCCAAGCACGGCCCGTTCGCCTGGTATCGGCGCCGCATCGCGCCGATCGGGTCGTTCATCATCGTGACCGAGCCGCTCGGCGAGCAGGTCGTTGCGCGGATGTTTCCGAACCGGCGCGCCTATACGACGACGCGGCTCATGCACAACTACTTCCGCGTGACGGCCGATAGCCGGCTCGTTTTCGGCGGAAGGGCACGCTTCACGGCATCGGAGCAGCCTTCCGACGAGAGAAGCGGGCGCATTTTGCAGCGCAGTCTCGCCGAGCTGTTTCCGTCGCTGGCGAGCGCGCGCATCGACTACTGCTGGGGCGGCCTGGTCGACATGACGGCCGACCGGTTGCCGCGCGCCGGGCAGCACGACGGCGTGTATTTCTCGCTGGGATACAGCGGCCACGGTACTCAGATGTCCACGCACATGGGCCAGGTGATGGCGGAAGTCATCGGCGGGCGAGAGGACGTCAATCCGTGGCGCGATCTGCCGTGGCCCGCTATTCCCGGGCATACGGGCAAGCCGTGGTTTTTACCGATCGTCGGCACCTACTACCGGATCAAAGATGTCTTTTATTGATGTCGGCGACTTTCGTCGAACCCAGTCCCGGATCGAATCATCGAGTTGACCGCCGGTTAACTACTTTTGCCAGCCTTGGCTTACATCGCGGAGAAGTGCAATGAAAAAGGAAGCCTCACAATACGGTGCTGTCGGGGCCGAGACCACGCTCGAACGGTTGACCGCGAAAGGCGCTTCGCGCCGCGATGCGCTGCGTGCGCTCGTCGCGGCGGGCCTCGTCACGGTGACGGGCGGCGGTTTGCTCGTCGCCAGCGCGTCCGCGCAAGCGCAAGGCACTCCCAAGCAGGGCGGCAAGATTCGCGTGGCTACGCAATCGTCGTCGACTGCCGACACCCTCGATCCGGCCAAGGGCGCACTCGCGACGGATTACGTTCGCTGCAACATGATCTACAACGGACTGACCGAACTCGATTCGCACCTGGGCGCCAACATGGCGCTCGCCTCTTCGGTCGAGACGCAAGATGCGAAGGTGTGGGTCGTGAAGCTGCGCCCGGGCGTGCACTTCCATGACGGCAAAGCGCTGGAGCCGGCCGACGTGGTCTACTCGCTGATGCGCCACAAGGACCCGGCCACCGCGTCGAAGGCCAAGACGCTCGCCGATCAAATCGGCGATGTCAAAGCGAGCGGGCCGAACGAGGTGACCATCACGCTGACGGGACCGAACGCCGACTTCCCGGTCATCCTCGCCGACGCTCATTTCCTGATCGTCAAGGACGGCACGAAGGATTTCACGAAAACGGCCGTGGGCACGGGCCCGTTCAAGCTGAAGGAGTTCACGCCGGGCGTGCATACGGTCGTCGTCAAGAACGCGCATTATTGGAAGCCCGGCTTGCCGCACCTGGACGAGATCGAGCTGATCGGCATCAGCGACGAAGCGGCGCGTGTCAACGCGCTCCTATCGGGCGACGTGCAACTCATCAACCAGGTGAGCCCGCAGTCGACCGGCCGGATCAAAGGTACGCCCGGCTTTGCCGTGCTAGAGACGAAGACGGGGCAATACACCGACCTCATCATGCGCAACGACGGCGGCATCACGGGCAACCAAGACTTCCGCCTCGGGCTCATGCACTTGCAAAACCGCGACCAGATGCGCCAGGCCGTCTTCCAGGGCTATGGAGCGATCGGCAACGATCAGCCGATCGACCCGACGAACAAGTACTACTTCGCCGGGTTGCCTCAACGCAAGTTCGATCCGGACAAGGCCAAGTTCTACTTCAAGAAGGCGAATCTCGGCAGCACGCCGCTGCAAGTGTTCGCATCGCCGGCCGCCGACGGCTCGGTCGATATGGCGATGTTGCTGCAACAAGCGGCGCCGCAAGCGGGCCTGAATCTGCAAGTGATGCGCGTGCCCTCCGACGGCTATTGGTCCAACCATTGGATGAAGCACCCGCTCAGCTACGGCAACATCAACGCCCGGCCAACCGCAGACATGCTCTTCACGCAGTTCTTCGCGTCCAACGCGCCCTGGAACGAAGCGAACTGGAAGGACCCGCAGTTCGATCAGATGCTGCTCGCGGCGCGCAGCGAGCCCGACGAAGCCAAGCGTAAGAAGATCTACGGCGACATGCAGGTGCTCGTGCACGAGAAGGGCGGACTCGGCATCCCGATGTTCCTGAGCTCGCTCGATGCGCATTCGTCCAAGCTGAAGGGCCTCGGATCGATTCCGCTCGCGGGCCTCATGGGCTTCGCGTTCGCCGAGCACGTATGGCTGGAAGCCTGATCGAACTACGCCTGCGCGTTCGGATGGCTTAGCCGTCCGGACGCCGACGAGGGATACAAGATGCAAAGCATGATGAAGGAGACGACCGCCCATGAAACAGCAAGCCTATAGGCTCATCGTCAGCCGCCTCGGCCTGGCCGCGCTGACCTTGCTGATCGTTTCGGCCATCGTCTTCGCGATGACCGGCTTGCTGCCCGGCGATGCCGCGCAGCAGGCGCTCGGTCAGGCCGCCACGCCCGAAGCCGTCGCCGCCTTGCGGCATCAGTTCGGCCTCGACCAGCCGGCGCTCCAGCGCTATCTGCAGTGGCTCTTTCATATCGTCAGAGGAGACTTCGGCATGTCGCTGTCGAACAGTCTGCCCGTGAGCGAGCTCATTGCCACCCGCTTGCCGAACTCGTTGACGCTGGCAGGGTTGACGACGGTCGTGGCGGTGCCGATCGCCCTCGCGGTTGGAATCGTGTCGGCGATGTATCGCGGCTCGTTGCTCGATCGCGCCTTGAACCTCTTGACGCTGTCGACGGTGGCCGTTCCGGAATTCCTCGTCGCGACTATCGCCGTGCTGATCTTCGCCGTGAGTCTTCATTGGCTGCCCGCGCTGTCGTATCTGTCCTCGGTGTCCTCGTTCGGCGATCTAGTGCGCATTTACGCCATGCCCGTGATGACGCTGTGCTGCGTCTTGGTCGCGCAAATGGCGCGCATGACGCGTGCGGCGGTGCTCGACCAACTGAATTCGGGCTATGTCGAAATGGCGTCGCTGAAAGGCGCGTCGCAAGTGCGCATCGTCCTGCGTCACGTGCTGCCCAATGCGATCGGGCCCATCGCCAATGCCGTGGCATTGAGCTTGTCCTACTTGTTCGGCGGCGTCGTCATCGTCGAATCGATTTTCAACTATCCGGGACTCGCGAGCTTGATGGTCGATGCGGTCACCAACCGCGACATGCCGCTCGTTCAGGGCTGCGTCATGGTGTTTTGCGCCGCGTATCTCGTACTCGTATTGATGGCCGACCTATGTCAGATCATTTCCAATCCGAGGCTTCGTCAACGATGAATCGCTCCGCTCGATCCTCGATTCCGCACCCCGGCACCCAGATCCAAGACGAAGCGCCGCTCGACACGGCCAAGCCTTCGCGGCGGGGACGCCGCCGCCGCATGTCGCTGTTCGGCAAGATCGGTCTCGCGCTCGTCGGCTTCTGGCTGCTGATGGCCGTCTTCGGCCCGATGCTCGCCCCGTATAAGGAAGGCGCGCTCGCCTCGCCGTTCAGTTTTGCGAGCTACAGCGCGGCGCATCCGTTCGGCACCGACTACCTGGGCCGCGACATGCTCAGCCGTATTTTGATCGGCGCGCGCTACACCGTCGGGCTCGCCCTTGGCGCCGCCGTTCTGGCGAGCGGTATCGGCACCTGTTTGGGACTCGTGGCCGCCGTTTCCGCGCGCTGGGTGGACGAAGCCATGAGCCGCTTCTTCGACGCCTTGATTTCGATTCCGAGCAAGGTGCTGGCGCTGGTCGCCATCGCGGCGTTCGGCTCGTCGATCCCGATGCTGACGATCATCGCGGCGGTGGCATACATCCCGGGTGCATTTCGAATCTCGCGTTCGCTCGCCGTCAACTTGATGACGCTCGAGTACGTGCTCGTCGCCCGTGCGCGCGGTGAGCGGCTCTTTTACATCGCTCGCGTCGAAGTGCTGCCGAACATGATCCATCCCGTGTTGGCCGATTTCGGGCTGCGCTTCGTTTTCATCGTGCTGCTGTTGAGTGGATTGAGCTTCCTCGGGCTCGGCGTGCAACCGCCGAACGCGGATTGGGGCTCGCTCGTGCGGGAGAACATCGGCGGCCTGTCGCAAGCGGCGCCCGCCGTGCTGATGCCGTCGATCGCCATCGCGACGCTCACGGTCGGGATGAATTTGCTGATCGACAGCTTGCGCCGCCATGCGGGCTTCGGCCAGGGAGGCTCGAAATGAGCGACGTGATGATCGAAGTGAAAGGCTTGCGCATCGTCGCGGGCAGCGAAACCGAAGGCATGAGCGAGATCGTCAAGGGCGTCGACTTCGCCGTGAAAAAGGGCGAAGTGCTGGCGTTGATCGGCGAATCGGGCTCAGGCAAGACCACGATCGCGCTGTCGTTGCTCGGCTACACGCGGCATGGGTGCGCCTTCGCGGGGGGCAGCGTGCGCGTGGGCGGGACCGATGTGCTGTCGCTCGACGACGCGGGCAGACGCGCGCTGCGTGCCCGCACGGTCGCTTACGTTGCACAGAGCGCGGCGGCCGGCTTCAATCCGGCGCGTACGCTGATGGATCAAGTGATCGAGCCGACGCAGCTGCATCGCTTGATGACGCGCAAGGCGGCACGCGCCAAGGCTGTCGAGCTGTTTCGCGCCTTGGCGCTGCCGGCCCCGGACAGCATCGGCGACCGGTATCCGCATCAAGTGTCGGGCGGGCAGTTGCAGCGCGTGATGGCGGCTATGGCGCTGATCACCGACCCCGCGGTCGTCGTCTTCGACGAGCCGACCACCGCGCTCGACGTCACGACGCAGATCGAGGTGCTGGTCGCTTTCAAACGCGTCATCAAAGAGGTGGGCGCGACGGCCGTGTACGTGTCGCACGATTTGGCGGTCGTGGCTCAGATGGCGGACCGGATCGTGGTCCTAAACGGCGGCGAGGTGCAGGAATGCGGCGAGGTCGATCAAGTGCTGGATGCGCCCGCGCATGCGTATACGCGTGCGCTGCTCGCGGCTTCCGATCATCGGCAAGGGCGGGGCGCGGACGAGCGCGCCGCGGCCGTGGACGGCGGCACTGAAGCGCCGCTCTTGGAGATACGTGGCTTGTCCGCCGGCTACGGCCGTATCGACCGGCACGGCCATCCGGCGGTGTGCGTGCTCGATGACGTCAATCTTTCGATCGCGCGCGGCAGCGCGCTGGGCGTGATCGGCGAATCGGGCTCGGGCAAGACCACGCTTGCGCGGGTCGTGGCAGGCCTCGTCGAGCGCGCGAGCGGCGAGGTGCTGTTTGAAGGTCAACCTTTGTCCGCGCAATTGGGCGGCCGAACGGCCGACCAGTACCGCAGGATCCAACTCGTCTTCCAAAACGCCGATACGGCGCTCAATCCGAGTCATACGGTGGCGGACATCCTGGGGCGCCCGCTCGCGTTCTACAAAGGGTTGCGCGGCGCAGCCGCGAAGCGGCGCATCGGCGAACTGCTCGATCTCGTGAAGCTACCGGCATCCACGGCGGGGCGGCGACCGGGTGGCCTGTCCGGCGGCCAGAAGCAACGCGTCAATCTCGCGCGTGCGCTGGCCGCGGAGCCTTCGCTGATCTTGTGCGACGAAGTGACGTCGGCGCTCGACACGGTCGTGGGCGCGGCGATTCTCGAGCTGCTGCGCGATCTGCGCCGAGAACTGAGCGTCTCGTACATGTTCATCAGCCACGACATCTCCACGGTGCGCGCAATCTGCGACGACGTGTTGGTGTTGTACGCAGGACAGGGTGTGGAAGGGGGGCAACGCAAGCTTCTCGATCGGCCGCCGCACCATCCCTATACGGGCTTGCTCGTCGATTCGGTGCCGGCGCTCGAGCGCGGCTGGCTCGATGCGCATCGCAACATCGGTTCGTGCGCGCTCCCGCCGCTTTCGGCCGATTCCGGTAGCGGCCGGCTTTGCAGTTTCCGCGCGCGCTGTTCGGTGCGCGTGGACGGCAAATGCAACGCAGTGCCGCCGCCGTTGAGAACGCTGCCCTCGGGTGCGCAAATTCTCTGTCATCGTTCCGCGGACGAGTTGCAAACTCTTCAGCCGGTACGGGGCGCCGCATGAACGGCCGATTCGATCGGCCCCGGCGTGAGCGGGACATCGACCGCGTCGATGTCGATCGGTACGACGCCGATCGCTCGCGATACGTTTTCAAGCGGCCGTCTCGTCCGACGGGCGGTCGCGCAATGGACGAAGCAGGTGCGAAATGAGGCGAACGGAAGGACTGGATCAGGCGCGAGCATTCATCGAGGCGCATTTCGCGGAGCCGCTGACGCTCGAGCAGATGGCCGCGCCCGCGGCGCTTAGCATTTCACGTTTCGCGACGGCGTTTCGAGAGCGTTTCGGCTCGTCGCCCTATCGCTATCTGTGCGGCTTGCGCATCGAGCGGGCGCAGTCTCTGCTGCTGGCCGGCGTGCCGAGTGTGGCGGTCGCCACCGAAGTCGGTTTTTTCGATCAAAGCCATTTCGGCCGGCACTTCAAGCGGATGTGCGGCATGACGCCGACCTTATTTGTCGCGGTGACTAAAGCGGGCGGCTGCCCCGATGGGGCGAAGCCCGCCAAGGCACTGGGTCGAAGGCGCGTTTCGCGGCGTCCAGAAACACACGCTGACGGATCGTCAGGCCCTGGCGTGTAGGCGTCAGGGCGATGACCGGGGCGGGTTCGAGACGCCATGCGGGCAACACGCGCTTGAGCTTGCCTTGCGCGATCAGCCGCGCGCAGTCCCATTCGGATCGCGCGACGACGCCCAGGCCGTCCACCGCCCAGTCCCTCACGACGGTGCCGTCGTTCGACGACAATGCGCTGTCGAGCCGAACCGTTACCGCCTTGCCGGTACGTTTGCCCGCGGCATCGTACTGCGTGAGACGCAGGCGGGTCACGTCTTCATCGTTCTCTCGCAAGGTCAAGTACGGATGCATGTTGAGTTCGGAGGGATGCTTGAGCTTCGACAGGCTGCGCGCCAAGGCGGGGCTCGCGCACAGAAAGCGGTCGTTCGGGGCCAGAAAATGCCCGACCCAGGACGACCCTTTGATATGCCCGATGGAAATGACCGCGTCGGCGCCCGATGCCGCAGCGAGCGGGCTCTCCACCAAAACGAGCGAAATCGCGAGATTGGGATGGGAGCGATGCAGGTCGCGAACGAGTGGGGCCACGTATTCGCGGCCGAAGCCGAACGGGGCCACGACGCGCAAATGGCCGCTGACGCCGCTCGATTCTCCGGAGAGGCGGGAGGCAATGGACTCGATTCGCTCGAGAATCTCGATCGCTTCCTGAACGAGGCGCTGTCCCTCGTCCGTCAGGGAGATACCCCTCGCCGCGCGCGTGGCCAGGCGCATCCCCATGCGCTCTTCGATGCGTTGAAGCCGCACGGTAACCGCGGGCGGCGTCAGATCGAGCAAACGTGCGGCCGCGGCGAGCGATGGCGACGCGCCCAGCGCGCGCAGCAGTTGCATGTCTTCGAGTTGAAGCATTAATACCTCGTTAACGATGGATTCATTGCATATTAAACACGGCGAAGATACTTTTTTCTACAGTAGGGGTCGCGCGCGCTCGACAGTCGGCGGCGGCGCCGCTCGATAAGCGAGGACTCCCGTCCCTCTAGGCGAGACGGGCAGCGATTTTCTTTCTACTTAAAGTGGCTTTTATGGATCAGCGAGAACGCGGTGCGCCGCACCTAAGTACGGTGAACCCCGCTGGACTAGCGGCACCGGGCGGGCATTACAGTCACGTTTCGATCGCCAATGGTCTCGTCTTCGTCTCGGGTCAGCTACCGATCGACGCGAGCGGACGAAAACTCATCGATGAGCCGTTCGAAGTTCAGGCCGAACAGGTGTTGGCCAATCTGGCGTGCGCGCTCGCCCGCGCGGGCAGCGAGGTCGCGAAACTCGCTCAGGTGCGTGTCTATATCGTCGATATCGAGTACTGGCCGAGCTTCAACGAGATCTACGCGCGTTGGGCGGGAGAGGCGAAACCCGCTCGCGCGGTGGTCCCGGTCCCCGCGCTGCATTTCGGTTTGAAGATCGAGGTCGAGGCCGTCGCAGTGCTGTAGCCGGCCAGCCGGATCGAATCGGCGCGCCGCAGGCGTGTCGGTCGTTGCGTGCGGTTCTCTAGTATCGACTCAAGGATATGTTGCGATGACATCACCTATTTCTCATCTGATGCAAGCAGGAAGGCTGGAGCGGTTCTTTATCGACGGCGCATGGGTCACACCCGAGAGTGCCGATCGCATCGCGGTAATCTCGCCTTCCACCGAGGAGACGATCTGCGACATTGCGTTGGGAGACGAGCGCGACGTCGAACGGGCGGTGCGCGCGGCGCGCAAAGCCTTTGCCGGTTGGTCGGCGACGTCGCCGCAAACGCGCGCCGTGCTGCTCGATCGCATTCATACTTTGATGCGCGAGCGCGCAGCGCTGTTCGCCGCGGCGTTGACAACGGAGATGGGTGCGCCCATCGCCTATGCGCGCACGGCGCATGTGCCGCTGGCGACCGAACACATCCGGGTCGCGCGCGACAATCTCGCGAGCTACCCGTTTCGGACTCAGCGGGGCGCGACGGCGGTCGTTCGCGAGCCGATCGGCGTGTGCGCGCTGATCACACCGTGGAACTGGCCCCTCTATCAGATTACGGCGAAGGTCGGCCCCGCGCTGGCTGCCGGCTGCACGGTGGTCCTGAAACCCAGCGAACTATCGCCGCTCAGCGCACTGTTGTTTGCCGAAGTCATCGAGGACGCGGGCGTTCCCGCAGGCGTGTTCAACCTCGTGAGCGGCAGCGGCGCGACAGTCGGCGCCGCGCTCGCATCGCACCCGGAGGTCGATATGGTTTCGATCACGGGATCGACGCGCGCAGGCGTGCTGGTCGCACAAGCCGCGGCGCCGACGGTCAAGCGCGTGGCGCAAGAACTGGGCGGCAAATCGCCGAACGTCGTCTTGCCCGACGCCGATCTGCCCCGCGCCGTGTCGTTGGGCGTTGCCGCCGCGTTCCGGAACATGGGGCAATCGTGCAGCGCGCCGACGCGGATGATCGTGCCGCGCGCCGCCCTGGACCGAGTCGAAGCGCTGGCCATCGCGGCAGCCGGACAGATCGTCGTCGGCGATCCATTCGCCGAGGCGACCACGCATGGCCCGCTGGCCAATCGGGCGCAGTTCGATAGGGTGCAAGCGATGATCGAAGCCGGAATCGACGAACGCGCCAAATCGATCGTCGGTGGACCGGGCAGGCCCGCAGGGTTCGATCGGGGCTTCTATGCGCGGCCGACCATCTTCTCCGGCGTTCGCACGGAGATGACGATCGCGCAGGAGGAGATCTTCGGTCCCGTCCTTGCCATCCTTCCTTACGACTCGGTCGACGAAGCCGTCGCGATCGCCAACGACACCGTTTATGGGCTCGGCGCGCACGTTCAGGGTGCGGATAAGGCGCTCATGCAGGCGGTCGCCGCGCGAATTCGGTCGGGCCAAGTGCATCTGAACTATCCGGTCTGGGACCCGCAGGCGCCGTTCGGCGGCTACAAGCAGTCCGGCAATGGCCGGGAGTATGGGATCGAAGGCATGGAAGAGTACATGGAAGTGAAGTCGATCCTCGGTTTCTACGATTGAAGCGGCCGCCGCGCTCGACACGGTGCGCGGCCTATCCGTTTTGTAAAGGGACATAGATTGGACACCTCCGCCATCGCCGAACGTTCGTTGCGTACTCATCATGCGCATTGGTCGAAGTTGCGACGCGACCTGCACGCCCATCCGGAATTGCGATTCGAGGAACGCCGGACCGCCGATATCGTCGCGCATGAGTTGGAATCGCTCGGTTACGCGGTGCTGCGCGGCCTAGGCGGCACCGGCGTCGTCGCCAGCTTGCCGGGTGAGAATCCGGACCGGGGCATCGTGCTGCGGGCGGATTTGGATGCGTTGCCGATCCAAGAGGCCAATGACTTCTCGCATGCTTCGTGCGCGAACGGAATCATGCATGCGTGCGGGCATGACGGTCATACCGTGATGTTGCTGGGTGCCGCGCGTGTCCTGAAGGAATTGCCGCGGTTGCCCGGTACGGTTCACTTCGTGTTTCAGCCCGGGGAAGAGGGCGGCGCGGGCGCGCGCAAGATGATCGACGACGGCCTGTTCGAACACTGCCCGACGGAGGCGGTGTTCGGCATGCACAACTGGCCCGGCTTGCCCGGCGGGCATTTCGGCCTACGCACCGGCCCGATCATGGCGGCGGGCTCTCGGTTCAAGATCGCGATTACGGGGAAGGGCGCCCATGCGGCGCAACCGCATCTGGGCCTCGATCCGATACCGCTGGCTTGTTCGATGGTGCTCCAGTGTCAGACGATCGCGGCGCGGCATAAAGACCCCGTGGACCCCGCCGTCGTTTCGGTTTGTATGTTTCATGCGGGCGATACGGACAACGTCATTCCCGACCGCGCCGAGTTGCGGGGCACGATTCGTACGCTGTCCACTACGCTGCAACAGACATTGCAGCGCGACATCGAGCGCATGTGCGAAGGGCTCGCGTCCGCCTATGGCGCGCAAGTCGAGGTGACGTTCTTCCAGTACTATCCGGCGACCATCAACACGCCGGCAGAGACGGCGCTATGCGAAGCGGTCGTTCGCGAGACGTTCGGACAAGAACGCCTGTATAGCGCCATTGCACCGAACATGACGTCGGAAGATTTCGGCTTCATGCTGGAGGAGCGGCCCGGCGCTTATGTGTTGATCGGTAATGGTGCGGGTACGGCGTCGCCGAGCCTGCATCACCCGACATACGACTTCAACGACGACATCATTCCGGCCGGTGTCCGGTATTGGGTTGCTTTGGCTCAGCGTTATTTCGAGAAGGGTTAGCGTTATCGGCGCTCAGTTCTGACCGAGCGCCGTGGTGCTCGCTAAAAGTCGGCAACCTTGCCCCATGCAGAGTGAGCGAATCGGCCCGGCCAATATGGCAGTGGGTCGACGATCGGCTCGGCGCCGGTAACGAGATCCGCGATCAAGTGCCCCGCGCCCGGCCCAATGCCGAAGCCGTGGCCGGAAAAGCCCGCGGCCAAGATCAACCCCGGGATACCCGGCACTTCGCCGATACCCGGCACGCCGTCGGGCGTGCTGTCGACGAAACCGGCCCACGCGTGCGTAATGGCCGCTGCGCGCAGCTCGGGCAGCAGTTCGACGGCGCGGCGATACGTTTCCTTGATCGTCGGCCCATCCGGCTTCGGGTCGAGAATGCGCACCCGCTCCATTGGGGTGGGTGCATCGAGCCGCCACCGCTTCAGCGTTTCGTGTCCGCCGCGAACGCCTTCGAACCCGCCGGGCAAAAGGCTGCGCCAACGCTTGGCGAACATCGGCACGAATTGCGGGGCAAAACGCAGAAACTGCGGTGTGACGTCCACGCGGGCGCGGCCGCTGATCGCCAGCGCATAGCGTCCGTCGTTGCGGCGCGTAATCGACACGCCCGAGGTGAACAAGGCATCCGGCAAGCGGTTTTCCACCGGGGACACGCTCAGAATCGATTGGCGGATCGAGGCCTGCGGAAAACGGATGCCGAGTTGGCGGCAAAATGCCGACGCCCACGCGCCTCCCGCGAGCACGACGGTGCGGGTTTTGATGACGCCGGCTTCAGTGACGACGCCGCAAACCCGCCCGCCTTCCAACTCGATGCCGCGGGCCGCGCAACGTTGCGTGACGCGGCCGCCGAGTTTCATGAGTGCCGTCGCCACGGCCGGTGCGGCCTTGCCCGGATCGGCCGTGCCATCGCTGGGCGAAAACACGCCGCCTTTCCACGTCCGGCCCGTTGCCTTCCCGCGATCCGCAGCTTGCCGGCTATCGAGCATGTAGGTCGTCACGCCCGCCGTTTTGGCGAACTCGCCCCAACTCGCCCAGCGCGACAACTCCGCTTCGTCATTGCTCAAATAGAGCAGCCCGCAGCGGTGAAAGCCCGTGTCTTCGCCGGATTCGACGGAGAAGCGCTCCCACAGATCGAGGCTCTTGCTTGCCATGGGCAATTCGCGCTCGTCGCGGTTTTGCTGCCGGCACCAGCCCCAGTTGCGGCTCGACTGTTCGGCTCCGATCCGCCCCTTCTCGACCAAAGCGACCGATACGCCGCGCTGCGCCATGTAGTACGCGGCGAATACCCCGATGATGCCGCCTCCGATGACAACCACATCGGCGGCGGCAGGGGCGGTGGGCGAAGTTTGAATGTGACGGAGCGGAGGGGACATGATGGATATGGTCTGCTTCAGGCTTGAACGGGTTGAACGACGTAGAACTTCGCGACGCGCTCGCTGCTTTCCCAGCCGATCGACGCACCCTGAGGGACGAATAGCGCATCGCCGGTGCCGAGCGACAGCACGGTGCCGTCAGGTGCGGCGAAGCGCACGCTGCCGGCCACGAGATGCATGAACTCGTTTAGGCGGTGCGCGCGAACGATCCGGTGGTAGGGCGTCGAATCCCATGTGCCCGCCTTATAGTCGGCGTCGTCCTCGACAAAGACGTTATCGCTGCGGCATTCCGGCGCCGGGCCTAGTAACACTTCCGCCGGCAGGGTAGCGGATGGCTTGAAATCGGCGTCGGCGCGTAACGGTACGACGCCGGCCTTCGCCGGCCTCGCGCAAGCGGCGGCGTAAAACACGAAACGCGTGCGTGATTCGGCGCGAATGCGCAGTGCGGCGCCGCTTCCGATCACGGCGCCCTCATTCGGACCAAGGATCAACGGTGCCATCCCGGCCGCTTCGAGCGTGAGCGCGCCTTCCACGACGACGAGCGTTTCGATGTGCGGAAAGCGCGGCACGTCGATCTCGCCGATGAAGCCGACGCGGCCCGCGGCCATCGAACCGTGTCCTTCCCAAGCGATCTCCCGATGCCGGGCGAACGGATCGCTCTTGCCGAATGCCGCTCTACGGAACGACGTTGAAAACGGCGCACCGTGGGCGCGGTGCAATACGAATGCTGCAGTCACTTGTGCTCCTATGAATAACGCGGATCAGGGCCGTGCGCGGAAACAGCGCGGCCGCGGAGGCGTCGAGCGCTTATAAGCCGAGTTGTTCGGCCAGTTCGATAATGGTCTTGACCGGTGTATAGCCGTACGCCGGCGCTTCCGGCTCATGGCCGCGCATGACGAAAGCCTTATGGACGATGCCAAGGTCGTGGGCCGTCATCAAGTCGTAGCGCGGGCTCGAGGAGACATGCAAGATTTCGTGCGGCTGCACATCGAGCTTCTTGAACATGTACTCGAAGCCTTGCATGCGCGGCTTATAGGCCTGGGCGTCCTCCGCGGTGATGATGGCGTGAAACGGCGCGCCGAGCTTCTCGATGTTGCTCATGATCTGCGCGTTGTCCGCGTTGGTCAGGCCGACCAACTTGTATTTCTTCGCCAGGCGCGAGAGGCCTTCCGGGACGTCGGGATGCGGGCCCCACGTCGGCACGGCCTGATAGATCTTTTCCGCGTCGCTTTGGAGGAACGGTACGCCCGTGCGTTCGCAGGTGCGGCGCACCGAATTGGCGACGACTTCGCTGTAGGGCTTCCATGCACCGAGCACCTCGTCGAGACGATAGGCGGCAAAGAATTTGACGAAACGTGCCATCGCATCGCCCTGAAGACGGTGGCCGTAGATTTCGCGTGCCATTTCGGCCATACGAAAGTTAACGAGGGTGCCGTAGCAATCGAACGTAATGAATTTCGGCTCGAAGTCGATCATGTCTTCAGTCTCTATCAGTGACGAATCCCGCAGGACTCTTGAATGAGGGGCCTTGCCGCAAGCGGCATTGGGCAAGTACCGATGGCGATGTCGGTAGATGAAATTTAAGCGGGAAGGGCGGCGAGACTACACCGATTTGATGAGGGCAAAAAACGAGTTTCGGTCGTTTTTGGGGCGATTGGCAGCAGTTCGTGCTAACGCCGCGAATCCTGCGCGGATACGACACGCTCGACGATGCGCGCGAACGTATCGACGGAAGAACGGATGGCTTCGACATCGAGTGCGCCGAAGCCCAACAGAAACCCGTCGCGAAATTGTGGATCGCCCTGGTTGAACGTGTGCAGCCGGCGAAGGTAAATGCCCTGTTCGAGCGAACGCGAGATGGTCGTATCGAAGTCGAGCAGATCCCGAATCCTGACCGTCATATGCAGGCCCGCCGCGTTACGCGAGGTCTCGAGCGAATCGCCGAAGCACCGATCGAGGCAACGGAGCATCTCGGCTTGCCTCGCGCCGTAGATATCCCGCATCCGCCGGATATGCATCGCGAAATGACCATCCGCGATAAAGTCCGCCATGGCTGCCTGCAAGGATAAGTGCCCCGGCCGGTACAGGCGCAATGACGCGGCTGCAAACGAATCGACGAGGTCGGGCGGTACGACGATGTAGCTTAGCCTCATGCCGGGGTACATCACCTTGCTGAACGTGCCCATGAGAATGACGCGGCCGCCTTCATCGACACCTTGCAGAGACGGAAGCGGCCGCTGGTCATAGCGGAATTCGCTGTCGTAATCGTCTTCTAGAACGAATGCATCCCATCGCTCGGCTGCGTCTAGCAGTCGCGCGCGCCGTTCATCCGACAATGTGACGCCCATCGGAAACTGGTGCGATGGGGTCGTCACGATGAGGCGGGGTTGGCGCTTGCATCGTTCGAGCTTCAAACCGTCGTGGTCGACAGCGATGGCCTCCACTTCGAGCCCGTTGGCTCGCAACACGATCGGCGTTGCCCAATGACAAGGATTTTCAACGTAGGCCAGCTCGCCCGCATCGGAAAGAATGCGCGAGCAAAGGTCGATCGACTGATTGCTGCCCATCGTGACGATGATCTGTTCCGGGGTCGTGCGCACGGCGCGCGATACACGCAAGTACTCAGACAGCGCACGGCGCAGGGGCAGATATCCGCCCGGATTGGAGTACCCCATGAGATCGACATGCTGCTCGCCGAGATAGCGGTTCTGTATGCGCCTCCATGTTTGATAAGGAAAACACGCGGTATCGCAGACGCCCGGTACGAACGCACCCTTGCGCTCCTGAATACCGGCAGGCGCGCGGATCAGTTCTTTCCCGCGCTCGGACAGTGTTCGAGCCGTTGCTTGCCGAGACGACGGTTGCGCCGATTGCGGTAGCGTCTCGCAGACAAGCGTGCCGCTCGTCGAATCCGAACGGAGATAGCCGTCCGCTGACAGCCGCTCATAAGCGGTGACTACAGTGATTCGGGAGACCTCCAACGCCGCGGCGAGCGTTCGCGAAGAGGGTAAGCGCATCGAAGCCTTCAACGTGCCGTCGGCTATCGCATCCCGGATCCCGTTCGCGATCTGCGCTTGCAGCGGGACGGGCCCATTCCGGCAGAGGCGACCGATCAGGAGATCCGCAAGCAACGAATCAGTCATTGGACCTATCCAACTTTTTGAACTGGACTCATAGACTCACCGCGGAAACACGTACTGTCAAGACCAACGTCAACTCGTTTCATTGATTGGTGATCTTATGCGCGTGTCTCTACGTCGGCCTATCGTTCAGTTTCATCGCGTGATAGGTCTGAGCATTGGTCTATTCGTCGTCATGGTCGCGTTGACGGGAGCGGGCATGCTCTTTCGAACGCAACTCGAGCCCATCGTTTACCCCCATCTGCTCAGCGTTAAATCTTGCAATGCGCGTCTGCCGCTCGATACGTTGGTCGCCAATGCCCGCGCCTCCAACCCCGCCGCGGGCCGGCCAACGCAACTGCGCTTGTACGCGCAGGCGGATGCGAGCACGCGCATTCTTCTTAGCGACAACCGTTGGTATTACGTCGATCCTTGCACGGGCGAAGTGCTCGGAAATGAGGATCGTTACGGCGGGTTGTTCGGTGCGATGGCTTCTTTGCACAGCCTCCATTTTTTGAAAAACGGAAGCCCCGTTGCGGGAACGCTTGCGCTGACGTTCGCGATTGTCCTTGTCGGTGGCGGCTTAGCTGTATGGATTCCCGACACGCTGCGCAGACGTTCGCGCGCCGGCACGACGAAGCCCAAGCCGACGGGGCGGGCGCGGCGGCTCGACCTGCATAAAACGCTGGGCGGTTACGTCAGCATCATCGTGCTGGCGTGCGCGATGACCGGCGCGCTGCAATCGTTCCAATTCATGAGGGACGCGCTGTATACGCTGACCGCCTCGAAGCCTCCCGCGCCGTCGCCGAAGCCGGTCGTGCAGTCCACTGCGCAACGCTTGCCGATGGAGACCCTCTGGGAGCGCGCGCAGGCGCTGGTACCTCATCCACAATATGCCCGCATTCATTGCCCTGGCAAACCCGGCGATCCTTTCAAGGTCGATCTCGTTGCGTCCGACGCGCCGCATATCAACGCGTTTTCCTACGCCAGCCTCGATACGGGAACAGGCAAAGTCTTGCGCTTCACGCCCTATTCCCAGAACAGCTTGGGCCACCGAATTTATCTAACCGCGCTCGCGTTTCATTACGGATGGCTGAGCGGTGGATATCTGCAAGCGCTGCAACTGTTCGGCGTGCTCTCGGTACCGGTATTGGCGTATCTCGGCATCGGCAGCTATCTGCGCAGCAAGCGTAAGCGGGCTGCGCCTCCTGCCGCGTTCGGGGCAACGACGTTGGTGTTGAAGGTGGCGCGGAAAACGGCCGAGGCGCAGAACGTGCAATCGTTCGAACTCGTCGATCCAGCGGGAAGAGATCTTCCGCGCTTTACCGCGGGCGCCCACATCGACGTTCATGTCCCCGGCGGAAACGTTCGTCAATACTCGCTGTGCAATTCGGCAGCGGAACATCATCGATACCTGATTGCCGTGATGCGAGCCGAACCGACACGCGGTGGATCGAAGGCCATGCACGACGAGGTCAACGAAGGCGATTTGATCGAAGTCAGCGCACCGAAGAATCACTTCCCGCTCGCGCAATCCGAGGGGCGTGCTCTGCTTGTCGCGGGCGGCATCGGCATAACGCCGATTCTTTGCATGGCGGAACATCTGGCCGATGCCGCCGCCGATTTCAACCTGCATTACTTTGCACGCTCGGCTTCGCGTGCAGCCTTTCTCGATCGTATTAAGCGTTCTTCATTTTCCGACCGTGCTCGCTTCCACTTCTCACAAGACGAACGACAGCAACGGCTCCGCCTAGCCAGCCTTTTCGATACGCACGATGCGCAAACCCATCTATATGTGTGCGGCAGCGAGGCGTTCACGAATGCAGTCGTCAAGGTCGCGCTCGAAAAAGGGTGGGGCGAGGACCGGATACACAGAGAGTGCTTCAGCGCCGATCCGAGGGGTCGCGCCGGCAATGTCGAATTCGACGTCACGATCGCAAGCACGGGTAGAACGATTCGCGTGCCGGCAGACAAGAGCGTCCTGGCTGCGCTGGCCGATCACGGCGTTCATATCGCGACCTCTTGCGAGCAGGGCGTTTGCGGCACGTGTGTGACGCGCGTGCTGGAAGGCGAACCGCAGCATCGGGACTTGTTTCTCTCCGATGACGAGAGACGAAGAAACGATCGATTCACCCCCTGCTGTTCACGCGCCAATAGCAGGACGCTGGTACTCGATCTTTAGACCTTTAGATCGGACACCCGGCGCGTCGCCTTCTCGACCATCGATCGCGCTCGGTATTGACCGCTTTTTTTCAACCACTGCATGGAGACACAAATGAAGATCACCGGAAAGCTTGCCCTGGTGGCAAGCCTCACGGCGGGGATGGGCGCTGCCGGCCTGGCGCATGCGCATGGCATCTGGTTCGCAGAGCGCTCGAACCAATTGGCGTTGATTTACGGCCTAGGCGCGGACGATCTGGACATGATCAAGCGTCAGCCCAAGGTCAAGAGCGTTACTGCCTACGACGAGCACGGCAAAGCGCTCCCCACGCAGCTCACGGCGAGCGGGCCGCTGCTCGTGGTGAATACCGACAGCCAGCCGGCGATCGTTGCCGGGGTGCTGGACAATGGGCTATGGAGCAAAACGGCGGACGGCAAGTGGTACAACAAGGGCAAGGACGAGATACCGAACGCCACTATCAGCATGCACACGTTCAAGTACGCCGTGCATCTGCTCAAGCCTTTGCATGGGCCCCTGCCCATTCTTCCGGGGCAGAAATTGCAGATCGTGCCGGTCGGCAGTCAATTGCCCGATCACATGGGCCAGCCGCTTACCGTTCGCGTGCTGCTCAACGGTAAGCCCGTACCGGGCGCCGAACTGCAGCCCGATCTCGTCAACGATCCCGATTCGGAGCCGCTGAAGACGGGGGCCGATGGCACCGTGACGATCAAAGTCCGCAACCAGGGCCTCAATGTCCTCGTAGCGAAGTACGATTCGCCGCCCGCGGAACCCGCGAAGTCGAGCAGCGACGAGCATGAGGCCACGCTGTCCTTCGTGCTGCCGCATCTGCCCGAGTGACCGACCGTTGTTGGTTGGTTTCCGTCAACCGTGATTACCGGCGTTTTCCGCATGTGCCGAAAGCGCCATCGATCACGGCGAATGCCCCGTGTTTCCATGTGTTTTATTTTCCGCATCAGCTTCCTATGAAAAAGTCTTTGATTGCAACGGCCATCTTGGCCTCGTTCGCTTGTGCGGCGCATGCTCAGAGCAGCGTGACGCTCTACGGTTTGATCGACGTCGGAATCAACTATGCGAACAACATCGGTGGCCACAGTCAGTATTCGATGGGCACGGGTAATCTTGCCGGCGACCGCTGGGGGATGAAAGGCATCGAGGACCTCGGCGGCGGCCTGAAGGCGCTGTTCGTATTGGAGAACGGCTTTAGCGTCGCGAACGGAAGGCTGGGCCAAGGGGGCGACGAGTTCGGACGTCATGCGTATGTGGGCCTTTCATCATCGAAGATCGGTACCGTTACATTCGGTCGTCAATACGATGCGATTACCGACTTGACGTATATGTTCGTGGCGGCGCAGACATGGTCCGGATACACGAGCGCCCATCCCGGCGATCTCGATAACACCGATGGCAGCAACCATATCAACAACGCAATCAAATTCACCAGCGTCTCGTACGGTGGATTCACGTTCGAGGGCACCTACAGCTTCGGCGGTATTGCTGGGAGCTTCAACCGAAATCAGATCTGGACCGTGGCGGCCAACTACGTTCGCGGGCCGCTCACGCTGGGGGCCGCCTTCGCCGACGCGCAGGATCCGAACTTCTCCTACTTCGGCAATAACGCCGCATCGAGTACGACGGGTTCGAACATGGCGGGAAGCCGCGTGTATTCCGGTTATGCCTCTGCAAAAAGACAGCAGATCTTTACCGCGGGGGCTGCTTACGCGATCGGCGCGGCGACGATCGCAGTGGACTACAGCAATACGCAGTTCAAGGATATCGGTACGTTGGCCGGTCTTCCGGCAACGGGTGCGGGCGGCGATGCGCGGTTCAACGATATTGAAGTCAACGTCCTCTATAAGGTCACACCCGCGTTCTTCGTCGGGGCCGGCTACAACTACTTGAAAGGATATGACGTGAACGACGCCACTTACCATCAAGGCGTGCTGGGCATGGATTACATCCTATCGAAGCGCACGGACCTTTACGCGAAGGGGGTTTATCAACACGCGTCAGGCACGGATTCGACGGGTGCAAAGGCGGTGGCGAACCTGAACGGCCTGACTGCATCGTCCACGCAGAACCAAGCGGAAATCGTGCTCGGCATTCGGCATCGGTTTTAGCAAGCGTAACGGCAGCACCCACGTGGTTACACCCACGTGGTTATCGACGTGTGCTCACATCATTTCCGGAGTCTTGATGAAACTGCCGTCGGTGAAGCGGCTCAATCGGTAAGGGGAGATGTCCATCATGGGTTTCGCATCCGTGACCATATCGGCAACAAGCTCGCCTGCTGCCGGCCCCAGAGCGAAGCCATGACCGCTGAACCCGGTGGCGACGTAGAACCCCGGATGGGTCGCAATGCCGGAGATGATGGGGATGAGATCGGGTGTCGTGTCGATCGCGCCCGCCCAAGCATGCACCACCCGCAGGTCGGACAACTGGGGAATAGCGCGTTTGACGTTATCCAGCGCGAGTTTCACGAACTCGAGATCGGGCTTCGGGTCCAGCACACGGCAGCGTTCGAACGGAGAAATCTCGTCGAATTGCCAAGTTGCCGATGCCTCGGGGCCTTGAAACCAGGGTTTCGCAAAGCGGTATTTGAGCTTCTTGCCGATGTCGTTCCGGTAATTGCGGTAATACCGTAGGGCGTTTTTCAGGCCACGCGGCGCTAGGTCGATACGCCCGAAACCCGGGACGGCCACCGTGTATGCGCCGTCCAAACGGCGGCGGAGCGCAAACCCGGGACCGCTGAAGCAACCCTTGATGACGTCGGCCGCGACGGACGTGCGCATAGCCGTCCCGACCACGTTGACCGCGGGCAGATCAATACCGTGGCGGTCGCAGAAGCGCGAACTCCATGCTCCGCCGGCGCAGACCACGGTGCTCGCTTTGATGAGACCGCGCTCGGTCCATACGCCGCTGAGGCGCCCCGCGCTGAACTCCAAACCCCGTGCCGCGCAGTTCTGGTAAAGCAGCGCGCCAAGGCGCTTCGCGCCCTCGGCCAGCGCCGGCGCCGCGCGAGACGGTTCGGCTCGCCCGTCGGTGGGCGACCAAACACCTCCGGTGTAACGCGGACCGCCTTGTGGAGCGCGGCGATTGATCTCGGCGGAACTGAGCATGTGGCTGACGAAGCCAATCTCGCTGGCTCGCCTGCACCAGGCTTCCCATTGCGCGATGCTCTTTTCGTCGCTGCTGGCATAAAGGATCCCTTCGCGGCGAAAGCCC
The DNA here is from genome assembly GCF_002879885.1 of Trinickia dabaoshanensis. Lineage (GTDB taxonomy): Bacteria > Pseudomonadota > Gammaproteobacteria > Burkholderiales > Burkholderiaceae > Trinickia > Trinickia dabaoshanensis. Next base: position 126,640 of record NZ_PNYA01000023.1, read on the forward strand.
AGGTCGATCTGGATCTCATCGCGCAGTTCACCCCAACGGCGAAGACTGCGCATGGCAAGCGGCAATTCGAAGAAGTCCCGATTCTGCTGGCGAACCCAGCCCCAGTTGCGTCCCGACTGTTCGCCGCCCACCACGCCTTTATCGATCAACACGACAGAAACACCGCGGCGCGCTAACTCATACGCGGTGGACGTCCCGACGATCCCGGCGCCGATCACGATCACGTCGGCTGCGCCCGAGAATTCCGGCGTGTCATAGACCTCTTCGACTCTAAGCATTGCTTACTTCCATCGTTCGACTCGTCGAGCATCGGCGCAGGGCTTTCCATCGGATGGCCCACGATGAACAACATCGGGTGACGTTCATTATAGTGAACTCAATGTCGATTTCCAGCGGTCAAAAATGAACAACCGGCGGGCGTGTATTCATGACCCAGAGTATGCGAGCCGCCTTGCGGCTTTCGTTGCGGATGCTGTGCGGCACAGTGCTCTCGAATTGGAAGCTGTCGCCAGTCTCCAGCACGGCGCGGCGGTCGCCGACGTTCAACACGACGGTTCCTTCGAGCACCAAGCCTGCCTTCTCGCCCGCGCCAACGAGGACCTCTTCCGAGCCCGCGCCGGGCGGCAGCAGAATAATCATCATCTTCAGGTCGTGGTCGCCATGCGGCGACAGCAGCTCTTTGCGCATGCCGTGCTTGCCGACATCGAAGAGGGGCCGTTCGGCCGCCTTGCGCACGAAGTCGCCGGCAACCGGGTCCGATGCCGCGTCGTCCGCCTCGAGCAGCGCGGTAAGCGGTACGGATAAAGCCTGTCTCAGACGCTCGAGGATGCGCATCGAGGGATTCGCCTTGTTGCGCTCCACTTGGCTCACCGTGCCGGCGGATACGCCGGCACGCATCGCGAGCTCGTTGACGGACAACCCTTGCTCGATACGTAAGGCTCGTAGACGAGCCCCGATGTCGGCATGACGCAGTTCAGTCGCGCTCTTCTGTCTGTTCTGTGCCGGCTTCATGCAAAAACCCCTATTGGCGCGATCGGTGATCGGAACGTCTTGATCATTATATTGAATGATGCCATATTTCAATGAACGCCCGACGACGATTCAGCCGACGACATGAATGGATCGACTGATCCGCCGGCCGAGCGGTGCGGTAGCAAACGGGGCGAGACATTTGGCGCGCTCGGTATCAATCAGGCAATGGGGTAGACGACGATGACCGTGCTATACAAGTCCGATCCGGTGCGGGGGGCAATCTGGGCCGAGCGGTTCGCTCAACTCGCGCCCGACATTGCGTTTCGCGTGTGGCCGGACATCGGCGACCCATCCGCGATCCGCTATCTCGTCGCCTGGCAGCCCGACGATCTAGCCGTCACGTTGCCAAATCTGGAAGCGGTGTTCTCGGTCGGCGCGGGCGTCGATCAGCTCGATCTCACTCGTATTCCCGCGCATCTGCCGGTCGTGCGCATGATCGAGCCGGGCATCGTGGACGGCATGGTCGAGTACGTGACGGAAGCGGTACTCGCGATCCATCGCGATCTGTTCGACTACGCGCTGCAGCAACAGGCACGCATATGGGCGCCTATGCCGTTGCGGCCGGCCGCCTCACGTCGCGTCGGCGTCCTGGGGCTTGGGGTACTCGGGACAGCCGTGCTCGAACGACTGCGGCTCTTCGGTTTCCCATGCGCAGGATGGAGCCGCTCGCCGCGCGATATCGAGGGCGTTGAATGCTTCGCTGGCGATGCCGCGCTCGGTGCGTTTCTCGCGCGAACCGACGTGCTCGTCTGCCTGCTGCCGCTCACCGGCGCTACACGAGGCATACTCGATCGACGCATGTTCGCTGCGTTGCCCGAAGGCGCGTCGATCGTGCATGTAGGGCGGGGACCACAACTGGTCGCCGGCGATCTGATCGATGCACTCGATCGTGGCCAGATCCGCAGTGCCGTCATCGACGTGACCGATCCGGAGCCTTTGCCCGCGGACCACCCACTGTGGACTCAGCCGAGGGTGCGCCTTACACCGCATATCGCGAGTGCCACGAGCGCCGTACCGGCCGCCGATGCTCTGCTCGAAAACTTGCGCCGCCATCGAGCGGGGGAGCCCATGATCGGCCAGATCGATCGGTCGCGGGGATATTGAACCGCGCATTCGGTGTTGCTCAGCAGCCATCGAAGCGCGGCCGCGAGCCGATCGACTGGAAACGACTTAGTCTTCCGATGTGGATCGTTCGCCTACGCTCCCGCTATCACGTTGGCCTTGCGCCACACACTGGCAAGCCAAGGCTGCTGCTCACGCGGCAAGCCGGCGGGGCGATAGTAGTGTTCGATCTCGATGAATCCCGCATCGACCATATAACGAGACCACGTTTCGAGATCGTGGAAGGCCCCGTACCGTCCATGGGTCCACCCCTCCTGATTCGTGCCTCGGGGGTTCGAGCTGAAAAGCACGCCGCCGGGTTTCAGCGTTGAGTGCAATTGCCGAAGTACGCGCGGCAATTCTTGAGCCGGAACATGGAACAAGGATGCGTTGGCGAAAATCCCGTCAAAGCGTTCGTCCGGCAAATCCAAATGCAGGAAGTCTTGCAACCACACTTCACAGTGGGTGTCGTCCCGGGCCATTGCAACGAAGCGCTCGGCGCCATCCAAGCCGACGGCATGATGGCCGAGGGCGGTGAAGGTCTTTAGATCTCGTCCCGGCCCGCAACCGAAATCGAGAATGGAGAAGGGCGGTTCCGCTTCGATGCGGCTGAGCAGTGCCGCGACGTTTTGCGTGACATCGTGATCGCGCGTGCCCTCACGGAAAGGGGCGGCGTTCGCGTTGTAGTGCTCCAACGTGGTCGCGGTGATCTGCTCGAGTTCGGGTGGGATGAGTTTCATAGCCGTGCATTGTGACAGACGACGCGCGCCGTAGGGTGCCGGCGCGCTGACGGTAGCTTGCACGCGGCGAGGCTATCGAGCAAGGATCTCCCAGTTGGTCGGGTAGTGAACGATGGGCGTAAATTTCACGCCGACCTTTTCCGCGTCGCTCTTTGCATCGACGATCATTTCTTTTAGACCATTCATTTGCTTTGCATGCTCATCGGTATCCCAAATGCTCACATGAATCATTTGGCCGGCGGGTGAACAAGCCGCATAGTAATGAATGAGGCCTGGAAGTCTGAAGCGCCCCGGATTTTGTGGAGGCTCCAACTCTTGAGAGAATGGAGCTATGAACAAGCCGAACAAATTTTCCGCTGAAGTCCGTGAACGTGCTGTGCGCATGGTGCGCGAGCATCGCGACGAGTA
>NZ_PNYA01000024.1 GCF_002879885.1 Trinickia dabaoshanensis
CCAGCCGAACCGCTTCCAGCTTGAATTCGAGCGTGTAGCGCGCCCGCGTTGTCTTGCTCATCTTCTTGACTCTCCTTGCTTGAGTTTAAACGCTCAGCAAGGGATTCGTTTTTCGGGGGCAAGCTCACACATTTGAGTTATCCGACTGCGTGCAGCTCAATTGCAGTAATTACTGCAGGCGACTTGAGTCGGCGTCCATACAGAGTCGCGAATGGTCGTCTAAAGTTGACATTCTCCATCTGTTCGGCGTGGGTTACTCCCTCGTGCCCGCCACCGTAAGCTTATGCCCCTCGAGAAGCGGGCAAACCGGCCACAGCGGATCAAGGATAATCGCATGTACGCGCGCGCGGGTCAGCCCGACACGCAATACTTTCCTGCTCTTGGAATACGGTGGGATATCGCCTCTCCATATGAACGATGAGTCGACACCCGCGTTAGTCCGGCGGGCCTCTCGAACGATGATCACGCCGTCGAACTGCTTACCCTTAGCCTTGTGGAAGTTCATCACCAGCAGGCCGGTGGGTGGCTCCACGCCATCGACGATTTGCTCCTGTGCTAGTGCCGCATCCAAGGCAGCACGCGCGTTCGTATAGGCCCCGTCTCGAAGCCATACGGCAGCCAAGCTGGCCGAAATTCGGTTGCCCCGTTGGAAAGCCACCAGGAAATCGAGTTGATTCGCCACACTTTCCAATTCCGCGTGCCCGCTGTTGCGAAGCGTCTGCTTAACCAAGATCCAGTCCTTCGATGGGTCCCCAGAGAAGCCTTTTGATCGAAGTTCTGCAAACAGGATTCGGATGGCCTTTGCGATCTTCACCGTAAGCGCTTTGCCTGACCGAATCTTTGTCGCCTGCTCAAGAAGCTTGGCGACTGCCGTACGGCCCTTCCCGGTGGAGCGCTTCCCGGCGGCGATCATTTCGAGACATGTCGCAAGATCGGCCTCGGTGTTTTCTGTGACCTTCGGCTCAAGCAAGAACGCAGCAAGTCGGGCGGACAGAAGGGCCTGTGCCTCATCGAAAAGAAGCTTATGCTTCACGGGTTTGCCGTCGTTCGATCCTAGAGCGTTGAGCGCATTAGACATCTTTAACGCGCTTCGATTGTTCGGCACCAGGATCGCTATGGTTTCGATCGACCTGTCCGTCGAAGCTTTAACTGCTCGAATCACTTCGCGGAGCGCCCATCGCAGCAGGTGATTCCAGTTGGGGGGAGGATTTTCAGGACGGTATCGAAGTGCCGAAACCCCCTTATAGGGCGCGCCTCGAACGACACCGTTCAGAATGTCGTTGCCGAAAGTCAGAATCTCCGAATCCGGGCTGCGATGATTCTGTAATCCAAAGTCAACTTCCATTGGTTGTAGAGTCGCGCGAATAGCGTCGACTCGCTCAGGACCAACGCCTGGGAGGTAGTCAAAGATCTGTTGATCGAGGTCGGCCAGGCAAATGATCTGCGTATGAGACGCCAACATCTCTACACATCGCCAAGCGTGTTGGCCGGTGTCTTGAGCCTCGTCAACAATGATGATTGGATAGCGTTGCCCGATCGACCTCAACAGGTAAGAACTCGTTGCCAGCAACTCGGCAGCGTTGGGGGCAAAAAGGTCAAACGCGATCCGCCCTTCTTGTCTAAACAGTCGCTCGCGCTCGGATACCCATTGCGCCCAGCCTTCGTCCTCTTCGTCGATCCCTCCACTGATGGCCTTTTCGTCCTGCGGCAGCAGAATCGATAGCTTGCGAGGCGCGCCCAAGAGGTAAGCGTGCGTTTTGAGAACTTCCCAGAAGAACGAATGGAAAGTCTGGATCGAAAGTTGGCTACGCTCCCCCTTACTCGCCTCCAGCTTGGCTGCGTCCGCGATGCGCGAGACAGCAGCACGCGAAAAGCTGAGGAACAGCGCGGATTGCCCAGGCGCCATTCCCTCCTTGATGCGCTTGACCGCCTTGCGCAGTGCGATTGTCGTCTTGCCGCTACCAGGACCGCCAAGCACTAGCGCATGCCCCTCGCACGCTAATACGGCTTCCCGAAGCTGGCAGATTTCGTCCATGCTCAGGCGAACAACTCCGGCTCCGCCGGATCCGGTTCGTCGGCAATCGATGGCGGAGGCGGGAACAGCGCGAATACCGAATTCAAAAAGCTAACGACCGTGGGAGGCAACTCGCCGAATTCGCACTCCTCGAAGAGCCGCGCGGCCCAGCCTGCGCCCTTATTACTCGCGAGCGCCTTTTTTACCGTCGCGCGCACATCGTCATCGCCCGGACGCTCAGCTGGGATGCCCACCTTACCCGACTCCCCGCTACCTTTAATCGCTGAAAGAAAACTCCACAACCGGTCAGCGGGCATCTCCATAGCAATCAAATCTTCGAAGCCTTTGTGAACATGCTCGCAGTTGATCTCAAAAGCCTCCGCATAGCTCGCCTTCTGGTCCTCTGGCCGCGCGGGCTTGTGGTCGTAGAATGCGATGGTTTTCAGCCCCAGCGCCTTAAAGAACTTGCCAAACTTGGGGCCATTGCCGTCGCCGTCCGAGTTGAAGAATGCCGCACCCGCAATGTCCAGCGGCTGCAATTCGGGATTTTGCTCTTCCATGCGCCTGGCCGCGACCGGCAGCGCATGCAGCTCGGTCAATCCCTCAACTACGATTGCTGCCTTTCCGAGCATGCACTCCGAGAGGCCCCACCTTGCGTAACGCTTGAACTCGTTGTCCTTGAGACCGGTAGCCTCGGAAACCTTCTTCGAGCTGACATCGCCCCCGATGCGCGCGAGCAGCAAGGTCTGCGCAGGCTCAAATCGCTCAATCACAAACGGCGAGTGCGAGGTCACGAACGTCTGCGTCGTCTTAGTAAGCAAGTAGTCGGCAATACGTCGCTGAGTGTGAGGCGCCACCGCGATCTCGGGCTCCTCCATCGCGAAAATCACCGTCTCTGGTTTAAGTTCTGCGATGAACGATAACAGTGCGAGTACCAACGTATTGACGGTGCCTGTGCCGGCATGTGCGAAAGGGACATGCCCCTGGTCAGCCGATATCGCCAAGAAAAAGGACATCGTCTTACGCAGGTGCTCGCGCGTAAGTTCCGAAACATGGAGTCGGGTCGCATTTCCTGGCGCCTCAAGCGCGATGTAGCGCGAAAGCCTCTTCTCCACCGACCGCAGCACCGGAGCAATCTCTTCAGCGTCGGCCTCGATGTCGAGTCCACGCAAGCTTTCAATGGTCTTCTCCCAAAGCCGCGTTCGCACACCTTTCGCCCTCAAAATGATATCGAGCAACGATCCGCGCTCAAGGCTGAGCGCGCGCGACCCTGTGCGCAAGGCCCGAAGATATAAAAAGCCAAAGAGCCTTTTGATTGACCTCGGAACCGGCGTTAGCTCTCCCGCTTCAGCGTCCGGGCTATGCGAAAAGAACGTACGCGCCTCGAACTCGTCTTCATCCGGGTCATATTTGCCCGTAGTTTCCAGCCGAAGGCATGGCACAGCGAAGGGAGGGTTAGCTATCGCGGCTTCGCCAGAACCCAACAGGCGCTTCTCCCCCACATGCCAGAACTCGATGTGCCCGCCGCACTTCCCATCAACCTCGACGCTCAGGTCAATCAGGACAACCTCGATCCGCAGAGGAACAGGGACTCGTACGGCGCCCCCCTCTCCAGGAGGCGCCAAATAATTAGCATTGTAAAAATCGAACTCATCAATTGCGGGGAAACGGTTAAGGCGGTCTGGCCCGAGCACGAGGTCCAGTGCTTCGCAAATGGTGCTCTTGCCGACGTTGTTTGGCCCAACCATCAGCGTGTGCCCTTCGAACAGCAAATTCGCGGACCTGATGCCGCGAAAGTTCGAGATGGTCAACCGCACAATTTTCATTCTTCGCCCCCCGCCCAAGATCATCCATTTATCGTTTCGCCACTGGCTTCCCGACGCGCTATGCGCTGCCAACATGGTATCTCTGCCATATTAAGCGAGCGACGTGCGAACGAATCGTCGTGCGATGAGGCAGATAGCCAAAACTACCGCCACCGAGGCTCGATGGCTCTAAAAACAAGCAGCAATCGCCAACGACCACAGTGCCGATTGTGAAAGCTTAATTTTAATCACCAAAAGTCACTGATTAAAATTCACTCAAACGCCTCATATCACTGACCAATGGACCAATCTTTTCTTGAAGGAAAGAAAAATTTTTCCTAGTGTTTAGCGAAGCCAGTACACGAGCAGGCGATGAGCCCCTTTTCTATTGCACTGCGTCAATTGCGAGCCGAACTAGAAATGGCGCAAGGCGAGTTCGCCTCGCGCATCGGGCTCCGTCAACCATATGTCTCAGCACTTGAATGCGGCAAAAAGATGCCCAAGGACGGCGGCATCGTACGCCGTATCGTCGGAGTGCTATCCCTTTCACCGGAACAGGAAGCGGCACTGTGGCGGGCCTTCCAAGTCTCTCGCCAATTCGACCTCCCTCCTCCAGGGGCGCCCGCAGCCGCCTACAGTTTCTTCGCGCAGATTTCCGAGGCACTTCCCACGCTCTCATCGGCTGATTTCAAATCACTGTCGGCACACCTTGTCTCGGTCAGCAGCGAACGCGGCTTGACGTTAGATGCCGGAATGTCGATCGAAAGCCACGCGCAGAAGGAGACGCCCATGTAGAAATAAAAACGCCACCTAACCCTTGAGGACTAGGCGGCGTTCGCGCGCATCTTTCGATACACGACTGTGACGAGTTCAGTATCGGATGCGCGTTCGGACGTGTCAAGTCCTCTTCGAGCACTTCCTTGAGGGAAGCTGGATTGCTATTGCTTGGAGAGAATCTATGTCTGGCGTCAGAAAGGTCGTCACTCGCTCCCCCAATCGGCGAGTCGGCACTGTTGCGTGCCCGTGGTTCCGCACAACACCCATCGAATACGAGAGCCTACTAGAGCGTGACTTTATCCGGCTCTCAATTCTCGATCCCCATGTTTCATCAATATCTGAGCAGCCGTTCACCTTGGCCCTCGGAGGTCTAGGGCGCTACACGCCGGATTTTCTTCTGATGCACACAGGCGGCCCGATCGTAGTCGAGGTGAAGCCACGTGCCCGTGCGTCTGACCCGACGGTCAGCCCCCGCCTGGAGTCCGCTGCTCGAGTGCTAGCCGACAAAGACTACCGATTTCTCATCGCCACAGAAGACTTCATTCGCGGCAACAAGCGTCACGAACGCGCCGGCGTACTTCTTCGACACGCAAGGAGTCACCTGCAATCAAGCGTGACGTCTCGAACACTCAACATCGCCTCCAAATATTCGAAAGGGATCGCCATAAGACAACTTGCGACTCAAGCCGGCGTACCAGAGTCCGCGGTTCTCCACCTCGTCGGTCGCCGACTACTTCGCATTGGTCAATCGCTGTGCTTCACCGGGTCCCAACTTGTATATCCGATCGGAGGTTCCCATGACCGTGTACGCGCTTGAACGCGGGTTGGTAATACAGGTTGGGGACGCCCAATGGCAGGTCCAACGTGTTCTGGACGCCACCCATGTCCAGTTGGAGCATGCCCGGACCGGCAGGATTCGACGCGAGCGAATTTCAAAACTAGCCGCAGACATCACCGCCGGAAGGGTGAAGGTGTTGCGGGATGCCGAGCCGGCCAGCGATCGCGAGCGCCACGACGCATCGAAGGTGATATGCATAGCATCCGTCCCAGAACGATATCAACACGACTATGCGCGTGCATACGAATACGTGCGACACCTGCTACGAAAAGGGATCTCGAAGGGGCAAAGGTCACGCATCACAGAGGCGATCTCAACATTTTCCGCCGCGATCGGAGATAGTCATCCGCCAAGCTCATCAACCGTCATGCGCTGGATGCGATGTTTCGAAAGCAGCGGCGGCAATCCGAGTTGCCTCATCTCAGGGAACGTACGCCGCAAGCGCCAACCGCGCATTCCATCCGAAGTTCGTCGAGTAATAGATCACCTTCTCGCGCGCCACTATTTCCGAAAGCATGGGTCAACGCTACGTGCAGTCCACGATCGCGTCGTCGAGACGCTTGCGAAGGATGTCGAAGCTGGCCGAATCACATCCGAACGCGCCCAGGTCAGCGCATCGACAATTCGCCGCATTGCTTACGAGGTGGCACCTTACGATCGCGATCGTCTGCGAATCGGCACTGCCGAGGCGAACCATAAATGGCGGTTTTCAAAACCCGGCAGGTACGCTACCCGCCCACTTGAGCGCGTCGAGATGGATCACACATTGCTCGATATCTGGGTAGTCGATGACCGATGGGGTATTCCACTGGGCCGACCGACGATCACGTTTCTCGTTTGCAGCTATAGCGGCTACATCCTCGGCTTCTACGTCTCGTTCGAAGGAGAAACGCTCGCGAGGACTGTGCAGAGCATCAAGCTCGCCATCCAACCGAAAGACGCCATCACAGAGGCGGCCAAGCTATCTAATCAATGGCACGCGATGGGCCTTTGGGAGACACTGATAGTCGATAACGCTCTATCGGTTCACTCGAAGCGTCTCCAATTTATCGTGAACGAATTGTGTTGCGATCTGGAGTATTGCCCCGTTCGGATGCCCTGGTTCAAAGCAACCGTCGAGCGAAGTCTCGGCGAACTGACGCGCCAGCTTCCTGCTCAAGGGCGCCCCCAGAAGCCGGGACGCCAACCCGATCCGATTGACCCGCGTGTCACCGCGTGCATTACGTTTTCGGACCTTTGTCTTGGAGTGTTGCAATGGGTCGTCGACGTGCATCCCTTCGAGATCAATGCCAGAAAAAACAGTCGGCCGATTGATCTTTTCCTAGACGGCCTGGACGAGTGTCCCGCGCCGTCATTTCTAGAATCCACCTTGAGCCTTGATGTGCTTGCTGGCATTCAGAAGACGGTAACGGTCCGCCACGACGGTGTCACCCACGAGTGGCTCAGTTACGTATCCGACGAACTGGGGCAAATGCGACGCGAAGTCGGTACGAACTTCCGCGCCAACATGGCATACAACCCGTATGAACTTGGGAGCGCGTTCGTGCAACATCCACGCACCGCGGCTTGGGTACAGGTCTTCGCAAAGGACCAAGAATACGCAGTTGGTCTTTCCCAAACACAACATCGATTGATCCGCGCGGCGACCAGAGAGCGACTGACGCACGCGAACGCCGAAGAGGTACTACGCAAATCAAGGCTTGCCCTGCAAGAACGTTGGGCATCGGCAATCGCAACTGGAAAACGACTCAAGCGCTCCCCCCGCGATTTTGCGCTCTTTCAGCAAGTCAGCGCGGTCTCTATCGGACCATCATCGGCATCCTCGGGACAAATCCGGCCGTTTGAGAAATTCGCCTCGGACGACGACCCGCCCGTTATGAAGAAGCCGATTCCATCGTTCGAGACCTTCATAGGGGATGCACCATGAGCTATAGCGAAAAGGCGTTACTGGTCGCCGCCCGCGTGGCAGGGACACGGGTTCATCACACGAAGTTCAAGACCGCCCTTGATGCGGTCGCACGCGTCATCCAAATGGGCAACGCCCTTTCGGTACCCGCGGGAATAAGTGTTATCGCGCCAGCCGGCGCGGGCAAAACATTCCTCATTGAATCCATACAGCACAATGTGTGTAAGTGGCCGTTTCTTCGACCTAACAGCGTACTCTCTGCCTCGCTTAAAGAGGCGCCCAGCGTCGGCCAGGTCCAAGACGAACTGCTGGCAAATCTTAACTACGCGATACCGCCCCGGTCGGGACGAAAAAACAACGCCTCTTCGTTTGACTTGCTCGAAGAAGCGATAAAACAGCATGGCATCCGTTTGATCGCTATCGATGAATATCAACATGTCTTTCTTGCTCGAAAGCTTGATGCGCGCGCAGATATGATCGACTGGACCAAGCGGCTACTGACAAAAACCAAGTGTCCTGTCCTTCTCGCAGGAACGGAGACCCTTCGAAGCATCGAAAAGGTCGACCCTCAGCTTTCGTCACGCATTCCCGCGGTGGTAGCACTGCCTGCCTTTGAGAACGATGAGGAGTGGCAGGGCATGCTCAGCGCATTCGCGTCTGCCATTCCCGAAGTCGACCTGTCGCCATTGCGCGCTCAATATGCGACGCCAGTGTTCAAGTCCACTCGCGGCATGATGCGCTTATTGAAGTCGCTGATCATCGAGGTCTCGATGATCGCAATCGACAGTGGCGAACGCGAAGTCGCAAGGAGCCATTTGAGGCTCGCGTTCCATCGGCTCTTTGGTGCCGACTCGAGTCTAACAAACCCATTCGACTAATGTTCCCCTCCTCGACCGCCCCCTACCCGCGGCAGGACGAAATCGACGCCGACGAGGATGGCGTGGGTTTCGCCCTGAGGATGGCTACGCGGAACGGCATTACATTCAACGAGCTCGCCCGACAACTCGCTTCGCCGGGCCACCTCTATCTTCCTTCTCAATCCGTCGGCGCCATCGCCCTCATGTTCGGATGTACGCCAATCAGACTGCACCGCGCCTTCGTGCAACGCTATTTCCGGGGTGAGTCATACGGCGCTCAGTTTCTCGGGCATGAATTTCAACGCCCGTACTTTCTACGGCAAACGCGTCCGCAGATCTGCCCGGCTTGCCTCAGAGAACGCACTCGCGCGCTCGCTGCGTGGTCAATTTGCCTTATTACGGCTTGCCCCTTTCACGGCATCCGCCTTCTTGACCGCTGCTCCTGCGGCCGCCCCGTATGTTGGAGGCGGCTATCTGTCGAGTTTTGCGAGTGTGGCCGTCTCCTGACAGATCGAAACCAACGCATCAAACAGGCTGACCCGCGCGAACTAGTGATCAGCAGTCAAGCCATGTATCTACTTGGCTCCAACCATTTTCGCCTACGGCCCGACGACGCCATGTTCGGGGTGTTCGACGGAATTTCAATCGACACGTTTCTCCGTCTCATTTGGGTTTTCGGGATCGTTACGGAAGGCGAGCGTGCGCCGCGAGCAGGATGCATAAGCCGCATTTTGCCCACCTCAGATGCGTCCACTGTCTGCTGCCGGGCATTCGACCGGCTTGCCCGTGTGATAGGCGCGACAAAAAACGTCGTCGAAATCGACGTTCATCAAACCGCGCTGGAGGCGCTGCGCCTCGATTGCATCTCAAGACCCGACATTCAGTTGGTGGAGTCGCTCGCGGCGAGACTGAAGTGTAATTCTCGGCGAGGCGGAACGTCGATACGACAACCGAACCGGCAATTTTCGTTGTTCGAGGAATGCAATGATTGACCGACCGCCGAGCCTTTTGATTGCACCGACCCCGTTCCTAGACGAGTCGCCCGCGTCCTGGATCCAACGGGTGTGCCAAAAGCACAGCCTCCCCTATCGAACTCTCCTTGGTAATCTCGGCATCCCCCCGCGCCAAGATCCCGACGTTCAACTACCAGTCGATCATATTTGTCATATCGGCAGGGGCACAGCTGTTCCGCTAGCCCGACTGCGGCTGCTTGGAAATGTTTTTCGGTCCATTCGCGAACTACCACGACTCGGGAGGCTTCTAAGCTTCGCACCAGATGGCGAACCAAGCTACCGCGTCTGCTTTGCATGCCTGAGGACTGATGCCATTCCCTACCTGCGAATACAATGGCGTTTCAAGGACTGGGGGTATTGTCCAATCCACCATGTGCCGCTTTCTGAACGATGCGCGGAGTGTGGCGCACCTGTAGTCGCTGCCAAGGTATGTATCGGCCGTACAGCGGATGGAAAAACGGCAGACATTTCAGACTGCGCCAATTGCAGGAAGCCGCTGGTCGGCGTTGGCCCAGCACCCAATCCAATTTCTACGAGAACCTCCCAAATTTCGGCTCAAATGTCAATCGTCTCTGCGGTAATTCGCGGATACTTCTATTTGGAGGGTTTCCCCGAACGGATGGGGCTTGACTTCCTGCTGTGGCTCGACGATAAGTATCATCTGAATGCGTGCGAACTTGCGCCTTCTAAATCCATAAACATTGAAGATGCTGTCGCGTCATCGATTGTTCGACGACTACTTAGAACATATCGATCGGCAAGTAGCCCATCACCTCACATCCTCCGATTAACAACGTAGCCCCAAGAGAGAAGCGATCGTTTAAATCAGCAAGTAATTGCTAGCTTTATAACACACGGAGTGAGGTTCCCGTCTATGAGAAAATTCGTGTCAGCCAAGAACTCTACTCGACGTCGTATGCGCAAGCACGTGCATCCAACCAGGATTCGATCGTCCAAGGTACCTGTCGAGCCTATCGCATTCGGTCAGCGACAGTGCGGCTTCGAAGCGTTTCGAGCGATCGCTCCACATAAGAAGCACCATCAAATTTCGGATAAAATCGATTTAATCATCGTACGTCAACTGTCAAATAGACTACTCCACACTTCGACACCGATGCTGCCGCGCGGGTTCGGGACTCGGAAATCAATGAGTTGTAAAATAATTTCGCGGCGACAGCGATTGTCCCGTGTCGAAGCAGATCGAATCACACGTTTGCTTCGCGCACTCAGTCAAGGAATCGACGTATTTGGGAATGGCGAACTGGCAGCAAAATGGTTACTAAGCTCTCTTCCCGAATTGAGCAATCTACGTCCGATCGATGTTCTATACTCCAAAGCTGGTTATGAACGCGTACGAGACTTACTGGACCGAATTACTTTTGGATTGGGTGTATGAATTGGTCAAATCATCTAACAATTCAACGAATTTATCGGAATCAATCCCCCAGGTGACCTTCGCATTGAAGGTGGTTTTGACCAAGATCGGTCCAACCTGTGGCAGCAACACTGGGTATGTGCTCGCCTGAATCCATAGTCATCTCGATCTTTTAGAAGCCTGCCCAATCTTCGTTCGTCGACTACCCGAACGACCGCTTCTGCACGCACAGCCGCGCTCGCAAGCGGCCGATCGCTTCGGCCTTCCCCAAGGTCATCTCTCGCCCCTAACCGCGTGGTCTCTGCTAATTCCACGCTTGACAAAGCGCACATCGCACTCGCATAGTGTCGTACGCTTACACAATTCGCTTACACAAACATGAGAAAGCAACTCTTCACCATGCGCCTGAGCGAATCTCTGGCGGCCGCAGTGGAATCGATCAAACTCCGCCGGAAGGAGTCTTCATCGTCAGAGGTCGCGCGTCGTCTGCTGGAACTCGGCATCGAAGCTGATCGACGGGCGATGGAAACCACCCGCTCGCTGCCAGAGGAGCCAAGGGCGGCATTGCTGGTCCTTCGTGATCGCTACTATCGGGACGACCCTCTGACGCGTGAGGAGTGGGAATTTCTCGCAACAATGGCCCACCATGCCTATATGCACCCAGGCCGATCGTTTGTTACGAGGTCGCTGCTAGTGGATGTCCTGAGCGCAACAAAGGCGTTGTTAAGCGCCAGAACACGCCACCTTGGCAAGAGCGAACTTCCATCTGACCGTTACTACCGTTCCAAACTCGACCTGCGTGAGGACGAATCGCTGCTTGATGGCATCGAGAGAGTACAAGCCAGCCTCCCCGAGTGGCCCGACGCGACGTACGCGGAATGGCTCACGCGACCGATCGAAGGATATTTCAGCGGTGAAGAACCTGCATTACCTGACAATCTATTGAATCAGACTCTGAAGCCTTATCTGCTCACGTTGCTGACGCTCGCGATCCGCCGTTTCTGGCAAGCCGAGGGTAAACCCATTACCGACACGAGCAACGACGCGCCAACATTCGGGAACATGAGACAGCTTAACCCGATAGAGATAGACGGCCTCAGCCTTTCATTTACAGTCATGAATCAGCGTTTAAGCGCTATTCTTGGATTTGGCGAGATTCTGCCGATGCTCCTGTCACTTCCATCACTGCCCGTCATCAACGATTTTTTTGATTTGGTCACTGCGTCTACGAGGCCGGGAACACGTCATCCCGAGTATGAAGCGGGCCCCCGCCGCATCAGCCTTCCGATACAACATTACAAGAAATTTATTCTCTGGGATGGCGATAAGAATTTCCATTTCGAAATTGAAGAAATGGAGCGCATTGCAAATCTAGCGCATGTCGCGCGGAGCGACCCCGACTTTATCTCTCACGAGAAGGCTGCGCGCCTTGCGTATGGTGCAATCTAACATATACCAGGAATGAACCGCCCCAATCACCGTCATTTCAACTAACGCTCTCAAAAATCATGGCTGGCTGCATTTACTGTCAAAAGCCTGGGAAGAAAACGCGAGAGCACGTGTTCCCCGCTTTTCTACTTAGAGCGGGCGACGCTCGTGGACTATTTTATTCAAACTCTGCGGGCGGCTATTTTGACACCGACGCAATCGTCAAGGACACTTGTGACTCTTGCAATAGCGGACCGTTAAGTCGCCTCGATGATTACGCAAGCACACTTTACCGAAAATATTTCGCACGGGCACTAATCGACACCCGGACGGTGAAATTTGATTTCGACTTACTGCTCAGATGGGTGTTAAAGGTAACCTTCAATGCCCAAAGAGGATTCGGTGGGATCAGTAGAAATTTACTTCATTTGCGCGGCTACATGCTCGGTGTCGAACCCCGTCCCCGCAGCCTTGTTTTCCTGGGCGGGGTAATGAAACGATCATGGGTCGACGGACGATGGAAGACGCCTCGCGACCTGCGCGCCTGCGACATACGCGTCCCAGAACTCGATTTGAGGGTAGAGCTACATTTTTGTCATATGTGTCACCTTCCGGCATAAAGGAGCCGGGTATTTCCGGCATATAGGCGCCAGTAGAAGCGGGTAGAAACGAGCATCTTGGTGGGTTCAAGAATGGGCGGTTTGGGTGCCGTTTGCAAGGTTCAAGTGATGCTCCGGAAGGTGCCTCGGGCTTCGATAGGAGTGACCGTCGAGCACTAGGCAGTAAGCGTTGTGACGCAATCGGTCGAGCGTGGCCGAGGCGAGCAATCGATTGGCCGGGAACGCCTGATCCCATTCGGTCAGATCGAGGTTGCTCGTGACGATGGTGGACGCAGCCTCGTAACGTTCGGCGATCAGTTCATGCAGATCTTCGTCGGCGGGCGGACGTAGTGGCTTGAGCCCGAAGTCATCGATGATCAGCAATTCGACGCGCATCAAGCTGGCGAGCCGGCGCTCGTAGGCGCCGGTGGCGCGAGCGGCATTCAAGCTCGTGGTGAGCTGGGTGCAAGTGGTGAACAGCACGTCGACGCCTTGACGTACGGCGCAATGGCCGAGAGCCTGCGCCAAGTGGCTCTTGCCGGTACCGCAAGGTCCGACGATGAGCACCGGCGCATGTTCGCCGAGGTAACGGCCGCCGGCCAGATCATGCACGAGCGCGCGGTTCAATTGCGGCAGCCGATCGAAGTCGAATTGCTCCAGTGTCTTGCTGGTGCGGAAGGCGGCGCGGCGCATGCGCAGCGCAAATTTCTTCTGTTCACGCCGGGCGACTTCGTCTTCGATCAGCAGCGCGAGGAAGTCGACGTAAGAGAGCTTCGCATCGATGGCTTGGCGATTGCGCGCTTCGAGCGAGTCGAGGATACCGGACAGACGCAATTGCTTCAGATGCGGGGTCAAGGCTGGCATGGGTTGCATCGCCATCTCCTGGGTTAATGACGCACGTCGGCGTCGGGAGCAAACAGAGACTGGGCGTCGCGGGCGAAACGCGCGCCGGGGGCGTGGACGTGCTCATTCGGATCGGCAAGTGGATGCCTGTCGAAGCCACCGACGAGGATCGTCTTGACGGTCCGATAGAAGGGACTGGCGTGTGCCAGCGCGCGAGCGCAGGCCGCTTCCAGGCGCGAGGCGCCGTACGGCTTCTGCAAACGCATGACGCCTTGCGCCGCACGTAGGCGCTCAAGGATGTGATTGGCCAGCAGCAGTTCGATGAGCTGCGCACAGGCCGGCCCCACACGTTGGGCTTGTTCCAGACACCACTGGCGATCGTGAGCGAGAAACGCGCGAGCCTCGGGCGGCAGGTGGTCGCGCACGGTGAGCCGCTCGCCGGGGCGACGGCCACGCACATGCGAAGCCACCAGTCGGTAATCGTCGTAGATGCAGATCGAAGCATCGGTCGCACGCAGCCACAATTGCTTGCCGACCAACGAGAATGGTACGGAATACAGCATGCGCTGATGCGCGACATGGCAGTCCCGGTGGACCGAGACCTTGTGCCAGGTGCCCAGATCGGGCGCGACGGCGGGCAGTTCTCGCATGAGGGGCCGTTCGAGTTCGAACAACTCGAGCGGTACTTTGCGCGTAGTGCCGTGGATGCGGCGCCCCGCTTCGTGCATGACCCAATGACGCGCCTGCGCGTTCAGGTCCGTGAAGTCGCGGAACTGGCGCAGCGGCAAGAAGTTGCCCTTTACGTATTTGACGCCGGCTTCCACGATGCCCTTCTTGGGCGGATCGGCCGGTGGGCAAGGATCGATGCGGAAGCCGTACCCTTCGGCACATTCCGCATAGGCGCGTTGCACGACGGGATCGTATGCACAGGCACGCGTGATTGCGCATTTGGGGTTATCGATGATCACGCGCGTGGGGACACCGCCGAACCATTCGAACGCGCGGCGATGGCATCCGAGCCAAGTCGCGACCGTCTGGTCCCAGACGAACTCGACGTACTGGTGTCGCGAGAAGGCAAGCGTCATCACGAACGCCCACGTGCGCTTGAACACGCCGTCAGCGTCGGGCAGCATTGGGCCGGCACCGAAATCGACTTGTGCGGCTTCCCCTGGCGCGAAGCTTAGCGGCACGGTGGCGTCGGGCGGACGATCGGCGTTGATCGAAACGATCATGCGATAAACCGACGAATAGCTGCCGGTGTAGCCGTGCTCGCGCCGCAACGCCGCCAGAATGGCCGTGCCGGGCACTTGCTGCTCGATCCATGAAGCGATTAATGCGCGGTGGACCTCGAGCCCTGAGACAGTCGAGCTTGCCTTGTGTGGCGGACCTAGCGCGGCGGCGATCTCGGCGTCATCCGGTAGCGGCGCGTCGGGTTTGAGCCAGCCGCGTTGTTCGGCCAACTCGCGCAGCGCGGCGAGCTTACGCCGGCCCATGTAGCGACAGCGTGCCAGTTCGCGCTCGGAATCCCCGTGGCGCATGCGCACGAGAACCTGTCGATATTGATGCATCTCGATTCTCCGTCGGCCCATCGCAGCCTCCCTTGGTGGATCACGCCCCACAAGTTAAGCCTGCAATGAGCATCACGATCGAGATGCTCGATTCCGCCCCTGGCTCCTATATGCCGAAAATCGGCTGGCTCCTATATGCCGGAAACGAAGTGGCTCCTTTATGCCGAAAACGTCCCGGCTCCTTTATGCCGGAAGCCCGGTGGCTCCTATATGGCGGAAGATGACAGTCATATGCTCGTCGTTGGATCTTTTTGCTTCATCGTCCTTGATCTAATAAACCCTTCCGAAGAAGGTAAGCGACGAGCAATTAAATTTATCGAAAACTTCATTGGCGCACGAGAAATAGCTGCGACCTCAACCGAATTCCAATTTGACGCAAACATTTCGAAGATAGATCACGTCTCTCACAATATTCGTCAAGCAGCACAAAATTCGCAGATGCACCCGGACAATCGGGAAATCGTCATCGGCGATAAAACGATTCGTCTCACCGGGCTGCCAGAACATCGGGCAATTAAAAGAAGTCGCATTATCGATTCAAAATTGGCGCTCACTACGATTAGTATCGATGGGTGCAAGGATAGTGCATGCTTGATTCTATTCAAATTCCCCGCGCCGCTTCACGAGTTTGAAAGCCCAATTACCGACCAACATCACAAAGTGAGCAAAATATGCTACGCAAGCCTAAAAAGAAGCAATAACAAGACGCACATGACACTGCACGACCCCTTCGAACCTGCGGTCCCTCACCTTACGGGACCGTTCGGAATCACACAATCTGAGGAAAATTGGAACAACTTTAGGTCTGCCATTCTAAATCGAGCCTATCTTTTCTTGTCAGACGACCGTCTTCTAAAGAACTCAAATATCGTACTCAATTGTGTTGAGGTTATTTCGATCGAATATATTTAGAGCGATACTCGTGGGTGGGGGGGGGTAGTCGGTCAACGTCAGGTTTCACCGTCATATTGCCAACGGCATCAAGGAGGATGGATTCCTCGGAGGCCGGGAGCGGCTGCGCCGCGGAACATGGCCGACACTCGTTTAACGGTGCGTTCGCCAGTCGAAAGCGCCGCACGGGTGGCTTGCATATTTGACAGTCGCGTTGCATACGTCCAATGCCGCCCTTCTATGGGCGCCGTCGAGTGTGTGGCGGAGAACTCCGGCGGGCGAGGTGTTCGGGCGCACGGAATTTCCTTAGCAGGAAGCGCCGCTGGAATGATGGCTTCAGTCGGTGCGGGAGCGGCTAGAATTCGCCGACGGCAAACGGCCTCTTGGCGGATGGACGGCACCGCATCCACGCGACAGAAGTACTAAGTTAAATGAGTCGAACTCAAGAAAGTTCTAGGATAGGCGAATCTTAGGTTCACACTTGGCTGGGCAGCCGGCCCGGCGGGCCTTGCAGCATAGGCACAACCCGTTCAATCTTGAATGAATCTCGACACCCGGGTTTACCTGGATCGCACCTTTCATGGCAACATCGCCCGCACGTCAGACAATAAGAGCGACCACATCCTCATGAACGGGCAATCCAATCGAACGCCGGCCCAATGGGCCGTCACCATTTGCGCCATCGCGACAACGGCTGTTTGCGCGATCGGCGTAGCCGCCGCGGGGCTCTCCCTGCTGATCTTTCCGATGATGTTCGATAGCCCGGGCTCCGAGCACAACCGGTGGTTGTGGAACGTAGCCGCGGCGCCGCTCGTCTATGTGCTCGCGTTTTGCATCTCGTTGCAATGGAGCATGCAGGCGATCAAACAGGGCAGCTCCCGCGCCTTCGGCCTGGCGCTCTTGACGCAAGGCATCGGGGCCGGGTGGGTCGCGCTGTCGTGGGGGCTGTTGCAGTACTTCTGCAACGGTAATTTTTCATGCGCCCACCCCTAGCCGTGCCGCTTCAGCGGCCCGCGCTCGCGCCTCGATCGGCGGCGACCGCCACCGGTTCGTCAACGGCAACGGGCCGGGCCCAATGCCAGCCGAGCGCGGTCAAGCACCCGAGCACGGCTGCCTCCAACGAAAACTGCCCCACGCTCGCGAACGCCGTCATAGCGGGCCCTGGGGCAAAGACGGCGTAGAGCAGCGAAGCGAGCACGTGCCGCTTCAATGCAAGAATCAACAGGACGAACGCCGCCGTCCGCCTCGGCAAGCCGCCAGGCAGTCGGTTCCAAATCAAAGCCGCACAAGCGAAGGAAAGTAAAACGGGCTCGAGGAACGTCAGGTAGGCCGGGATCAGCACGTCGATGCCGTACGGCAGCGCGCACCAGCCGCCCTCGGGCATCCACTGCGCGGCGTGTGTCCGGATCACCGCATCGGCGGCGGCCAAGGCTGGCGCGATGACGTATGCGGAGAAGAGCGCCGCAACGGCGGTCCCGCAAACGCGCGCCCGCGTGGATCGCAATCGGGCAAGACCGGCCGCTAAGCCGGCGGCCACGGCGTACATGCTCAGAGGCCGCACGCTCGCCAGGAAACCGATCAGCCAACGCACAGGTGCGTGAGTCGAGCAATACCCGCTCATGAACGCCGCCCGCAGCGTCTCATTCAGGCCGGCGAGCAACGCAAACAAGATCGCGACGCAAAGCAACGCCGAGCGCCCGGGCCAGCGCGCGCGCAACCCGTCGTACACCCACATCGCCGCCCAAATCATCAGGGCACCGTTCAGCAAGTCGGGAAACTTCGTGCGCAAGACGGCGCTCGGATAAGGCACGTGCAGCACTTGCAGCATCACCACGTGCACGCTGAGTGCCAGCACACCGGCCACGGCCATGGCCGACATCAACCGCCCCCAGCGAACGCCTCCCAGCGTCCTTGGCCTCGCATTCGGATTCATCCGCCCTTCCCTTGATCCAGTGATATCGAGCAGCGAATATCCTAGGAGGGCGCCGTCACGGCTATCAGAATCGCCTGAGTTTCGATCGGAACGTAGCGACCAGGCGAAGCCTGGAATCCTTACTCCGGCCGGAACAAATCGAATCCCGCGAACACGAGGACCGCGCTGACGGCGATTAGTCCAACGCTGTGCCGGCCCAGATAGAGCGCCGCGGCGGTCGGAACGCTATGCAACTATCCAGCGAGTAGCCCTTTCGTCCGCATGGCTTATTTCACGTCGCCAGCACCGATATCCGCCGTTTGGCACAATCGCCTCTCCTATTTCTTTGCTATCGACGAGGGCGCGCCGCGTTGCGCGCAACCGCCGCCCTCGCAGCCATCTCGACGATGATTCCGTTTTCGGTTCTCGATCTATCCCCAGTGCCGCTCGGTCAAACGCCCGCCGACGCCTTCCGCCATTCGCTCGATCTCGCGCAGCACGCCGAGCGCTGGGGCTACCAGCGTTTTTGGCTCGCCGAACATCACAACATGCCCGGCATCGCCAGCGCGGCGACGGCGGTCGTCATCGGCCACATTGCCGGCGGGACGAAAACGATTCGCGTCGGTTCGGGCGGCGTCATGCTGCCCAATCACGCGCCGCTCGTCATTGCCGAGCAGTTCGGTACGCTCGCCTCGCTTTACCCCGATCGGATCGATCTCGGTTTGGGGCGTGCGCCCGGCACCGATCAAACGACGGCCCGCGCACTACGGCGCGACCTGCATGAAAGCGCCGATCGATTCCCGGACGACGTCGTCGAGTTGCAACGCTATTTCGCCGAACCGGTCAGCGGCCAACGCGTACGCGCCGTACCCGGCGCCGGCCTGAACGTGCCGATCTGGCTGCTCGGTTCGTCGCTGTTTTCGGCACAACTGGCTGCGGCGCTCGGTCTGCCGTTCGCATTCGCATCGCA
Source organism: Trinickia dabaoshanensis (assembly GCF_002879885.1). Taxonomy (GTDB): domain Bacteria; phylum Pseudomonadota; class Gammaproteobacteria; order Burkholderiales; family Burkholderiaceae; genus Trinickia; species Trinickia dabaoshanensis. The sequence goes on from NZ_PNYA01000024.1 coordinate 18,797, forward strand.
TTTCGCGCCCGACCATCTGCTCACGGCGCTGCATGTATACCGTTCGCAATTCCGCCCGTCGGCCGCGCTCGCCACGCCTTATGCGATGGTCGGCGTCAATCTCTTCGCGGCCGATACCGATGCCGAGGGCCAGCGGCTCTTCACATCGCTGCAACAGCAATTCGTCGCGCTGCGACGCGGCACCCCCGGGCAGTTGCCCCCGCCCGTGGATCGACTGGACGCCTCGGAGATGGAGCTGGCCGGGGTACGGCACGCGCTCGCTTGCGCCGCCGTCGGTAGTCCTGACACAGTGCGCGCGGCGCTCGAATCGATCATCGCGCAGACGCAAGCCGACGAATTGATCCTCACCGGGCAGATCTACGATCACGCCGCTCGCCTACGCTCTTACGAGATCGGTGCGCAAGTGCGCGATGCGATCGGAGCCGGAACGGAACGCTGACGGAAGGTCCCTCGCCGCGCGGCATGGGCCTAGGAATTGCTGCTCACAAACTCGTTAGGCGGCGGCGCGGCATCACGCGAGCACACCGGCTGCCAAGGAGCCGACGTTGGATTCCATCGAACGAAACACCACACTCGCCGCACGGTGGGCCGCGCTCGCGTGCGCCTTGGCTTGTGCTTGCCTCAGCGGCGCGGCGTGGGGGCAGCGAGCGGCCAAGGATGTCGGCGCATCCATGGTGCAGCCCCCGCAGGCGCCGGTGAGCGGTGCGGACGCCCGCAATCCGGACAATATGCCGATCAAGCGGCCCGACAAACCCACGCACGATCCAATCGCCCGTCGCCCCCCCCGCAAGCGGCACCGTACCGAAATAGCGCGGACAGCCCAATCGCCGAGTTCACGCGCCCGCTGCGGCCGCCGGCGCCGGTTGCGTCAGATCGCCGAAAGCAAGCCATCCGATATGGCGGCGAAGGTCGGCAGGCCAGCCGGCGATGAGCGTTTCCATACGAGCGGCGTCGTCGGCGAATAACGCGCGCGAGGCTTCCTCGAAACCCGGCAGGTCGCCCGCCATCGCGGACATGAAGTGGTAAGCCCGCTCGTGCGCCGTACGCCTTTCGTCGCGCTGAGCGTGCTTGCGGCGCGCCTCCTCCACCAGCTTGCGCAGTGCCACCGATGCCCCGCCCGGCTGCGTCCCCAGCCATTCCCAATGGCGCGGCAGCAGCGTCACTTCGCGCGCGACCACACCGAGCTTGGGCCGGCCACGGCCCCGCGGTGCGCCGCCCTCGCCCGCGTCCGCCGCCTGCGCATCGGCCGGCGCGGTCTCCTCAATCGGCGCGCAAGCGCCAGGTTGCCGGCTCAACCGCTCACGCAGTTGCTCGTCGGAGCCGCGCGTATCCACATCGATCGAACGCCCCGTCCTGTTCTCGAAGATCAAGATCGGGCCCGCCGTCCCGTCCGCGTGCGCATGCTTGCCGGCGAGCGCGACCGTCGGAAGCGTGCCGGACGCCAAATGACGATGCCCAACGAAGATCGAAAACAACGAAGGCTCGAGGTGAGGCGACATAAACGACTCCGGAAATTTGCAGATGAGCCGAATAATATCCGGGTGAAAACAGAAAATCAATAATACCCGGGCAAAAACAAAGACTGCATCGACCCATGCGTTACCGTCTTCCGATTTTTTGCCCGGCGCAGCGGGAATATCCATCGACGTCATCGAGTAACGCTCTCCGAGGGCATGCATACGGCCCCGCCCACACGTATCGACGCGTGCAAAAACGTACGCCGATTTCTCAGGAGAGCCATGATGGACCACGATAACGACCGCGACGACCCCGCGGCGGCGAACCGCCGCCGTTTTCTGAAATGCATGGCCTGGGCCGGCGCCGGCACACTTTGGACGATGCACGCCGGCGTTCTGCAAGCGCGCACGCTCGGCAGCGAAGCCGAAGGCGACAGCACCGCGCAGGCGCTCGAGGACGCAACCTTCAGCTTCGTACAAGTCAGCGATTCGCATATCGGCTTCACGAAAGCCCCGAATCCGGACGTAACCGGCACGTTCAAAGCCGCGCTCGCGCGCATCGATGCGCAACGCGTCCAGCCCGATTTCCTGATCCATACCGGCGATCTCACCCACCTGTCGCGCGCGGACGAATTCGACACGGTCGATCAGATCATGCGCGGCTCGAAGGCGCAGCGGGCGTTCTACGTCCCGGGCGAACACGATGTCATCGGCGACAACGGCCGCGCGTTCTTCGATCGCTTCGGCGAAAAGCAAACGGAAGGCGGCTGGTACAGTTTCGATCATCGCGGCGTGCACTTCGTGGCGCTCGTGAACGTGTTGAACCTGAAGGCCGGCGGCCTCGGCTGGCTCGGGCCCGACCAACTCGCTTGGCTCAAGCAGGATTTGGCATCGCGTTCCGCGGAAACGCCGATCGTCGTGTTCGCGCACATGCCGCTTTGGTCGCTGTACCCCACATGGGGTTGGGGCACCGACGATGCCGGCGATGCGCTCACGATGCTGCGCCGCTTCGGCTCGGTCACCGTCTTGAACGGACACATCCATCAAATCCAGCAGAAGGTGGAAGGCAATGTCACGTTCTATACGGCGCGCTCGACCGCCTATCCGCAGCCCGCACCCGGTGTGGGCCCCGGCCCCGGGCCGCTCAAGGAGGTGCCGCCCGGCCAACTCGCCTCTTACCTAGGCGTGCGCGAAGTGCGCCACGTCCAGGCGGGGCGCACGCTCGCGCTGACGGACGAGGTGCTGTCATGAACGCATTCGCATCTCGCCGCCGCACGCTCTTGCGCGTACTCGCCTGCACGCCGCTCGCCGGGCTCGTGGCAACCGTCCTCGTTCACTCCCCCGCCGCGGTCGCAGCCGGGGGCGACGCCGATGCCCCCGGCAAAAACGGCACGGCCTATCGCATCGAAATCCACGACTTCGCGTTCACGCCCAAAGAATTGACGGTACCGGCGGGCGCCCGCATCGTCTGGACCAATCGCGACGACGAACCGCATACGGTGGTCAGCGCGGCCGGCGCATTCAAGCCGTCGCAGGCACTCGATACGGACGACTCGTACTCGACCGTACTCGACAAACCGGGCACCTACGCCTATTTTTGCGGCATCCATCCGATGATGGTCGGCAAGATCGTCGTGCGGTGATCCGATGATGCTCCATGCACCGCGCGCGCAGTGGGCGACCGACGAGTTCGCCCACTCCCCCGCCGACAGCACGAGCCGCACAACGCGATCGCGCGGGAATAAACTCGATGCATCTTCGGTATCGCAGCGGTCAACCAAGGAGGCGACCCCGGTGGCCGAGATAGAAAAACGAGCGAGCAGCACGCCGGCGCCGCGCACGGCCGCCGGGCCAGGCGGCGAGGCCGAGCATGCCCGCCGTTTCCAGCAACTGGCGCTGCCGCATCTCGATGCGGCATACAACCTCGCGCGTTGGCTCAGCGGCAACCCGGGCGATGCGGACGACATCGTCCAGGAGGCGTTCGTGCGCGCGTTCCGGTTCTTCGGTTCGTTCCGCGGCGAGAACGCCCGGCCCTGGCTGCTCGCGATCGTGCGCCGCACCTGGTACACGGAATGGCGGCGCCGCGCGAACAGCCTCGAGCTAGCGACGTTCGACGACGACCTCGACGAAACGAGCGTTTTCGACGAGACGTCGTCTGCCTTTGCCGATCCGCAAATACTGATGTTGCAAGGCGAGCACACGCGGCTGGTGCGCGAGGCATTGGAAAAGCTGCCCGTCGAATTTCGGGAGGTGCTGATTCTGCGCGAGTTGGAGGATATGAGCTATCGCGACATTGCGATCGTCGCCGATTTGCCCATCGGCACCGTCATGTCGCGGCTCGCACGCGGCCGGCGCAAGCTCGCCGCCTTGCTCGCCCCGCTGCGCGGGCCAGCACCTCGTCCGCCCGAAACGACCGCCAAGGAGAGCCCTGATGGACTGCAATGAAGCCCGCCCGCTCCTCGGCGCCGCGATCGACGGCGAACTGTCGGCCGCCGAAGCGCTGAACATCGAGACGCACTTGGCCCGCTGCGCGGCATGTCGGCGTGAGACGCAAATGCTGCGGGCTCTCAGCGAAGCAACGCGCGCCACCGAATACTTTCGCGCGCCCAGCGCGCTGCGCGAGCGTATTCTCGCGGCGCTTCCGGACGGCGAATCCGTCAGCGCATCGACGGTAGACGACGCGGGCCCGGACACTCCACCACCGACGCAATCGCCTGAAACGAGCGAGACGAACGGTGCGAACGAAATACGCGACACGCCCGATCGGCCGCGCGGCAAAGCGATGTTCGGGTGGGCTTGGCCCACGTGGAGCACGCCGCGCGGCGCGACCACGAGACCGTGGAGACCGCGCGCGAGCGGCCGCGCCGCGGCACTGACGTGGCCCACGGGCGTCGCCGTCGCCGCCGTCGCGCTGGCGTTCGCGGCGAGCGTCGCGCTCGTCATGCACCGGCCCGATAGCGCAGGCACGGCGTTCGTCGACGAACTCGTCGCGAGCCATGTTCGCGCGCAGCTTTCGGGGCATGACATCGACGTGATCTCGTCGGATCAGCATACGGTCAAGCCCTGGTTCAACGGGCGGATCGACTACGCCCCGCCGGTCGAGGATCTCGCCGGCGAAGGATTCGCGCTCGCCGGCGGCCGTCTGGACTACATCGGCCATCATCGCGTCGCGGTGCTCGTGTATCGCTATCGCAAGCACATCGTCGATGTCTATGTGATGCCGGACACCGCGGCCGGTTCGCAACGAGTGCCGGCCTCGATGACGAGCGACGGCTACGCTCTCGCGCAGTGGCAAAACCAAGGCATGCTGTGGTGGGCCGTGAGCGACGCCGAGCCGGGCGTCCTATTGCAATTTCGCCGAGCGCTGACGGCACGCCTGAGCCGGGCGCCCTCCGCGCAGCCGAATCAAGGATGAGCGCGCGATCGGCCTTCGCTATGCGGCGGTGCTTTGCGAGCGGCGCGTGAGCGTATCCATGAGGCTCAGCAGCCGTGCCGGATCGAGCGGCTTGACGAAGTGATGATGGAAGCCCGCCGCGCGGCTGCGTTGGCGGTCGGCGTCTTGCCCGTACCCCGTCAAAGCGACGAACAAGCAGTCTCGGCTCGCATGCTGCGCGCGCAGCCGGCGCACGAGTTCGTAGCCGTCCATGCCGGGCAAGCCGATATCGATGACCGCGATGTCGGGGTCGAACGAGGCCATGAGCTCCAAGGCCGACGCCGGATCGTAGACGGCCTCGACGTCATGCCCGCACTCCTTGAGCAACTCCGCGAGCGCCTGCACGCCGTCCACGTTGTCGTCCACGAGCAATGCGCGCCGTGCGCGTATGCTCGCGCGCGCGGTTCGGTGCGGTCCCGGCTCGGCACTCCGGCCCTCGAGATGAGCCTGGCTGCCGCCGAACGCGAGCGCTGCGAGTGCGTCCTGCGGCCCCCGAACGGTGGCCTCGGCGCTGGCGCGACGCCCTCCCGGGACGCGAATCGCGAACGTGCTGCCGCGCCCCGGCCCTGCGCTCGTTGCGCTCACGGTGCCGCCGTGCATTTCCACGAGATTCTTCACGAGCGCCAAGCCGATACCGAGCCCGCCTTCGGCCCGATCGAGGTTGCGCTTGCCTTGGAAGAACAAATCGAACACACGCGGCAATACGTCGGGGGCCAGCCCCACGCCATCGTCGCGCACGCTGACACGTATCATGCCGCCGCGCTCGTGCGCGGCCACGACTTCGATATGGCCGCCCGGCGCCGTATAACGCGCCGCGTTCGTCAGCAAATTGGACACGACTTGAGCCAGCCGCGTCGCGTCGGCGTTCCACACGAGATCGTGTTCGACGTCGAGCGTGAGCCGATGCCCGCGCCGCTCGATGAGAAAGCTCGCCATCTCGACGGCGTTCGTCAATACGTCGGCTACGCGCACGGTCTGCTTCTTGAGCTCGATCTTGCCGCGCGTGATACGCGAGATGTCGAGCAAGTCGTCGACGAGCCGCACGAGGTGATCGACTTGCCGAGCGATGATGTTTTGCTCGCGCAACGTGCCGCCTTCGGGGCGCATGCGCATCAATCGCAACGCGGTGACGATCGGCGACAAGGGATTGCGAAGTTCGTGGCCGAGCATCGCGAGAAATTCGTCTTTGGCACGACTCGCCTCGCGCAACTCGGCGACGAGCCGTTCGCGTTCCGCATGCGATTTTTCGAAGCGGGCTCGCGTGCGCACCTGCTCGGTCACTTCCACGGCGACGGCGATGACGCCTTGCACGGACGTCCCATCCAGGCGCAGCGGTTCGAAGTGGAACGTGAAGTAGCGCGGCTCGAACGCACCGTCCGGCCGGGTCATGTCGATGCGGAAGTCTTCGCGCACGACCGGCTCGCCGCGCAGGAACACGGAATCGAGCAGCGCACCGATCTCCTCGCCATGCTGGCTATCGGGGAAGACCTCGGCGTAGCGGCGCCCCGTCAATTCGGCATAGCCCGCCAGTTCGCGAAAGCGCCTGTTCGCGAGTTCGAACACATGCGCCGGCCCGCTGAGCAGCGCCGCCGCCACGGGCGCATTCATGAATAGCGCATCGCGCTGGCGCTCGGCCGTCTGCCGTTGGATGCGATCGCTCGCGTCGCGCGTGAATCCGCGCGTGTAAAGCAGCTTGCCCTGGTCGAACATGGAGTTGGCATGCAGCAGCACGTGCTTGACGCTGCCGTCGCGGCAGCGCAGGCGCACGAGCTCGTCGCGTATCGTCTCGCCCGCGGCGAGCTTTTGGAAGATGGCATCGGCCACCGGCCGCTCGACGTAGAACTCCGAGACAGGGTGCCCGACGTACTCGTCGTAGTCGTAGCCGAGCAGATCGAGTTCCGCCGAGTTCGCCCAGACGATCGTGCCGTCGCCCGCGATCCGATGCAGTCCCTCGGCCGCGTTTTCGACGAAATCGGCCAGTTCGCGCTCGCGCTGCACGAGCGCCGCCTCCGCCCGGGCGCGGCGCTCCACCTCACGCTCGAGTGCCATCGCCTTTTGCTGCCACAGCGCCACGAGCTTGTGCGCTTCGGTGTCGTCAGAACGGGTCAATACCTCGCTCGGCAGCACATGCGTATGCGCCGCGCATACGTGCTCGAACATCGCACTGTGCTCGGCGCTCGAGAAGAGCGCCTGCGAATAGGCGCAAAACAGCGAAAACGCATACCGGCGCGCAAGGTCGTTCCATAACGCCTCCACGTGCAATGCCGCCTCGTATTCGCCGCGCTCGCAAAGCAGCCCCACCATCTCGCCGAATGCGTGCACGGGAGCGCCACCCGGTATCGCCACCCTCGCCATCAATGCACCGACCGAGGACAGAAATTGCGCCTCGTCGGGCCATCCATCGACCATGAAACGCGCCAGCGTCTGCTCGGCGTCGAGCGTGACGAGCCGGCTCGTAGTTCCGGTGTCCATGCCGGCCGCGCAGCCGAAACCGCGTCGTTTCGAGGCGAGCGCCGCGAGGTGCGCCGGGGTGGCGATCACGACCGCATGCCCGCCCGAGCGCAGCGCACGCTCGGCAAAATCGGCGACTTCGTCGACCAGCAACGACTCCGCTTCGTAAAAGCGGACAAAGTGACCGTTCGCGTGGCCGTGCGTAAAGGGATGTCCGGCTACCGCCATATCGCAATTCCTAGCGGCACCGCGGCCGCGCGTTCGGGGAACGGATTCCCGCCCGGGTAAGAGGGAAGACAGGTCGTCCGATGATAGGTCGGAGGAGCGGCCCCCACGTTCGCGAGCAGCAAGCATCGGACCCACGGAAGCCCAATTGCCCCAATTGCCGGAAAAATCCGCCCACGGCGCGTTTCACCTTACTGCCGCTCAGCCAGCGTCGCGGCGATCCGATCGGCTAATCGTCCCAGGACGCGGCTCATGGCGTCGGCGATATCGGGCGAACTCGCGGAGCGCATCGGCTCGCTGAGCGAGACGTCTTGCGTCATCACCGCCGCCGACGCATCGCCGTCGGTCAACGACCAACTGCCCTCGAAGGTCATCCGGCCATCCGTGTTCGCTCGCAGATCGAGCACGGTCACGACGATCCCGCGCGAACCCGCCGGCGCGGGAGCGCCGGGCAGCACGAACGCGCCGGGCGGCAGCCGCGCGAGCAAATCCTGCGCGAGCGTGCGCCGGATCATCGGCGCGAGCGGCGCGCCCCAATGGTCGGTCTCCCGCACGGCCATGCGGTAGCGGGCATCGTGCTCGACGATTTCGGGCCGGTCGAGCGAATCGGGCAGGCGCACCGCGCCCAATTGCACCGGCGCCATGCGGCCGGTGACGAGCGGCGCCGTGGGCGGCACGGCGTCGAGCGAGTAGTAATGTGTCGGCGGACTATGGCCGCACCCCATCAATGCAAGCGCGCACACGAGTCCCCACTTCGTTCTCGGCTTCATTGCCCTGATCCTCCCTTGCCCCGCACGAGCGCCTCGGGATGACGGTCGAGATAGTCGGCGAGCGCGCGCACCGAGCGCGCCATACCCGTCAGTTCGCGCAATGCCTCGGGCAGGTCGTTTTGGCGCATCGGATCGCCGCCGATCGTGCGATTCGCGGCCGCAACGGCGCTATCCGCCTCACGCGCCGTCTGGCGCAACTGCGTGACGAGCGGGCCGATCTGCGGCGATACCTCGCTCAACGTGCGATCGACCTGTGCCACGGACCGGTCCAGGTGGTCGAGGCTATCGGCGATCCGCGGCGAGGACGACAACGCCCGGATTCGCCCGGCGATCCGGCGGATGTCGTCGCCCGTCTGCGCGATCGGCAATGCGTCGATCTTGGTCATGACGCGATCGGCCTTCGACATGATGTCGCCGGCTTGCGCGATGATTGCGTCGATATCGCCCGACGGCATGCTCGGAATCTGCGTTTGGCCGTCGCGAACGGCCAGCGTCGCACTCGGGGCGCCGGACACGAAATCGAGCGTGACGACGCGTGAGCCGACGAGCGGCGGATCTTGGCTCAAGCGGGCTCGCATCCCGGTTGCGATCAGATGGCGCAGCATGTCGTCCACGGCCCCGCGCCAATTGCCTGCCGGCGGCTTCACGTTGTCGGCCAGCCCGAGCTTCGTTGCATCGAGTTCGATTTGAACGGGCGTGTCGAGCGTGCCGGTGCGCGCGTCGTAATGCAGCGAGACATCGGTGACCTCACCGACGCGAAACCCGCGCAGCCGCACCGGCGCGCCCGCATCGAGCTGCCCCACCGCGCCCGAAAAGCGGATCACGTATTTCACGGCGGCCGCGCTGAGCGCGTAGCGGCGGTCGCTACCGTCGAAATGCCGGATGCTGGCACCCGGCCCCGGCTGCATAACGATTTCCGGTCCGCCGATCAACGCCTTCGCCGAAGACGGATCGCTGAAATCGAAGTGCGCGCCTTCCACCCAAAAACGCGTGCCCGAGCGCAGATAGGGTTGGGCGCTGCGGCGTATCTCCGCAGTCACGTCGACATGGCGGCCGTCGGGATCGAGCGCAACGCCCCGCACTTCGCCGACCTTCACGCCGTGCAGCGAAATTTCCGTATCGTCGGCCTTCATGCCGTACGCGTTGTCGAACACGATCGTGATGCTTTCTCCGCCTCGCACGAGTGCGCGAATCCCGAGCCAAGACGCCACGCCGATCGCCGCGATCGGAATCGCCCAGATCCAGCCGGGCCATCGCGTGCGCCGCAAATCGGCCGCTTCGGTGCGTTGTTCCACGGGCTCCGTCACGTGCGCCTCGCTTGCGCCGCGTCCCACATCAGGCGGGGATCGAAGGCGCGGGAAGCCGCCATGGTCAGCACGACCACCAGCGCGAACGCGGTGGCGCCGTCGGCCGGGCGCGCATCGGCCAGACCGTCGAAACGAATCAACGGAACGAATGCGGCTATCGTGAAGACGTCCACGTTCGACCAGCGGCCCAATTCGTCGATGAGCCGGTATAAGAAGGTTTTCGTCCGCAAATGGCGGCCGGAGCGGCGTAGGACCGATGCGATGAACCATGCCATGCCCGCCAGCTTCATGAACGGAATCGCGATGCTCGTACAGAAAATCAGGATGCCGAGCGGCCATAACCCCGCCGAGAACAGTTCCGAGACGCCGTCGATGATCCGATGAGAGACGTCATGGCCGAGTTGGTGAGACACCGTCATCGGATACAAATTGGCCGGAAAGGCGAGCACGAACGCGGCCACGCTGAGCGCCGCCGCCCGCGCAACGGCATCGGGCTTGCGCTTGCGCAGTTTCAGGCCGCATCGGGGACAGGGCCGTCCCGCCTGCGCGACGTTCGCCACCAAGTCGCAGGCCGTGCACGAGAGGACGCGCTCGCCCGATCTCAATCTGCGCTCGGGCGAGATCGCTCGCCAGACCGTACGACGGTCGAGCGTCGCCCGTGTAAGCATCGACATGAAGGCGGCCGCGATGAAGCAATAGCCGCCCGCATCGATCGAGCCCGTCAATTCCTGCGTCACGCGCGTGTAGCCCACGAAGCAACCGATCAGATAGACGTCGGGCATGGCCCAAGCATCGAGCCAAAGCGCCCATCGATAGCACCGGCCGAGCCACCGCGGACGCCAGCCGCACAACACGGCCGCGAGCACGAGCGAAAGCCCCGAAAAGCGTGCGAGCGGCAAGACGATGCCGGTCAAGCCGAGGATCACGGCCAAGAGCTCGAAATGCTCGCGCCACATGACGACGATGCCCGAACCGAGTTCGGCCGATCGCTCGGCGCCGAGCATGTGAACCGTCATCAGCGGCGAGAGATTGCCGGGCAGCAGCAACACGAAAGTCGTCAGCGAGCAAGCGAGCGCGGCCGCGACCGAACGGCCGCTCGCGCGCTCGAGCGGATAGTGGCAGACGCGGCAACGCGCGAGCGTGCGCCCCGCCAGCACGGAGGTATCCGCGAGCGCGCCGCATTCGGGACAACCGATCGTCATGCCGCCTCGCGCGCCGAGCGGCGCCGCGCCAGGGTGAACCCAAGGAACCAGTGAATCGTCATGCAGCCTGCCTCGTCAGTGCGTGCTACCCAATAAACAGGGACAAACGGACAAAAGGCGGTGAGCACGTTGCGTTCCCGGCTCGGCCCGGCAACTGTCATCCAGAAGACAACCTGCGCGCGCGGGTCGTCCTACACTGCCCCGCAGCCGTTCGCCAGGCAGAACCCGGCAGACGGCGATCGGCGCCGCGTGCGGAGCGTTGCGCGCACAAGCAGGAAAAGACGGAGACAACGATGCGATACCCGAACAAAGTCAAAACGATCGACGAGGCGCTGCAGCCGCTGCGCTCGGGCATGCGTCTCATGCTCGGCGAGTTCGTCGGCGCCGGCGAAGCCGCCTGCTGCATCGAGGCCCTGCTCGCGAGCGGAATCGGCGAACTGACGCTCATCGCCAATACGCCGGGGCTGCGCGGCGGCTTTTTGAAAGCCCGGCTGTTCACCTCCGGGCAGTTGGCGGAGTTCATCGGCACGCACGTCGGCACGACCGACGAATCGACTTCGGCTTACTTGACCGATGCCGTGCGCGTCGCCGAATTCTTTCCGATGGGAACGTGGGCCGAGAAAGTCCGCGCGGGGGCGATGGGCCTCGGCGGCGTGCTGATCCCGGTCGGCATCGGCATCCTCGACCAGCCCGGGGTTTTTCCGGCACGGGGCGCGCCCAAGGAGAAACTCGGGCTCGACGGCCGCGAGTTCTTCGTCGAGCGCCCCCTGACGGCCGACGTCTCGATCATCAAAGGCTGGCGCGCCGATACGTTCGGTAACGTGGAGTTTCGCGGCACGTCCCTGCAAAATCAGCGCGACATCGCGATGGCCGGCCGCTACACGATCGTCGAAGTCAACGAGATCGTCGAGGTCGGCGCCATCGCACCGGAGCGCGTCGGCTGCCCGGGCGTATTCGTCGATGCCGTCGTGCAAGGTCTTACCCTCGACGCTCAGCACGCCCTGTACAAAGCGCAATGGGCCAAGCTGGGCCGTCTACCGCGAGACGAGCGCGCCGCGCAGCCCGCCTGAGCGCTCGTCCCCGCCGCCGTCTTTGAGCAGCGCAGCGCGCCGACGAGCGCGAGCGCATCCAACGCTTTCGAGGAGACCCACATGCTGAGCCCCGCTTCCCTCGCCGCCCCGAAACATCGCATCGCCGCCCGCTGCGCGCAGGAACTGCATGCCGGCGAAGTCGTCAATCTCGGCCTCGGCATCCCGACGCTGACCGCGCATTACCTCGATGCCGACGCGGGCGTCATCCTCCACACCGAAAACGGCGCCTTCGGCTTCGCGGGGGCGCTCAGGCTCGCCGACATCGATAGCGACGCGACGAACGCCGGCACCGAGCCGATCGTGCTACCGCCGGGCGCCGCGCTGATGGATTTGGCCACCTCGCTCGGCGCGATGCGCAACGGCTATCTCGACGTGACGATCCTCGGCGCGCTGCAAGTCGACGCGCTCGGCAATCTCGCCAATTGGGCCTGCGAACGCGACGGCAAATGGTGGCCCGGCATCGGCGGCGCGATGGACCTGTGCCACGGCACCCCCAAGGTCATCGCGGCCCTCTCGCATACCGACAAACACGGCCGCTCGAAGATCTTGCCGCGCTGTACGTTGCCGCTTACCGGGCGCGGCTGCGTCAAGATCATCGTGACGGAGCACGCGGTGTTCGACGTCGCCGAAAGCGGACTCACCCTGCGCGAAATCATTTCGCATGCGACACTCGACGACGTGCGCGCGATGACGGCCGCGCCGTTCGCCGTGTCGCGCGAGTTGCGCACCCTGGCGGCTTGATCGTCATCGATCGACCGGCACCTACCGCTTCGAGAGGAATTCATCGATGTCTACTCCAGCCGTCGGGCGCAACGCCGAATGGTTCTTCGATTTCGTGTCGCCGTTCGCATATCTGCAACTCGAGCAATTCGACACGCTGCCCGCAACACTTGTGATCGAGCCGACGCCGATCGTGCTCGGCGCGCTGCTGGCTCACTGGGGGCAAAAAGGCCCGGCCGAAATCGCGGCCAAGCGCGTGTTCACTTATCGGCACGCGCTGTATCGTGCGCAACGGCTCGGCATCGCATACCGCATGCCGGACGCCCACCCGTTCAATCCGATCAAAGCACTGCGGCTCGCGATCGCGATGGGCGGCACGCTCGACGTCATCCGCCGCATCTTCCGCCACATCTGGCGCGACGGGCACGACGTGGCCTCGCCCGAGGGATTCGCCGCGTTGTGCGAGGCGATGCGGTTTCCGCAAGGCGTGCATGCCGTCGAAGACCCCGCCGTGAAGGAAGCGCTCAGGCGCAATACCGAACGGGCCATCTCGCTGGAGGTATTCGGGGTGCCCACCTTCGCGCTCGACGGCGAGCTGTTCTGGGGAGAGGATGCGACCGCGCTGTTCGTCGAGTGCGTCCGATCGAATGCGTGGCTCGATTCGCCCGAGGTGCGGCGCGTGAGCGCGTTACCCGTCGGTGTGCAGCGGGGCGTGGCGCCCGCGCCCGTCGCGCAGGCCGGCGTTGCGGCGAATCGCCCCGGCACGTCCGCCGCGGTGCCGGGCGCGAGCCGATGACGACATACGGCGCCGACGACGGCCGCCCAGGCATCGGCCGCGCCCGGCTCGCGCACATCGCGGCCTGGTCGATCGATTTGCCCGACGACGAAGCCGAGCGGGCATGTGCCGGCATCGTCGAGAAGACGTTCGCGCGTGGGACCTGCATCTGCCCCAAGAACACGGTGCTCGAAAGCTGGACCGGCGTCGTCGCCGGTCTCGTCAAGGTCGGCACCGTCTCGCGCGAGGGCCGCAACGTCACCTTCACCGGCGTACCGGCCGGCGGCTGGTTCGGCGAAGGCACGGTGCTGAAGAACGAACCGCGACGCTACGACATCGTCGCGCTACGCAACACGCGCATGGCCTTCATGGACCGCGCAACGTTCATGTGGCTCGTCGAGCACAGCGTCGTCTTCAATCGCTTTCTCGTGCGTCAATTGAACGAGCGCCTCGGTCATTTCATGGCGCTGCTCGAATACGACCGCATGCTCGATGCGACCCCGCGCCTCGCACGCTGCATCGCGTCGCTGTTCAATCCCGTGCTCTACCCGGGCGGCGGCGACCATTTGGAAATCAATCAGGAAGAGTTGGGCCTGCTTTCCGGCATCACGCGCCAAGTCGCGAATCAAGCGCTCAAGACGCTACAGCGCGACGGCGTCGTGCGGCTCGAGTACGGCGGCATCACCGTCGTCGATTTGGAACGCCTGCGCAACTACGGCGCCTAAGCGCCGCACTCGCCACCGCCCTCAATCGAGGACCCAATGGCCGCGGACCCACTCCCAACGATCGTGGCGCCAGGCGTAGTGGCCTCTGACCCAGTGATAGCCCGGCGCGGGCGCCACCGGCACGACCTCGACGAGCGGCGCGGGCTGCGGCGGACGCGCGGGTTCGACGACGCATGCCGCGAGCGATACGGCGGCGGCCGGGAGGGCCAACGCCAGCCATGCACGCCGGCGCGAAAACTTGAAACGGATCGTCATCTAAAGCATCTCCAAACGCGCGAAGCCGCGCGGGTACAGCGGGTTGAAAAAGCGGGTTGAAAAATCGAATGCCATCGCCGGCGGTCAAACGGCGACGAGCCCGGTCACCGGCTTCGCCGGCTTCGTCTGCGGAAAGAGCGCCGCCGCCGTCCGATGCGGATCGAGGCCGAACGTTTCGCTGGCCGCACCGGCGATGACGTCGTCGAGCGAAAGCGTCGGACGCAGGTCACGCCCTTGATAGAGATCGGCAGGCCGCAATCCGGGCCAATCGGCCAATACGCGCCCGCCGCGAATGGCACCGCCCAACAGCATCGCCGCCGTCCCGGTGCCGTGATCGGTGCCGCCCGTGCCGTTCACCGCCGCGGTGCGGCCGAACTCGGTCGCCACGACGATCGTCGTCTTGTCCCATATCGGGCCGAGGCCGTCGCACAAAGCGCCGAGCATCGCGTCGAGCCCCTTGAGTTGAGCTTTCAAGCGCGGATCTTGTGCGGTATGCGTGTCCCAGCCGAGCGTCTCGATCATCGCAATACGGGGGCCGTCGGGCCGCGCGAGGAAGCTGGCTGCGACCTTGCCGATGCCGGCGGCGTCGCCGCGCGCGCGCTCGCCGCCCGCCATCTCGCGGGCCGCCATCGCCGATTGCCATAACGGGCCGAGTTGCGCATCCTCGTCGTAGAGCGCGCCCACGCGCATGAGCAAGTCGTCCGAAGCGCTCGGCAATGCCGACGGCGCGTACGAGGCCACCTCGAGTTTGCCGCGCAGCGCGAGCGGCACCGTGGGCGCGAAGGCGATCGCCTCGGCGCGGCTCGGACCGGCCAGCGCCACGAGCCGGTTCAGCCAGCCGTCGCGCAGGCTATAAGGCGCGTTGCCGCCCGTCTCCAGTACGTTTTGCCCATCGAAATGCGAGCGATCGCGGTAGGGCGTCGCCACCGCGTGCACGAACATCGCCTGCTGTTGGGCGTAAAGCCGGGCAGTCCGCTCTAGCGAGGGATGCAGCGCGAAGGTGCCGTCGAGCCGCGTCGCACTGGATGCGTCGACGGCGATCGGGCCGCGCAATGCCGCGTACGCCGGTTCGGCGTACGGCACGACGATATGCAATCCGTCGGCCGCACCGCGCTGAATGATGAAGACGAAGCGGCGATCCGACTGCACGTTCGCGAGCACCATCCGCGGCGCGACGAGCAGCGCACCGGCGCCCGCGGCCGTCGCGCTGAGGAACTTACGACGAGACATCATCGCTTCATCTCCGTTGAAAATCGGGGGACACGAGCAACAGCGCAAGCGCCGTCTGGGCACTTTCGGCGCGTGCGATCGCAAGCGCGGTGGCGGGGGCAAGCGAATCGGCGGTCAGCTTGGGGGCGAGCGCGCGCGCATCGACGCGGTCGCCGACCCGGGCGGCGATCCGTTGCGCGAGCTCAACGCGCCGCATCAACGCGTCGGGGGCGGCCCAGCTCGCGGCGATGTCGTCGTAGCCGGCCGGCGAGCCCGGGCGCCAAACCGGCTGGCCCAGTTGCGCCAAGAGCGGCGCCGCCTTCGCTCCGCCGAGTTCGTTCGTGCCGAGCCCACGCAACGTCGAGAGCGTCCAGTCCCAAGGCGTTTTGAACTTGAGGGGCGTATCGGCCCACGGCTCCGGCGACGCGATCAGCGCCCGGTAGACGGTGGGCAGATCGCCGCCGCTCGAGTTGAATGCCTGCGCCAATCGCGCCACGAGCGCGCGGCTCGGGTTGTCGCCCGCGAAATGCCGCGCGAGCTTGGCGGCAACGTGGTTCGCCGTGGCCGGCGCCGCGGCCAAATCGTGCAGCACCGCACCCGCTTGGGCCTCGCCGGTCTGCGCGTAGACGCGGCCCATGATCGTGCGTTCGCCGGGCTCGTGCTGGGGCTCGCGAAAAATGAAACTGCCCGGCGTGCCGCCCATGCCCTTCGGACCGACGATGCTCCAACCCGTCAACGCTCGAGCGAATTCGGTAACGTCGCTCTGTGTATAGCCCGTGCGCACGCCGAGCGTATGCAACTCCATGATTTCGCGCGCGAGATTTTCGTTCAGCCCGCGCTTCGCCCCTTTCGCGTCGGCACGCATGCCGGCGCGACTGTCCGGCCCAACCGAGCTGACCTGATCGAGATACACCTGCATGGCCGGATGTCGCTCGACGGCGAACAGCATGTCCTCGAAGCGCCCCAGTACGTGGGGCCGAATCGCCTCGGCTTCGAACGCGCCCGCGAGCGCGGCCACTTGCGGCTTCTCCGTCGAAATCGCGAAGTGATTACTCCAGAAGTGCACGAGCCGCTCGACGAAAGGAGTGTCGGTCGAGAGCGCGCTGCGCACGCGCGCATCGACGGCATCGCGATAGTCGTCGCGCACCTCCTCGCGCAACATCTTGCGCGCCGCGAGCTTGGCGTCCTGATCGGCCCCGCTCGCCACCTGCTGCCGCGCCGCGCCGAACGCCTGCTCGACGGCCGGCGTATCGGGCAACGCGGCCCAAGCGGCCGGCTTCGGATCGAAGCGATCGAATTGCGCGAGCAGCCACGCCCGGGCGTCGGGCGGCGGCGGCTCGTCGGCGCGCGCGCCGAGGCCGAAGCGGTTCAGCGCGATGGCCGCTTCGCTCAGATGCGGTGAATCGGTCATGTTCCCCTCGTTGGGTATCGCCGTGGGTATCGCCGTGGATGTCGCTATGGCGTCGCTTTGGGGCCATCCGGCATCCGTACGCTGATTAAACGCGGCGCGGACGTGTCATCCGTCGCATCGAGGGAAAAAAATTTTCGTGCCGCGGCGGCCGGCCCGCCGCGAGCGGCTCAGATCGATGCCGACGGCCTGACCTGCACGGCGGTCCCATAGCAGAGCACCTCGGTGACGCCCGCCGCGATTTCCGTGGCGTCGTAATGCACGGCGATCACCGCGTTCGCGCCCAGTTCGGCCGCGTGTTCGACCATTTGCCCGTATGCGTCGGCGCGCGCGCGTTCGCACAGCGACGTGTAGAGCGTGATATTGCCCCCGAACAGCGTTTGCAGCGAGGCACCGACGGCGCCTACCACGGAGCGCGAACGCACGACGATGCCGCGGACCACGCCGAGCGAGCGCTCGATTCTGCAACCGGGCAATTCGAGCGCCGTCGTGACGTTCTCGCGCGCGATGCGCTGCGAGCGGTGCAAGGACGACAGGGCGTCGTTCATGTTTTTGTTCTCCTTTTGCCGGTCACCGCGTGACCTGGAACCTCGGCGCGCACCGCGACAATCCGGCAGCCGACAGGATTGGGCAGCGGCACGCAAACGACCTATTCTATGAGAACGCCGCCCTCGCCACCCGCGCAGCGCGGTTCGATCGCTCTTCCCTCCGACGGAGGTCCGCCATGTCGATGTCTGCCACCCTCGAGGCATGCCTGCAGAACAAGGGCTGCCGCTACGAAGTCCTGCATCACCCCTACAGCCATTCCAGTATCGAAACAGCGTCGGCCGCCCACGTGCCGGGAGACCGGTTGGCCAAAACGGTTTTGCTGGAAGACGAACAAGGCTATGTCGCGGCGGTGCTGCCCTCGACGCATGCCGTGCGCCTATCCGAGATCTGGGAGATGACCGGACGCCATCTGACGCTCGCCAGCGAAACGGATATGCGCGAGCTGTTCAAGGATTGCGAACCCGGCGCCGTGCCGCCCGTTTGCACCGAGTACGGGATGATCACCTATCTCGACGAAACGCTCGCGCAACAGCCCGAGGTCTATTTCGAAGCCGGCGATCACGAAGAATTGGTTCATATGCAGACCGACCAATTTCTCGCCTTGATGGACCGGGCCGAGCGAGCCCGCTTCGCCCATCGGATGCAAGGCATTTCGATTTAGAGCGGTACGGCTAACGCGTGTTCGACGCATCGTCGGGCGCGCGCGGCCTTTTCTCGGCGGGTTTCGGTAGCCGCCATTGCCCACGCAGCGTCAAACCCTGCGCGAACGTGACGCGCTCGGCCGGCGTCAACGTGCCGACGAAATCGGCGACGGCCGTCTCGATGCGCTCACGCAGCGCGCTGTCGGCGCTGCGCGTACTCGCGAGCGCAGCGTCGAGCGCCGCACGATCGAGTTGCGGCGCCGCCACGAGTCGCAGCACCTCGCGCCTGCCGTCCTTGGCTTGCCGCGCAAGCGGCTTGGCATCGCGCCGCGCTTGCTTCAAGGCATCGAGAAATTGCTGCTGCCGCTCGGGCGAGAGTTCCTGCGCCGCATAGCGCAACGCTTGAGGCGCAACGGTGCGCGTGTTGGCAGCCGCGCTCTCGCCGTGCGGGCCCATGAACCAACGGTAGGTGCCGCCGGCAATCGCACCGACGAGAAACACATTCAGCACCAGCGAGCCGACGCAAAGCGCCTTGATCGCGCGTGTCGTCATTCGATGCTCCCCTCTGCGCCCGACGCGTCGAACCCGAATGCGGTCGATAGATACGAAGGCTCGTGCACGGCGGTCGGCCGCTCGCTCGGGAGCATAAGAAACGACATCGCCGCCGCGCCGGCCACGAGCCCCGCGACGCCGGCTCCCGCGAGCGCGGCCCCGGGCAACCAACGCCAGCCGGGGCGCCACGTAAATGAGAGACGAGCGCCCGGCGCATTCGCGGAGGCAACGATGCGGCGCTGCAGCGAGCGACTGACCGGCTCGAGCGCATCGGCGGCCAAGACCGCGTCGAGCGCTGCCGCAGCCGCCAGGCACGGCTGCGCCTGCGCCGGATGCGCTTGAGCGAAGGCGCGGGCCGCGGCCCGTTCATCGCCGGGCCAGCGGCGCGGATCGGCGCCGTAAGCCTCGACGATCTGCGCGAATCGTTGGAAAGTCATCGTCGTCATCGATCGATCCTTGCAAGTGTTCATCGTTTGCGCCGAGCGGAAGCGGTCGCGGGCTCCGGCTCGCTCACGGACCGCCCCTTGGCCGCCGCGTCCCCTTGCGCCAACTGCGCGCGCACGCCGCGCCGGGCGCGCACGAGCAGGCTTTCGAGCGCATCCACGCTCAGGCCCATGAGGCCGGCCGCCTCGGCGTTCGAGAGTTCCTGGTAGTAGGTCAGCACGAGTGCTTCGCGCTGACGCGGCGGCAACCCCGCCAGCGCCGCACGCACCCGGGCCCCGTGCTGACGCGCCTCGAGCGCCGCCTCCGGCTCGCTGGGCGAGTACAGCGTCTCGTCGGTGAGCGTCGGCTCGGCTGGGTCGTCCACGCTCTCGCGCCGCGACCGCAACCGGTCGTAGCAAAGATTCATCGCCACGCGGTGCAGCCAGGTGTCGAAACGCGCCTCGCCCTCGCGCCAATGCGGCGCCTGCTTCCACACGCGGACGAACGTCTCTTGCGCCACGTCCTGCGCTTCCATGCGATCGCCCAGCATGCGCGCGGCCAGCGCGAGCACGCGCGGCAACTTGCGCGCCACCAATTGACGCACCGCAAAAGGGTCGTCGCGCCCCACGCGGGCGATCAACTCGGCATCGGGATCGGTCTTGCGCTCGCTCAACGCCGCCCTACCTCAATCGCGCCGCACGGTCTCGCCGGCGCGATGCCGCGCCGCCGCAAAATCGCCGCTTCCTCGCTCTCGACCGTCCGCACGCTCGTCTTCATCGCTCTCGTCCATGCTTCGTTTCCCGGCAGTTCGATGCCGCTTCCTTCCTTAAACGGGCACCGCCGCAAAAACCCGTCGCCGCCCGCGCCGAATTCGCTCGTGCGTGGCTCGTGCGAGGCTTCGTAGGCTACCGCGACATTCCTTCCATTCATTGCACATTTTTTTGAAATTGTTTACGGCGCGCTCGGAAACGGCATAGAGTCGGATGGCTAGACCGTCGTCCCTGTACCGCCCCGCACGCCGAACGTCCCTGACCGGCCACGAGCCACAGGGCGCGGCTCGCACGGGCGGCCCGGCGTTTCCTCGGAAGGAGTGTCTTTCATGGTTCTTCGGTTTCTCGCCGTGCTGCCGTTCATCGGCATTTTGCTCGGCGTCCCGTTCGTCAATCGCGTGGAGCCGCTCGTCATGGGCATGCCGCTCGTACTGGCTTGGATCGTGTTTTGGGTCGTCATGAGCGCCGTCATCATGGCCGTGGTCTACAAGTTGGATCCCACCAATCGCGCCGGCGCGCAAGGCGGCGAGGAGGCCCGGTCATGAGCAGCGCCCTTCTCATCATCGCCGCCGTCACGCTCGTCGCGCTCGGGCTCGGCGTACGCGCCCGCCGCGGTCACGACATGAACCTCGAACAATGGTCGGTCGGCGGACGCAGCTTCGGCACCGCGTTCGTCTTCCTGCTGATGGCCGGGGAGATCTACACGACGTTCACGTTCCTTGGCGGCAGCGGGTTCGCCTACGGCAAGGGCGCGGCGGCCTACTACATCCTCTCGTATGCGACGCTCGCCTACATCCTCTCGTATTGGCTGCTGCCGCCGATCTGGCGCTACGCGAAAGCGCATCGCCTCGTCTCGCAACCGCACTTTCTCGCGAGCAAATACGCGAGCCCCTCGCTCGGGGTGCTGGTCGCCATCGTCGACGTGGTCGCGCTCGTGCCTTACCTCGTACTGCAATTCAAGGGACTCGGCATCATCGTGACGACGGCGTCGTACGGCGCGATCTCGCCCACGGCCGCGATTTGGATCGGCGCCATCGTCGTGACGCTGTACGTGACGGTATCGGGCGTGCGCGGCTCGGCGTGGAATTCGGTGATGAAGGATATGATGATTCTCGCGATCGTCGTCTTTCTCGGCATCTACTTGCCGATCCATTTCTACGGCGGGTTCTCGTCGATGTTCCATGCCATCGATACGGCCAAGCCCGGCTTCTTGATCTTCCCCGAAAAGGGATCGAGCGTCGTGTGGTTCCAGTCGACCGTCCTGCTCACCGCGCTCGGCTTTTTCATGTGGCCGCATACGTTCGGTTCGATCTATACGGCGCGCGACGAACGCATCTTCCGGCGCAACGCCGCCGTGTTGCCGCTGTATCAGTTGATCTTGCTGTTCGTGTTCTTCGTCGGCTTTGCGGCCACGTTGAAGGTGCCCGGGCTCAAGGGAAGCAACATCGACTTGTCGCTCTTTCATCTCTCGCTGCAAGCGTTCGATCCTTGGTTCATCGGCGTGATCGGCGCGGCGGGCGTGTTGACCGCCCTCGTACCGGGCTCGATGATTCTGAACGCGGCCGCCACGCTGCTCGCGAACGACGTCTATCGCGGCGCGGTGGACCGGCAAGCGTCGGATGCGACCGTGACGAAATTCGCGCGCCTGCTCGTGCCCGTGATCGCGCTCGTCGCCATATTCTTCACGCTGCGCGGAGGCGAGACGATCGTGGCGCTGCTGTTGATGGGCTACAGCTTCGTCACGCAGTTGTTCCCCGCCGTCGTCACGAGTTTGGCCGCGCGCAATTGGGTGACCAAGCAAGGCGCGTTCGCCGGCATCGTGGCCGGTGTCGCCGTCGTCGCCTATACGACCCTCACCCATGCGAGCATCGGGCAATGGTTCCCGTTCCTGCCCGATAAGCTCAAGGACGTGAACATCGGGCTCGTCGCGCTGGCGCTGAACGTCGTGGTGCTCGTCGTGGTCAGTGCCGTCACGCAACCTCGCGCCGCCGGGCATTCGCAGGCACGCACGCTGTAAGGTGCAGCCCTAGCGCTCAAGCCAATACACGCTGCGCGATATCGAGGTATCGCGCAGCCGTATCCTCCAGCGTGAGCCCATCGAGCGGACGCACCGAACGCGGCTCGTCGAGCGCATCGATCAAGGCGCGGCCGAATTGCGCTGGGTCGGACGTATCGACCAGACGTACCCCCCGGTAATCACGCGCGAACGCGAACGCCTCGATCGCGTTCGCGACGATCGGCACGCCCGACGCGAGGCCTTCGAGAAAGCCGATGCTGTGCGCCTCGAAATGCGACGGCATCGCGAAGACGGCGGCGCGCGCAAGCAGATCGGGAACGTCCGTGCGCGGACCGTCGATATCGACGTTCGCGCCGATATGAAGCTCATCGACCAGGGCGACGACGCGCGCGTGATAGCCGCGATCCTCGCGCACGCCGCATAAATGCAGCCGCAACCGCGCGCCCGGCTGCCGCGCGAGCGCTTCGCCGAACGCACGCACCGTCTCGAGTTGCCCCTTCTCGGGCATGTAACGCCCGATTTGCACGATGTGCCGCGTGCCGGCCGTGCAGCCCATATGGCCCTCGCTGCCCTCGCCTCGCTCCCCCGCCGTGTGCCGGAACCGTTCGACATCGACACCGTTCGGCACGACGAACGACTCGCCATGCAAACCGATCGTCGCCGCGTATTGATCGACGTTGCGCTGCGACACCCCGATCACAGCGCGCGCCCGGCGCGAGAGCATGCGCTCCGCGCAGCGCAGCCAGCGGTTCTCGGTGAAATCGTTCATGCCCGAATGCATGACGAAGACGATCGGTACGGGTAGCGGCAATGCGCGCGCGTAGAGCGCGGGAATCGTCGTATGAGCGAAGACGATATCGGGGGCGAGTTGCCGGACCGTTCGGTACAAAAACGCGAGCCGGGCAAGGTGCTCGTAGCGCCGCGCCGGAAACCGGCATATCACGCGGTGGGCCGCGAGCTCGCGCGCGGCGTCGGCGAAATCGCTCTCAGGCGGCAGCAACGACGCGATACCGACCGTATGGCCGCCGCGCCGATGCGCGATCGCAAGCCCCTTGACGAGCACTTCCGCGCCCGAGAGCCGCGGCGCGAGCACCAATTGAACAATGCGCATGAGGGCGGTCCGCGCGACGGGAGCGGCACAGATGAAGGTAACAAGCGAACGGTAGCGCGCCGATGCGGCCTCGCGTCGGCCATCTTCTAGTCGCCGTCGGACGCCGGCGGCAGCCCGATCTGTCTACGTCCGAGCGCCGAGCGCGCGGTTATCTCCAATTGTTCTAACGATATCGCCGATGATTCTAACGAACGCTACGCCCCCCGCATACAATCAGGCACTTGTCCTCCGCGGCCGCGGCCCGCTTCCGATCGCTCCACGCTCATGCCCCACATCAACCTCATGTACTCCGCGTCCGGCCTGGGTGTCGGGTTTCTGGTCGGACTGACGGGTGTCGGGGGCGGCTCGTTGATGACCCCGTTGCTGGTGTTGATTTTCGGCGTGCATCCGGCCACCGCGGTCGGAACCGACCTGCTCTACGCCGCCGTGACCAAAGCGACGGGCACGCTCGTGCACGGATTGAAAGGCTCGATCGATTGGCGCGTGACGGGCCGGCTCGCGTGCGGCAGCGTCCCGGCCGCCGCCGCCACGCTGTGGCTGCTGGAACACTTCGGCCTGCATTCGCAGGCGACGATGTCGATGATCCAACACATCTTGGGCGCCGCGCTGTTGATCACGTCGATCTCGCTCGTGTTCCGGCCTAAGCTCGCCGCGCTGGCAACGCGCAGGCCGCGCGAAGCGAGCCCTGCGCGGACGGTGCTGCTGACCGTGGTCACCGGCGCGGTGCTCGGCGCGCTCGTGTCGCTCACTTCGGTGGGTGCCGGTGCGATCGGCGTCACCGTCTTGCTACTGCTTTACCCGGCCCTAGCGGTCACGCGGATCGTGGGTTCCGATATCGCCCATGCCGTCCCGCTGACGCTCGTCGCCGGAATGGGTCACTGGCTGCTCGGCTCGGTCGACGTGGCCATGCTGCTGTCCCTATTGATCGGATCGCTCCCGGGCATTGCGCTCGGCAGCCACTTCTCCTCGCGCGCGCCCGAGGCGCTGCTGCGCAACCTACTGGCCGCCGTGCTCGTGCTGGTCGGCGCACGGCTCGTTTGGGTGTAATACAAATGAGCAAATCCGCAAATCCGCGACTGCGCGGGGCGCGACCGAGACGGCCGGCCTGCCCCGCGCGCGGCCCGCTTACTTCGCGTTAGCCGGCGGGTGTTGACGGTTCAGCACGCGCATGATCGCCGGACGGTTGGCCATGACCGAGTCGTAGAACTTGGCCAGATCGCCCTTCATCGCCGTGCGCGATCCGTTGTCGAGATAGATCATGTGACCCGACGGATAGCGGCGCGTCAAGATGTTCGACTGCAGCGACGGGTCGATGGGCATGCTCGCGAGCGTGAGTGCCGTCTGGAAGAACGGCGTGACCGCATCGAAATAGCCGTTGGCGGAGAACACCTTCAGATCGGGGTTCAGCGTCATCGTCGCGGCTAGATCGCCCGCCGTGTAAAGCGTATTGCCGCCGCCCTTGGCCGCGCCCGTCGGGTCCACGTGGCTGAAGTCCCAACCGCTGAATACCTGATCGTTCAAATCGACGAACGACGAGGTGGACGTGTACTTCAGGCCGTTACGCAGGTAGTCGTTCCACTCGACCGTATAGACGCCCGCGACGTTCGTGATCGACGGATCGTTGCCGCCCGCATTGGGCAGAATGAACGGGCCGATGCCGGTGTTGATCGAGGTAGCTCGACCGTCGTATTGACCGATGGCGATACCCGGCACGAGCGTGCCGAAGAAGTTGCCGAAGCCGGCCGGATTGCCGTACTCCTGAATCAGCGTGATCGGATCGACGCCCAGGTATTGCTGCATCTGCTGGGCCACCGGCATCGTCATGTTCAGCCGCGTGTTGACGAACCCGCTGTCGGCCGGATTCGGTGCTTGCTCGAGCGGCATCAACGTATTCGTCGCGTACTTCATGACCTGGTCCATGTACGTGGTCAGATCGGCCGGCGGCGGCGTAATGCTGTCCTTCTTGTAGTAGTAGGCGTCGGCGGCCAACGTCGGGAACAGCCCGACCGCGCTCACCGCGTTCGAGTAGTCGAGAATCGACGATTGCAGCGTGATCCCGTTCAGCTCGATGCCGTCCTCGTGCAGCACCCACGACACCACGGCGCTGCGGGCCGTCCCGTACGACTCGCCGAACAAGAACTTCGGCGAGTTCCAGCGGTTATAGAGCGTCAAGTAGCGCTGAACGAAGCGATCGATCGAATGCGCATCTTGATCGACGCCCCAGAAATCCTTGTTCTTGAACGGCGCGATCGCCGCCGAATAGCCCGTGCCGACCGGATTGATAAAGACGAGATCGGAGCGATCGAGCAAGCTGTCCGGGTTGTCGAGCAGCTTGTACGGCGCCGGGGGCGTGAAGTTCGGAAACGACGACTGAATCCGCTTCGGTCCGAACGAACCGAGCAACAGATAAACCGAGGACGAGCCCGGGCCGCCGTTGTAGAAGAACGTCACGGGCCGAGGCTTCGTGGGGTCCGGGTTGTCGGCGGTGTATGCGACGTAGAACATCTTCGCATTGGGCTGAGACGTCGAGGCATCGATGGTCGTCAAATGGCCCGCGCGCGCCGTATAGCTGATCGTCTTGCCGCCGATCGTGACCGTGTGATGGGAGATGGCCACGCCTTCCTTCGAATCGGCCACGGAGTCGTTCGGACCCGTGCCGTAGACGTCCGTGTCCGTCAGTGCTTGATCGGCCGGCGGCGTGGCCGCGCTGGGGCTCGACGCCGCGCCGGCCGCGGGCGAAGCCGACGAATTGGCCGCGGTGGCCCCGCCCGTGGGCGAGGAATCGCCACCGCCGCAGCCGGCCAGCATGAGGGCCGCGAACGCCGCGGCCGCGATTGGGGCCCATGCTCCGGGGATGGCGCCGTTCGACGCCGGACCGCTACTCGACAACCCAAGTTTCTTCATGGTTATGATCGCCTCCGTGAAAACCACCTCGGACACACCACCGCCTGATACGCGTGTTCCGAATCATTAACCGCATCGATTTCATGCCGGGTCTTTTCAACTCGACCGCAATATCGCCGGCACGACTCGACGCGCTCTCGAATCCGCCTTAATCGACGGGTCACTACGCTTTTTCTTTTTAATCCGTATATTCAGGCAATAGCCACCCATGGAGCTTCGACGCTCCGCATTGAACACAATACCGGCATTTAATTTTTCGTCTTTATTAAACGCTTCTAACGAATCTCCATCCACGTCCGCATAAATTTGGCAAGGGGCCATCAGTCGCGCTATTTCGCCGACACAAAATCAACAAAAAAAGGGAAAATAATTCGACGATGACTATCTGAAAGGTCGATATCCAAATATCGACATATACCGATCCGTCATTCTCTCCGCATGCGAATCGCTTATCTGTCGATAAAAAATACGAATGGTCGTAGTGCGAGATCGACGCGGGCGCGGCGCGAATGCGCCGGTACGGTTGAAATTTCCAACTAGCGGGAAAAGAGCGTTCGATAGAGCATCCAAAGACCCGCCGTCGCGAGCCCTGCGGTCATCCCCCAAGCGATGCCTATCGCGCCCCACCGATGCACGGCCCACGGCACCACGGCGATCAGCACGACCACCTGCATCGCCGAGGCTTGTGCGCTCGCGCGCGCATCGCCACGCGCGCGCAAGTACGCCACCAGCACGGCAATGAGCGCACCGAGCCCCATGTTGACGACGAAAATCCGAAACAGCGGCACGGCCGGCTGCCATTGCGGGCCGAGCACCCAGGTGAACAAAGGGCTCGCCAGTGCGCGCAAGACGATCGCCAAGAGTACGACCGCGCAAGCACCGAGCACGAGCCATCGCTTGACGAGGCGCGCGGCCTCGTTCGCATCGGCGCGATGGCGCGCGGCGAAGGTCGGAAACAGATACTGCGCGAGGGCGATCGCGGCATCGGCCAGCAGCAATTGCGCAAGGCGCGAGGACATCTGGTACGCCCCGAGTTGCGCGGGCCCGAGCATCTTTCCGACGACGATCTTGTCGAACTGATTGAGGACCAGGTTCACGACGCTGCTCGCCCAGATCCATCTCGAAAATCCGACGTAATGCCCGATGCCGGACCAGCGCGGCGCGAGCGGCGGACGCGGCGCGAATGCGAGCCAAGTCAGCGCACTCTTCAGGCTTTCGCCGAGCAGCAGGCCGGCCAGTACCGAATAGGCGCCCGCCCCGGACAACGCAAAGACGAGGCTCGCGCAACAGTCGAGCAGCGCGGTGCCGATCTCGATCGCGGCGACGTTCGCGAACCGCCGCTCGCGCTGCGCGACGTAGTAGCTCGGCGAGGCCATGCCGCGCACGAGCGGCAACGCCGCCGCCATCTGGACTAAAAGCGAACGCCCCAAATGAAACTGAGCCGTCATGAAAGGCGCCGCGATCAAGAGCAAGAGCGCGACGCATAGGCCGCGCGCGACGAGCGTCGTCAGCACGGCGCCGAGCTCGTCGCGAGTGGGCGCGTCTTCGCCCTGCACGACCGCTTGCGGCAATCCGGTGTCGGACATCGATTCGGCTATCGCGACGGCAAGCAGTGCAACGCCGACGCTGCCGATAGCGGCAGGCCCGAGAATGCGCCCGATCGCGAGAAACTTGATCGCGACGAGGCCGCGCACCGCGAACTGTTGCGCGAGCACCCAGGTGGCCGCGCTCGGCGACAAGCCGGCGCGCATCGATCGCGCGACGAGGCGTATCGACTCCGCCGATCTCGTTCGGGTGCCGCGCAAGGTGTCCACGATCGATACGCTCCGCGTCGCTCGCCGCTTCGGATCGCGCGGCACGAACGACAACGTAACGCGCTACCGCCGCCGAAAACCGCCATCTCGTAGCCGCTATCCGCCATCGGCGCCCAAGCGCGGCGCGCATGTGCCGATCGACGAGAATTTGGCGGCTCGCGCAAGCAACGCGGTGCTACCGTGCTAACGAGCCATCGCACGACATCGCACGACGCGCGGCGATACGGCAAGAGAACACTCGCTATGAATACGTCAGCCGATTCCGATTCGCAGCGGCATGCGGGCGCGCTTGCACAGGAAGCATTTGCCGAGCGCACGAGCACGAGCACGCGTGGGGCCCGATCGCTGCCCGGCGCCGCCGTTCGATCACAGCGTCCGGTCGTGCTCATCGTCGAGCCGGATTTCACCGGCCATCGGTGGCGTTACGCTCAGTGGGCCGCGCAAGCGTTCGCCGAAGCCGGCCACCCCTGCGTGATCGCCACGCACAGGGCCAATGCCGGTCATCCGCTCGCGCGCGAGATCGCAAACGCGCAGATGCCGGGCGTAAGCCTCGCATTGATCGACGATCCCGAGCCGGCAAGCGCATTCGCATTGCAAGCCGAACGCATCCCGTATGTGCGCTACCACCGTTACTTCGCGCATGCCTATGCGAGCGTCTCGGCTTGCACACCCATCGGCTTCGCGGTCGTCCCCTACGTCGACTACTTTATCCACGCGTTGCCGTTGCTCGGCTCGCCCTTTCGCGACACCCCGTGGATCGGCATCACCATGCGTACGACGTTCCATCATCGGCACGTCGGCGTGAAGACGCCCGATCGTCCGCTCGTGAATGCAATCAAGGCGAATCTGTTTCGACGCGCCCTTCGCGCGCCCGGGTTGCGGACGCTGCTCTCGATCGACCCCACGTTGCCCGAATGGAGCGTCCGACCAGGGGCACTGAAGGAATCGTCCGCGTCGATCCTCTATTTGGCCGATCCGTTTCCCGATGCGGCCGCCGGCGATTCGCTAGCGGCGCGCTCGCGCTTAGGGCTCGGGCCCGGCCCGCATCTACTCGTCTACGGATCGATCACCGAGCGCAAGGGAATCCGCGAACTCGTCGCCGCACTCGCGCGGATGACGCGGCCGCCGACGCTCGTGGTCGCCGGGCAGCAGGATGAAGCGACTCGAGCGTTCTTGCACTTACACGGCACGCGTTTGACACCCCAGCCGCGCATCATCGATCGCTTCATCGACAACGATATGGAACTCGATCTGTTTCGCGCATGCGACGTAGTCTGGCTCGGCTACACCGGGCACTACGGGATGAGCGGCGTACTCGTGCAAGCGTATCGGTTCGGCAAGTGCGTGATCGCGACGTCCGAAGGATTGATCGGATGGTTCTGCGCCGGCGAGACGCTCGGCCCCGTGCTCGAGGACCTTTCCGCGCAATCCATCGCTCACGCGGTAGACCGGGCGTTGGCGGGGCCCCATTGCGCGGACCGCCCGCTGGCCGCCGACGCGCATGCCGCACTCTTGGAGCGCAACACGCTCGCCGCGTTCAAGCGCACGTTGCGTCATGCGGCGAGAGGCTGCGTCAACTGCCTCCAGTAAGCTGCCTTTTACCGCAAGCACCGCAAACTGCATCCCCAAGTGCCCTCCTTTAGGCTTTACGCGGCTATCGGCCGACTGGAGGCGGGACGTCGTCGAGCGCGGGCGCGGCGCTCGCTCCGATCGCCACGGCTCGCGACGCACGCGGCATCAATGCGCCGTCGCCGCGCCCGCCACGCCGCCCCGTTTGTGTCGCCGGGAACAGCGCATTGCGTAGCTTGAGAAACGGGAACTCGATCGCTCTCGTCGTGACGTATCCCACGCCGATCGCAATCGCAGCCTGAAACGCGAGCGCGCCGAACCAGACGAGCAAACGCGGCGCCCCTGCGGCCGTCGCCTTGGCGATAAACAGTTCACCCGGCGCGAGCGCGACCGAATGCCACAGGTAGATTCCGTACGAATAAACGCCGATCCATGCCACCGCCCTGAACCACCGCGTTCGGCGAATCGCCGCCGCGTGTTCGAGCATGAGCACGATCAACGCAACGTAGCCGGCGGCTTGGATCGTATAGCCCACGCTTTCGTCGAGCGCTGTGTTCGCCGTGCCGAACCCGAGCCATGCGACCAACACGAGCACGATCGCGACCAGCAACGACGTGCGCCGCGCGAAGCGCCGGTATAGGTCGGGCGTCATCCAATACACCACGGCCAGCATCACGCCCGCGAGCAAACTGTCGATGCGGTATTGCGTAAAGGCGAACGCCGCCTCGAGCCGGCCGTCGCTGACCGCGACCGAACGGATGACGAGCACGAACAAACAAACGGCACCGAGTATGGCGAGCATGGCGCGCGCGCCGAGCCGCCACCGTGCGAACACGAGCAACGCCGCGGGCAGCAACAGATAGAAATGCTCTTCCACGGCCAGACTCCATGTCTGTGAAATCGAGGTGCCGAGGTAGTTCTGCAAGTGTGTGAGGTTCTGCACGAGAAAGCTGTCGAGCGGGTGCCGCCGGGCCGCGGCGTGAAACGCGATCAGCGTGTAATAGGCGGGCCAAATCTTGAAGATCCGCCGCACGATGAAACGGCGAGCGTCGATCGCGCCGCGCTCGGCGTATTGCCGCAGCAGCAGTCCGCCGACGAGAAATCCGCTCAACGTGAAAAACAAATTCACGCCCTCTCGGCCGAAGTGCGTCAGCGGATACTGCGCGATCGAAACGGCTGCCAGGCCGGGATCGACCGATCGGAAGTGATACCCCATCACGGCGATGATGGCGATGCCGCGCAAGAAGTCGAGCTCGATCGCCCGATCGCGCACGATCGCCTTCGTGCCCCCGAACAGATTCGTGATCATCGTGACGTCCTTCACCGGCACCACGGCCGGGTTCGATTCGGCCTCTCGATGTTCGGCTGCGCGTTGCGCGGACATCCGCCAATCTCACGGCATCTGCCGACAAGTTCCGGATCGTCGCTCGAAGCATGCGTTTGCCGACGGCCTGCGTGCGCAACCGTCCATGCGCTTCCGCCTAACGCTAGGCGGGCGCCGCCAACGCTCGTTCTCGGCCGGGACACCGGCGGTATAGTCGGCGCGTGGTTCGGGCTCAGGCCATCCAACGAATAGGAACAGCTCCGAGATGAGAGAGGCGCGATACCGATTCGCACCGGGCATGCGCCGCATGGCGACGAACCCGTTCGCGCGTCCTTGGATCTGGTTGTTCGTGCTTCCGCTCGCCATGGACTACAAGGCGGCCACGACGAACGACAGCCACGCGGCCCAGATCGCGCTCATCGTGCCGGTCTTGCTCGCGGGCGCGGCACTCCTGCTCATCGGTCCGCGCGTTCGGGACCGGTCGGCCCTACGTACCTGCGTGAGCGTTTCGCTCGTCTTGGCCGTGCCGGCCAGCGTGCTGACGCAATGGCTGCAAGAGAACAGCCTCGGCCAATACGTGCGCGTGCTCCTGCCGTTCGTGCTGTTTCAGCTCGGGTTCACGGCGGCGTGCAGGCCCTGGCAAGAGGCGCGCTTGGAACAGTTCGAGAAGGCGCTGTTCTGGGCCAACGTCGTCAGTCTCGCATTCACCTGCCTGTACGGACTCGTCGTGGCGGGCTCGCTCGCCGAAGTGCGCTATCGGATCGTGTCGGTTACCTTCCTCGCCTTGCAAGCCGTGTTGCTGCACGAGTTCGTCGTCGCCAAACGCTACACGGCGCTGACGCTGAGCCTGTTCATGGCGACCGTCGTCATCGAACTCTTGAGCGTCACCCGCTCGTTGCTCATCGGCACGGCATTGCTGCTCGCGCTCGCGAGTTGGATGAGCGCGGCGGGGACGCCCCGTCGCGCGCATGCGGGCCTGCGCGCGCTCGTCGCCGCCGGCGTGCTCGCCGGCATGGGACTCATCGCGGCCGCCACGTTTCCGGACGCGGCCCAGCACTGGGTCCAACGGATCGATTTCGCCAAAGCCGGCACGAAAACGGGCGAGGATCCGACGACGATCACGCGCCTGGCCGAGATGCGCGATCAATACGATCAAGTCGTGTCCTCGCCCGTTTCCCTGCTGTTCGGTGAGGGCTATGGCCATGACTATGGATACTCGCCGGCGTATTTGCCCGACCTTGCCGGACAAATGAGTAAGAAGGATTTCTACGCGGAGCGTGACTGGGCCGCCGGACACAACTTCTGGGTCTATCAATTCTTCGCGGGCGGGATATTGCTCGGACTCGCCTTTCCGCTTGCGCTGCTCTATGCGCTAGCCCGCTGCGCGATCACGTATCGGCGCTGGCGTGCCCATGTGCCCGATGCGCCGCAACTGCCGGTGCTCGGCCGAGCGATCTTGCTGACCGCGGCGCTCCCGGCTGCTTCGATCGGCGGCAATCCGCTCGGCCCTCGATTCGCGGGGCTCGTATTCGGCGTCGGGCTCGGGCTCATGGTCGCGATGCACGCGCAACTCACGCGGCGCGCGCGCCATGAAACACGATCGACGGCGGAGATCGAATCGCATCGATCGAACGCGCGCCACATCCGCGCCCTCGCGCCATGAGACTGCTTCATCTATTGCCCACGCTCGACCCAGCCGCGGGCGGGACGGTTCAAGCCGCGCGGCAAAGCGCCCTCGCCTTTTCCGCCCTCGGGCATGCGGTCGAAATTGCGACGCTGGACGCGCCGGACGCGACGTGGCTATCCGACGCGCCCGTGCGCGTCCAACCGCTCGGCCCGGGACGAGGAATCTACGGTTTTGCGCCGCACGCGCCCGTCTGGCTGCGCCGGCACGCGCCACGGTTCGATGCCGTCATCGTCCATGGCCTGTGGCAGTACCACGGCTTGGCGGCAAGACAAGCATTGCGCAGCCTCGACGTTCCCTACTACGTATTCGCGCACGGCATGCTCGATCCGTGGTTCAAGCATGCGTTCCCGCTCAAGCACCTAAAGAAGTGGCTCTATTGGCCATGGGGAGAATATCGCGTGCTACGCGACGCGCGCGCCGTGCTCTTCACGACCGAGGAGGAACGCCTGCTCGCCCGGCAATCGTTTTGGCTCTATCGCGCACGCGAGCGAATCGTGCCTTGCGCAACGCCGGCACCGCCTGCCGATACCGCGCGCCTGCGCGCGCTCTTCTTGCATCGGTACCCCGCGCTCGCTACGCAACGCTCGATCCTTTTTCTCGGGCGAATCCATCCGAAAAAGGGCTGCGACCTCCTGCTCGAAGCCTTCGCGCGCGTCGCGCCGATGGAGCCTCGGCTTCACCTCCTCATGGCCGGGACGGGTGACGCCAGGATCGTCGCTCACCTTCAAGCGCTTGCGCGCGAGCTGGGCATCGCGGCGCGCGTCACCTGGACCGGTCTACTGCAGCACGATTTGAAGTGGGGCGCCTTCGCGGCGAGCGATGCATTCATCCTGCCTTCGCATCAAGAGAACTTCGGCATTGCCGTGACCGAGGCGCTGGCGAGCGGCACGCCCGTGCTGATTTCCGACAAGATCAACATTTGGCGCGAGGTCGAGGCCGATGGCGCGGGGTTTGTAGCACCGGACACAATCGACGGCACGCTCGCGAACCTGCGCCGCTGGCTTTCGCTCGATCGATGCGACGCCGAGCGCATGCGCGCTCGAGCGCGGCTCGCGTTCTCGACTCGCTTCGCGATCGAGGCGCACGTACGCGCGTTGCTCGGCGTACTCGAACCAGACCGCCGGGCCGATGCCTATGCAGGCGGCGCAAGCTCGCCACATCTCGCCTCGCCTTGCGACTAAGCCCACCGGGCAGCGCGGCGGGTCAATGCCTGACGATGCGCATCAACGCCGAAGCGAACGGCACCGCGACGCGCGCCGCCGCGACGCTCTCCTCACCCGGCTCGACACCGCACGGCGACGGTGCGGCCACGGCATCGGCCGTATGGAGCGATTTCACGAGATGACCGGCGAGGCGCAGCGCGAGCGCGGCGATCGTGATCGTCGGAAAATTCGCGCCGACCGTCGGAAACACAGAACTTCCGGCGACGAAGAGATTGTCGATGCCGAACACCTTGCAATGCCGATCGACGACGCCCTCTCGCGCCGAGTCGTGCATACGCGTCGTGCCCATATGATGCCAGGTGCCTTCGAGCGACTCCGGCCAGGCGCGCCCCTCGAGCGGCGCATCGAGCCGCACTTGCGCCACCGCGCTCGCGCGCAACTCCTCGGCCAGCAACTCGAACGTACGATCGAACGTGCGCTGCGCAAGTTCGGTGAGCCGCCAGGCCACTTTCACGCGCGGCATGCCGAGCCGGTCGCATTGGTTGCCGAGCGTGACGCGGCTCTCGCGGTTAGGTTGCGCTTCGACGATCGCTTGCAGTTTCACGTCGCGGATCAATGCGCGCGGCTGCAAGAGCCGCGTCAATCCGAATCCCGCCGTATCGATAGGATGCCTAAGCATCGTCGCGAGATCGTCGCCAAGGCGCCAACCTGGTTGCTCCTTCCGCAGCAACGCTTGCTTGCAGCGTATCAACGCTTGCGCGCCTTCGCTGCCCTCTCCGTAGAACACCGAAAAAAACCAGACCCGCGCGTTGAGGAGCTTTTCCCTTCGCAACACGGCCGGCGCCAATGCGAATTGCGACGAAATGGGCGTACCGTACGCGGCGACGGCCGCGTTTTGATAGTGGTACTTGATGTCGTAGAGCTTGTTGCGCGACCATGCCGGAGCAAAGCGCACGCTCGCCGACATGATGCGCGGATGATCCATGAAGTACCGGCCGACGTTGTCGTACGCATTACCGAGGCCCGCCGCTTGCACGCGGTTGGAGGCGAGCAGCAGCCTTGCGTTCTCGATACCGCCCGCGGCCAACACGAAGCGCTTCGCGGTGACGGTCATGCGCCGTCCCGTGAGCGTCGCCACTTGCACGCGTTCGACATGGCGGGCGTCGGTGTCCGTATCGATATGCACCACGTTCGCATGCAGGAACACGCGGATATGCGGCGAGCGTTCGAGATCGCCGCGATAGAGCTTACCGAAACGTGCCGGCGGGCTGAATTGCGCGATCGTGTCGCGCACGTTGCCCGTGACGAGCGGGATGCGCTTCACGTCGGCGCGCCCGATCGCCTGCTCCCAGAACGGTGGGTCGAACGTGTTCGGACCGAGCTTCAGTAACGCGTGCGTGCGCGCGTAATACGGCGCAAGCTCGTCGAGTCCGAACGGCCAGCCGCTGCCCGGCACCCAGTCGCGCTTGTCGAAGTCCCACGGGTCGAGCGGTCTGCACCAGCCGCCCCAGCAATTGCTGCTGCCGCCCAAGTAACG
The DNA here is from genome assembly GCF_002879885.1 of Trinickia dabaoshanensis. GTDB lineage: Bacteria > Pseudomonadota > Gammaproteobacteria > Burkholderiales > Burkholderiaceae > Trinickia > Trinickia dabaoshanensis. The sequence continues at coordinate 53,886 of NZ_PNYA01000024.1, forward strand.
GCTGCGGCTACCGTCCGCGAACGCATACGGCAAGCCGGCGTTCTCGCCTCGATAGAGGTCGCGCGTATCGTCGTCGGGCCGATACCCGCCGCTTTCGAGCAGACACGTATCGATCCCGCACCGGTCGAGTTCAAGTGCGAGCGTGATGCCGGCGACACCCGCGCCGACGATACACACCGTCGTTTCGATCTCTCGGCCTTCGTCGATGCCACGCGTGTCGATGAACATGGCTTCCCCCTTTTTTCTTATCTTCAGGCCGGAGCGCCCGCGCTTCCCGACAAGATGTCTGCGCCTACCGCCACGACGCGAGACACGTGTATCGAACCTGCGTTCGTGCGCCGCGTGCGGCTCGAAAGGTCGCGGCAATTACCGCCCGGCGGGAAAGCGATGACGCAGGAAGCGGCACGGATTGCCGCCGTAGACACCGCCCGGCGGGAGCGATCGGTGGACGACCGAAAGCGGTGTCACGAGCGCGGAGCGGCCAATATGCACGCCCTTTTGGATCACGCATTTCGACGTGATCCAGGCACCGTCGTCGATGACGATCGGCGCGACGCGCAGATCCATCGTCTCGGCGGCGTCGTGCGAGCCGGTGGTCAGAAACGTGCCTTGCGATAGGCAAACGTGGGAGCCGATGCGGATCGGCGCTTGGTTATAAAGCCATACGTCCACGCCGAACCAACAGCAATCGCCCACTTCGAGATTCCAAGGGGCCTTCACACGTAGTGGATGGACGAAGCGGCAACCCTTGCCGATCTTTGCTCCGAACATCCGCAATAACGCAACGCGCAATGCGGAGCTGGGGTTCAGCTTGTTGTTGACGATGCACGCTTCGAGAACGAACCAAAGCGCTTCGACGAGTCGCCCGCGCCGGGCGACGTAGTTGCCGCGACCTGCCCGGTTCAGGTCGATGACGGGGATGTCGTGCGTGGGACGGTCCATATGGGTTTCGTACCGCGAAGCATTGTGTCTGGCACATCGACGATTATCGTGCCGTGCCCCCGGTCCGCCGCATGGCGGCGGCCAAGCATGGCGGCGCCCGACTGTGTTTTGGCGGGGCGCGCGCGGGTACGGGGGTGACGATGTCTTCGTCCCAACGGGGCCGTGGAGGCGATCGTGGATACCGGTGTCCGCCGACGATGGGTTGCGTGTTTCGTCGCCTTGTACTGCTTGAACGGCGCGGCGCTTGCGCTCGCGCAAGAGAGCGAACGCGGGTACGGGGCGGCTGGCGATCGGGCTCTGCGGTATGCGCCGATGCAAGGGAAGGCGAATCGAGTGGAGGCGCCGGGCGGCGAACCGGAAAACCTCCTGGGAGGTCCCGCGCCAGCCGGCGACCTGTACGGCACGGAAGCGGACGCGGGAACCGGCGAGCGCGCCTTGACCCGCGAGCAACGCGCTGCTCGCTATGGCCAAGCGGCCGAGCAACCGGCTCGAGCGGCACAGCCGCGGCATGTACCGCGCCTCGCACGGCCGGGTGCGGACGACGAGCCCGCCGGGCGCGAAGCTAAAGTGAACCGCGCCGATCCCGGGACGCAATCGCCTGCGCAATCGGCGCTATCGATCTATCACGGTCCGGGCGACGTCGGGAAGGCAGTGGGACAGGTGTATAGGATGCCTTGGTGATGGGTGGCGACCTTTCCCTTTCCTTATCGCGCCCCCACGGCCAACCGTTAGGTGAGTTCACCCGATCGCGGCTCCGAGACCTCGTGAGCCCTACCGGCAGTCTCCGCCACCTCGCTTGCCGGCCCCAACCGCCCACGTGAGCCTTGCGCGAGCACCCGCTGCTCGAGCCGCTCCATCACCGCACCGGCCGAAAGCTCACGCACCGCATATCGTCTCGCGGCCGCGCCGAGCCTTGCCCGCAGCCGGGGATCGTCGGCCAACGTTTCGATCGCACCGGCCAGCGCCGCCGCATCCTCCGGCGCGACGACGACGCCCCGCCCCGACAACACGGCTGCAAGCTGAGTCCCCTCGCGCGCCGTCGCGACGATGGCCCGCCCGCTCGCCATCATGCCCGTCAGCTTCGACGGCATGACCAAATCGGCCGCATCGGCAAGCTGGGGCAGCACATGCACATCGGCCACACCTAGCAACTCGTTGAACCGCTGCGCCGGCTGTAGCCCGATCATCATGCAGTTGGGCAGGCCGCCGCATTGCCTAGCCAACTCGTCGCGCAGCAACCCGTCGCCGCACAAAACGAAACGGATGTCCGCGCGCCCGAGCAGCCGCGAGGCCGCGGCGAGCAAGAAACCCAGTCCCTGCTTCGCCCCCATGTTGCCCGCGTAGAGCACCACCTTCTCACGTGAACCGATCGCCCATTCCTTCCGGTATAGGCTCGCTCGCCCGAGCGGACGAATGCGCTCCACGTCGACCCAATTGGGCAGACACAAGGTACGGGCCGGCGCCACACCGAGCGAGACCAACCGCTCGACCATCCTTTCCGAAATCGACGACACCACATCGAACCGGCACAGCACCGCGCGCTCGTATGCATGGGCGAGGCGAGCCGCGTAGGCGTGCCGTAGCAACCCGAGCCCGAAGGCCGCATCGACTTCGAAATCCTGCAGATGCAGCCACGCCCGCGCCCCCGTCGCGCGCGCAAGCGCCAACGCGGCGGGGGCGCACACGAGCGTCGGCGCGATCGCCAGCACGACGTCCGGCCGCCAGCGCCACTGCGCCAACACCGGCACGATCGACGTCAACGCAAACGAAGCCAAATGCACGATGCGCGTTGCGCCGTGCGGATGCGCGGGCACCCATAACGGCGCGCGCCGCACGCTCACGCCGCCGCGCGTCTCCGTTGCATAGCGCCACGCCGACCATCCGTCGGCGACACGCCATGCGGGGTAATACGGGGGCGCGCAGACCGCACGCACCTCATGGCCGCGCGCGGCCAGCGCCTCCGCCATCTCCGCCGTGTATTTGCCCGCGCCCGTCAACTCCGGGGCGTAATTGAGGCCGTAGATGAGCAGCTTCATCGCCCGACACCGCTCGCCCGCGATGCGCTATGGCCATCGCTCGGCGCACGCAGCATCGTCCGGCAGCCGCGCTCGATGTTAGCCGCCGCCGAGCGCGGATCGAACCGAGCGATACGTGCCATGCAAGCGCGCGCCGTTTGTTCGGCATCGGCGAAACGATGTGTTGCCGCGACGAGCGCGGCAGTGAGCGCATCCACGTCGCCCGCCGGAAACGATAGTCCCGTCTGTCCTTCGACGATCAACTCCGGAACGCAACCGCAGCGATCGCTGACCACGGCCGGACAACCATGGCTCAACGCCTCGTTGACCACGAGCCCCCACGGCTCGCTATGGCTCGGCAGCACAAGGCACGTCGCGCCGAAATACTCGTGCGACAGCGGCTCGTCCTGCAAACTGCCGACGAAATGCACGGCATCGCATAGGCCCAGCGACGACACTCGGTTCGTCAAGGCATCGTGCAGCCCGCCCGTGCCGACGATACGCAGCGTCGTTTCGGGCAACACCGTACGCACGCGCACCAACGCATCGAGCAACGTATCGATCGCCTTCTCTTCCGAAAGGCGGCCCACGTAGAGCAACACCGGCTTGCCCTCTCGTCGCGCGATCAAACGCTCGCCCAGCGCCCGCTCTGCGGAGAACGAGCGCGGCAACGCGGCCGCCTGGCACGGCACGAAAATGCGCTCGCGCTTGGCGCCGAGCGACATCAAATACTCGCGGCTGCGCTCGCCGAAACCGAAATAGCCGTCGCATAGCGAGAAAAAGATCCGCTTCGGAATCGAGGTCGCCAAACGGCGCGGCCGATCGAGCGCCGTCGAATCGCAAAATACCGCGCGCCGCTTGCGCGTCACGATGCACGCGGCCAGCATCGCCCAATACTCGGGCCGGTGGTAGCCGGGCAGCACCACGAGTTCAGACTTGCTCTTGACGACCTCGGAAGTGAGCCGCACGATCATCTTCCACGCGGGCACGTCCTCGTAGCAGCCGTCGAACAGCTTGCGCATCGGGTAACGGTGAAACGAATAATCGACCTCGGAAAAGCCGATTCGATCGGTCTCCGTGTCGGCGATCTGCACCATCGCATAGCGAATCGTGCCCGAGGCCGAGAGGTTATAGAGCGCGGAGAACACCGCGCCTTTGTGGCGCGACCAGACGACGTTGTGAAAGATCGTCACTGTGGCAGGCATGCTCGTTCATCCGTTAGAAGCCGCATCGGGCACGCGTTGCCGCGCGGCGTATTGCGCATAGGTGGCGCGAATGCCTTCGGCGAGGCCGATCCGCGCGCGCCAGCCCAGCCCCGCCAGCCGCGACACGTCGAGCAGCTTGCGCGGCGTGCCGTCGGGCTTGGACCGATCGAACACGATCTCGCCCCGGAACCCCGCGACGTCCGCCACGCGCCGCGCCAGCTCGCCGATCGTCAAATCGGTGCCGGCGCCGACGTTGTACAAGCCGTCGGCCAGATCGCGCTCGAGCACGAAGCGCGTCGCACTCGCCAGGTCGTCCACATGCAGGAACTCGCGGCGCGGCTCGCCGGTACCCCACACGGTCAGCGTGGCGGCATTCGATTCGACGGCCTCGTGGGCCTTGCGGATCAGCGCGGGCAGCACGTGGGAGCCGGATAGGTCGTAGTTGTCGTTCGGTCCGTACAGGTTCGTCGGCATCAAGGCGACATAGCGCGTGCCGTATTGCCGGTTGTAGGCTTCGCACAGTTTCAGGCCCGCGATCTTCGCGATCGCATAAGGCTCGTTCGTCGGCTCCAACGCGCCGCTCAGTAGATACGACTCGCGAATCGGCTGGGGACATTGCTTCGGATAGATACAAGACGAGCCGAAAAACACGAGCCGCGCGACGCCGGCGCGATAGGCCGCATCGATCACGTTGGTCTCGATCGCGAGGTTCTCGTAGATGAAGCGCGCGGGTTGCGTCGCATTGGCAAGAATGCCGCCGACGCGCGCCGCGGCCAGCAGCACGACGTCGATCCGCTCGGCGGCGAAGAACGCGCGCACGGCGTGTTGATCGGTCAAGTCGAGCGCCTCGTGCCCGCGTGTGACGAGATGCCGATAGCCATGGGCTTCGAACTCGCGCATGAGCGCCGAGCCCACCATGCCGCGATGCCCTGCGACAAAAATGCGTGGCTGCGCAATCATCGTCGCGTCCTCACTCGTGATGCTCGAGCGCCTTGAAGCCGGCCATCGTCACGAGCGCATCGCGCCGTGCGATCTGATAGTCGGCGAGCGCCATCTCGCGCACGAGAGCCGCGAACGGCGTGCGGGGCTGCCACCCGAGCCGCTCGCGCGCCTTCGAACAATCGCCGAGCAGCGTCTCGACTTCGGTCGGCCGGAAGTAGCGCGGATCGACGCGAACGATGACGTCTCCAGGTGCAATGCGCGTCTCGCGACTGTGGATACGTTCGGCGATACCCACTTCGTCGAGCCCTTCCCCCTCGAACCGCATCTCGATCCCCAGTTCGGCCGCCGCGCGCTGCACGAACTCGCGCACGCTGTATTGCTCGCCCGTGGCGATGACGTAATCTTCCGGCTCGTCTTGCTGCAACATCAGCCATTGCATCTCGACGTAGTCGCGCGCATGGCCCCAGTCGCGCCGCGCCGACAAATTGCCCAGATAGAGTTCGCGCTGCAAACCCACCGCGATCCGCGCCAATGCACGGGTGATCTTGCGCGTCACGAACGTCTCGCCGCGTACCGGCGACTCATGGTTGAACAAAATGCCGTTGCAGGCATAAATGCCATGCGCCTCGCGGTAGTTGACCGTTGTCCAATAGGCGAAGAGCTTGGCCACCGCATAGGGGCTGCGCGGATAGAACGGCGTGCTCTCTCGCTGCGGCGTCTCTTGCACGAGTCCATACAACTCGGAAGTGGAGGCTTGATAGAACCGCGTGCGTCGATGCCAACCGAGCATGCGGATCGCCTCCAGGATGCGCAGCGCACCGAGCCCGTCGGCGTTCGCCGTGTACTCGGGCTCGTCGAACGATACGGCGACATGGCTTTGCGCGGCCAAGTTGTAGATCTCGTCGGGTTCCACTTGCTGGATGACGCGCACGAGGCTGGTCGAATCGGTGAGATCGCCGTAGTGCAGATGCAACTGCCGATCGCTATCGGTCACCTCGTGCGGATCGTGATAGAGGTGATCGATGCGATCGGTATTGAACAGCGACGTGCGCCGCTTCAAACCATGCACCTCGTAACCCTTGTCGAGCAGCAGCTCGGCCAGATACGCGCCGTCTTGCCCCGTCACACCCGTGATCAATGCCACCTTGCGGTTCATGCTCGGATCCTCGCTTGTCGTCGTTTGCGCCCTTGCCTTTTTGCCCGCTCACTCCGCGATGCTTTCGTAGCCGTAGTAGCCGCCCTTGTACGAGCCTCCGAGCAGCGGCATGGCCGGCGGCACGTCGGTCAGCAGCACACCCTTCAAATTGACGCCGCCCGTCTCGAGCCGCTTCGCGGTTTCGCCGATTTCGCCGATCGGATGCCGGCCGTAGCGCACGACGAGCAACGTCGTCCCGGCATACTTGCCGATCAGCGTCGAATCGGTGACGGCCAGCACGGGCGGCGTGTCGATGATGACGAGGTCATACCCGCGCGCGAGCGTTTCCAACACGTCGTGGAAGCGGTCGCTCATCAGGAGTTCCGACGGATGCGTCGGCAGCGAGCCCTTGGTCAGCACGTCGAGCCCCGGCAGTAGCTCGCGCTGAATCGCGCTCGCCAGATCGCCGCCGCGCAGCACGTCCGACAATCCGGGTTGATGCCGCACGCCGAAATGCGAATGCACTTCGCCGCGCCGCATATCGCCGTCGATGACGAGCACGCGCTTACCCGCCGAAGCCACGAGCGCCGCGAGGTTGACGGAGAGAAACGACTTCCCGGCATCGGGACGCGAACCGGTCAGCATGACGATGTTGTTCGGCGCCTCGTCGAGCGAGAGTTGCAGCGACGTGCGCAGACTGCGCACGCCTTCCACGGCGATGTCCTGAGGCGAATGCGCGGCCAGCACGTGCAGCCCTTCGCGGCGCATCACCACGTTTTGCTGAAGCCGCAATTGCAGGCCGCTGCGCGGCACCACCGCGAAGACCGGCACGCCGAGCGCGCTTTCGATTTCGTCGGCGCGCTCCACGCCGCCGTAGAGCGACTTGCGCACGAAGGCCGCGACGATACCGAGGAACAGGCCGCCGCCGAAGGCGATCAAAATGACGAGCCCGCGCTTGGGCCATACGGGCTTATCGGGCACTTCCGCGAAGTCGACGACGCGCACGTTGCCGATCTGCCCCGCCTTGGCCACGCGCAATTGCTGCGCGCTGTTCAGCATGTTCGTATAGAGCTCGGTGTCGACGCGCACGTCGCGCAGCAAGCGCAGCGCCGTCTGCTCGGTGTCGGGCAACACGGCGACGCTCTTGGTCATTTCCGTTTGCGCGCCTTTCAGTTGGGCGATTTGCGCATCGAGCGCGGCCACGGCCGGATGACTCGGCATGAAGCGCTGCGACAGATCGGCGCGCTGGCGCTCCAGGTCGGCGAGCTTGGTCTTGTTGTCCACCACTTGTTGCAGCAACAGCCGGCTCTCCTCGCTCAGATCGACGGTGCCGTGGTTGTTGCGGAACGTGTTGTAGCGCTGCTCGGCCGCGTCCAGTTCCCGGCGAAGCTGCGGCAGTTGTTGATCGAGAAATGCCAGCGTATGCTCCGCCTCGGCCGAACGCCGGTCGACGTCTTGCTGAATGAAATGCCGCGCGATGCCGTTCACGACATCGGCCGTCAAGGTGGGATCGGCGCCTTGCAGGGTCAATGCGATGACGCCCGATTGCAGTGCCGTCTCTTTCACGCTGAGCGCTTTTTGCAAGCGTTCGACCGTATCGAGCGTCGAGGAACGCGCAAGGTCGAACCGTGTACCCGGGCGCCCCGTCAAGCGATCGACGCGCACCCGCACGGGACCGGCCGCCGTCGCGCCCGTCACGTCCTCGCCGACGCGTCCGCTCGCTATCGCAATGCCGTCCGGATCGCGCAACGTGAACGTACCGCCCAGGCCGGCCGTCAACGTGAAGGTCTTGCCGAAGAGCGCGCTCGGCGTATCCATGCGCGAGACCTCGATCTGCTCGTTGCCCCAGGCGAAACCGCCGAGATCGATGAACGGCGGCATCGTGAAGCCGAACTTGCCGGTGGTCAGCGCGGTGGTGAAGGAGCCGACGATGGGCAGCGTGCGCGGCGCGGCGCCGATATCCAGATGCAGGTCGCGCACCGTCCCTTCCGTGACGAGCCGAGACTTGAGCAATTCGATCTGGGCGGCGGTCGTCGCCTTCGTTTCGAACATGCGCGATAACGGTTCGATCTGCTGGCGCAATTCACCCGCGGCCCCGTTGCCGGCGTTCGGGCTCTCCTCGACTTGGATGATGGCGTCGGTCTTGTACACGGGCCGCGCGAAAAAGGCATAGGCAGAGCCCAGCATCGTCACGACGAGCGCGATCGTCGCCACGAGCCGCCAGTTGGTCGCGATCGCATGCAGATAATCCGAGAGACGCAATTCCTCGCCGGGTACGAAGTCGGTGTAACGACGTTCGAAATCGATAGCCATGATGTGCTCGCCTCGTAAGCGCTCGGTACGTGAATCACTTCGTCACGACGACGCCCGTGATCGCCGCGTTGATCGCCGGCAGGAACAGGTTCAAGACGCGGTTGAACTTCACGAGCGCGCCGTTATCGACGTAGACGACGTCCTTCGGCTCGAGCTCGAACTGATTCGCGAGCACCATCGAGACCGGCGACGTGGCGTCGAGGTGATAGATCTGCGGGTTGCTGCCCGTCGAATCGCGGATGACGAACAACTGCTTCGCCTGCGCCGTGCCGGGATTGAGGCTGCCGGCCTGCGAGAGCGCCTCGGCGAGCGTGAGGCGCCCGTCTCGCATCGGCATGACGGTGGCGGGCTTGTTGACTTCGCCCATCACGTACACGCCGTTTTCGTCGCGCGAGCCCACGTGCACCATGTCGCCGGGCCGCAGCACGATGTCCGACGGGCTGTGGCCGGATCGCACCAGCTCGACGAAACTGATCGGATAGCGCTTGCCCTCGCGCACGAGCGTCACGCGGCTTTGATCGGCCGCGCCCGTGAAGCCGCCCGCGCGGCCGATCGCCTCCGTCAGCGTCATCGGAATGTCGTTGATTTGCACGGAGCCCGGCTTGCCGACGTCGCCGTCGATATAGATTTCCTTCGCCCGGAACGACGCGACGCGTACCGTCACCTCGGGCTTCCTATAGACCTTGCTGATGCGCGCGACGATCTTGCGCTGAATCTGATCGACGCTGTCGCCCGCGACGTGCACCGAGCCCGCATAGGGAAACTGGACGTTGCCCGCCTCGTCGACGACGAAGCCGGGTGCAGCGTCGTCCGTGCGCGCGGTCGGCGTAGGCTGCCCGAGCGCCGCGGCGAGTTCGGGGTGATCCCAGACGGTGATTTGCAGTACGTCTCCCGGGCCGACGCGATACGGGGCGGGCTTGCCGAACAGGGCCTGGGTCTGATCCGAGATCGGATGTTGCTGCGTCTGCTCGTTCATCGACCGAATCAGCTTCAAGTTGATGTCGGTAATCGGCACCTGCACGCTTTGGCTCGGTTCCGTGCTGTATTCCCCGCCGGTTTCGGCGACCGTGGGCGGCGTCACCATGCGCTGCCCCGGCACCATCGAGCAAGCCGATAGCAACGCACCAGCCATCAGGAGTCCTAACGATACGATCGTACGACTGCGCGGGTTAGAGCCAGACATGACGTCCTCCGTGCCGGTTGTTCGTGACGTGGCGGGCGAAGGGCTCGATCGAGCGAGCCGATACGCGAGCGCACGCCGGTAGCCGCGGCGCCAGGCGCGGCTAGTACGCGTTGCTGTGAACGAATCCCTTGACGATCGTCGCCGCGATGATCCGCATGTCGAGACCGAAGGACCAATTGCCGAGGTAGTACAAATCGTGCGCGACGCGCCGCTCCATTTTTTCGATTCGATCGGTTTCGCCGCGATAGCCGTTGATTTGCGCCCAGCCCGTGATGCCGGGCTTGATCCGGTATCGATGGATGTAACCGGCGACCACCTTCCGGTAGAGATCGTCGTGTTCGAGCGCATGCGGGCGCGGACCGACCACGGACATGTCGCCGCGCAGCACGTTGAAGAACTGGGGCAACTCGTCGAGACTCGTATGCCGCAAGAACCCACCGAGCTTCGTCACGCGCGGGTCGTGCCGCACCGCCTGCTGCAAGACGCCCGGCGTTTGCTCATGAACGCGCATCGTGCGGAACTTGTACATCGTGAACACGCGCCCGTCCGCGCCCTTGCGCTTTTGCTTGAACAGCACGGGGCCCGGCGAGGACAGTTTGACGGCCGCGGCGATGACGGCCAAGAGCGGCGCGAGACCGATCAACGCGCAGGCCGCGAAAACTCGGTCGAAGAGCGCTTTCGCAAGCAGCGCGCTGGGCGAGAGCGGCGAGGCGACGAGGTTGATCGCCGGCACGCCGAGCAGATCGATCACGCCGCCGCTTTCGAACAGGGCAAGCGAGCGCACGTCGGGCATGAAGCGGATGTTGACCAAGTCGTCGCGGAACTCGCCGACGACGCGCAAAATCGTGCGTTCCTCCGACAGCGGCAGCGCGAGCCAGACTTCGTGCAAGTCGCTGCCGCGCACGTAGCGCGCGAACGCATCGAGGTCGTCGAAGCGGCGCACGCCGTCGCCCGCCGCTTTATCGGACTCGGGCGCGCTGGCCGCATGCTCGCGCGCGATGAACACGGCCGCCGCTCGAAAGCCCGTGGCGGGGGCGGCCTCGATCCGCCGCAAGATCCCCTCGCAGTGCGCGCCCGCGCCGACGATCGCGACTTGGTGCAAGTTGATACCGGCGTGCCGCAAGCGCGCGAGCACGGCATGCGCCGCCAATCGATAGCCGATCAAGAGCGCGCCGCCGAGCGCGCTCCAATAGACGAACCACAACCGCGACACGTAATCAATCTCGCGCAGCGAGAACATCGCCGTCAACGCACATGCTTGCGCGACGAACCATGCGAGCGCGACCTGCCCCGCGAGCATTCGCTTGGCGCGCCCGCGCCATGAGTCGTAGACGCCGAACGCGGGAAACAGCACGAGCACGAATGCGGCGGTCAGCGCGACGAACGGCGCGACGAAGTCGTGCGCGCCCCCGTCCGCGAACCGGATGTGCGAGGCCAGCGCCGCACCCGCGAGCACGATGGCGACATCGGACAGCCGTGTCATGACACCTTGTATTTCACGCATCTGCGTTCTCCGCAACGAAGCGCTCGGTCTATCGCCCTCGCGCTCAGGGGCCCGCCCTATCACTCGTGCAACGGCCGTAGTTGTCTTCGAAGCGCACGATGTCGTCCTCGCCCAAATAGGCGCCCGACTGCACCTCGATGATTTCGAGCGGCACCTTGCCCGGATTGCCGAGCCGATGCCGCACGCCGAGCGGGATGAACGTCGATTCGTTCTCGCTCAGCAAAAACTCTTCTTCGCCGCGCGTCACGAGCGCGGTGCCGCGCACGACGACCCAATGCTCGGCCCGGTGGTGATGCATTTGCAGCGACAGCCGCGCGCCCGGCGCGACGACGATGCGCTTGACCTGGAAGCGATCGCCGTGATCGATCGAGTCGTAAAAGCCCCATGGGCGGCGCACCTTGCGATGCGTCTCGGCCTCGGGCGCGTGCTCGGCTTTGATACGCGCCACGAGCCCTTTGATACGCTGCACGTGCGAGCGGTGGGCCACGAGCACGGCATCGGGCGTCTCGACGACCACGACATCCGTCGTGCCGACGCATGCGACCAAGCGGCTCTCGGCATGCGCGAACGTGCAGACGGCGCCCTCCAGCACGACGCGCCCGCGCGCGACGTTGCCGTCCGTGTCTTTATGCATCGCGTCCCACACCGCATCCCACGAGCCGAGGTCGGACCAGCCCGCGCTCAAAGGCACGACCACGCCCGCGCACGGCGCATCGGGCCCGCCGATTTTCTCCATCACCGCGTAATCGATGGAATCGGCCGGAGCGCGCGCGAACGCATCGCGTTGCGGCTCGAAGCGCGCCTCGCGGCTCACCCCATGCGCGACGGCCGCGAGACAAGCCGCGTGCATCTCGGGCCGGACGCGCCGCAGCGCGTCGAGCCACACGGAGGCACGCAACACGAAGATGCCGCTGTTCCACCAGTAGCCGCCGTTCGCGACATATTGCGAAGCGAGCTGCGCGGGCGGCTTTTCCACGAAGCGGTCGATCCGATGCGCGCCGTCGCCGAGCGCATCGCCGATGCGCACGTAACCGAAGCCGGTGTCCGGCCGTGTCGGCGGCACGCCCAGCGCCGCGATGTCGCCGCGCTGCGCATGACGCGCCGCCAATTCGATAGCCCCCTGCAAGGCGCGGACATCGGCGATGGCGTGATCGGCCGGCATCACGACGAGGATCGCATCGCCATCGCGCCGGCACGTGAGCGCGGCGGCCAACGTCAAGGCGGGCGCCGTATCCCGGCGCTCCGGCTCGACGATCAAACGCGGCGTCACGCCGCTCGCACGCAGTTGTTCGGCGATGATGAAAGCGTGCTCGTCGCCGCATACGACGAGCGGCGCATCGGCCACGTCCCACTCCGGCGCGAAGCCGTCCATGCGATGCGCCGTCGCTTGCAGCAACGAGTCGGCGCCGATCACGTCGATCAACTGCTTCGGATAGTGCTCGCGCGACATCGGCCACAGGCGTGTGCCCGCCCCGCCCGCCAGCACGACGGGCACCAACCGGCGGCACGCGACGCGCGCGCCGCGTTCGTCGCCGACCTTCTCGGCGGTGGCCGGCGGCGCGAGATGCGGCCCCGCACCGGCGCGCTCGTATCGACGCAGATCGAACCTCATACCGATGCTCCCCGTTCAACCGCCGGCGCCGCGGCGGCTTTGCGAGCGGAATTCGGTGGGCGAAATCATCATCCGTTTGCGAAAGATTTTCGCCAGGCGATCGCCGTTGCCCATGCCGCTGCGGCGCGCGATCTTATCGACGGGCAACTCGGAGTCGATCAGCAAGCTGCACGTGATGGCCAGACGCGCTTGCAACAAATAGTCCGAGGGCGTCGTACCCAATTCGAGCTTGAAGCGGCGCAGGAAATTGCGCTCGCTCATCGCGGCCACTTGGGCGGCATCGGCGATCGAAATGGGACGCTCGCAGTTTTCCTGCAGCCAGCGCGCGGCCGCGCGAATCTTGTCGCCCGCGCTGGCCGCGCAGCCGTCGCCGAGCAACGGCACGAAACGCGCGCTCGATCCGGGCATCAAGCGCTCGGCCACCGCGCGCGCGAGTTCGAGGCCGAGATCGCGCTTGACCATCGTCAACGCGCCCTTCATGGGCTCGAGCCGCTCGTCCGCATCGTCTTCGCGCGCCGTCTGCCGCAGATAGGAGCCGAAGTGATAGACCTTGTCGATGCCGTCGATTCCGGCCGCCTCGAGCAGCAAGCTGCCCTCGCCGATCGCGCGGATATTGGCCGTTTTCGTCTGCACGTGGCGCAGCCAACCGATCAGGCGCTCGTCGGCCGCCGCGGCCCGTGCCCCTTTACCGCCCGCTATGAAGAGCGCGTCGAAGCCCGTGTAATGCCGCGCATCGAGGCCGTCGGTCCAGACCCGCACCGACGAGGCGCAGCGCACGTTGCCGCCTTCGGCCGACAGGAACGCGATGTCATAGGCCTGCAAGTGACGAGCGCTCGTGCAAGCCAACTCGTTGGCCACATGGAAAACTTCGGCGACGAGGCCCGTTCCGAGCAAGGAGAAGCCGTCGAATAGCACGATCGCGATACGCCGCGTGGCGCTCGGAGCGTTTTGCGCGCTGGCGCGCCACCATCCCGTTAGTGTGGGTTCGGTACTCGCGTAAGGCATGATATTTCCCTCACGAATCATCGCCGGCATGGTCCGGATCCCCCTCGTAGTGCAGTGCATCGTAGGCAGTACCCGTCCGCTGTGCGGATCGCATGACGTAATTCGGCGACATCTTGTCGGATAGATTCCGGCGGATACCGCCTAATGTTTTAACCGATGTTTACAGCCCGTCTTGCATGCCTGGGCGAATCGGACAAATCGTCGAGAAAGCCGTCGCTATTGCCCAGCAATTAGCCGAAAAACGACACGCCGCCCCGGCAAAAGCCATGCCGGACACCGCGCGTTTTTCGACGCTCGAGGTCCCCGATCGTGCGTTGCTGTGTGTTGTTGTGTGTTGCTTCGTTATGCGCGGCCGAAGTGCTGCTTGATGACGCCGGCTTCGATTGAGCCGATCGAGCCCGGCGCGCGGCAAGCGCTCACCGGGACTGTCCGGATGCGTGGCGCGCGCGGTCTTCGCTACGGCCGCATGCGCGCAAACGCATGGGGTGACGATAACGGCTGCGGTTGGATCGCTGTGTTGTTGAGGCCACATTGGCCGTGATGCAACCGCATATTCTCCGCGTGTCGCAGCGGCGGCGCCTTCTTCGTTTCCACTTTCCTATCGTCGAAAAATAATTGAAATCATTGCACGGCATGTTTCATCGGTGATTCATTTAGCGCGATTGAAAATCGCAATCAATGCATCAGCGTCTTTTAACCCATTCGTATTTCGATTTTTCGTCCAATAGTCATTCGAGAGCGGAAGACGCCTTGCTTGCGCGGCGCAGCATCGCTGGGCCGGCAACGTGCGTTCGTACCCGCGAGGCCTGTGTAGCCGTCTTATCGTGGCCGTCGCGCGCACGCATCGATAGCCGTCGTGTAGCGGTAAGGTTGACCTCGAAGGGCACACGCCATTCGTCGTTCGATAAGAAGGATGGCGACCACGCACGAGCCGCCACCCGCTACGCAGGCGTCCTAATCCGCCACGGCACGATGCGCAAATCGACTAGATCGGACGCTCCTAAAAGCGCGGCAAAACTTGTAGTCTCTCGGCTGCGATTCGTGTGAAATCAGGCTTTCGTCGGACCTCAGGCGCCGGCGTGACAATCCTATTCTTCGCACGATACTTCGAACGTTCGCTCCGGCCGCCCGTGCCGAACGAGCGCCGCGCCACTTCCCCATTGACCTCGCCTTTGGCGAAACCACGCGCATCGCGTCCATCGATGCGCGGCGCCGCGCTTTGCCTGCTCGCGAAGCCTCGGCGCACCGACCACGACTCGACGATCGATGACGCATCACTTGCCCACTCGCGCGCGCCGCGCCTATTTGCATCGCTGCGCCGCCGTCGCCGCGCTTTCGCTATTGACCGCCTGTGGCGGCTCGGGCGGGAGCGCAGGCGCCCCATCCAACGCCGCCGGCAACGTGAGCTCGGCCTCGGCCGGCGGCACGAGCCCGGCCGGCGCGACGCCTGCGGGCCAATCGAGCACGCTCACCCCGGTCGTCGCGGCCGGCGGCCAAGCGCTCAGTTGCGGCCAACCGTCCGCGGCCGCGAGCGCGGCCGGCAGCGGCCCCGCGATCGAAGCGGACACGCCCGGCAGCGACGGCACGCGCACGTTTGCGCTCGGCACCGCGTTCAACCTATCCATCACGACGCGCGCCTCGGCGAGCGACTCGGTCTCTTGGCAAGTGCTCGACGATTGGAATGTCGTGCGAGCGAGCGGGCATTTTCCCGTGAACGCCGGCGCGCAAACCGTCACGCTGCGCTGTTCGTCGACGCTCGCCGGATACTTTTCGGTCGCGGCCTCGCTCGTGACGTCCGCGAACGCGCTGCCCTCGCTCGGCACGCGCCCGAGCGGCATCGCGACGTTCGGCGTGCGCCCCGACGTCTCGGCATTGCTTCCGTCGCCCACCTATGCGCATGAGGACCAGCACCGTTTCGGCGGCCAGGGCACCGATTACCTGCAACCAGGCCAAACCTGTTGCAGCGGCGACGGCTATCGTCCGCTCGACACCGATCTCGGCCTGTCATGGGCCAACGACACGCGCAGTTGGTACGTCGAAGAGCCGAATGGAGCGAACACGTTCGTCCCCGGCACGAACACGCTGGCACCGTACTTGAAGGCCGGCGATATCATGCGGCTCATTCAGCTCGATGGCATTCCGGGCTGGGCGAGCCCCACGGGCGCGCAAACCGAAGGGTATGCCCCCGCGTCGGAATCGGCCTTCCAAAACTACGCGAGCCGTGTCGGAACCGATTCGGCTCAGATCCGCGCCGCCTACTTTCCGAATCAAGCGAAAGACTATTACCAGATCACATGGGAGCCCGATGGCGGCGGACCGACGCAGTGGGTCGATACGGATGCGAATCTCGTCGCGATGTACCAAGCCGCCTACAACGGCGTGCATTCGACCGATCCGAACGCCGTCGTCATGGGCGTCACCGCGGCGATGGTGCGATCGAACACCGCGTGGCTCAAACGGCTCGCTCCGCTCGGCATCGCCCAGTATCTCGACGGTCTGACGATACACGGCTACTACGATGCGGGCACCTCGCCGTCGCATCCGCCCGAGCGCCTTGCCACCGACCCCGATCCGGCCACGGCGGCCAACGCGTTGCCGGCGTCGATGCGCGAGCTGCGCGGGACGATGACGAGCCTGCTCAAACCGGGCGCGAAGCTATTCGTGACCGAAACGGGCATCAGCTACGACCAGGGGAGCGCGTACGGTCCCAACTATCCGACGCCGAACGTGCTGTTCGCGCACGGCGCGGTCGTCGCGCGCACGCACTTGATCTTGCTCGGCGAAGGCGCCGACATGTCGTACGTGTTCTATTCGTCGGATACGCCCGATTCGCCGCCCGGCTACGGCATGTTCTTCGACCTGAACGATGCGAACGGCACGTACGGCGCAAGCAACATCAGCCCGAAACCGGCCGCCATGGAAGTGGCCGCCATGACGCGCATCCTCGACGGCACGACCACGCTCGGATACCTGAACGGCGTCCCGCCCGGCGTATACGGCTACGCGTTTCAAAAGCTCGGCGGCGGCAAGGTCGTGACGGCGCTATGGACGCACGACAACGCGCACTGGAACAGCACCTCGGGGTTTAGTGCGACGTATAGCGTGCCGTACACGCTGCAGGTCGATAGCGCGGGCACTTCGGGGCAAGTCACTGTCCTCGATGCGATGGGCAACGCCGCCACCGTGCCCTACACGAACGGCCAAGTCGCGTTGACGCTGACCGAATCGCCGATTTACGTCGTCTCCGTCAACGCAGCGGTCATGAAGGCGAACGCAACCGTGCCGGCGGGTTATACCGGCTCATAACGGAAGGCAGAAGCGGGATCAGCGCCGCGCCGGCGCGGCGCGCCACGTTCTTCCGCTCGGTTTCGTTCGATCGGGCACGGAGGCGCGGCGCGTTGCGTGTTGCACTCTAGGGTCGATCCGAAACACGCAACGTCGCACCGGCCCGAGGCGACTCATGCATCTCGCTGCCCCTACCGTTCACCGGTCGAATGCCGCCCGCCGCGGCTCGGCGCGCGCTACCGCGGGCGTCGCCGGCAGGCGCCGCGCCGCCCCCGCCCCTCTTCGCCCCGCCATCGCGGCCCTGCTCTTGTTGTCCGTCTCGCTCGCCGCATGCGGCCGCGCCGATTCCGAAGCGAACCGGGATACCGCCGCGCCGGCCGGTCCCGGCGAGGCGTCCGCCGCCTCGGGCGCGCTGCTCACACCAGGCCAGCTAAGTTGCACGGCGCACGCGGCGGTGCCGCCCGATTCGCGCGAGCAAGACCACGCGCTCGCCGACGGCATCGACGCGGACATCGTGAGCCGCGACGGCACACGGCTCGTCGCGCTCGGCGAGCCGTTCAAGGTGACGCTCGCGGCGCGGACATCCAAAGCCGACACGATCGAATGGCAAATCCGCGACGCATGGAACGTCGTGCGCTCCGCCGGCCGTTTGCCCATCGATGCCGGGAACGCGAGCGCCTCGCTCGACTGCACGTCGTCGCGGGCCGGCTACTTCGCGGTCATGGCGTCGCTCGTCCACGGCGGCCAGAGGCTCGCGCGGCGCGGCACGCGCCCGGCCGGCATCGCCACGTTCGGTGTCTTGCCCGACGTTTCCTCGGCGCTGCCGCCCGTTTCGTATGCGCACGAAGATCAACACCGGTTCGGCGGCCAGGGCGCCAACTACCTGCGCGCGGGGCAGCGATGTTGCGACGGCGACGGTTATCGTCCGCTCTATCCGGCGCTCGGATTGTCGTGGGCCAACGACACGCGCAACTGGTACATCGAAGAGCCGGCGCACCCCGATACCTTCAAGCCCGGCCCCGCGACGCTCGCCCCGTATTTCAGGCAAGGCGACATCATGCGCTTGATCCAATTGGACGGCATTCCCGGATGGGCAAGCCCGACCGGCGCGGCGACGCATAGCTACGCGCCGCTCTCGGAGGCCGCCTATGCGAGCTATTTGAGCCGCGTCGGCGCCGATTCGGCCCGCATCCGCGCCGCCTACTTCCCCACTCAACAGCACAACTACTACCAAGTCACCTGGGAGCCCGATTACGACGGGGGCCTGCCGTGGCTCGACACCGACGCGCATTTCGTCGACCTATACCGCGTGAGCTACGAGGCGATTCACGCCGCCGATCCGCATGCCGTCGTCATGGGTCCGACCAATGCGTCCGTGCGCGAAAACGTACGCTGGCTCGCGCGCCTCGCACCGCTCCACATCGGCCGCTATCTCGATGGCCTCACGATCCACGGCTACTACGACGCGGGCACGTCCCCCTCGCATCCGCCCGAGCGGCTTGCGACCGAGCCGGATCCGGCCGTGGCCGCGAACGCCTTGCCGGCCTCGCTGCGCGATTTGCGTGCATGGATGACGCGAACGCTGTCGCCGGGGGCGAAATTGTTCGCCACCGAGACCGGCATCAGCTACGACATCGGCGCGCAGTACGGCAACGATTTTCCGACGCAAAACGTCCTCTTCGCTCAAGGCGCCGTGGTGGCACGCACGCATTTGATCTTGCTCGGCGAAGGGGTCGACATGACCTATGTGTTTTATTCGTCGGACATACCGGAGTCGCCGCCCGGTTACGGATTGTTCTTCGATCTCGAACATGCGAGAGGCGCTTACGGTGCGCGCGACATCAGCCCCAAGCCAGCCGCCATGGCGGTGTGCGCGATGACCCGCCTCATCGACGGCACCACCACCCTCGGCCATTTGAACGACGTCCCGGCCGGCGTCTACGGCTACGCGTTCCAACGATTGAACGGCGGGAAAGTCGTCACGGCGCTGTGGACGCACGAGAACGCGCACTGGAACGCCACCTCGGGATTCAGCGCGACTTATAGCGTGCCGTACACGCTGCAAGTCGATGCCGCGGGCACCTCGGGGCAAGTCACCGTCTTCGACGCGATGGGCAACGCCGCTCGCTTGCCTTACCGCCAAGGCCGCGTCGCGCTCACGCTGACCGAATCGCCGATCTACGTCGTCTCGACGAACCTATCGGCGATCAAGGCGCACGTGACGGCGCCCGCCGGGTACGCCGGTCAATGAACGGCGGCGCGTATGGAGACGTCCCGGTATCGAAGGCATCTGACAACATCTCGCGTTTTTCCGACTAGGTGGCGGTGCGGGCGCCGCTCGCGCATACCATGCGACCCATTGGACTCGCGCCGCCTGCGTCACGTGCACGCGGCATGTCACGCCTGCCCCCACATGGCCAAGCGCATCGCTATCCTCGTGTACGACGGGTTTTCGCTCGTCGAAGCGAGTTCCATCGCGGAAGTGTTCCGGCTCGCGGACGACCTCGAAGGCGAACGCCCCGCGCCCGCTCGAGCGCGCCCGATCGCCTCGGACGACGAACCCGTGAGCCCGGCGTCGAGGTTCGATCCCTCATCGGCCTCTTCGGCCTCCTCGGCCTCTTCGGCCTCTTCGGCCGCCGCGCCGCCTTCGCTTTCCCCGGCCGCAGCCGCCGAGCCGTATGTGCTGATCGTCATGTCGAACACGGGCGGCAGTATCGCCAGCAGCGCCACGATGCGCGTATGGTCCGACAACCTCGACGCGCACGCGGCGACCGGCTTGCATGCGCTGTTCATTCCCGGGGGCCGAGGCGCCGCGCGCCTTGCATCCGACGAATCGTTCGCGCACCGCTTGCGCGCCTTATTGGAACGCACGGAAACCGTGCGGGCGGTCGGCGAAGGCGCGGCGATCCTCGCCGCCGCGGCGAGCGTTCCCGCCGGCGACGCCGAAGGCAGACCGTTCACGCTGGGCCCGGCTCAGGCCACCCATCTTGCCGCGCACCCGGCCAAGCACGCCGAGCCGCCCATCGCGCTCGACGATCCGCTGGGGCCGGTTGCGTGCGCGCTGTCGATCGTCAAGCGCGACCGTGGCGCTCAGGCCGCCCGAGCCATCGCGGAGCGCGCCGTGCCGGGCGCTTGGCGCCGGTTGGGGGCCGTGCTCGGCGAACTCGAGGATGGCGGCGCCCGCGAGAAAATCGACACGGCGGCGCGCTGGATCCGCGAAAACTACGGCCAGCCGATCTCAGTGGCCAAGGCCGCGGAAGTTGCCGCGATGAGCGAGCGCAGCTTCTTGCGGCGCTTCAAGTCGCAGATGGGCATCACGCCGTCGGAGTATTTGGTCCGTGCGCGGCTCGATGCGAGTTGCGTGCTGCTCGTCGGCACGGATTTGCCCGTCGACAAGATCGCGCGCCGCTGCGGCGTGGGCAGCGGCGACGGCTTAGCCAAGATGTTCCGCAAGCGGCTGTCGATTTCGCCGACCGAGTACCGGATCGCCGAGCGGCGGCGCGCGAGCGAGCGTTGAAGGCGTGCGGGCTCGGGCTCGGGCTCGGGCGCGCTTACGCTTCGTTCTTGCGCGAGCGCACCGTGAGTTG
Organism: Trinickia dabaoshanensis; assembly: GCF_002879885.1. Classification (GTDB taxonomy): domain Bacteria; phylum Pseudomonadota; class Gammaproteobacteria; order Burkholderiales; family Burkholderiaceae; genus Trinickia; species Trinickia dabaoshanensis. The sequence goes on from NZ_PNYA01000024.1 coordinate 74,614, forward strand.
CGCGGACACCTCGTCCACGAGCGCGCGCAGCCAGGCGAGATCGTGCGGCCGGTCCGGCTGCGGATGCCACATCTGGTAGCACTTGATGCGCGGAAACGGGATCGGCGCCTCGCACACGGCCAGCGGCAGCATCCGCGCGTAGTGCATCGCGAAGCGCCGCGTCGTCGTGAAGATCAGGTCGGAGTGCAGCAGCACCTGCGGCACGAGGCCGAAGTACGGCAGCGTCGTGACGACGCGCCGAGCCGCGCCCGCCCGCGCGAGCCCGATCTCGATCGCATTGCGCCGCGCGCCGCTATACGGCGTGGGCGCAAGATGCGCGGCGCCGAGATAGCCCTCGAGCGTGAGCGGCTCCCGCGCGAGCGGATGATCGCCGCGCATCATGCACACGACGGTATCGCTGAACAAATCGCTGCGCGCGAAGCGCGCGTCCGGTTTCGGCCAATTGCCGACGACGAGGTCGAGCTCCCCCGCCTCGAGCGCCGCGCCGTGATCGAGCCCGGGATTGAGGGAATCGATTTCGAGCCGCGCTTGCGGTGCCGCCTCGCGAAAACGCGCGATCAGCGTCGGCATGAAGAAGTCGTTCAGGTAATCGGGCGCGGCGATACGAAACATGCGCCGCGTCGCGGCCGGGTCGAAATTGCCGTGCGGCGTGGCGACGAAATCGACGTCGCGCAACGCGCGCTGAGTGGGCCCGAGCAGCGACGCGCCGAACTCGGTCGGCACCATGCCCGTCTTGCCGCGCACGAGGATCGGATCGTTCAGCGTTTCGCGCAGCTTGCGCAGCGCGGTACTGATCGCGGGCTGCGTTTGATTCAATCGCAGCGCCGTTTGCGTGACGCTGCGCTCGGTCAGCAACGTGCGCAGCACGCGCAGCAGCCAGATATCGAGCGAGTCGGCGCTGCGTGCCTCGTTCGCTGGCGCTTGCTGGCCGCTTTCGCGGCGCGTGGGCGCAATCACGTCGTCATCCCGCTCGGCAACGTGCTGATACGTTTGACTTCGGGCGATTCGAGCCAGCCCGGCGAACGCGCGCAATACAGCACCATCGGCAACGCATCCTCGCCCCAGAACAACTGCCGGTGCAGCCGGAACGTCGGCACGCCGAATACGCCGAGCGCAAGCGCATCGTCGAAATTTCGCTGCAAGCGAGCCTTCGTATCGGGGTGTTCGATCAGCCGCTCGCCATGCGACACGTTCAGCAATTGACACAAATCGGCGAAGCCGTCGGGCGTGGACGGATCGCGGCCGTCACGCCAGATGAATCGGAAGATCGAACAGACGGCCGGGACATCGGCTTCGATCGCGCTGGCGAGCAGCAGCGCTTTCGTCGAATCGAACGGGTGAGCCGGCGGCATCTTGAACGGAATGCCGAGCTGCTCCGCGCGAAACAGCGCATGCCGATAGACGAACGTGCGTTTTTGCGGCACTTCGTTCGTGGGGCGCTGGCCCCAATGCCGATACAGCGCATAGACGGAAACGGGCACGAGCGAGAACGGCATGCTCGGCCACTTGTCGTGCTGCTCGAGCAACAGGTACGAGAACGGCGACACGAAATCGTAGAACCACAGCGGCGATGCCGCGTCGATCGGTTGGGTCATGAAAATCTCCGGTTGCTGCTCGTCGGGACGCAGGGCCAGCCGTCTGCCGCATGTGACGCATATTACGCGCCGCCCGCCTCCGTGTCCGTATGCGCGCGCTCGCCCCACGCTTGCGCGAGCCGCGCGCGCACGAATCCGATATGTTCGCGCAGCACGTAGAACTGATCGGCGTACGCGAGCGGCATCTTCAGCCGGTTCACGGCGGCTTCGATCTCGACGAGCTTGGCGAGCGATGCGGTGCGTTCCTCTTCGCTGGCCGTTTCGTCGAGGGCCGAGCGCTCGATCGCGATCAGCGCGCCGTACCATCGGTAAATGCGCGACTTCACACGCCAGGCGTACAAGGAGGGGATCAATCTGACACCGGGGATCAAGACGACGATGATCGGCACGATCAACACGATCAGCCGGTCGACGAGGCTGGCCAGCCAAAACGGCAGCAGACGATACAGGAAGCTCTTGCCCGATTTGTAGTAACGCGCGGCATCGTCGCTGATCGGAAAATCGTGCATGACCGGCGACGGAAATTCGCCGGCGTTTTGCAGGAGGTTCGCGCGTGAGTGCACTTGCTTGGCCGCTTCGATCAGCAGATCGGAGAGCGCCGGATGCAGCGAGTCGCGCGCGACGAGCTCGGCGGTCGGCGCAATCGTGTGCACGGGCGCCGGCGGCAAGTTCTTGCCGAGATCGAAGGCCCCCATCGGCAACTCGATATCGGTCAGATACGGAAAGCGGCGCGCATACGCGCGAGCCTGGGAGAACGAGAAAAGCCGCACGCCCGGGGTGCGCAACAGCCTGGCCATGACGGGCGGCTGCGCCGAATCGCCGGCGAGGAACGCGGCGTCGATCCGATGCTCCGTCAGCGCATGCGCCGCCGCTTCGCCCGTGAGCGGCAGCAGCGTCGTGCCCTCATCCGGCACGATGCCGTTGGCGCGCAGCAGCGCCAGCGCCAACGCGCGCGTGCCGCTGCCCTCGGGGCCGATCGCGAGCCGCTGACCCGAGAACGCCGACAAACGCGAGCGCTCGCGCCCCTCGTAGAAGATGACGAGCGGGACATAAGAGACGCTGCCCAGCGAGACGAGGCGGGCGCCGTTGCGCTGCTGCGCGGGCGGCTCGCCGCCGGTCGTAGTCGATGTACCCGCGGCACTTGCGGCACTTGCGGCACTCGCCTGCGCTGAGGCGCTGGCCGGTACTGGCGCAGCGGGCAATGACGCCGCCGCCGCTTGCGATGCGCTCGCCGCCTGCGCGCCTTGGGACGCGAGCGAGACCCCGCTTTGGACGAAACCGACGTCGACGGCCAAGTTCGGATCGGACAGCCGTTCGAGGTTCTGCAGCGATCCCGCGGACGGCAATACCTGCAGCGCGATCCCGTTGCGCGCGAGGATCGTTTTGTATTGCTGCGCCGCATTCCAAAACGAACTGCCGACCGGCCCGGCCGTGATCGTCAGCGTGCTCGGCGGGGCGGGTTGGATCAGCCGAATGGCAAGCCAGATCGCAGCGGCCGAGATCAGCAGGATCGGCCCGGTCGAGACGGCCAGATCGCGCCAAGAAATCGCAATGACGCGCGCGACGAAGCGCGGCGGCCGCGGCGCGCGCAGCGCCTTCGGCAGACGAGGCAGCCGCGGCTTGCGCGGCGGGTCTTGACCCTGCGGCATCGTTATCGCTTACCGAAGGCCGCGTCGACGAACAGGTCCTTGTACTCACGCGGCTGCGAGCGCCAGTATTGCTTCGGCGCATGCACGCGGGCTCCGAGCTCGGCGGCCGCATGCCAGGGCCAGCGCGGATCGTAGAGCATCGCCCGCGCGAGCGACACGGCATCGGCTTCGCCATTGGCGATGATCGCCTCGGCCTGCCGCGCTTCGGTGATGAGACCGACCGCGATCGTCGGCAGGCCCACTTCGGCCTTCACGCGCTGGGCGTACGGCACTTGGTAGCCGGGCCCGAGCTTGATCGCCTGCTCGGGCGAGACGCCGCCGGTCGTCACGTGAATCGCTGCGCAGCCGCGGGCCTTCAATTCGTTCGACAAAGCCACCGTGCCTTCCACGTCCCAACCGCCCGGTACCCAGTCAGTCGCCGAGATGCGGGCCCAAACCGGGCGTTCGGCGGGGAACGCGGCGCGCACGGCCTCGAATACCTCGATCGGAAAGCGCATCCGGTTTTCTAGGCTGCCGCCGTACTCGTCGTCTCGATGGTTGGCGAGCGGCGAAAGAAACTGATGCAGCAAATAGCCGTGCGCCGCATGGATTTCGATGCCGTCGATGCCCAGTCGCGCCGCGCGTTCGGCCGCGGCCACGAAGTCGTCGCGCACCTTGTCCATGCCCGCGCGATCGAGCATGACCGGCGCCTCTTCGTCGCTGGCATGCGGCACGGGCGATGGGGCCACCGTCTTCCAGCCGAGCGGTTCGCCGGAGCGGATTTGCGCGCCGCCCTCCCAGGGCGAGCGGCTCGATCCCTTACGGCCCGCGTGCCCGAGTTGCACGGCCACCGCGATCGGCGAGTACGTCCGCACGGCCTTGAGCACACGCGCGAGCGCCGTTTCGTTATCGTCCGAATAAAGGCCGAGATCGCTCGCGGAGATGCGGCCCTCGGGCGAGACGGCCGTCGCCTCGAGGATCAGCATGCCGGCGCCCGACAGCGCAAGATGGCCGAGATGGATCATGTGCCAGTCGGTGGCGCTCCCCCCTTCGGCGGAGTATTGGCACATCGGGGCGATCACGATGCGGTTGGACAGCGCAAGCTTGCCGATGGTCATCGGCTCGAACAAACGGCTCATGGCGGGTTCCTCGATCGATTGGGCGCGCGACAGGCGCGCTCTGGCCGGGCGCGGAAGCGCGCGGCACCTCGGTCGGGAGGGGGCCAACGCAATTCCGCTGCACAGCGCATCGCCGAGCAGCATAAGGGATGCCGAAGGAAAATGCTGCGAGCAAGCTCGCCCGCGCCTGCAAAAAAGCGCGAAAGCGGGACCGCGAGCGGCTATGGGTGCGCCGATACGCGTGGCGGCGCGGACCTTGCGTCCTGACCGGTCGCCGCAAGCGCCCGCTGGCGTCGCGCGCGCACTTGCATCAACTGGGCGCAGACGGCCACCGCGATCGAGGACGGGGCTTTGTCGACGATGCCCGGCACGCCGATCGGGCACACCATCTCGTGCAGGCGCTCGGGCTCGACCCCGCGGTCGATCAAACGCCGCTCGAACTTCACGCGCTTGGTCTTCGAGCCGATCATGCCGAAGTAACCGAAGTCGCGGCGACGCATGATGCGCTCGGCCAAGGCGAAGTCGAGCGCATGATTGTGCGTCATCACGAGCAGGCAGGCGCCGGCAGGCGCCGCATCGATGACGGCTTCGGGCGTATCGGTGGCCTCGATCTGCACGTTCGCCGGCACCTCGTCGGGGAAACATTCGTCGCGCGCATCGACCCATTGCACGACGCAAGGCAGCGTGCCGAGCAGCGTCACGAGCGCGTGGCCGACGTGTCCGGCGCCGAACAGCACGACGTGCAGCGGCGGCGCACTCGCGCTCGGCGCCGGCGCGAACGAGCACGGTTTCATACGGCACTCCCCGCGCGTGCCGCTCGCACGGCGGCCACCGCCTTCAGGATCTCCTCGGCCGTGGCCGGGGCGTTCAACGGCGGATTCACTTCGTAATCGCCCACGCTCGCGACGGCGTCGCGAATCGCGAAGAACACGGAAAACGGCAACAGAAGCGGCGGCTCGCCGACCGCTTTCGAGCGGTGAATGCTGTCCTCCGCGTTGCGGTTGTCGAACAAACGCACGCGCAAATCGGGCGGGCAGTCGTTCACGGTCGGAATCTTGTAGGTCGAGGGAGCGTGCGTCATCAGCTTGCCGCCCGCGTTCCACCAGAGCTCCTCGGTCGTGAGCCAGCCCATGCCCTGGATGAAGCCCCCTTCGACCTGCCCGATGTCGAGCGCCGGATTGAGCGAAGCGCCGACGTCGTGCAGCGCGTCGGCGCGCACGACGCGCATCTCGCCCGTGAGCGTATCGATGACGACTTCGGACACGGCCGCGCCGTACGAGTAGTAGTAAAACGGCCGCCCTTGCAGCTTTTGCTGGTCCCAATGAATCTTGGGCGTGGCGTAAAAGCCGTCCGACCACAACTGCACGCGCGCCAGGTAGGCTTTGGCGATGACCTCCTCGAACCGCAAGGCGAGCTCGCCGACGTAAATCGTATCGTTCGCGAAGACGACGTCGCTCGGCCCCACGCTCCCCTCGCCGAAGCGATCGGCCGCGAACGCCGCCAGCCGCTCGCGCAGTTGGCGCGCGGCGTCTTGCGCGGCCTTGCCGTTCAGGTCCGAGCCCGTCGAAGCGGCGGTGGCGGACGTATTGGCCACCTTGCTCGTATCGGTGGCCGTCACGCGCACGCGCGCGAAGCCCACGCCGAGTTCGTGCGCCACCACTTGCGCGACCTTCGTGTTCAGGCCCTGGCCCATCTCGGTGCCGCCGTGATTCACGAGCACCGAGCCGTCGGTATAGATATGCACGAGCGCGCCGGCCTGATTGAAGTGCGCGACGTTGAACGCGATCCCGAATTTCACGGGCGTGATCGCGATGCCCTTCTTGAGCACGGGGCTCGCCGCATTGAACGCGCGCGCTTGCTCGCGGCGGCGATGGTAGTCGCTCGTCGCGACGAGTTCGTCGACGAGCTCGTGGATGACGTTGTCCTCGATCGTTTGCCCGTAGGGCGTCACGTTGCGTTCGGTCTTGCCGTAGAAATTGCGCCGGCGCACTTCGAGCGGATCGAGCTTGAGCGAACGGGCGACGCTATCCATGATGTATTCGATCGCGAAGGCCCCTTGCGGACCGCCGAAGCCGCGGAACGCGGTGTTCGACTGCGTGTTCGTCTTGCCGCAAAAACCCGCGATGTCGACGTCGGGAAGCCAATAGGCGTTATCGAAGTGGCAAACGGCACGCGTCATGACGGGGCCGGACAAATCGGCCGAGAAACCGCAGCGCGAGGTCATATCGACGCTGACACCGTCGATCAAGCCATCGTCGTCGTAGCCCACGTCGTAGCGGTAATGGAAGTCGTGGCGCTTGCCCGTGATCATCATGTCGTCGTCGCGGTCCGGGCGCAGCTTCACGGGACACAGGAGCTTCCAAGCCGCGAGCGCCGCACAGCACGCGAACAGCGCGGATTGAGATTCCTTGCCGCCGAAGCCGCCGCCCATCCGGCGGCACTCGATCAGCACGTTGTGCGAGGCGACGCCGAGCACGTGCGCCACGTGGTGCTGCATCTCGGTGGGGTGCTGCGTGGAGCACCATACGTGCATGCCGTCGTCGTCCTTGGGCACGGCGTAGGCGATCTGCCCTTCCAAATAGAACTGCTCCTGGCCGCCGAGCAAGAGTTCGCCGCTGGCGCGATGCGCCGCGCGCGACATCTTCGCCGCCGCTTCGCCGCGCGCGAGCTTCATCGGCGGCATGACCGATTGATTGGCGGCGCGCGCGGCTTGCGCGGTCAGCACCGCGGGTAACTCCTCGAACTCGATTTGCGCACGCCGCGCGGCGAGGCGCGCGGTGTCGTGCGAAGTAGCCACGACGATGAACATCGGCTGCCCGGCGTATTGAACGATGCCGTCGGCCAACACCGGATCGTCGTGAACGATCGGCCCGCACTCGTTTTCGCCGGGAATGTCGTCGGCCGTGAAGATCGCGACGACGCCGGGCGTCGCACGGACGGCATCGAAGTTCATCGAAACGATCTTCGCGTGCGCCTTCGGCGACATGCCGAGCGCGGCATGCAGCGTGCCGGCGACTAGCGGAATGTCGTCGGTGTAGGTGGCGCGGCCGCTCACGTGCAGGTGCGCGGATTCGTGCGGACGCGACACGTGCACTTGGCGAAATGCCGTGCGTTCGTGCTCGTCACGGGCGAGCTCGGTCAAAAACGGTTCGGCTTGCTGGTTCATGGCTGTCTCTGTTCTGTCGTCTTTCTTGCAGGCTTCTTTTGGGGCGCTCAGGCGGGCGTCTCGAGATCGGCCAGCCGTACGTTCAGTGCTTGCGGCGGCAGCGGATCGTTCGGGCGGGTCTCCAGCCAGAAGCGATAGAGCAGGTTTTGCGCGGTTTGCAGGCGGTACTCGCTCGTCGCCCGCATATCGCTGAGCGGTGCGTAGTCGCGAGCGAGCGCCTGCATCGCCGCCTGTGCCGTCGCTTCGTGCCAGCTCGCATCGGCTAGCACGCCTTCCGCCCCCGTCGCGCGCTTCGGCGTGGCGGCCATGCCGCCGAACGCGATGCGCGGCGAGCGGATCGTGTCGCCGTCCGCGATGAACGAGAATGCGGCGCACACGGCCGAGATATCGGAGTCGAATCGCTTGGACAGTTTGTAGGTCCGAAAACGCAGCGCCTCACGTTCGCCCGTGCGCGTCGGGACCTTCAACGCCGCGACGAACTCGTGCTCCGCCATGTCCTTCTTTTGATAAGCGAGGTACAGGTCTTCGAGCGCCAATTCACGCTCGATCTCGCCGCCGCGCAGCACGACACGCGCGCCGAGCGCGATCAACCCCGGCATCGAGTCGCCGATCGGCGAGCCGTTCGCGACGTTGCCGCCGAGCGTGCCCGCATTGCGGATCGGCAGCGAAGCAAAGCGCTTCCACATCTCGGTCAGTTCGGGGTAATGGCCGGCGAGCTCGGCGTAGGCCCGCTCCACCGTGACGCCTGCGCCGATCTCGATCCAATCGGCCGAGGTCTCGATCCGTTGAAGTTCGGCCACACGGCCGACATAGACGATATCGCCAAGGGCGCGCATCTGTTTCGTGACCCACAGGCCGACGTCCGTACTGCCCGCGAGCAGGCGCGCGGCCGGACGTTCGAGTTTGAGCGCCGCGAGGGCATCGAGCGTCCGAGGCGCGTCGAACGCATCGCCGCCGTACTCGTAATGAAAGGTTTCCTCGCGCTGCAACGCAGCCAGGGTTCGGGCCAGCGCGGGGACGTCGATCGGCGCCTTCGGGCTCGGCAGCTCGAACATCCGCTCACCGGCCTCGATGATCGGCCGATAGCCCGTGCAGCGGCACAGATTACCGGTCAGCGCGTCGGCGATTTCCGCGCGCGACGGCGCGCAGGCACCGGCGCAGCCCGCCTCCCCGCCCGCGGCGCACGAGGGCGGCTGGCCCTCGCCGCCATGCTTGCGGTACAGCGCCCACATCGACATGACGAAGCCCGGCGTGCAAAAACCGCATTGCGAGCCGTGGCAATCGACCATCGCTTGCTGCACCGGGTGCAGTGAGCCGTCGGGCTGACGCAGATCCTCGACCGTAAACAAAGCCTTGCCGTCGAGCGTCGGGAGGAATTGGATGCAGGCGTTGACGGCCGAGAACCGCAGGCTGCCCGCCCCGTCGGGTTCGGCGACGACGACGGTGCACGCGCCGCAGTCACCCTCGGCGCAGCCCTCTTTCGTACCGGTGCATTGCACGTCTTCGCGCAGATATTGCAAAACGGTGCGCGTGACGGGCGCGTCGCTGACTTCGCGGATGGCGTTGCGGTGATAAAAACGGATCGATTGGCTCATGGTCGTGGGATGCGAAAAACCGGAAGACACGTGTGTTTGTCGTTTGATCGAAAACTAACACCGCCAATATGCGCAACCCATAGGTGGCCTCGCATGCCGCTCATACTCTTGCACCGATATGACAGCCACCGTCAGCCGCCGCCCCCCGGCGGCCCGGAAGCTCGCACTCGGCAAAGGAACCGGTTCCATGTCACAATAACGCATCGATTCACACTAGCGGCCTGGCTTCAACTCTGGTTTTCCCTTACCATCGCCACCGCACCGTCTATCTGTCCGCCCATGTCCGCCGCCTCTCCCGTCTTGTCCGATCGCGCCGCCACCGCTCAGATCGTTCCCATCGTCTTTTTCACGTTCATCTGCTACCTGATCATCGGGTTGCCTCTGCCCGTGCTGCCCGGCTTCGTCCAGACCCAGCTCGGCCTGGGCTCGATCCTCGCGGGCGCGGCGGTTAGCGTCCAATATGCCGCGACCCTGTTTTCGCGGGCACAGGCGGGACGTTTCTCGGACACCCTCGGCCCCAAGCGCACGGTGGCGATCGGCCTGGCGGCCTGCTGCGGCAGCGGCGTCTTGCTTGCGCTCGCGATCGCCTGTCAGCGCTGGCCCGGCGTGAGCCTCGCCGTGCTCGTGGCGAGCCGCTTCGCGCTCGGGTTCGGTGAAAGCTGCGTGGGAACGGGAGCTATCCTCTGGGGAATCGGCCGCGTCGGGGCCGTGCACAACGCGCGCGTGATTTCGTGGAACGGCATCGCCACTTACGGTGCGCTCGCGATCGGCGCGCCGGTGGGCGCCGCGCTCGATCATGCGATCGGCCCCTGGGCCCTCGGCGCGGCAACGATCGCGCTCGCCGCCATCGGCTACGTGCTTGCGCGCAAGCTGCAGGGCGTACCGCTCGTGCACGGCGAGCGCATGGGTTACGCGAGCGTCTTCGTACGCGTGTTGCCGCACGGCGTCGGGCTCGCGCTCGGCACCGCCGGCTTCGGCTCCATCGCGACCTTCATCGCGCTGTATTACGCGGCGCGCGGCTGGTCGCACGCCGCGCTCGCGCTGACGCTGTTCGGTTCGTTCTTCGTCGGCGCGCGGTTGCTGTTCGCCAACGCTATCCGCACCTATGGCGGCTTTCGCGTCGCCCTCGTCTCGTTCGCCTTCGAATGCGCGGGCCTCCTCACCCTCTGGCTCGCCCCGGCGCCGCACGCGGCGCTCCTGGGCGCGGCCGTGACGGGGTTCGGCTTCGCGCTCGTGTTTCCGTCGCTCGGCGTCGAAGCCGTCGAACTGGTTCCGCCGGCTAGCCGCGGCGCCGCGCTCGCCGCCTACTCGGTCTTCTTCGATCTATCGCTGGGGATCATGGGCCCGCTCGCCGGCTATGTGGCCGGCGCGTTCGGCTACCCTTCCGTGTTCCTCGTCGCGGCGATCGCCGCGGCCGCCGCGGCCGCGCTCTCGCTGAGCCTCTATCTGCGTCACGCGCGCGGGCGCCGCCTCGCCGCAGCGGCCTGAGCGCAGCGTAGCGGCGCAGCGACGATCCGGGCGGCTCGCCGCCGCACCGGGGCGGTCGCGACCGCCGGGCAATCGGATATCGGCGCGTCTCGCCGCCGAGATCGGCGTTCCTCTTTGCCGCTTTCCGAATACAGAAAGCCTCACCTAGTCATTTGCTACCGATTCATGCCTTTCATTAAATAACAACCACCATAATTGATAGGCAAATCGACCCGGAATTATTTTCCGGCCTTTCTTTTATTCTTATTCCTTTTCCTTTCTTGCTTTTTCCTTCGATCGACTCCTACGATATGCGCCTCATCCCACAAAGTGAGGACAAGGGCTATGTCGTCCTGGAAACCCGATCCGACGTTCTACCCTTCTGCACGGCTTGCCGCGCAAGCCCCGAGAGAAACGCTCGCCTACGTCGCGAGCTTCGATCCCACGCGCCGCGTGCCGGATGAGCTGGCGGTCGTCGATCTCGATCCCGGCTCTCCCGATTACGGCAAAATCGTGGAGCGCGTCGCCATGCCCAATATCGGCGATGAATTGCATCATTTCGGCTGGAATGCATGCAGCTCTCATCTTTGCCCCAATGCGCCGCATGCGCATTCCGAACGCCGCTATCTAATCGTGCCGGGCCTGCGCAGTTCGCGCATTCACGTGCTCGACACCAAGCCCGACCCGCGCCGCCCGAAGATCGTGCGCGTGCTCGAGCCCGACGAGGTTGCCGGGAAATCGGGCTATACGCGGCCGCATACCGTTCACTGCGGTCCGCAGGGCATCTTCGTCGTGTCGCTGGCGAACGCCGAAGGCGATGCGCCCGGCGGCATTTTCTTGATGGACCACGATACGTTCGACATCCGCGGCCAATGGGAGATCGACCGCGGACCGCAGCAAATCGCCTACGACGCCTGGTGGCATCTGGGCTACGACACGCTCGTGTCGAGCGAGTGGGGTCTGCCGGCCACGTTCGAAAACGGCCTCGTGCCCGAGTTGCTGCTCGGCGGCAAATACGGACACCGGCTGCATTTCTGGGACTTGAACACGCGCAAGCACAAGCAAACGATCGACTTCGGCGAGGAAAACCAACTCGTGTTCGAGTTGCGGCCCGCGCACGATCCGACCAAGGCGCACGGGTTCGTCAATTCCGTGATCAGCTTGAAAGACCTGTCGGCATCGATCTGGACCTGGTACCGCGAGGGCGATCGCTGGGCGGCGCGCAAGGTCATCGAAATTCCGGCCGAACCGGCCGATCCCGCCTTGCTGCCGCCGATGCTCAAGCGCTTCAGCGCAGTGCCGCCGCTCGTGACGGACATCGCGCTCTCGCTCGACGACCGCTTCTTGTACGTCGCCTGTTGGGGCACGGGGGAGATGCGACGCTACGACGTCTCCGATCCGCATCATCCCGAACTCGTCGGCTCGGTCAGGATCGGCGGCATCGCCGGGCGCACGCCGCATCCGCGCAGCGGCAACGAGCCGTTGAACGGCGGCCCGCAGATGGTCGAGGTGAGCCGTGACGGCCGCCGCGTCTATTTCACCAATTCGCTGTACGGCGCCATCGACGAGCAGTTCTATCCCGACGGCATCGACGGCTGGATGGTCAAGCTCGACGCCCCGGACGGCAGCGGTCTTGCGTTCGATCGCGAGTTTTATCTGGAGTGGCCCAAGAGCCATCGGCCGCATCAGATCCGCCTCGAAGGCGGCGACGCGTCCTCCGACTCGTATTGCTATCCGTGACCGAAACGATCCCGCACATGTACGCACGGCCCGGCGGCGCGGCGTTGACCGAGCCGCCGCAACCATGAGTTGGAGCTTGCATGCGAGCACGGTCGCGCCGTGGCTCGCCGTCGTCGGCAGCGGCGTTTTTCACGGCGTCAATCCGGCAATGGGCTGGCTCTTCGCCACGGCGCTCGGTTTGCAGCGGCAAAGCCGCGCCGCGCTCGTGGCGGCCTTGCCGCCGCTCGCGCTGGGCCATGCGGCGTCGATCTTCGTCGTGACCTCGTCGGCCCTCGCCCTCGGGCTCGCCGTGCACGCCGGTTCGTTGAAAATCGTCGCCGGCCTCGTACTGCTGGGCTGGGCCGTCTATCACCTGCTGTATGGCCACCGGCATCGCGTGCGCGTCGGCATGACGGCGGGCGCCGCGGGGCTCGCATTTTGGTCGGCGGCCACCGCCACCGTTCACGGCGCGGGCCTCATGCTCGTGCCCGCGTTGATGCCCTTGTGCGGCGCGGCCGCGGGGGCGAGCCTCGCCGGCACGCTCGGCCCGGCCGCGCTCGTCACGCTCGTGCACACGCTCGTCGCATCGGTCACCAGCGCGGCGATCGCGTTCGCGGCTTATGAATATCTCGGCCTCGGCATGTTGCGGCGAGGCTGGATCAATTTCGACTGGATTTGGTCTGGCGCCCTCGCGCTGACGGGCACGGCGCTGATCGCGCTCGCGTGAAGCGCTGCGGGGCCGCGCCCGTCCGGCTCGACGGCCCCGCCTGCGCGGCTCAGCGGCCGCGCGCGCTTTCGGAAAGCGAATGTTCGAGCGCCGCGACGCCGGCAGGCAAATCCACGCGCGCGCCCAACTCGAGCATCGTGCGACCCAGCGCATGCAGCGTACGGAACAAGTTATGTTCGCGGCACTGCTCGCCCATTTGCCCGATCCGCACGATCGGCAACCCGAACGAGCCCGATATCTCCACTTGATGATGGCGGGAAATATGGCCGCAGACGTCGGCCGGACTGAGCTGCGCGGGCGTCGAAATACCGACGACCGAGTTCAGACGGCACGGTTCGGGCGCGAACAGAGCCAGCCCCATCGCCGAGACGCCCGCTTGCAACGCCAACGAGCATTTCAGATGGCGCGCGAAGCGCTTTTCCAACGTCTCGGCGCAGACGAGCCGCAGTGCCTCGTGCAACGCCAGCACGCCCGAGACGGGCGCCGTGTAGTGATATCCCGCGTTGTGCCAGAAATTCTCGGCGAGCGACGCGTCGAGGCACCAATGCGCGCCCGGCTGCGGGCGCGTCTTCATGCGGTACCACGCCGCGTCCGAGAATGCGATCAGCGAGACGCCCGGGATCGACGACAGCCCTTTCTGCCCGCCCGTGATCACCGCATCGATCCCCCAAGCGTCCATTTCGAGCGGCATCGTGCTCAGCGTGCAAACGGCATCCACGACGACGAGGGCGCCCGCCGCCTTCGCCAGCGCCGCGATTTGCTTCAACTCGTAATTCCAGACCGTGTTCGACGTCTCGCCTTGCACGATCGTCACGATCTCGGGCTGCTCGCGCGCGAGCGCCTCGGCCACATCGGCGAGACTGGCCACGGCACCGTCGGCCACCTCGAGCGTGGCGACGTGCGCACCGCAGCGCTTGGCCATCTCGCCCATCCGCGCACTGAAAAAGCCGTTCTTGATCGAGAGCACGCGCGTGCCCGGCCACGCGAGATTGGAGATCGCCATCTCCATCGCGGCCGAGCCGGGACCGGCGACGCCCAAGACCCATTTCGAGCGAGTCTGAAACACGTAGCGCGCCATCTCCTTCACTTGCCCGATCACCTTCGACATCGTCGCCCCGAGGTGATTGATGACGATGGCGTTGGCTTTGGCGACGGCCGCCGGGATCGGCACCGGGCCGGCGCCCATCATCAATAGCGGTTCTTCGGGGAGGATCGCGTCGAGCGATACGACGTCGGGGCAAGGGATGGATGACTCGTTGCTGGACATAGCTTGGGCGTCTAGGCGGTTGGCGGGGGAAGGATCATCTCGGGTAAAGCCGCCCCCGCCGCGCTTTGGCGCGCGGCGCGTGACCGAATTGGTGCAATGCGGCGAGGGGAGTCTCGATCATTGCCCCATTTGCGACCGTTCGCAAGTATTTTCTACCGAAGCGGGCATCGGGGCCCGTTCGCGCGTCAAGCAATGGACGGCGGCGATTCGGGCGGGCGCGCCGACAGACCGTCCACCACGGGCGCGGGAGGAGCGACATAGCCGCATAGACTTTGCAGCAGGGCCGCCTCGCGCTCATGCACCTCGACGGGAAACGCCACCGCACCGGCATGGGCCAGATACCGGGCCCGGTGCTGGCCGTTGCGGAACCCGACGACGCCTTCGCGTTTGAGCCGCAGCCAGCCGAGGATGCCGCGCGCGCGGCGCGCCTCGATCGTCACGTAAGGCATCGCCGGAATGCGCTCGTTGTCGGGATCGAGAAAGTCGCGAATGCCTTTGACCTTGCCGCTGTGCCAATCGCCGACGGGCGGCAGCACGTAGTCGGTATCGTCGCGCCCCGCGCATTCGAGCAGCTTCAGGGCGTCGACGATCACGACACGGTGGCGGCTCTGGTCGTCTTCGAAGACGCGTTTCAAGCGGACGTGTTCGTAGTAGGGATGGTTGGCAAGCGGTACGAGCCAGACGGGATCGGAGCCGGCCGAAGGTGCGAGAGCAACCGCATGGATCAATGCGGACGTGGACATGACGAACGTATGATTGTTGGCATTGCCGGCGCGGTGGCGCCGGTCCGTCGGCGTTCGTTTCGCCGAGGAAACGCGCGAGCATATCCCCGGATGATGACAGTGCCGTGACAAATATGACACTACGATCTGAACATAGCCCGTCGCGGGGTCTCACTAGGAGAGACGAGTCATGCGAGAAACCTTTGGTGCGCACGTTCGGATCGAGGCGTCTTCTCAAGGCGTTGCAACAATCGTGCTCGATCGGCCGGAGCGCAAAAACGCCGTCGACGGTCCGACCGCCTTGGCGCTAAGCCACGCATTCGCGCGTTTCGAGGCCGAGCCCGACTGGCGCGCGGGCGTATTGTTCGGCGCCGGCGGCACCTTCTGCGCGGGCGCGGATTTGACGGCCATGAGCGACGAAAGCCGGCGCAACGCCGTGCGGCCCGACGGCGCCGGGCCGGGCCCGATGGGGCCGACCCGCATGATGCTGGCCAAGCCCGTCGTGGCCGCGATCGCCGGTCATGCCGTCGCGGGCGGGCTGGAACTGGCGGCGATGTGCGATCTGCGCGTGATCGAGCAGGACGCCGTGCTCGGCGTGTTTTGCCGGCGCTTCGGCGTGCCGCTGATCGATGGCGGCACGATTCGCTTGCCGCGCTTGATCGGGCTATCGCGCGCGCTGGATTTGATTTTGACGGGGCGGCCGGTGCATGCCGAGGAAGCCCTGGCGATCGGGCTCGCCAATCGCGTGGTGCGAACTGGCGAAGCGCGGGCGGCCGCCGAAGCGTTGGCCGCGCAGCTTGCGGCGTTGCCGCAAGCTGCCCTACTCGCCGACCGTCGCTCCGCGATCGACAACAGCGCGCTGGACGATCTGGCCGACGCGCTGCGCCGCGAAGGCGTGGGCGGCTATCGCGCCCTCATCGACGAAGGGCTCGCCGGCGCGGCGCGTTTCGCCGCGGGTGCCGGACGCCATGGCGAGCCGGATGGCGGAGACGACCCGGCGTAGCGTGTGACCTGCGCTCAGCCGCGAGCGGGCAAGATCTTGCCGGCACACGTGCCGAAGCCCACGCGATAGCCGTCGCCCTGGCACCAACCCGCAAGCGTGAGTTCGTCGCCGTCGACGATGAAGGTCCGGGTCTCGCCGCCTTCGAGCGCAAGCGGCCGCGTACCGTTCCAGGTGAGTTCGAGCAGCGAGCCGAACGAATCGGGCGCCGGCCCGCTGATCGTGCCCGAGCCCATCAAATCGCCCACGCGCGTGTTGCAGCCCGATACCGTGTGATGCGCGAGCTGCTGCGCCATCGACCAGTACATGTACTTGAAGTTCGTGCGCGCGATCGTCGTCGCCTCGCTCGCGCCTTCGGGACGCAGCCGCACTTCGAGCGCGACGTCGAATGCATGCTCGCCCGCCTGCCGCAGGTAAGGCAACGGCTCGGGCGTCTGCTCCGGCTGCGCGACGCGAAACGGCTCGAGTGCGTCGAGCGTCACGATCCACGGCGAGATCGTCGTGGCGAACGTCTTCGCGTTGAACGGGCCGAGCGGCACGTATTCCCATTGCTGGATATCGCGCGCGCTCCAGTCGTTGAGCAGCACCATGCCGAAGATATGGTCCTCGGCCTCGCCGCAGGCAATCGGTTCGCCGAGTGCGTTGCCCTGGCCCACGATGAAGCCGGTCTCCAGTTCGATGTCGAGCTTGCGGCAAGCGCCGAAGATGGGGCGGTCCGCGTCGGGGAGCTTCAATTGCCCCATCGGCCGGCGCACGCTCGTACCGCTCACCACCACCGAGGACGCCCGTCCGTTATAGCCGATCGGCATTTCCGACCAATTCGGCAACAACGCGTTCTTCGGGTCGCGGAACATCGAACCGACGTTCGTCGCATGCTCCTTCGACGAATAAAAGTCGGTATAGCCGGGGATATCGACCGGTAGATGCATCGTCGCGCTTTGCATCGGCACGAAGACGCGCTCGCGCAACGCCGCGTCGTCGCGCAGCGCCGGGCATGCCGCCTCGAGCAGCGCGCTCAACTGGATCCGCACGCTGCGCCACGCGTCGCGCCCGAGCGCGATGAACGCATTGAGCGAACCACGGGAGAATACGTCGTCCTCGGCATCGAGCTCGAGCCGGCCCGCCGCGCGCAACGCGGCCAGATCGACGATCCAATCGCCGATCGCCACGCCCGCGCGCGGCGCCGGATTGCGCACATCGCTAAAGATGCCGAACGGCAAGTTTTGAATCGAGAAATCGCAGGCCGCGTCGTTCGCCGAGGCGAGCCAGCTACGCTTGGCGGGATCGCGCGTTTGCACGAGCGCCGTCGAGAGATCTTCGGTCATGCTTATGCCTGCTCCGGATTGAAATGCTTGGTCAAGCCCTGCCAGCACTCGAAGTAGTTCGCTTGCAACTGCGCGCCGGCGAGCGCGAAGCGCGTGGGCTTGAGCAGCGCGCGCGTCTCGAACATGAATGCGAGCGTATCGCCCACCTTTTGCGGCTTGCTCGTATCGATCGCCGAGGCTTTCTCGAACGTGCCGGCGTCGGGGCCGTGTCCGGACATGCAGTTGTGCAGACTCGCGCCGCCCGGCACGAAGCCCTCGGCCTTGGCGTCGTACACCCCGTGCACGAGCCCCATGAACTCGCTCGCGACGTTGCGGTGGAACCAGGGCGGGCGGAACGTGTCTTCGCCGGCGAGCCAGCGCGGCGGGAAGATCACGAAGTCGATCGCATCGACGCCCGGCGTATCGCTTTGCGATTGCAGCACGAGAAAGATCGACGGATCGGGATGGTCGAAACTGATCGAGCCGATCGTGTTGAAGCGGCGCAGATCGTACTTGTACGGCGCATAGTTGCCGTGCCACGCGACCACATCGAGCGGCGAATGGCCGATATCGGCGCGCCAAAGATTTCCGTTCAGCTTCGTGACGAGTTCGAACGCACCTTCTCGATCCTCGTACGCGGCATGCGGCGTGAGAAAGTCGCGCGGATTGGCGAGCCCATTCGAGCCGATCGGGCCGAGATCGGGCAGACGCAAAAGCGCGCCGTAGTTTTCGCAGACATAGCCGCGCGCCTCGCCATCGACGAGCGTCACCGAAAAGCGCACACCGCGCGGCACGACAGCGATTTCGTAAGGTTCGACGTCGAGCACGCCCATTTCGGTGGCGATTCGCAACCGCCCTTCCTGCGGCACGATCAGGAGCTCGCCGTCGGAGTTGTAGAAGAAGCGATCGGCCATCGAGCGGTTCGCGACATACAAATGAATCGCGCAGCCCGACATCGCCTCGGCCGCACCGGTGCCGGCCATCGTAACGAGACCTTCGACGAAGTCGGTCGGCTCGGACGGCATCGGCAGCGGGTCCCAGCGCAGTTGATTGGGCGGCGTGGCCGGCGTCTCGGCGAAGTTGGCGACGAGCCGCGAGTGGCCGGCCCCACTGCGCGAGACGAACGGCTCGAACGGCCGATGCACCGCGGCCGGCCGGATGCGATAGAGCCAAGTGCGGCGGTTATGCGCGCGCGGCGCCGTGAAGGCCGTGCCGGAGAGTTGTTCAGCGTAAAGCCCATAAGGCGCGCGCTGCGGCGAGTTACGGCCGACCGGCAATGCACCGGGCAACGCCTCGGTGGCGAATTCGTTCGCGAAACCCGACTGATAGCCGGGCTCCACGTCGCGGCGAGAGACATCTTGCATGACAGGGTTCTCCGTTAAACGATGAATCGATGCGTGCTCCGCTCGGGCATCAGGCATCAGATGGCGGCCGGCGCGTCTGCGCGCCGAGCGCGCCTCGCCCCGGCGAGCACGATGACGAACAGCGCCGAGCACAGCACCGGCACGGCGGCCGCACGGAACAGCGCGGCGTCCGACCATTGCAGCGCGATCAACTGGCCGCCCACGAGCGGTCCCAGCACCGAGCCCACCCGGCCGATGCCCAGGCTCCAGCCGATGCCGGTCGAACGCAGCGCCGTGGGGTAGTACTGGCCCGCGAGCGCGTTGACGGCGGGCTGGCCGCCGACGACGCAAAAACCGCCGGCGAACACGGCGACGAGCAGCCACGGCAGCACGTGCGCCACGCTGCCGATCATGCCGACCGATAGCGCGGCGCCGGCAAACGAGACGAACAGCACGCGCACGAAACCGTAACGCTCGATGAACCAGCCCAGCATCAGCGTGCCGATCACGCCGCCCGTTTGCAGGGTCGTGCCGACGAGCACGGCCGTGCCGGGGGCGTAGCCCGCGGCGCGCATGACCGTCGGCAGCCAATTCGAGAGGAAATACAGATCGATCAGATTCATGAAGCTGATCGCCCACAGGAGCAGCGTGACCGGGGTGCGGCCGGCTCGGAACAGTTCGGCCACGGGCGCACCGCCATCGTTGCGCTCACGCACGACGAGGCGCGTCGCCGAGCCGATTCGGAGCGTGGGATCGAATGTCGCAAGCCATGCCTTGGCGCGCTCCATGCGCCCCTTGAGCACGAGAAACTGCAGCGATTCGGGCAGCGCGAACAGCATCGCGACGCCGAGCGCGAGCGGCACGGCGCCGCCCACGTAAAACACCGACCGCCAGCCGTAGCCGGGAATCAGCGCGGCACTGACGAACCCGCCGAGGGCGGCGCCGACGGTGAAACCGCACGAAATCAGCATCATCCGCTTCACGCGATGCGCCTGCGGCGAGAACTCGCCGACGAGCGCCATCGCGTTCGGCATGATGCAGCCGAGCCCCAGACCGGTGGCGAAGCGCAGCGCCATCAACTGGGGAATCGTGCTGACGTACGGCGTGGCCAGCATGAGCACGGCAAACGCCAGCGTCGAGCCGATCAGCACCGGCCGGCGGCCGATACGGTCGGCCAGCACCGACAAACCGAGCGCGCCGAGCAGCATGCCGACGAGGCTCGCGCTGAAGACGGGGCCGAGCGCCGCCTTGGACACGTGCCATTCCGCGATCACGCTCGGTGCCACGTAGCCCATCGCTTGCGCGTCGAAGCCGTCGATCACCAGCGCGAGCGCGGTCAGCGCCAGCAGCATGAAATGAAAGGCGGGATGGTGCTTGCCGTCGAGCACGCGCTCGACTTCGATGGTGTCGGCTTGCGCCGGCTCGCTGCTCATCGTTCAGGTCTCCTTATTTTGAGATATGCGGTCACCTCGCCGCGCGTCGATCGGTCGCGCGATGGAATTTACGAATAGTAAAACGGATTACGCATCGTTAAATCAACGTAAACCCCGATGGAACGATGTGCGCTACTGTCGATATAAGGAATGAGCTGATGCCAATGACGCGCGGCCTGGTACTATCGTCCGCGTGCCTTCTTTCCCCCGATGATCCCGCCAACCATTTCCTCGCTCGTTGCGCGAGCCGCCGACCACCCCTCCTTGCGCGAGCACTTGTCGCTCGATGAGCGCGAGCAGGTGGCGTTTGCCAGTTTCGGTGACGTGCGGCTGCAAAGCGCCTATCAGCCGATCTTCGACGTCAGCATGAGCGGCATGCAGACGCTATGGAGTTCGCCCGAACAAGCGGATCGCTTCGGCGACGAACTGGGCTTCCAGGCGTTGACCGAACGCGTGGACGGTGAAGGGTTCGATCCGTTCGACACTGTCACCGACGACCGCGAACTCGTCGCGCTCGACCGTCTCGCGCGCACGCTGCACGCCGTGAATTTTTTCGGCGCGCAGCGGCACGGGCTGTTGTTTTTGCGCGTCCATGAGCGCCTGCTCAAGAGCGTCAAGTACGACCACGGGCAGCATTTTTCGTCGGTACTGGTCGGCTTCGGGCTCAATCCGGCGCGCGTGATCATCGAGTTGCCGAGCGCGGCCGTGGCCCACCGCACGTTCCTCGGGTACTTGGCCAACAGCTACCAGCGCTACGGTTTCAAGGTGGCGGGCAATCTGCCCAATGCGGGGCACATCTTGTCGGTATCGGATATGGCCCGGCTCGACTTCATCAAAATCGACGGCGGCGCCGTATTGCGCGACGCCATGGCCAAGCCGCTCATCGCGTACGCCAACCGGCTCGGCATTCCGCTGATCTTCGATCGTGTCGCCACGGAAGCGCAGTTCGATGCGCTGGCGCAGTTCGGCGCCCGTTTCGTGCAGGGGCCGCTGTTCGAGCCTAGGAAGGCGTACGCCCTTCGCTAGCGCGCCTGGTCCAGGCGCCGCGCCAAGGCGCGCAAACGCGGGCCGATCCGTTCGCGAAATACCGCTTCCCCCATCGACGAGGCCGGGCCGCTGCAGCTCAGCACGAGCCAGCGGCCGTCGCGCGGGTCGCGAAACGGGACGGCCACGGCGTTCACGTCGTCGTGCCAGTCGCGAAACGAAAAGCAGCATCCCTCGCGGGCGAACGCCGCGATCTCGGCCCGGGCCGCGCGCGCTTGCGCGGCGTGCTCGCCCACGCCTGCTTGCAACTCCGCCAGCAGCGCCTCGCGCTCGCCCTCGCCGATGACGGCCAGATAGGCCCGGCCCATCGAACTCGTCAGCATCGAGAGCCGCGAGCCCGGCGCGAGCCCTAGCGTCAGTGCCGTTTCGCTGCGAATCGTCTCCAGATAGATCATGTCCAGACCGTCGCGGCAGCCGAGCGAGACCGCCGCCCCCACCTCACGCGCCAGCGCACGCATATGCGGACGCGCCAATTCGAGCGTATCGGTGCCCGAGAGCAGCCCGAACCCGAGCGACAGCACGCCCGCATCGAGCGCGTACTTGCCGAGTGTCTCGTCCAAACGCAAATAGCCCAACACCGTCAGCGTATAGGCGAGCCGGTTGACGGTCGCCTTGGGCAGCCCCGTGCGGGCGACGAAATCGCGATTGCCGAGCAGCGTATCGCCCGGCCTGAACGCGCGCAGCAGTTCGAGCCCGCGAGCCAACGCGACGACGAACTTGCGTTCGTCCACTTCCGCCGTGAGCGGCTGGGCCTCGACGGCGGAATCGGGCGATGGTTCAAAGGTGGATGCGCGCATCGGTGGGTGATAAACTCGGCCATGGTTTGCAAAACAGTGTTCTGCATAGCGGAACTTTAGTCAAGCATTGAAAGGAGATGACGATGGCCGACGCCGCCCGGTTTCAATGGGACGACCCGCTGCTGCTCGATCAGCAGTTGAACGAAGACGAACGGATGGTGCGCGATGCCGCGCGCGCGTACGCGCAGGACAAACTGCTGCCGCGCGTCACCGAGGCGTTCCGTCACGAGCGGACCGACATCGAGATTTTTCGGGAGATGGGCGAATTGGGTCTGCTCGGCCCGACGATCCCCGATGCGTACGGCGGCCCGGGGTTGAACTACGTCAGCTACGGCCTGATCGCGCGCGAGGTCGAGCGTGTGGATTCGGGCTACCGCTCGATGATGTCGGTCCAGTCCTCGCTCGTCATGGTGCCGATCTTCGAGTTCGGCTCCGAGGTACAAAAAGCGAAGTACCTGCCGAAGCTCGCCACCGGCGAATGGATCGGCTGCTTCGGCTTGACCGAGCCGAATCACGGCTCCGATCCGGGCAGCATGGTGACGCGGGCACGCAAGGTCGACGGGGGCTACGCGCTGTCCGGCGCGAAGATGTGGATCACGAATTCGCCGATCGCCGACGTGTTCGTGGTCTGGGCGAAGCTCGATGAGAACGGCGCCGATACGATCCGAGGCTTCATCCTCGAAAAAGGCTGGAAGGGGCTCACGGCGCCGGCTATTCACGGCAAGGTCGGCTTGCGTGCCTCGATCACGGGCGAGATCGTGCTCGACGAGGTTTTCGTGCCGCAGGAGAACATGTTGCCGAACGTGAGCGGCCTGCGCGGCCCGTTCACCTGCCTGAACTCGGCACGCTACGGCATCGCCTGGGGCGCGCTCGGCGCGGCGGAGTCGTGCTGGCACACGGCCCGTCAATACGTGCTCGACCGCAAGCAGTTCGGCCGCCCGCTCGCCGCCAACCAATTGATCCAGAAGAAGCTGGCCGATATGCAGACCGAGATCACGCTCGGCTTGCAAGGCGTGCTGCGCCTCGGCCGCATGAAGGACGAAGGGACCGCGGCAACCGAAATCACCTCGATCATGAAACGCAACTCGTGCGGCAAGGCGCTCGACATTGCGCGGCTCGCGCGCGACATGCTCGGCGGCAACGGCATTTCGGACGAGTTCGGCGTGGCGCGCCATCTCGTCAATCTCGAAGTCGTGAACACCTATGAAGGCACGCATGACATCCACGCCCTGATCCTTGGCCGGGCGCAAACGGGGATTCAGGCGTTCTTCTGAGGCAGGTCAGACAAATCTCGCCTTAGCCGCGTCGAAACCCGGCCGCGCACTTCCCGAGTGCGCGGCCGGTGTCGTTTTGGGCCCCATGGTCGCCAATGCGCTCGACTGCCGTTCGCTTTGTAATTTCGCCTCGCCCGCGACGACAGTGTCGATCCCTTGACCTACGTCGTGTCGCGGTACATCGAGGCTTGCATACTACGAGTGCGCCGCCGGGAACGATTCGTGCGAACCGCGAACTACACCGCAGCGCACCGCCGATCGACCTATCTTTGGTACGATGCACGCGTGCACGATACAAGGGGGCTCTAATGTCAGAAGTCAACAAGGAGAGATTGATGTCCGATATCAGAACCGTCCTCGCCGACGCCGAGGACCTTTTGAAGCAAGCCGCAAGCGCCACCGGCGAACGCGCTTCCGAATTGCGCGAGACCGCGCTCGGCCGCCTGAAGCAAGCGAAGGAAAAAGCGGCGGACGTCCAAGTGGTCGTGGTCGAGAAAGGCAAGAAGGCCGCGCGCGCCACCGACGACTATGTGCACGAACGTCCGTGGACGGCCATCGGTATCGCGGCCGGCGTGGGTGTGCTCGTCGGGCTGCTCATCAACCGCAAGTAAAACGCGCCGCGCGCGAAGGGCGGCCCGCGTCCTTCTTTTTTCGCGGGCTTTTGCCGAGCATGGCCGGCGCCGAGCCAAGATGTTGCGCTCGGCGCCGGCCATGCCGGCCGTCGCATTGCATGCTTTTTCGACAATCCATGCCAAACGATACCCATTCGCAGCATGCCGATCATGGGCCGTTGCGCCGCATGATCGGATCGATCGTCGCCCTGTTTCACGCGCGCCTCGAGCTGATCGGCATCGAGTTGGCCGAGGAGCGCGAGCGCATCATCGCCGTGATCTTCCTCGGGCTCGTCGCCGTCATGTTCGCGATGATGGCGCTCATCAGCTTGACCGCCCTCGTCGCCGTCGCCTTCTGGGATACATACCGCTGGCAAGTGCTGGCCGGCATTACCGGCGTCTACGCGATCGGGGCGGTGATCTGCGCGCTGCGCGCGCGCAGCGGATTGCACGCCGCGCCGATCGTATTCGAGGCGACCTTGCACGAATTCGAGAAGGACCGCGACATGTTCCGCGAACCGTGATGGATGCCGCGCCCGCGCGTCGAACTCACCTCGCCGGGCGCCGTGCGCCTCATTGCGATCCCCGGCCCTTTTGGATGTCCGAACCTGCGCCCCTATGAACTCAACCCCCTCGTCAAGCTCGGCACACCGCAAGCGCTCTCCCGTGCGGGACCCGAGCACCCCGCAGATGCGCGCGGTCCGTAAGGAGTTGCTGTTGCTGCGCGCCGAGGTCGAGCGCGCGGAATTCATGCAAGCACGCGCCGAGCTGCATCGGAAATTCGCCAACCTCGGTTGGATCAAGCTGCTCGTGCCGGGATTGGGTGCCGTGCGCGGCAAAGCGGCGGGACGCGGCGTCAACGCGACGATCAGCGATTGGGTCCTGCATCATCCGCTCGTCACCTCGCTTGCGTCGCTGATGTTGCGCAAGCCGCTGCGCGCGACGGTCACGGGCGCCAAACCGCTACTCAAGTGGGGGGCCTTGGGCGCCGCCGCCTACGCGGGACTGCGCGCGTGGAGCCATTTCTCGAATAAACGCAACGAAGACGACGGAGCCGACGAGACGAGCGGCTGAACGCGGGCGCCGCCTGGCGCCTCCAGCCCCTCCAGACAGCCGCCGTACTACGCTACGCCGCCCGTCCCGACCAACATCGCTCGATGCCGGCGCCGCCCAGTGCCGGATTTCGATTCGAGCGCACGCCGAGCGTGTCGAGCACGAACGTCCCGCATGGGTCGCCGCCCATCGGGCCTTGTGCGTCGGGAATCGCTTTCAGCTCATATTCCCCGCCCGCGTCCCCGCTCAACGACAATTCCAGTCGATAGACGATCGTGCCGCGCGCCGACACGCTCTCGAGACCGGGCGGCAAGCGAGGCGGTGCCGATATCGACGCCGGATTGGCGGCGATGTGTTGCGCGGCGCGATGTAACGCGATCACCGCATCGATCCGGTGGCCTCGCGCGGAGTAAGCGCGATACGACGGAATGGCATACGACGCCAACACCGCCGCCATGGCGAGCGCAACGACGAGTTCGAGCATCGAAAAACCGTTCGTCTCGGCACGCTGCCGCCATGCGCGCGGCGCGCATGAGGAAAAGCCGCGGGCTCCGTCTCTGCGCAGGGGCCCGCCGCGCGGGCGTGGACCGCGTGAGGTGGTCGTTCTATTCAATTTCCTTCCTGATTGGCCGGTCCGGAGCGTGGGCTTTGGCCGGTGGAGGGTGGATGGCTTTCCGTCGTCGATACATCCGGAGCGTTCGGTTCGTATTCGTACTAGTTCGCCGCCGGCGCGGAGACGATGCGCCGCCACGACTGCCGCTCCATACCTCGTTCGCGCACGATCGTGAGTTCGAGCCACGCTTGCGTGGACTCGAGCGCGCCGAACCCGCGCGCGGTGATCCAATACGCCTGTACGTCGACACTGCCGTCCGCAACGGCGGCTTCGATTACGCACTGCGGCGCACGCGCCGAGCCGGGCCAATACGGCACGGGCTCATAGACGGCACCGCCGTCGAAGGACCGGGCATCGGGTACGCCGCGCCGCACCGATGCAACGGGCGCGACGCCAGAGCGCCAATCGCGCACGCACAGGGCGAGTGCGCCGTCCGCCGCGTGCGCCGCCCGCAGATGCTCGTGCACGTTGCCGTCGAAGCGGCTCAGCGCCAACGACGCCTCGAGCCACACGGCCGACGTCGTCAGCATCATCGAGGCAAGCATCAGCGCACTCGGCAGCGCGATGCCGCGATGGCGCGCCTGCAACCGGCAACGAGCGCGGACGGCGGCGCGCGCACCGGTAAAGGGCTGGGCGCGTCTCGCGGCGGGCACCTGGTGGGCCTCGTTGCCTGCGCGTTCGCCGCATCGCCGTTGCGCAGCGGATTTCTCGATCCTCATAGCCACGCCTGCGCATGATTGCGCACGAGCACCCGGCTTGACAGCGACAGCCTCGGCCGCCCATCGCGAATCGGCACGTATTGCCCGTCGCAGCCGATGAATCCGCTCGTGCCCACCGCGCGCCGGCCGCGAGAGACGACGCATAGCTCGACCGCCACCACCTCGGCCCATTGCATTGGCGTAAGGGAAACGGTTGCGGCGCGCACCGGCTCCTCGGCACCTTGCAGCCAATAGCCGAGTTCGATCCGGTCGATACCTTCGACGATCGGTTGCGGCGAACGCCCGCCCCCATTGCCCGCGCAGTACAGTTCCGGTTCGCCACGCCTCGGCGGCTGCGCCACGTAGAAGTGATTGACGATGACCGCATGCTCCCCTCGACGGGCCACGCCTTGCCCCAGGCAATCGGTCGGCTCCCCCGATGCGCCCCGCCACGTGGCCACCGCATCGTCGATATAGCGCACGACGATGCTGTCCGAATTGGCGCGAACCGTGTCATCGCCGATGCAACCCAACTCGTCGGCCGCGCTGCCCACCATGAGCCGCGAGGAGCGGCAGCCGAATACTCCGGGGGTGACGGGAGCGCGCAGCGCGGGCAGCGCAGCGGGCGCATACCCCGCCATTTGGATTTGCTGCCCCAACAGCATCAGCGCGGTGGCTCCCGCCTCGATCATCCGCGCCGCGTCGGCCGCGCGCTCGAACGATGCGCGCTGGGCCCGGTATAGGCTCGAGGCGCCGGCCAACACGGTCAATCCAAGCGCCGCCGCGATCAGCCATTCGAGCAGCATATGGCCGGCTTGCACGCCCGGGCGGTACCGCTTCAATCTTCGTGCGTGCCTTCGTATCGAATGCGCTCGTGACGCCCCCATCATTTGCGTCCCGCGAAAGGCAGCGCGATGCAATGCGTCAGCGCCGGATCGGCGCCAACCGCGCAAGGGCTGCGAAGGCCGGAGCGGCCGAGTTCCACTCGGCCAGGCCAATGCACGAGAACCGCCCCAACCTCGTGCGCCTCATCGACGACGTCCACTTGCCCGCCAGGTATCACCGCCTGTGCGCGCGCTCGCGAATGCTCGAGCAGGCTCGAAGAGCCCGCGCGCAATCGCACCGTCTCGGCGGTCGATGCCGCCAGCCACGAGGCGTGGGCACGACGCGTCTGCGTCTCGACATCGCCCAGGGAAGCCAACTGCGCGGCCGCGATGCCCAGAAGCGAGACGGCAAGGAGCGAAACGGCCACCAGCACTTCGAGCAGGGAAGCGCCCGCGCAGCCGCGCCCATGCGTGTGAATCGGGCTCATGCGCGCCGCCCATCGCATCCCCCGCGCTCGAGCCTCGCCCGCCCGCCGGCCGCGATGCGGATGCACCGGCGCAGGCGATCGCGTTCGGGATCTCCATCGCGCAACGTCATCGCGCCGGCCGCCGCCAGTTCGAATTTGCGAAACCCCCCGATGACCTGCCCCGCGGGCGGCGTGAATTCGACTGGGGCCGAACCGGCGGCAATGGAAAGCCCCGGCACGCGCCGATACACGCGTAGCGCTCGGCCCGCGCGCCCCGCGTCGACGACGACCGCCCAGCCGCACGTCCAGCCGAGCGGGCCTCGCGAGCAAGGATGCGCGCGAGCGGCACAGCGAGCCGTGCCATCGACCGGGCATACGACGACGCGGGCGCCGCGTGCGATTGCCTCGCCCCGGGCGAAGGTCAGGCTTGCGAGCAGCGCCCTGGCCGCGCCATCCACACGATCACGCGCATGCCATCCCGACAATGCCGGAGCGGCGACCACGGCAGCCGACGCCGCGAGTACGGTAACGACGAGGAGTTCGACGAGCGAAAAACCACCGCAGCGCAACGTCCGCGATGGGTTCGTGGGGTATGGGCGGCCGTTGGAACCGCGCCCGCATAGGTCTCGCATCGCTCATTGCTCCCGTCATCGGCATCCTCGCCAATCTAACGGGTGCCGCCGGAGCGCACCATCGCCCGTTCGGCCAATGGCGCGCGAGAATGCCTGCGCTCGACAATGGCGCATTGAACAACGGCGGTGGAGAAACGACGGTGATTAGAGCTGAAACGAAATCAACGCTTGCGCGTGGGCTTATCTGGCTTCGGCCGGCGAAACTCCTCGATCACATCCTCGAAATCGGATACGTCTTCGAAGCGCCGGTACACGGAAGCAAACCGCACATAAGCGATCTTATCGAGCGCGAGCAACTCGTTCATCACGAGTTCGCCCAGCCGCTCGCTGCGCACTTCGCGCTCGCCGCTGCCAAGCAACAGATACTCGATGCGGGCCACCGCCGCATCGATCGCCTCGGCGGAAACGGGACGCTTGCGCAATGCGAGCCGCATGCTCGCCGCAATCTTGCGACGGTCGAACTCGCTGCGGCTGCCATCCTTTTTCACCACGGCCGGCAGCGTCAGCTCAACCCGCTCGTACGTCGTGAAACGTTTATCGCAGGCTGGGCAGCGGCGGCGCCGCCGAATCGCGGCGCCGTCCTCCGATACGCGCGAGTCGACGACTTGCGTATCTTCGTGCCGGCAAAAAGGACAGCGCATGGCCGATCAGCGGTAGACAGGGAAGCGCTTCGTGAGCTCGCTCACTTGCGCCCGCACACGCTCGATCGTGGCTGCGTCTTCCGGGTTGTCGAGCACGTCGGCAATCAGGTTGCCCACTTGCTCGGCTTCCTTCGGACCGAAACCACGCGTCGTCATCGCCGGCGAACCCAGACGGATACCGCTCGTCACGAACGGCTTTTCCGGGTCGTTCGGGATCGCGTTCTTGTTGACCGTGATATGCGCCGCGCCGAGCACTGCCTCGGCAACCTTACCCGTGATCTTCTTCGCACGCAGGTCGACCAGCATCACGTGGCTTTCCGTGCGGCCCGAGACGATGCGCAGGCCACGCTTGACCAGCGTTTCGGCCAGCACGCGCGCGTTCTCCACCACTTGCTGCTGATACGCCTTGAACTCGGGCGTGGCCGCTTCCTTGAACGCGACGGCCTTGCCGGCGATCACGTGCATGAGCGGGCCGCCTTGAATGCCGGGGAAGATCGCCGAATTGATCTGCTTTTCGAACTCAGCTTTCATCAGGATCACGCCGCCGCGCGGGCCGCGCAGGCTCTTGTGGGTCGTGGTGGTGACGAAATCCGCGTGCGGCACCGGGTTCGGATACACGCCGGCCGCGATCAAGCCCGCGTAGTGGGCCATATCGACCATCAAATACGCACCGACCGACTTGGCGATTTTCGCCAGCCGCTCGAAGTCGATCTTGAGCGCGAACGCCGAAGCGCCCGCGACGATCAGCTTGGGTTTGTGCTCTTGCGCAAGCTTTTCGGCCGCATCGTAATCGATGTCTTCGGCCGCGTTCAGGCCGTAGCTGACCACGTTGAACCATTTGCCCGACATGTTCACGGGCGAGCCGTGCGTCAGGTGGCCGCCTTCGGCGAGGCTCATGCCCATGATCGTGTCGCCGGGCTTGAGCATCGCGAAAAACACGCCCTGGTTCGCTTGCGAGCCCGAGTTCGGCTGCACGTTCGCGGCCTCGGCGCCGAACAGCGCCTTCACGCGGTCGATCGCGAGCTGCTCGACGACGTCGACGTACTCGCAGCCGCCGTAGTAGCGCTTACCGGGATAGCCCTCGGCGTACTTGTTCGTCAGTTGCGAGCCTTGCGCGGCCATCACGGCCGGGCTCGTGTAGTTTTCCGAGGCGATGAGCTCGATGTGCTCTTCCTGGCGGCGGTTTTCCTGCTGGATGGCGTTCCAGATTTCAGGATCGACGTTGGCGATGGTGCTTTGGGCTCTGTCAAACATACGCGTTCCGTTAAGGGTGGTCAGGTTGGCCGAATCGTGCGCGGGACACGTACCGGTCGTACGCTTGCGCTGCTGGCGGAAGGCCAGCCCAGACGTGGCGGAAGATTCCGTTGCATGGGCGAGACAACCGCTGGCGACGCAAACGACGGCGCACCATGACTCGGCTGCCCAGGCGAACGGCAAAACGGCACCCTGCGCTTCACGGTGGGTCGCTCCACCTTGACCCCGAAGGGTTTTATCGCCAGTCACGCAGGGATGAGCGCGATAGTTTATTTGAAGCGCACCCAATAGGCAATTGGGCAATGGGGCAATCGGCTCCGCCCCCCGGGATGCGCCGCGCGGCGCTCGCGCGGGCCCGCCAAAGCGGGGCGCTCGAGCGCAAACGCAATACGGGCGCGCCTGCGCAAGCAATTTCGAGACCGGTTTGTACATCCGGTAAAATGCCGGGCCATGAACCAGCCAACCAGCCATCGCGGCGTGCAATTCAGCTTCGATTGGCCGATCCGCGTCTACTACGAAGACACCGATGCGGGCGGCATCGTCTTTTTCGCGAACTATCTGAAGTTTTTCGAGCGGGCACGCACCGAATGGCTGCGCGCATGCGGCATCGATCAACGCAGGCTCGCCGAGGAGCTCGGTATCGTCTTCATCGTCAGCGAAACCGCTGTGCAATACCGCGCGCCGGCGCGTCTGGACGATGCGCTGACGATCGCCAACCGCATCGAGCGGCTTGGCCGGGCAAGTGTCGAATTCGTCCAGGAGGCGCGGCGCGGCGACGCGACGCTCGCGATCGGCACGATTCGCGTCGGCTGCGTCGAGCTCGCCACGCTCAAGCCGGTTGCGTTGCCCGCCTCGGTAGCCGATGCGTTACGGCGCGATCCGCGTGCGTTTGTCGCGGATATGTCAACGGCCGGCACCTAATTTCCGTTGAGGACTACGTCGATGAACTAGTATCGTGCCGGTCGATACCAAACGGGGTTCCGCTTTGATGCGGCAACGCTTTCAAGTGGCCGACTATTACCCTTTGCGTACCTTGCAGGGACCTCGCCGTTCTGACGCATAAGCACACTTTTTATGAATAACGCACAAGATTTGTCGATCATTTCCCTCGTCCTGAACGCGAGCGTGCTCGCGCAAGCGGTGATGGGGCTGCTGCTGCTGCTCTCCCTGATGTCGTGGACGTTCATCTTCCGCAAGTGGTTTGCCATCCGGCGGGCGCGGGCGCAAACTGAACAATTCGAGCGCGATTTCTGGTCCGGCGGCGATCTGCAGGCGCTGTATCAAAGCGCGGCGAACAACCGGCACACGATCGGCGGGCTCGAACGGATCTTCGAATCGGGCATGCGTGAGTTCTTGAAAGGCAAGGAACGGCGTATCAACGACCCGGGCGCGATTCTCGACGGCGCGCGCCGCGCGATGCGCGCGGCCTTCCAACGCGAGATGGACGTGCTCGAGGCCAACCTCGCCTTCCTCGCTTCGGTCGGTTCGGTCAGCCCTTACATCGGTCTGTTCGGCACGGTCTGGGGGATCATGAACGCGTTCCGCGGCCTGGCCAACGTCCAGCAAGCCACGCTCGCGAACGTCGCGCCCGGTATCGCCGAAGCGCTGACGGCCACCGCGATCGGCCTGTTCGCCGCGATCCCGGCCGTGGTTGCCTACAACCGCTACGCGCACGATATCGACCGGCTCGCGATCCGCTTCGAGACGTTCATCGAAGAGTTTTCGAACATCTTGCAGCGCCAGGCGCATTAAGGAGTACGCGATGGCCGGCTCCACCAACCGATCCAGCATGCGCGGCGGCCGATCGCGCCGCGCGATGGCAGACATCAACGTCGTGCCGTACATCGACGTCATGCTGGTGCTGCTCGTCATCTTCATGGTGACGGCACCGCTCGTCGCCCCCTCGATCGTGAATCTGCCCACGGTCGGCGGCGCGGCGCCTCAGCAGCAAACGCCTCCCGTCGTCGTGAACATTCGCGCCGACGGCAAGATGAGCGTGCGCTACAAGGACGATGCGGGCGGCGCCGAACAAGAGCAGCAGATGACGCGCGCCGATCTGAACAACTTCGTGACGGAGCGTGAAGCGTCGCATCCCGATCAACCGGTCGTGATCGCCGCCGACAAGACCGTCCAGTACGACGCGGTCATGAAAGTGATGTCCGACTTGAAGGCGCGCGGCGTCAAGCGTGTAGGCTTGCTCGTCAAATCGCAATGAATCGCAAGCAGTCCGTCTATCCGCTTCAACCGCCTCGCGAGCGCGGGACGTGGCGGGCGTTCGCCCTCGCGCTCCTGATCCACGTGCTGCTCGGGTTGTTCCTCTACCACGGCATCCATTGGCAAAACAGCACGCCGGCCGGCGCCGAGGCCGAGATTTGGACCGATATTTCGCCCACGCCCACGCCGAACGCGCCCCCTCCTCCGGCACCGCCCGTGCGCGTCGCGCCGACGCCGCCCATCGATCAGGAACAGGCCGATATCGCGCTGCAAGAAAAGAAGCGTAAGCAGCAGGAAGCGGCGGCACGCGCCGCGCAGCTCGAGCAGGAGCAGCGTCAAAAGGCGCTGCAAGAGCAGCAGGAGCAAGAACGCCGTCAAGCGGAGCTCGCGCGCCAGCAAGCCGAGCAAAAGGCCGCCCAGCAAAAGCTCAAACAAGAGCAAGCCGAGAAGCTGCGCGAGCAACAGGCGCAGGAACAGCAAAAGCAGGCGCAACTGAAAAAGCAGGAACAGGAAAAGCAAGCGCAGCTCAAGCAACAGCAACTCGAAGCCCAGCAAAAGGCCGATGCGGAAAAAGCCGCGAAGGCCAAGGCGCTCGCTCAGCAGCAGGCCAAGCAAAAGGCGCAGCTCGAGCAAGAGCGGCGCGCGCGGCTCGCGCAGTTGCAGGGGATGGCCGGCCAAAGCGAAGGCGGCAACGGGCTCGCGAAGAGCGGTACGGGCAGCGGTTCGGGCGGCACAGCGGCGTCGCCGGGCTACTCCGACAAGGTGCGCCGGCGTGTACGGCCGAACATTATTTGGGGCGGCGAAACGGCGGGGCTCGAGACGGTCGTCTCGGTGCACTGCGCGCCCGATGGCCAGGTGCTGTCGGCCTCGATTCAAAAGGGCAGCGGCAACGCCCAATGGGATCAGGCCGCGTTGAATGCCGTGAATGCGTCCAATCCGATGCCGCTCGACACGAACGGACGCGCACCGGCGTCGTTCCTGATCACGCTGCGGCCGGCGGGCTGACCCAAGGCACGGAAGGCACGTTTCGATGATCCGGACCTTATCAGGAACGATTCGTGCGTTCGAGAGTCTCTTGGCTGTCGTGCCATTTTTTCGTTTTATGGGATTTTCAGCATGAGTTTGATGACGAAACTAGGCCTGCGGACGTTGTTGGCGTCGTGCCTCATCGCGTCGGCCGCCTCGGCGCATGCGCAGCTCAACGTGCTCGTGACGGGTGTCGGCTCCACGCAGTTCCCGATCGCGACGGCGAATTTCGCCGGCGAAACGGGCGCACCGCAATCCGTCAGTGAAATCGTGCGCCAGGACCTGCAGCACAGCGGCAAATTTTCGCTGGTCGATGCCGGTTCCACGCCCGTCTCCGAAACCGATTCCGTCGATTTGGGCGCATGGAAGGTCAAGGGCGCCAACGCGTTCGTCGCCGGTAGCGTTCAGCGTACGGCGAACGGCCAGTACGACGTGCGTTTCCGGCTGTACGACACGGTCAAGGGCCAAAGCCTCGGCGGGCTGTCGTTTACGACGCCGCAAGACAGCCTGCGCCTGACCGCGCACAAGATCGCCGATTACATCTATTGGAAGCTGCTCGGCACGCGCGGCGTATTCGCCACGCGGCTGTCGTACGTCGTGAAGGTCGGCAACCGCTATCAGTTGCAGATCTCCGATTCGGACGGCCAAGACGCGCATGTTGCGCTGTCCAGCCCCGAGCCGATCATCTCCCCCGCCTGGTCGCCCGACGGTACGAAGGTGGCTTACGTCTCGTTCGAAAAGCGCAAGCCGATCGTCTACATCCACGATCTGCCCACCGGGCGCCGCGTGGTGATCTCCGATCAGAAAGGCAGCAACAGCGCGCCGACGTGGTCGCCGGACGGCCGCACGGTCGCCGTTGCGCTGACCTTGACGGGCAATACGCAGATTTATGCAGTCAATGCGAACGGCGGCGGCTTGCGGCGCCTGTCGCATAGCACGGCCATCGATACCGAGCCGTTCTACTCCCCCGATGGCCAGTGGATCTACTTCACGAGCGACCGGGGCGGCCAGCCGCAGATCTACAAGATGCCCGCGCAGGGCGAGAGCGCCGGCGCGGCCCAACGCGTGACGTTCACGGGCAATTACAACACGAGCCCGCGCGTGAGCCCCGACGGCAAGGAACTCGCCTATATTTCGCGCGTGGGCGGAGCGTTCAAGCTCTACGTCCAGGACCTGGAGACCGGCGTCGCAACGGCGCTGACCGACACGACACATGACGAATCGCCCAGCTTCGCGGCGAATGGTCAGTACGTTCTTTACGCCACTCAGGTGAACGGCCGTGGCGTGCTGGCCGCTGTTTCGACCGACGGTCGGACGCGGCAAATCCTGTCCGTTCGGGGCGGCATTGTGACCGAGCCGTCTTGGGGTCCATTTATGCAATGACACACAAGGAGAGTAAGAAATGATGTCCAAACTTCGTATCGCATGTGCCGTGGCGCTGGTCGGTGCGTTGGCAGCGTGCCATTCGGGCACGAAGCTGAATGAAAACCCGACGCAAGGCGCCGTCAGCACGCAGCCGAGCGCGAACACGGTCGCCCCGGTCACGGTTGACGAACTGAACGACGCGAACAGCCCGCTGGCCAAGCGCAGCGTGTACTTCGACTTCGACCAATACTCGGTCAAGTCGGACTACGACTCGCTGCTCAAGGCGCACGCGCAGTACCTGCAAAGCCACCCGCAGCGTCACATCCTGATCCAAGGCAACACGGATGAGCGCGGCACGGCCGAGTACAACCTGGCGCTGGGCCAAAAGCGTGCGCAAGCGGTCATGCAAGCGCTGGAAGCCGACGGCGTGCCGGCGTCGCAAATGGAAGCCGTGAGCCTCGGTAAGGAAAAGCCGATGGCGCAGGGTCACGATGAAGCTTCGTGGGCGCAAAACCGCCGCGCGGACATCATCTATCAGTAAATCGTAACGGGTGACAAAGCGTATGACGCACCGTTTCTCCTGGCTGCGCGGTTCCGCAGCCGTATGCTTGGCGGCATCGGCGCTCGTTGCGGCGCCGGCGCACGCGGGCCTGTTCGACGACGATCAGGCCCGTCAAGCCATCCTCGACTTGCGAGCGAAGACGGACAACCTCACGAGTCAATTGTCGGCCGCGCAGCGCTCCTTGATCGATCAGCAGGGGCGCCTCGATCAGCTCAATCAGCAGATCGCGACGCTGCGCGGGCAAAACGAGGATCTGACCAACCAGGTCACCACCTTGCAGAAGCAGCAAAAGGACTACTACACCGATCTCGATGGGCGGCTCAAGAAGCTCGAGCCGCAGTCGGAGACGATCGATGGAGTCCAAGGCACGGTGCAGCCCGGTGAAACGGATGCGTTCAACGCGGCGTCGCAGCAGTTTCGAAGCGGCGACTTCAAGGGCGCGGCGGCGGCATTCCGCAGCTTCGTCGCGAAGTATCCGCAGAGCCCCTATCAGCCGACGGCGCAGTATTGGCTCGGCAACGCGCTGTATGCGCTGCACGACTACAAGGGCTCGACGGCCATTTGGCAAGGCATCGTAAAGAACTATCCGCAGCACCCGCGCGCACCCGAAGCGCTGCTGGCGATCGCGAACAACCAGCTCGAGCAAGGCCAGAAGGCGGCCGCTCGTAAGACGTTGCAAGAGATCGTTTCGCAGTACAGCGGGTCGGACGTGGCGCAAACCGCACAGCAAAAGCTGGCGCAGACCAAGTAGCAATCGGCTGAAGCGAACCTTGCAGGCCGGCGTTGACGAGCTTTGCGAGGGTCGCTATAATCTCGCCTCTTCGGGTCGTTAGCTCAGTTGGTAGAGCAGCGGACTTTTAATCCGTTGGTCACTGGTTCGAATCCAGTACGGCCTACCAAGAAAATCAAAGGGTTACCAGCGCAAGCCGGTAACCCTTTGTCATTCATGGCTCCGTTATGGCTCCCCGGTATACTGGGCCTTAACTGCTGCCAGAGTCACTTCATGGGTGTGCGATGCCGAAGATCGTGCCGATGATCCCCTCCGAAGTCCTGCTTCGGGAGTTCGACAAACTATCGCCTTCGCTTCTACTCGTCCCGGAACAGGTCGCGATGGTGACCGGCACGACGCCTGAACGCCTGCGTGAAGAACGCCGGGCCGGAAAGCCGCCCCCCTTCGTGTCCGATGGCAAGCGTGTTCACTACGTGCTGGGCGTCGTCCGGGACCACGTCTGGTCGCGAATCAAGTCTGAAACGTTCAACAGCACCCGCGACGCGCAACGGGCCTCGGCGAATCGTGAGGCCGGCCTCGACGTTGAGCTGCTTCGCGACAGGTCCCCGATTTTCCGTTTTTCGTCGTTCGGCGACTTCCTCACCCAGGGTGGCCTCGACGATCAGTGGCCGTTTACAATTGTCGCTGGCAAACCGATCGACTTTTTTGCGTCGCTGGCGGTGGGCAGCGAACTGCCCACCGACGGCGTTGCATGCGGCTGGCTATCGCTTGACGAATATCTGATGCACCGGCGACAGGCTGCTCACGCGGAAGCATCCGCACTCCAACGTAAGAACTGAAAATCATGACGGGTTCCTCCCTTACGACCGAAGCGCTTTTATCCAAGTTCGCCGACCTGGACGGCAGCCTGTTGCTGTCGTGCGAACAGACCGCGATGATCCTGGGCACGTCCTTGGCCGCGCTGGACGCGGAACGGAAAGCTGGCACCGGCATCCCTTTCGTTAAGACCAGCGACCGTGGAACCTTCTACTACCGGTTGGGCGATGTCCGCGACCATCTAAACTCGGCGCGCAATCCGAAGGCGTAACGAGGGCCGTCATGCCGCGATTGCCTCGCGAGGCCACCGAACGCCTCATTTCCAACGAGATTCTGCTCACTCAGCTCTCGACGCTGGATGAGCTTGTGCTGCTCGTTCCCGACCAGGTCGCCATGATCTTGGGCCGGAGCAAAGAGACGCTCAAAGAAGAGCGTGATCAAGGCCGCCCGCCGCCGCACGTCAAGACGAGCGAGAAAGGGGCTTACTATTATCGGCTGGGCGACGTTCGCGATTACCTGCGCGTGTTGCAAACGTTCATCACCGAGGAAGAGCGTGCCGTCTATTTCAAAAAGCACAAGATCAACGGACTCGACGAGATTCGCCCGTTGATGGAGCTGCGGAACAAGCGGTATCAGGAGCAGGCTCGGCTCGATGCTGTCGGAAAGAAAGGCATGGGCTTCACGTCGATCGGCGATTTCCTCACTCGGGCCCTACCCGACGACGAATGGCC
The DNA here is from genome assembly GCF_002879885.1 of Trinickia dabaoshanensis. Lineage (GTDB taxonomy): Bacteria > Pseudomonadota > Gammaproteobacteria > Burkholderiales > Burkholderiaceae > Trinickia > Trinickia dabaoshanensis. The sequence continues at coordinate 112,050 of NZ_PNYA01000024.1, forward strand.
GTTTACGGTTGTCGATGGCAAGCCGATCGACTTCTTCACGTCGCTCAGCCTGGGTGCGGAAACGCTTCCAGAGGACGGTGTGGAGTGCGGTTGGCTGACTCTCGACGACTACCTCGTCATGCGCCGGGACGCGGCGTTGCAGGAACGCCAGCAACGCGAAGCGGCAGAGCTGCGCGCTGTGGCCGACGAAGCGACCACCGACCCGCTTCCCGCGTATGAGCGGCCGGTGATGGGTGGCAAGCCGCGCGGACGGCTCTAACCGCAGAATGGGCGGCCTCGCGCCGCCCTGCCCTCGTCGACCGTGGCCGTTGCTCGATCAATACTCGCTCGTGAGCATGAGGTACCAGCACGGGCCGCGTGACGTCTCGCCCCAGACGGCGTAAAGCTTGATGCCTTCGTTCAACGGAAACGTGTGCGACGTGTAGCGCTGCGTGTAGAGGGTCTTGCCGTTGCCATCGGTGATCAGCAGTTCTGCGCCGCCGTCCGCTTGCGGGTGCAGCTCGACGGTCATGAACCCGTCGTCGTAGTTCCGGCCCGGCACCTTCTGCGCAACCCAGGCCATCGAATCGGTCACGAACCAGGCGCATTGAGCCGACTGGATCAAAAAGTGAACGCCGTCCGTGTAGACCGCGTTGCGGAACAAGACACCCAACCCGTAGAGATTTTCCGTGCCCGTGAAGTGGCGAAGCGCCGTGCGAAGGTTGTTGGCGTCGATCGTGCCGTCCTTCAAATGAGTTGCATCATCTGCAGTCGTGAGAGCCTGGGGGGCGGAGGAACCGCCGCGGTTTTCGTCGTTGCCGTTCGTGATGGGTTGTTGTGCGTTGCTCATAGCTTCTGCTCCTGGTGGTGAAGGTCTGCTGCCGTGTTTCGCCTGGCGCATAACGAGCCCTGCCGGCACCGGGGCACGGGGCTGGCCGGAAGCCGCACGCGCGGACGACGCAGGAGGACGCGAACGGGTGAGGACCAGCAGCGCAGCGGTCCCTTGACCAGGACGGTGTCGGTGGGGCTATGCGTCGAGGAAGGCGAAACGGGGCGGCGTCACCACCGGGTATCGAGCAACGCGCAACGGGGGGAACCCATCACGTCCGTGGCGAGGATCGCCGCGGTGGGTTCGGCCGTAGGTTGGTGTATGGGAAACGGCCCAGCGGCCGTTGTGATCAAAGCGCGACGCGGGAGCGCTGACGTGCAGCGGCTTTTTCCGCGGTTGACCGCCTGTCGCGCTCGGCGAGCGCATCACTGATGTCATCGGCCAGCGGCATGACAGCCTTGGGCGGCACCGTCGCCACTACGACCGGCTTGGGCGGACGGAACAATGAGTTCGTCGCTTTGACGACGTGCAGCTTGTCGCGCTCGATCACCGTGCCTTTTGCGAACAACGGCGGCTCGCACGTTTGCAGTTCCTCGATCGCCTCGCGCACCTTGATCCGAACGTTGCGCAGCGCGGTGTTCGCGGCCATGCCGCTCAGCTCCTGCAACCGCTCGAGCGCCATCGGAATGGGATGGCTGTGGGTTGAGAAGTAATCGTGCATCCACTTCGCCAGCGATGACCGAAGCCGAGCCTTGCGGCGAAGATCGATCTCGGTCACGTCGTCGGTGAACAGCGAGACGATGAGCGGGTTGATCGAGATCATGTAGCGTCCAGAGGTCGGATCGCGCTTGACGCGTTCGATCAGGTTGACCCATACGTCCTCACCGCTTTCGCGGTTCTCGACCATCAGGAACGCACCCATGAGCCGCTTCAGCGACCGGACGATCGCCGTGTTCGTTCGCTGATCGTTCTCGCGGCGATTCAGGACGCGGCACCACTCGTTCAGCGAGAAAGTCACAGGCAGGCCAGCGGCCCCGGCCTGTCGCGCGGTCAGGATCGCGACCTGCCAGACCTCGCCGTCCGCCTGGTTCAGAACCTCTCCCCGATACACCACCTTGTATTGACTCGTCGACGCCACCCGTTTCTCGATCACGACGCCGACAATGCGTGGAGCGGAGGCGTCCTCGTCCGGCTCGTTCGGAACGACGGTGCGAACGCAGGAGAACAGTGCGCTGCGCGACACCAGGTTGGGCACCATCGGCAGGCCAATGGGCCAATCTGCGGCCGGCGCGAAACCGCGCCCGGTGGCCCGGACGATCCCGGGCATGGGTTCTGCGCTGCGCACGATGATCGGGGCGATCGGCAGGATGTCGCTGCGCGTGGCCGATTTCTTCGCGCCGTCCGATGCCTTGCGCCGGCCCACCGAGAGCTGACGCCTACGTGTCGCGGCCGAAGCACCTGCTGCTGGAACATTAGCGCCTGGACGCGGGAAAACCTGGCGTAGATGCGTGCTCATGCCACCACCCCGCCGGACACTTTGAGGTTAGCCTTCGCGACACGGCGAGTGAGATCTTGCCGTCCACGATCCGATGCAGCTTTGCGCGCGGCCAGCGCCGTGGCGAACTCGTGCTCGAATCGATCGATCCCGGCGTTGAGCGCAACGACAAGGATGGCGCGCATGACTTCGCTGACACGGGCACCGGTCCGAGTGCGGATGCCCTCCATAGCCGCCCATGCCTCGTTGCCGAGCGAGGTTGCGATGTTCCACTCGTGCGCATGCCGATCCGGATGCTTGCGTCGGGCTACTTGAGCCAACACTTCAGCATGAATAGCATCGGTCAGGGCGGCATCCGCGACGGTCTTCGTGATGAGGATCCGGACGATCGTGGTGCGCGGCAGTTGCAGCGACACCTTCGTGTCAATCGCTGCGTTTTGCTGGCGGGAGATCGTGGTACTCGCGCTGTTCAGCAGAGCGGGACGGGTTGGCATGGACAGGCTCCTTGGGTTGATCCACACCCAGTAAAGCTCCAGCGCGGCCGATTGTCGAATAACGACGGCATATATCGGCATGTTTTCGACGCTTTTTTTCACGGGGCTGCATGCGCTGGCAAGATGGCGCCGTCGCTGCGTCATCCGGTCCGCGCGTCGTCGGGTCTATGAACGAGCGTGCAGGCTCTATGAACGACGATGCGGGACTCTATGAACGACGATGCACAGATCTATGAACGAGTGTGCAGAACCTGCCCGCAAACCCTTGCCGGATCAGGGTTCCGGCCGCGCTTAAGGTTTTTATAAAGTACATAAGGGGAGCGCCCCTCGGGGGCGCGTTCCCCTCTTATACGTACATGTACGTCGTACTCTAGAAAAAGAGAGCAGGAAGGTGGTTGGGAACCTGCCAGAAGGCAGTTCCCACCACCCGACCGGTTTAATCCTGTAGTTTTGCGGTGCCGGCGGGAACACCAACATCTGGGCGGCTATCGCCGCCTCGGCACTCAACCCCGGTAACCGCCTTCGGCGACGAACCGGGGCCATCACCGCGGGGTGAAGCGTTACCGTGCCCATGTGCGGCAGGTCAGCGGCCCCGGGCTCTGAGCGCGAAGCGGGATCGTCCACTCGCCTCCGGCGAGGTTTTCACGCGTCCGAGTTCTGCCCCATCAAGCACTCGCCCATGCCAAACCCGACGTCCGCGCCAGCAACGAGTGAAAGCCACCCTGTCGATGAGTACCGGCAGTCCCGGCTTTGCCCGATGACACGCCGACGGGCATCCCCGCATACCGCACGAGCGGCAAGCGCGTCGAGCGATCGGCCTCAGGCGACGGACGCAGGCTCCGCTGGGCAATCGTGATCGGCACGATCGCCGCTCATCGCGTTTTTGATGAACGGTCTACCAAACAATTTGAATTTCCGTAGGAAGTACGGTTACATCGTGTTGTGCCACGGCACAAAGGCACCGCGGCACAACTACGCAACGGCACGTCTGTGCCATGACACACCGGCACACGTCGGCACACCAACACCTGAATGCGGAGCAATCGATGATCACCATCGGCCTGGTCTCGGAAAAGGGCGGCAGCGGCAAGAGCACGACCGCGATTCACCTGGCGGTGGCTCTCGCCCGCCGGCAGCAGCGCGTGTTGCTGGTCGACAGCGACAAAGCGCCAGGGTCGGCGGTCCGGATGTGGGCCGCGAGCCACGACCAAGCGGACATCGATGTGATTGGTCTGGATCGACCGACGCTCGACAAAGACTTGAAGAAGCTTGGGCGCCAAGACGACGTTCAGATCATCGACGGCGTGGCGAACGACCCATTGATGTCCGTGGCCGCGATCAAGGCCGCAGATCTCGTTCTGATCCCGGTTCAGGCCACGCCGAACGACCTGTGGGCGCTGTCCGGGCTCGTCGACCTGGTGCGTCAGCGCCAGGCTCTGACCGACGGCACGCTCCGCGCCGCGTTCGTGCTGACCCGCGCGGCGCCACGCACCCGGCTGCTTCGCGAAGCGACGGCGGTATTGGGCGACCTGGGCGTACCTCTGCTGTCGACCGTCGTTCATCAGCGCGTCGCGTATCCGACGGCGCTGTCGGAGGGCAAGACGGTCTTCGACGACATCAAAAGTATCGATCGCCCGGCGCTGCTTGCCGCACGCGCCGAGATCGACGCGCTCGCGGACGAATGCCTGGCTCTGGTTGCGCAACCGCTGGCCTGCGCCGCTTAACGACGTTCCCTGGAGATCACGATGGCCCTGACCGTCAACCGCCCCGCCGCTGTTCCCGAAAAGCTGCAACGCCTTCTGGCGAATGACAAGCGCGTGCGCTTGTCGATCGACGTGACCGCAGACAAGCTTCGTCGGCTGAAGATCTACTGTGCGACGACCGGGAAGAGCCAGTCGCAGGTTGTGAACGAGGAGATCGACGCCCTGCTGGCGAAAGCGCGCATTGAATGACGTCGAACGTTTCTGTCCGAGACGACAGATGCGCGATCGGCGCAGGACGCATCGAACGACCAAGCCGGGCCTTGTCTCTGATCGGTAAAATGGGGGCTTTCCGTATGCGTCGCCGCGAGCCACTTCGCTGATCGTTTCAAGACGGTCGGCCAGGCGTCGCCGTGACCGCCCTATCCTGGACCATTTGCGCATGATTCATCAGTCCGACGATGAGATCGACGAACTCGACCAATTTCTGATGTCCGACATGGTGTCGGACGACGCCATGATGATCGACACGCTCGACGGATTCCTGACGGCCATCGCCATCGGTCCCACCACGGTGCTGCCGAGCGAATGGTTGCCGGCCGTCTGGGGCCCAACGCCGGAGGACGCGCCGCACTTCGAGTCGATGGAACAGGCCCAGCACGTTTTCGGCCTTCTGATGCGCCACTACAACGGGATCATCCAGACGCTTGAACACGATCCCGATTCAATCGCACCAGTGTTCAACATCAACAGCTACCCGGACGATCCGCACGAGTACCTGGACGGTGAAGCGTGGGCGCACGGTTTTATGGACGGCGTCGGACTGCGCCGGACCGATTGGCAACCGCTGTTCGACGATGCCCAGGCAAAGGCTTGGCTGCGGCCCATCCACCTTCTGGGCGCGGAGGACGTAAGCGACGAGGAGGAGTTGCTCGTGCGCTGGCCCAAACAGCGCGAGGAGCTTTCGGAGCAGATCCCCGACAGCATCCTGGTTGCCGTACCGCGGCGCAGTGCACGAACGGCAACTTGCGACGACGATTCAGCGGGCGGCGCCCAAGATCGGCCGCAACGATCCCTGCCCGTGCGGCAGTGGGAAGAAGTTCAAGAAATGCTGCGGGGCGGCAAGCGTTCTGCATTGACGTGATGGCGCTGGGCGCTCCTCGTCGGTCAGCCGTGCTTGCGCAAGCCCCTTCCGAGGTAGCGCCGTCGGAAGGGAAAGCGCAGGCGCCGCCGGCAGGTTGCGGCCAGGAACGGTCACTGGTACTCGGTGCCAGAATCGTCGACATCCGACGATGGAGTACCTATGGGAACCGCTTAGACACACAACAGAATTCGGAAAAGCGCGATGACGAAAGTGTTCGTGGACACGACTGAAATTACAGACTGGCCTTCGTTCCATCGGGTCTTCGCGCAGATCTTTTGTTTTCCCGCGTTTTATGGCAACAACATGGACGCGTTGATTGACTGTTTGAGTTACCTCGATGAGCCCGAGGCTGCGATGACGAGATCTGGGCTACGGTATAATTAGCGATATGCTTGGGTTGGAACCTGACTTCCTGAAGGTATAGAAGAAACGGCTGGAAGAAGGTCGGGGATCAAGATTGCTGAGAAACTCCCCGTCCTGCGGGAATGGGAAGAGGAAGCAGGTGAGTAGAGCATTACAACCAATTTCGAAAAACAGACTACTGGCAAGCTGTGCCAGTTAATCAAGAAAGCCGATTTATGCCAACACTTCACTGGGTGGGAAAAGACAAGGTAGTCAACCACCATCATGATGTGCCGTTTCGTTTGCTAGATAAGCAATACAGCTTCAGTGCAAAAGAAAGTACACCTACGAACTCAACGAACAATCGTATTATTCATGGCGATAACCTTGAAGCCTTGAAGAGTCTTTTGCCTGCATTTGAAGGAAAGGTAAATTGCATCTACATTGACCCGCCCTACAATACTGGCGAGGAAAACTGGATTTATAACGATGCTGTGAATGACCCCAAGATCAAGAAATGGCTTGGTCAAGTCGTGGGTAAAGAAGGCGAAGATTTAAGTAGGCACGACAAATGGCTGTGCATGATGTATCCACGTTTAAAGCTGCTGCATCGCTTGTTGGCTGACGACGGTGTGATTTTCATCTCAATCGACGACAATGAGCAGGCTACGCTCAAGTTGATTGTGGATGAAATTTTCGGCTCAGGCAATTTTTTGGCTAATTTCATTTGGGAAAAACGCACCAACAGAGAAAACCGAAAGATGGTCTCTGTCCGTCACGATTACGTATTGGCATACTGCAAAAGCTCTAATCTTGACTTTAATGTCTTGAAGCAAGTGCCGATGACGGAGAAGGCGCTGGCGAATTACAAGAATCCAGATGGCGATGTGCGTGGACTGTGGAAATCTGATCCAGCAACAGCACAGGCGGGTCATGCTACTCAGTCACAGTTTTACACACTCATTGCCCCCAATGGGAAAAGGCATGAATTGGTGAGCGGCAGATGCTGGCTCTACACCGAGGAAGTAATGCGCCGAGAAATTTCAGAAGGGAAAATATGGTTTGGTAAAGATGGGAATGGAGTGCCACGTGTGAAAACCTACTTGAATGAGAAGGAGCGTGGCTTGACCCCTGAGACAATATTTTTTGCCAGCGACGCCGGTACAAACGAATCGGCTAAGGCTGAGATTAAAAATATCTTCAATGGGCTATCAGCGTTTCAAACGCCAAAATCTGTCTTGTTGGTCGAGATGCTGCTCCAACTCGCTACCTCAAAAAACTCAATCATTCTTGATTCATTCTCAGGCAGTGGCACAACTGCCCACGCTGTCCTGAAGTTGAATGCCAAAGATGGCGGCAATCGCCGATTCATCTTGTGTGAAATGATGGACTATACAGAAACCATCACTGCTGAACGGGTTCGTCGTGTCATCAACGGCTATGGAGAAGGTAATAAGGCTGTAGCTGGTACAGGTGGTGGCTTTGACTACTACACCGTGGGTGCGGCTTTTTTCAAGGAAGACAAGAATCTCAATGAAGAAGTAGGTGCTGATGCTATTCGAGACTACGTTGCCTATACTGAGAGCATTCCTCCGTCGCAACAGTTTGGCAAAGACAATCCAATCACACCTTACGCTTTAGGTGCAACGGAAACTGCATTATTGGTCTTCTATTACGAGAGGGACAGGATCACGACCCTAGATCTTGATTTTCTGGCGGCCCTGAACATCAAGAGTCTTCCGTCTAGACCGGAGCAATTTGTGATTTATGCTGATAAGTGTGCTTTGGACAAAGATTTCTTGTACAAGCACTCGATCACGTTCAAGCGTATTCCGCGAGACATCACCCGCTTCTAAGAAAAGATAGAACATGGAACTTAAAGACTATCAAGCGGACGTGCTCACGGATCTGAGTAATTACTTGGATACCCTCCTTGAATGCAAAGGGCATCTGGCGAAGGCTTTTACAAAATTTTGGAAAGACCGGGGAGTGCTGGATCAAGTCTATAAGAACAACATCAAGGAAGTTCCCCATGTCTGCGTGAAGGTGCCCACTGCTGGCGGAAAAACCTTCATTGCAGTCAATGCCTTGGACAGAATTTTCTCTGCCTTTGCAGAGTACAACCCCACACGTCCTAAATTCGTAGTGTGGTTGGTTCCTTCTCTGACGATCCTTGAGCAGACGATTAAGAACCTATCCAACATTGATCACCCATACCGCCAACGTTTGAACGATCTGTTCAATGGTCGTGTCCAGATTTATGACAAGGGCGATGTGCTTCAAGGTGCAGGCTTCAATGCCGACACTGTGCGAGAGCAGCTTTCAATCGTTGTGATGTCCTTTGACTCACTCAAGGCGACGAACAAGGAAAACCGTAAGGCATTCCAAGAGAACGGCTATCTGGCGTCGTTTCTCAATGACAATGGCGAAGCTGTTGAGCCCTTGGAGGGAACCGATCCTTCGGCTCTCATCAATGTCATGCGCAGTCTCAAGCCGGTTGTGGTTGTGGACGAAAGCCACAATGCCGAAAGCACCTTGTCTGTTGACATGCTTCGCAACCTCAACCCGAATTTCATTTTTGACCTGACTGCCACGCCACGCGACAACAGCAATATCATTAGCTATGTTGATGCGTTGCGGCTTAAGAAGCAAAACATGGTCAAACTTCCTGTGATTGTTGCTAACCAGCGCAGTCAGGAAGATGTGATCATGGCGGCTCTGAATATGCGTCGCCAGTTGGAAGAGTTTGCCAAGAAAGCCGAAGACAAAGGCGGCGGCTACATTCGTCCTATCGTGCTGTTCCAGGCTGAACCAAAGAACAAGGACGACACAACCACCTTTGAAAAAATTCGCGAAATTCTTCTTGAATTGAACATTCCTCGTGAGCAAATCGCGATCAAAACTGCGAGTGTCAACGAACTGAAGAAAGATGTGAATTTGATGGATCGTAGCTGCCCCATACGATACATCATTACGGTCAATGCTCTGAAAGAAGGCTGGGACTGTCCATTCGCCTACGTGCTTGCCACGCTGGCAAATAAGTCCTCTGTGGTCGATGTGACTCAGATTCTTGGGCGCGTGCTTCGTATGCCCTACACGCGAAAGCACGGTGTAGAACTCCTGAATTTGAGTTACGTGTTCACATCGTCTAGTCAGTTCCAAAGCACCTTGAACCAGGTCGTTGAAGGACTGAACAAGGCTGGTTTCTCCAAGCGTGACTATCGGGAAGTGGATCTGTCTTCGCTTGAACTGGAGCCAAGTCCTGGCCCTTCGCCTACCCAAGAGGAACTCAACCTCACGGCTCAAACGGGTGACGAAAAGAACGAGAAGACTTCGGAATCCGATGAAGGGCAAGGGCTAAACGTAGAGAAAAATAAGCTCAATCCTGAGTGGGAGCAACAGGCCGTTGAGCAAGCTACGAAATCAGAGGCCGACAAAAGCGAGCAAGAAGCTCCTGAAAGTGATGTTGCTGGTGTTGAGGCGATCAAGGCTCAGGCTGTCGCACAGGCTCAAGAATTTGAACAACAAGCGAATGCTACGGATGGCGATAGTTGTCCGGATGAACTGAAGGTTCATATGAACGAGCACAAGATTAAGCCGATCTTCGCAGAATCGGCACAGGCAATCCAGTTTCCACAGTTTTTCATCAAACTTCCTTCAGATGGTGGCTTTTTCGACACTGATGACGAGTGGCAAAAGCTTGCCAAGGAAAACTTGCTGTCTAATTTTGTGTTGGGAAATCTTGACGCCACAATCGATTTCGCTGCCGCTGAAGCAGATGTCTACGCGGTAGATGCGGAAGAAATAGGTAAAGGGGAGAGTGCTCCGTCTTTCACGGCTGTGAAAAAGACACAGAAGGAACGACTCAATGCCATCATCAAGAGTCAGCCAACTTCAGGTCAGATTACGTCGATCGTTGCCCGGCTCTTTAGCTTGATTGGCAAGAACACCTTTTATCCGATTGAGGACAACGACGTAAAGCATTACCTCACTCGTATTGTGGAGGCAATGAATAGTGATCAACGTGCTGATTGCCTAGAGCGTGACTATGCCTATGTCAAGCTCATTAAGGAAAAGATTCAGAGCCTCGCCAATGAGTATGCTGCAAAAGAGTTCGGTCACTGGCTGACGACTCAAAAGATCAAACTTCGTCCAGCATTCTCGCTTCCTGCCGCGATTGCTCCGAGTGAAAACGCCCCTGCTATCGGCAAGAGCTTGTATGTCACTGAGGCAAGTGTTAACACCTTGGAGGCGAAGGTCATCCGTGGTGTCGCAGACTTGGAAAATATCGTCTGGTGGCACAAGAACCTTGAACGGGCTAAGGGTTTCTTGATCAACGGTTTCCTGAATCACTATCCTGACTTCATCATTCTCACCAAAAACAAGAGCATCGTTATCGTGGAAACGAAGGGTGATGATAGGGACAATTCGGACTCCAAGGTTAAGCTCAAGCTTGGGAATATCTGGGAGGCGCAAGCAAACCAGATTTCACATGAAACAGGCTATCGCTACCACTACATGATGGTCTTCGATAAAAACCCCATCGAGGGTGCCTATACAACCGGCGAAGTCTTGAAGCTTATCGAAGACCTGTAAATCGAAACTAAAGAAGGCAACCTTAGTAGGTTGCCTTTTTGCTTAGTTGGTCCTTTCTTGAGCTTCCCCTGAAATTTCGCCTTCCAAGAGGTCATGTATAAACTCGACGGAAAGGAAGGGAAACAGGAATGTTCAAGGTACCCAAACAGGCATACACGGCGGAGTTCAAGGCAGCGGCCGTGCAACGGATCAAGGATGGCCAAGGGTTCGCCGTGGTGGCCCGCGAGCTGGGCATGTCGGAGCAGACGCTTCGCAACTGGGTGAAGGCCGATGAGTCAGGCAAGCTGAACGGAGCGGGAGCGAAGCCAGTCACGCCGGAGCAAATGGAGCTTTCGCGGCTGCGCGCGGAGAACAAGCGCTTGCAGA
>NZ_PNYA01000025.1 GCF_002879885.1 Trinickia dabaoshanensis
ACCCAATCCCACATCTCGAAGACGTTTTCCTGGGCGATGCCGAACTTGACGACCTCGGCCGGGTTCGCCGAGACGCCCACGAAGTGTTTGGCGAGCGCGCTTTCGGGACAACCGTTTTGGATGAACCAATCGCGCATCGAGCGCGCGTTCGTCATCGTCTCGAGCGTCGTGAACGTCTTGGAGACGACGATCGTCAGCGTTTCCTCGGGGTCGATGCGGGCCATCACGCGCGCGAGATCGGCGCCATCGACGTTCGACACGAAGTAGCTCGAGATCTCGGGATGCGCGAGATGCTCGAGCGCGTGCACGACCATCTTCGGGCCGAGATCGGAGCCGCCGATGCCGATATTGACCACGTGGCGGATGCGCTTGCCCGTATGCCCCGTCCAGGCGCCGCTGCGCACGCGCTCGGCGAAATCGGCCATTTTCGCGCGCTCGGCCGCCACTTGCGCGTGGAACGGCGCATCGGCTTGCGTCGAGCGCAACGCCGTATGCAAGGCCGCGCGGCCTTCCGTCGGATTGACGGGCTCGCCCGCGAACATCGCATCGCGCCGTTTCGCGACACCCGCTTCGTCGGCGAGCGCGATCAGCAGCCGCAGCGTTTCGTCGGTGATCCGGTTCTTCGAGAAGTCGGCCGTGAGCCCGCCGCCTTCGATCGTGAAGCGCTCGGCGCGCGAGGGATGACCGGTGTCGGCGGCGAACCAATCGCGCAGCCGCTCGTCGCGGATCTGTTCGTAATGCGCGGTGAGCGCGGACCAAGAGGAAAGCGAGTTCAGCGTCTTGTGCGTCATGGGCATGGGTCTAACGAAGGGGCTCGGTCCATGAGCTTGGGAAGGCCGGGCGAACCGGACAAGCCAAGCTCGTCGTCTGTCGTCACATCGATTCTAGCGCGCGGTGTCGTGGCGCTCGCGAGCGGCGCCCGCGCGATTGGGCGCTCGTGCCGCCCGAGGTCGGTCAGTATAGCGGCGTTACGCGCTTCGTCGAAGTATCGATTGCGCCCCGCGCATCCGCCGGCGGGCAGCGCGCGCATGCGCTCCAACCACGACGCGGCGCTAACCCGACGGTCAGCCGACAGTCTCCCGACAGCAGGCCGACACCACATCAAATGCTCAGCCGGCGGTATCGAAGGCGCGCTATCATCCGATGTTTTTCACCCCGCAAAAGACGAACGAAATGAAAAAAATGGGCCAATGCGCCGCCGTCGCGGCGCTTTTCGCATGTGCATCGATGAGCGCGTTCGCGCAAACGGCCGACATTGACTGCACCAAGCCGCACCAAGCGGTGGATCGCATGATTTGCAACAACGCGGCACTGCGCGCGCTCGATGCTCGGGCGAACGCCTATTACACGATTTTGCTCGAGGCGAAGCCTGCCGCCGATACGAAGGCGTATCACGACTTCCGTGACAGCCTGCAAACCGACGAGCAGAAGTGGCAGCATGACACGCGCCACGCTTGTGGTGCGCAAGCCGCGTGCCTGACCGACGCCTACCAGCATCGTATCGAGGCGTTGCGCGGGAGCGCGCTCGCGTATCTGGGCCTGACGGTGACGGCCGCGCCCGCGCAGAGCCAGCCCTCGGAACCCTCGATCGACTACAAGAATGCGATCTACCGCGTCGACGGCAAGGACATCACGTTGCTCGAAGGGCAACATACGCAGCCGGCCGCGGACGATTCGTCGGCGCAAGACGTGACGCACATCATCGAGCCGCCCCCGCACGTAGCCGGCAAACTCGGCGGTCGCAACGCCGTGGCCGTCTTCCTGTCCGAGCAAAGTGGAGGCAGCGGGACGTTCTATTACGTCGCGTTGGCCTTCAACGACGGGCGGGGCACGACGTTCAAGATCGGCGATCGGATTCAACCCATCTCGATCGCGATCAATGGCGACGACTTGGTCGTCGGCTATCTGGACCGCAACGCCGACGAGCCGATGGCGGTACCGCCGACCGTGCCGCGCGAACGCCATTTCGCGTATATGAACGGTCAGATCCTCGAACGCCCACCGGCCGCGAGCGCGGCGAAATAACGCGCGGCCGGGCCGGCGCGGGCTCGCGCCGGCCAATGACGCGTCACTCGAGCGTCACTCGGACATCACGCACAGAGTTTCAATCGCGCACCGGGTAGATCGATCGATTGAGCAACTCGCGCACGGTGCTGGCCAATTCGCCGGCCGCGAGTCCCGCCGGGCCTCGGCCCGCGGCCGTCAGCGTCTCGGCGGCCAAGCCATGCAGATAGACGCCGGCCAAAGCCGCCTCATAACCCGGCAGCCCCTGCGCCAGTAATGCCCCGATGATTCCGCCGAGCACGTCGCCCGTGCCGCCCGTCGCCAGCGCCGCATTGCCGGTTGGGTTGATCGCCGCTCGGCCGTCGGGCGAGGCGACCACGGTGCCGGCCCCCTTCAGGACGATGATCGCGCGAAACCGCGCAGCCAGCGACCGTGCCGCGCTCAGGCGGTTCCGCTGGATCGTAGCCGCATCGCATCCCATCAGCCGCGCGGCTTCGAGCGGGTGCGGCGTCAGCACGCAAGGACGCGCTTGGGCCGCATGGCTTGCCCCGGTCGCACCGCGCGCGGCGAGGCTGTCGGCCAGCACCTTTTCGCGCGCGAGTAAGTTCAGCGCGTCGGCATCGATCAAGAGCGGAGCGTCGCAGGCGAGGGCCCGCTCGAGCGAGGATGCCGCTGCGGCGCCGGTTCCCATACCGCACCCGATCGCAATGGCGTCCACCGCCTCGAAACCGAGCGAGCCGGACGGATGCAGCATCAACTCGGGATACGGAGGATCGTAGGGCGGGGCTCCCTCGCCGACGAAACCGACATGAATCTTGCCCGCGCCCGTATGCAAGGCCGCGCGCGCGGCGAGGATCGGTGCGCCGCACATGCCCGTGTCGCCCCCGACGACGGCCAAGCTGCCGAACGTGCCCTTGTGCGAGGCGAACGCGCGGGCCGGAAAATGCGTAGCGAACAGCGCCGTCGCATTGAGCCGGGCCGCATCGGCGGCCACGGGCAAATCGACGCCCAACGGCGCGAGCGTCACGGCGCCGGACAGGTCGCGGCCATGCAACATGTATAACCCCGGCTTCGCGCCGAGGAATGTCACCGTCTCGGTCGCGCGCACGGCGGCGCCGTCCCCGACGATCTGGCCCGTATCGCTGTCGAGCCCGCTCGGTACATCGAGTGCGAGCACCCGGCCGCCGGCACCGGCGCGCCGGGCCATGCGCGCCGCCAACTCGGAGAAGACGCCTTCCAGCGGGCGAGCGAGCCCGATGCCGAAGAGCCCATCGACGATCCAAGCGTAACGCTCGAGCGAGGCCGGCGGCGCGTGCGAGATGGCGACACCGGCGGCATGCGCTTCCGAGAGTGCCCAGCGCGCGTCGCCCGCCGCCACTTCCACGGGCATGCAGACTTCGACAGCCACGCCGGCCTGCTTGAGCCGCGTCGCGGCAACGAGCCCATCGCCGCCGTTGTTGCCCGGCCCCACGGCAATCCAGACGGGATGCTCGGCGGCCAAGGAGCCGTCATGGGCGGCCCGTTCGAGCAGGTATTGCGCGCTCGCGGCGCCGGCACGCGCCATCAGCGTGTGCTCGGGCAGGCCGGCCGCGCCTAGCTTTTCGAGCGAGCGTAGTTCAGCGACGGTGAGCAGGGGAAGCGGCCGGTCGGCCGGTGAAAGCAATTGCGGCGGGGCGGCTGGCGGGGCGGGCACGTGTGTCATGGTCGGCGCAATCATGGTCGGCGCAATCAAAGCGATCTCCCATCCCGGACGTTCGCGGCAGCGCCCGAAGCCGGTCGCTGCGCCTGGGCGCTCGCCCTCGCGGGGCGAGGGCGGGCAACCGAGCGAGCGCCTTACCTTGCGGTGGCGGCTCAGGTCGCGAAGCGCTCGGCGCGCAGCGCCGCGAGCGTATCGGGCGGCACGCTCGGCGCCGCGCCCGAGATGAGATCAGCGACCACTTTAGCAGAGCCGCAAGCGAGCCCCCAACCGGCGGGGCCATGGCCGGCATTGACGAAAAGACGCGGGTGCAGTGCGTTGCCGACGACGGGCAAACCGTCGGGCGAGAGCAGGCGCAGCCCTTCCCAAGCATGCGCGGCCGAAATCTTGGCGGCCCCGGGGATCCAATCGTGCGTGGCCTGGGCGAGCAGTGCCGTGCCCGCTTCCAAGACCGATTCGGCCAGCGGCTTTGCCAGTTCCCGCTCCGGCTGCAGCACGGCGGCGCCGGCCACCCGAATGCGCTGATTCATCCGCGTCATCGACACGCGCCGCACGGAATCGACGACGGTCATATGCGGCGCGCATTCCTCGTACGCGATCGGAGCAGTCAGCGCGAGCATGCGGATCGGGTGCAGCGGCAGCGAAAGTCCCAGCCGCTCCAGCAGCGGCTTGCTGCCGGCGCCGGCAGCGACCACGACCGCATCGCACGAGACGACGTCCACTTCGCGGCTGCTCTTACGTTCGCCCTCGGCGGGAGCGAGTTCGACTGCCGCCCGCTGATTCTCGAGCCGGATCGCCTCGACGGCGCGGCCGAACAGGAACTGCACGCCGCCTTGCTCGTCGAGCACCTGTTTGAGGAGCTTCGTAAAGAGCGGGCAGTTGGCCGTGCGCTCCTGCGGGAACAGCACGCCCCCGGCAAACGCGGGCTCCGCGGGCACCGAGCGCTCGGCTTCGGCACACTCGGCGGCCGACAGCACGTTATGGTGCATTTCGAATTCGCCGAGCAAATCGAGCGCGCTTTGGGCTTGCTCCCATTCGCGCGGCTGGCGCGTCACGTGCAGCACACCCTCGCGCTGCTCGAATTCGAGATGAAAGCCGGCTTCGATCGATGCGATGACTTCACGCGAGAGATCGACGAGCGGACGAAGGCGCAGCCATTGGTGGCGGAATGCTTCGGGCGCTTGCAGGCGCGCAAGCTCACGGGCGAAGCGGCGCGCGCTCGAATTGAACCCCGGCCGGTACACCACGCCGCGGCGGCTGCCGAGGAAGGTGGGACCGAACCACGCATCGAGCGGCGTGGGCAGCACGATACCGCCGTGGCCGTAGGTGGCGCCTTGGGCGACCGTCGCATGGCGCTCGACGACGCACACGCGGTGGCCGGCTGCGCGAAGCTGGAAGGCGGTGGCGACGCCGACAATTCCGCCGCCGATGACGATGACATCCATGAATGAGCTGGTACGGTGCACTGCGGACAGCCACGGCGCATGGGCGCGGCAAGCGCCGTGCCGAATGCGAAACGCAAGGCGGGGGCCGTGGCGCTCGCTCATCCGCGCGGCTTCGCGCCGATGAGGCAAACCGCGCATGATAGCGCCAAACGCCCGCCGATGGCTCGCCAAGCGGCGCAAAAACCATGCGAGCGTGGTGCGAACGCCCGCCCGAATGGCTTACTACGGCCTATGGGGGACCGACTTCCGGGTATAATCTCTGTCTTCTTTTCGCCTCACGTCGTGGCATGCGCGCGCGAACCGCGCGATGCGCGACCCATCGACGCCTACGTCCTTCCATGGCCCACTTCTCGTGCTTCCCCGGTGCTTCGGCGCTTTCCGATTTCCGTCAAACCCGTCTGCTCGAAACGCTTGCCCGCATCGACGCGAACATCGTCGGCGTGCGCGGCCAGTACCTGCATTTCGTCAACGCCTTGACGCCGCTGTCGGCGCAAGACAACGAGCGGATCGAGGCGCTCCTGCACTACGGTGAGCCATTCGCGCCCGGCGAAGGGCGCGGCGCACAAGAAACGTTTCTCGTGCTGCCCCGCCTCGGCACGGTCTCGCCATGGGCGAGCAAGGCGACCGACATCGCGCACCACTGTGGGCTCGAGCATCTGCGCCGCATCGAGCGCGGCGTCGAATTCACCGTCGTGCTCAAAACGGGCCTGACGGGTCTGCTCGGCGGCAAGAAGGCGCTGTCCGACGAAGCCCGCGCGGCCGTGGCCGCGGCGCTTCACGACCGGATGACCGAGAGCGTGGTCGCCTCGCGCGAGGACGCCGTGCATTTGTTCGACGAGCTGCCGGCCAAGCCGCTCGCGACCGTCGACATTCGCGCGCACGGCCGCGCGGCGCTCGAGCGAGCGAACGGCGAGTTGGGCCTTGCATTGGCGGACGATGAAATCGACTACCTCGTCGATGCGTTTTCCAAGCTCGGCCGCAACCCGACCGACGTCGAACTCATGATGTTCGCGCAAGCGAACAGCGAGCACTGCCGGCACAAGATCTTCAACGCACAGTGGACGATCGACGGCGAGGCGCAAGACATCTCGCTGTTCCAGATGATCAAGAACACCGAAAAGCTCAATCCGCAAGGCACGATCGTCGCCTATTCGGACAACTCGTCGATCATGGAAGGCGGTCCGGCCGAGCGCTGGTTCCCGCGTGCGGCCGCGGCCGGCGAGCATGGCGCGCTCGATCAGCGCTACGGCCGCCACGTAGAGCTTACGCACACCTTGATGAAGGTGGAGACGCACAACCACCCGACGGCGATCTCGCCGTTCGCCGGCGCGGCGACCGGCGCGGGCGGCGAAATCCGCGACGAAGGCGCGACGGGACGCGGTGCGCGACCCAAGGCCGGCCTCACCGGTTTCACGGTGTCGAACCTCGAGTTGCCGGGTGCGACCGAGCCGTGGGAAAACGCGCGCGATTGCGCCCAGCCGCGCGCGCTGCGCAATCCGAACGAACAGCACGCGGCGTACGGCCGTCCGGATCGTATTGCCTCGCCGTTGCAGATCATGATCGACGGCCCGCTCGGCGGCGCCGCGTTCAACAACGAATTCGGCCGTCCGAACCTGGGCGGCTACTTCCGCGTCTACGAGCAAAACGTCGGCGGTCAGGTGCGCGGCTATCACAAGCCGATCATGATCGCGGGCGGGATCGGCAACATCTCCGACGCGCACACGCACAAGCACGATCTTCCCGCGGGCTCGCTGCTCGTCCAGATCGGCGGCCCCGGCATGCGCATCGGCATGGGCGGCGGCGCGGCCAGCTCGATGGCGACGGGGGCCAACACGGCCGAACTCGACTTCGATTCCGTCCAGCGCGGCAATCCCGAGATCGAGCGGCGTGCGCAGGAAGTCATCAACGCGTGCTGGCAGCTCGGCGCGCACAATCCGATCCTGAGCATCCACGACGTCGGGGCGGGCGGCCTGTCGAATGCGTTCCCTGAGCTCGTCGACGGCGCGGACAAGGGCGCGCGCTTCGAGCTGCGCCAAATCTCGCTCGAGGAAAGCGGTCTTTCCCCGCGTGAGATCTGGTCGAACGAAGCGCAAGAACGTTACGTCCTGGCCATCGCGCCGGCCGATCTGCCCGCATTCGAGGCGATCTGCTCGCGCGAGCGCTGCCCGCTGGCCGTCGTCGGCGTGGCCACCGAGGAGCGCCAGCTTCAGCTCATCGATGCGCAAGCGGAAGGCGAAGCCGCATACCCCGTCGATATGCCGATGGACGTGCTGCTCGGCAAGCCGCCGCGCATGCACCGCGACGTGACGCGAGTGACGGCCGAGCGTGCCGGTGTCGACGTCACCGGCTTGTCGCTGCCCGATGTGGCCGTTTCCGTGCTCAAGCACCCGACGGTGGCAAGTAAATCGTTCTTGATCACGATCGGCGATCGTTCGGTGGGCGGCACGAGCGTGCGCGATCAGCTCGTCGGGCCCTGGCAAGTGCCGGTGGCCGATTGCGCGATCACCGCGGCCGATTACGCGGGCTTCCGCGGTGAGGCGATGACGATGGCCGAGCGCACGCCGCTGGCCGTCATCGATGCCCCCGCGTCGGGCCGCATGGCCGTAGGCGAAGCCGTCACGAACATCGCCAGTGCGCCGATCGCGTCGCTCGACAAGCTGAAGCTGTCGGCGAACTGGATGGCGGCCTGCGGCACGGCGGGCGAAGACGCCGCGCTGTTCGATACCGTGAAAGCGATCGGGATGGAGCTGTGCCCCGCGCTCGGCATCAGCATCCCCGTCGGCAAGGACTCGCTGTCGATGAAGACCAAGTGGGACGAGCAGGGCGTCGCCAAGGAAGTCGTCGCGCCGGTCTCGTTGATCATCTCCGCGTTCGCGCCCGTCGAGGACGTCCGGCGCCATCTCACGCCGCAACTGCGCCGTCACGACGAGGTGGGCGAGTCGGTGTTGATCGCGATCGACCTCGGCCGAGGTAAGCACCGCCTCGGCGGCAGCATCCTCGCGCAAGTCACGCAGCAAGTGGGCGATACGGTGCCCGACGTCGACGACGCCGAAGATTTGAAGCGCTTCTTCGCGGCCATTCAAGCGCTCAACGCGAGCGGGCGTTTGCTCGCTTACCACGACCGCTCGGACGGCGGCTTGTGGGCGACCGTCTGCGAAATGGCTTTCGCGGGTCACGTGGGCGTATCGCTCAATGTCGATATGCTTACGCTCGACGCGGGGCATGAATTCGACTACGGCGACGCAAAGGATTGGGCCAAGCAAACGAGCGGCCGGCGCGAGGACCAGACGATGCGCGCGCTGTTCTCGGAGGAACTCGGCGCCGTCGTGCAAGTGCGCGCCGCCGAGCGCGACGCCGTGTTGGCCGCGTTGCGCGAACATGGCTTGGGCGCTTGCTCGCATGTCATCGGCAAGCCGAACGAGCGCGACGTCATCGAAATCTACCGCGACGCGAAGAAAATCTACGACGCCCCGCGCGCCGAGCTCCATCGTGCATGGAGCGAGGTGAGCTGGCGTATCTCGCGTCTGCGCGACAACCCCGCATGTGCCGACGCCGAGTACGACATGCTGCTCGATGCGAACGATCCCGGCATCGCGCCGCATTTGACGTTCGATCCGAACGAGGACGTCGCGGCGCCGTTCTTGAACCTCGCGGCGCGTCCGCGCATCGCGATCCTGCGCGAGCAGGGCGTCAACTCGCATCTGGAAACGGCGTACGCGTTCGACCGGGCCGGCTTCGACGCCTACGACGTTCACATGAGCGATTTGCTGTCGGGCCGCGCGACGCTGGCCGACTTCAAGGGCGCGGTGGCCTGCGGCGGCTTCTCCTACGGCGACGTGCTCGGCGCGGGCGAGGGCTGGGCGAAGACGATACGCTTCAACCCGCAATTGGCCGATATGTTCGCGGCATTCTTCGGGCGAGCCGATACGTTCGCTCTGGGCATCTGCAACGGCTGCCAGATGATGAGCAGCCTGGCGTCGATGATCCCGGGCGCCGATGCGTGGCCGAAGTTCACGCGTAACAAGTCGGAGAAATTCGAGGCGCGTTTCTCGTTCGTGCGGGTCGAATCGTCGCCGTCGATTTTCTTTGCGGGCATGGAAGGCTCGCGCATTCCGGTGGCGATCGCGCACGGCGAAGGCTTCGCCGACTTCTCGCAGCAAGGCGATGCCTCGCGCGTGGCGGTGGCGATGCGTTTCGCCGACCATCATGGCGAAGCGACGGAACGTTATCCGTTGAACCCGAACGGCTCGCCGCAGGGGATCACCTCCGTCACGACGGCCGACGGCCGCTTCACCGTGCTGATGCCGCATATGGAGCGCGTGCACCGCACCGTCACGATGAGCTGGCACCCCGAAGGCTGGGGCGAGGCGAGCCCGTGGATGCGCGTGTTCCGTAACGCGCGGCGCTGGTTGGGGTAAGCAAACCCAACGCCCTGAAACGACAATGCCGCCCTCGGGCGGCATTGTTACTTGCGGCTCGCCGTATCGACGGCGAGAAGCGGCGACTCGGACTTACTGAATCTTCGCCTTCGAGCGCAGGTTCTGTTCGAACGCCTGCACCTTTTCCTGCTGGATCTGCTGAACGATCTGCCCCTTCACCTGATCGAGCGGCGGCGGGGTGATGTTGCGGATGTCGTCGACACGGATGATGTGCCAGCCGAATTGCGTATGCACGGGTGCATCCGTCATCTGGCCTTTTTGCAGCTTCTCTGCGGCGGCGGCGAATTCCGGCACGTACGTATGCGGGTTCGCCCAGTCGAGGTCGCCGCCGTTCTTGCCCGATCCCGGATCCTTCGAGAATTGCTTGGCCAGGTCTTCGAACTTGGCGCCGCCCTTGATCTTCGCGATCAGGTCCTTCGCTTGCTGTTCGTTGTCCACGAGGATGTGATGCAAGTGATATTCCTTGCCGCCGGCTTGCTTGACGAGTTCGTCGTAGCGCGCCTTGACCTCGGCATCGGACGGCTTGTTCTTCGCGGCGTAATCTTCGATCAGCGCATGCAACACGACGCTTTGTTGAGCCACGGCCATTTGCGCCTTGACGTCGGGGCGGTTCGGCAGGCCCTCACGCACGGCTTCTTGCATGAGAATCTCGCGATTGACGAGTTCGTCGCGAACGGCTTGGTGCAGTTGCGGCGTGTCTTGCTGGCCTTGCTTGACGAGTTGGCTCACCAGCGCGTCGGCGCGCGATTTCGGAATGGCGGTGCCGTTGACGACGGCGATGTTCTGCGCGAAAGCCGGAGCGGCAGCGAATGCAGCCAGCATCACCCAGAGACGGGTCTTTTTGTGGGTCATCGGAAGTTCCTAGCGTTCCTGTCGAAATGAATCGGTTCAGTCAGCGCGCCTCCGCGAAAGGGGGGGGCGCTAGAGGTTCAACCCTGCGACGAGATGGGTTTCACGCGCGCGTTTCACGCGCCGGGCAGCCGCGCAAATTCCTCGGGCGTGTAGGCCATGATCGCGAGCGCATGAATCCCGCGTTGCATAACGTCGGCCAGCGCATCATACACTAGCCGGTGCCGCGCCACGCGGGGCTTGCCCGCGAATGCCGCCGCCACGATCGTGACCGTGTAATGCCCGCCGGCGGCGGCGCCCGCATGACCCGCATGCTGCGCGCTATCGTCGCGCACGGCGACCGACTCGGGAGCGAGCGCGGCGCTCAGCCTCGCTTCGATAAAGGCGATGCGCACCTCGGCGGACGCGTCGAGAAACTCGGAGGGCGTGCTCATTGCTCCTCCTCCTTCATGTACTTCGCCAGCCAAAGACTCTGGATGACGATGAACACGACCATCGCCCCCGTCGTACCGAACAGCTTGAAGTTGACCCACTGCGCCTCGGTAAAGTTGCCGACGACGTACAAATTAGCCACGCCGAGCGCGACGAAAAACAGCGCCCAGGCGATATTGAGCTTGTCCCAGATGGCGTGCGGCAGCGTCAATTGCTTGCCCATCATCGATTCGATGACGTTCTTGCGGAAGCCGTAACGCGCGACGGTCAGACCGACGGCAAAGAGCCAATACAGCGCGGTCGGCTTCCATTGGATGAATTTCTGATTGTGCAGCACGAGCGTGGCACCGCCGAATACGACGATCACGCCCAAGCTGACCCACAGCATCGGATCGACCTTCCGATGGCGAAACGCCACCCACGCGACCTGCAACAGCGTTGCCGCGATGGCGACGGCGGTGGCCGTGAAGATGCCCCACAGCTTGAATGCAACGAAAAACAGAATGATCGGGAACAGGTCGAAGAGAAATTTCATGAAGGCCGAAGAGTCCTAAAGCGTCGATGGACGGGGCGCGCCCGGCGCCGAGGCACTCGTTCATCGCCGCGCGGGGCGCGGCGATGCGGAGGCAACCGGCGCTACTTGGGCTCGAATTGTAGCGCAGCCGAGTTGATGCAATAGCGCAGCCCCGTCGGGGCAGGGCCATCTTCGAATACGTGGCCGAGATGCGCGCCGCACTGCTTGCAGCGCACCTCGATGCGCAACATGCCGTGCGTGCGGTCGGTCTTCTCCTCGATCACCTCGCCGTTGATCGGCTTGAAGTAGCTCGGCCAGCCGCAGCCGGCGTCGAACTTCGTCGACGATTCGAACAGCGGCGTGCCGCAGCAGACGCAATCGTAGACGCCGCCTTCCCAATGGTCCCAATAGCGGCCCGTAAAGGGACGCTCGGTCGCGGCGTGGCGCGTCACTTCGTATTCGATGTCGGACAACTGCTCGCGCCAGCCCTCATCGGTCTTCTTGACCTCGTAGGTGTCGCGCGAAGCGTCGGAGGAATCGGTCAAAGCGCTCGGGCGTTCGTTCATGAGATGTGTCTCCGTTTAACGATGACGGCGCAGCTCGTGGCGCGCCGGGTGAAGGGCATCGGCCGCGCTCGATGACGGGCCATATCGGCTAATACGCCGCCGGCCGGCATTCGGATGCAAGGCGCGAGGCGGCACGAAAGGTACGAGACCGGTACGAGACAGCGGCAAAGCGCCTCGGTTCACGACGAGCAGCTCACTTCGAGCGAACCGGCCCAGTCGGGCGGCAGCGCCGCATAGGCCTCGTTCTCGGGCTGCTCGTCGAAAGGGCGGCGCAGCACGGCGGCGAGCCGCTCGAGTTCCGAAAAGTCCTTTTCCTTCGCGTGCCGGATCGCCGTCTCCGCGAGGTGATTGCGCAAGACGAACTTCGGATTGACGCGATTCATCGCCTCGCGCCGCGCCGCATCGTCGATCGGCTCTTGCGCCAGTCGCGCGCGGTAGTCGGCCAGCCAGCCGTCGATCGCGGGCAAATCGAGAAAGAGGTCGCGCACGGGGCCGTCGCCGCTCGCGTCGTGCTTCGAGACCTGCGCGAGGCGCCGGAACGTCAACGTGAAATCGGCGCGGCTCGCATGCATGAGCGCGAGCAACTTGTCCGCGAAAACCGAGTCGCCCTCGCGTTGTCCGGTCAAGCCCAGCTTGGCTTGGAAGCGGCCCTCGAGCTCGGGCGCGAAGTGCTCCTTGAAGCGTTCGAGAGCGGCTTGCGCGTCCGCGACGGCACGCTCGGTGCGCGCCGCTTCGTCATAGCGCTCGCCGATCAGCGGCAGCAGCGCCTGTGCGAGGCAAAAGCAATTCCAGTAGGCGATCTGCGGCTGCATGCGGTAGGCGTAGCGCCCCTGCGTATCGGAATGATTGCAGATATAGCCCGCGTCGAAGCCGTCGACGAAACCGAACGGGCCGTAGTCGATCGTGAGCCCGAGGATCGACATGTTGTCGGTATTCATGACCCCATGGCAAAAGCCCACGGTCTGCCACTGGGCGACGAGCCTGGCCGTGCGCTCGACCACGACGCCGAGCAGCGCGAGAAACGGATCGTCGGCCTCGCGGCAGCTAGGGTGGAAGCGGTCGATCACGTGCTCGGCCAACGCCCGCAACTCGGCGGTCCGGTCGGCGGCGTAAAAATGTTCGAAATGCCCGAAGCGCACGAAGCTGGCGGCAACACGGGTCACGACCGCAGCCGTCTCGATCTCCTCGCGGCGCACCGGCAGATCCGAGCCGACGATCGATAGCGCTCGCGTCGTCGGAATGCCTAGATGATGCATGGCCTCGGAGCACAGAAACTCGCGGATCGACGAGCGCAACACGGCACGGCCGTCGCCCATGCGAGAGTACGGCGTGCGGCCGCTGCCTTTCAGTTGAAGCTCGAAGCGTTTGCCCGCGTGCTCGATCTCTCCGAGCGAGAGCGCGCGGCCGTCTCCGAGCTGTCCGGCCCACACGCCGAACTGATGGCCCGAGTAGACGGATGCGTACGGTAACGATTCGCCCGGCCATTCGCGCGTGGCGTTACCGGCGAACAGTTCGGCGAACCCCGGCTCGGACGCGATCGCGGGATCGAGCCCGAGCATGCGCGCCACCTCGTGGCTCACGCCCACGACATACGGGTCCGGCAACGGCGCGGCCGGCAAGCGGGTGTGGAAGGCGCTGCCCAGCGCGGCGAATGCGCCGGGGCGCCGGATCGATAACGCGTCGGCGAGCGACGAGATGCGTGCCGACGGCTCGGCGACGCCTGGGGAAAACGACATATTGAGGGCCTCTGGGTTACCCGATATTGTAAGTCGCCGCTTCGCGGCGTGCTGAGCGCGGCTCGAGCCGCCCGAACGCCCGGCGAATCGAGCTTGACCGGCCCTAACCGTATTACCGCGCGAGGAGACCGCTTTCATGCCAATGCCGTTGCTGGGCCAGATGATGGATGTGCAGTTGAACGTGTCGACGCTGCTCGTGCATGCGGCGCGATATGCGGCGGACACCGAGATCGTGTCGCGGCGCATCGAGGGCGATATTCATCGCTATACCTACCGAGACTGCGAGCAGCGGGCGAAGCAACTCGCGCAAGCGTTGATGCGGTTGGGTGTCGAGCCGGGCGAGCGCATCGGCACGCTTGCTTGGAACGGCTATCGCCACCTCGAGGCTTATTACGGCACGACGGGCTTCGGGGCCGTCTGCCATACGATCAATCCACGGCTCTTCCCGGATCAAATCGCTTTTATCGTCAATCACGCCGACGACCGTTACGTCCTGTTCGACACGACCTTCGCGCCGCTCGTCGCCACGCTCGCGCCGCGTTGTCCGAACGTGAAAGCATGGATCGCGCTGGCGGACGACGCGCACATGCCCGAACTGGATGCGCCGTTGCTCGGGTACGAGTCGCTCGTGAGCGCCGAAGACGGGGACTACGCGTGGCCCGCGCTCGACGAGCGGCTCGCGTCGTATCTTTGCTATACCTCGGGCACCACGGGCCATCCGAAAGGCGCGCTGTATTCGCACCGCTCGGTCTACTTACATGCGTTGGGGGCTGCGTTGCCCGATGCGATGGGATTTTCCGCACGTGACTCCGTGCTTCCCGTCGTACCGATGTTCCATGTCAACGCGTGGGGGATTCCGCATGCCGCCCCGTTGGCCGGCTCCAAACTGGTGTTGCCCGGCAAAGATCTCGACGGCAAGTCGCTGTTCGACTTGATGCAGGCCGAACGTGTGACGTTTTCCGCGGGCGTGCCGACGGTTTGGATGAGCTTGCTGACCCACGTGAAGTCGATCGGCGCACGCTTCGCGTCGCTCGAGCGCACGGTCATCGGCGGTTCGTGCTGCCCGCCGTCGATGCTCGAAACGTTTGAAGACGAGTACGGCGTGCGGGTGATACACGCTTGGGGAATGACCGAAATGTCGCCGCTCGGCACGCTCGCGCGACTCAATTGGGAGCAGTCGCAACGTCCACTGGAGGAGCGGCGGCGCTTGTTGAAGAAACAAGGCACCGTGATTTGCGGGGTCGATATGAAGATCGTCGGTCCCGACGGGCAGGAGTTGCCGCGCGACGGCGTGGCATTCGGCGATCTGCACGTGCGCGGGCCCTGGGTCATCGACCGCTACTTTTCCAAAGACGAATCGGCGAGCGAACCGTCCGCCCTCGTGGACGGGTGGTTTCCGACCGGAGACGTCGCGACGATCGACCCGGACGGCTTCCTGCAGATCACCGATCGCAGCAAGGACGTCATCAAATCGGGCGGCGAATGGATTAGCTCGAGCGAGCTGGAAAATGTCGCGGTTGCGCACCCCGAGGTAGCGGAAGCCGCATGTGTCGCGTGCCGTCATCCGAAGTGGGACGAGCGGCCGCTGCTCGTCGTCGTGAGGCGGCCGGGCGCGAAGGTAACGCGCGAAGCGTTGCTTGCGTTCTACGAGGGCAAGGTGGCCAAATGGTGGATACCCGACGATGTCGTCTTCGTCGACGAGCTCCCGCATACGGCCACCGGCAAGCTGCTAAAGTTGAAGCTGCGCGAAATGTTTCGCGACCACGTCTTGCCGACGGCTGGCGACGGCACGACGGCGGGTTGACCACGACCGCGCGCATCGCACCACCGGTGCATGGCCTCTAAAATGCACGACCGTTCGATTGTGTGTATCCTAGCCTGCACGACGAGCAGAGCGCGCGCTGCGTCGCTCAACCAGGAGGCACACCGATGGTAGTGGACTATACGATCCGCGACGGCGTGGCCGTCGTTTCGCTCGATCATCTCTCCCTCGACGATCCGCCGATGTGGGAAGCCATCGCGGCGACGCTGGAGCGGGCGGCCGCCGACGCCGGTGTCCTCGCCGTCGCGCTGACCGGTACGCGCTCGGGAAAGGCCGGGACCGGGGCCGATTGCACGCTGGCGGAACTTCTCGCCGCCGTCCGGGCGGGGTCCGCCTTCTCGCAAGACTGGTTCGTCGAGCTCGCATCGACACCGGTGAGCCGGGCGTTGCGCCATGGGTTCATCGCCGAGCGCGCGGCCGCCGAGATCGCCGATGTGCCGGACGGAACGCCGCTGCGCTGCGTTGCGCGCGTGGCCGTGATCGGCGCCGGCACGATGGGCGGCGGCATCGCCATGAACTTCATGAACGCGGGGTTGCCGGTGGTGCTCGTCGAGTCGAACGAGCAGGCACTCGAACGGGGCCTCGCAACGATTCGGCGCAACTACGATGCCTCCGTCAAGAAAGGCAAACTAACCGAGGCCGAGCGCGACGCGCGTCTGTCTCGCGTGTCGCCGACGCTCGCTTACGATGCGATCGCCGACGCCGACCTCGTCATCGAAGCCGTGTTCGAAGAGATGGGCGTCAAAGAGGCCGTGTTCCGCCAAATCGACGCCTTCGCCAAGCCCGGCGCGATCCTCGCCACGAATACGTCCACGCTCGACGTCGACCGAATCGCGAGCATGACGAAACGTCCCGGGGACGTCGTCGGCATGCATTTTTTCAGCCCGGCGAACGTCATGAAGTTGCTCGAAGTGGTGCGCGGCCAGGCCACCTCGAAGGACGTGCTTGCCACCGTCATGCGCCTCGCAAAGACGATCGGCAAGACGGCGGTCGTATCGGGCGTGTGCGACGGGTTCATCGGCAACCGCATGATCGAACAGTATTTCCGGCAGGCGCTATTCATGCTCCAGGAAGGCGCCATGCCCGAGCAGATCGACGGCGCCATCGAGCGGTTCGGTTTTGCGATGGGGCCGTTCAGGATGAGCGACTTGGCGGGCAACGAGATCAGTTGGGCGATCCGCAAGCGCCGGTATCGCGAAATGCCGTCGCTGCATTATCCGCGCGTGGCCGATCGCCTGTGCGAGGCGGGCCGCTTCGGCCAAAAGACCGGCGCGGGCTGGTACGACTACGAAGGCGGCAAGCGCGAACCGCGCGTATCGAAGCTCGTCGCCGAACTGATCGTCGAGCATTCGGCCGCCATCGGCTGCCCCCGTCGAGCGATCGCCGACGACGAGATCGTCGAACGTCTGGTCTATGCGCTCGTCAACGAAGGCGCGAAGATTCTGGCCGAGGGTATCGCGTCGAAAGCGTCGGATCTCGATGTCGTTTATTTGAACGGCTATGGTTTTCCCGCTTCGCGCGGCGGCCCGATGTACTACGCGGACACGGTCGGGCTCGATCGCGTCGAGCAGGCGATTCGCCGATATGCGTCGCAGGTGAACGGCGACGGATGGGAGATCGCGCCGCTGCTGGTCGAGTTGGCGCGCGGCAAACGACGCTTTGGCAATTAGGCGCACACGGCGCGAGGGCGATCTGAGGAGAACGTGATGAAAGGACCGGGCGACGTGCTGCTCGTCGTGGACATGCAAAACGATTTCATGCCGGGCGGCGCGCTCGCGGTGCCGAACGGCGACGAAATCGTGCCGCTCGTGAACCGTCTGGCGGCCGGCTTCGAACATGTCGTCCTCACGCAGGATTGGCACCCGAGCGATCATCGCTCGTTCGCCGCCAACCATGAGGGGCGGCGGCCCTTCGAGAGGGTGACCCTCGGCTACGGCGAGCAAGTGCTGTGGCCCGTCCATTGCGTCCAGGACACACCGGGCGCGGCACTGCATGAAGGGCTCCGTATCCCGCATGCGAGGCTCTTGATCCGCAAAGGGTACCGGCGCGACGTCGATAGCTATTCCGCTTTCCTCGAGGCCGATCGAAAGACGCCGACCGGCCTCGCCGGCTATCTGCATGAGCACGGCGTCGAGCATGTATGGTGCTGCGGGCTCGCCACCGATTATTGCGTGGCATGGTCGGCGCTGGATGCGCGCGCGGCCGGTTTCGACGTCACCGTCATCGAGGACGCGTGCAGGGCGATCGATCTCGACGGATCGTTGGCCCGCGCGTGGCGGCAACTCGATGCCGCAGGGGTGATGCGCATCGGTTCGGAACGCTTATTGACCGAGACCACGCGCGCATAGAGGCGGCGGCGCGCTTGCCTTCGCCACGCCGGTGAACGAGCGCCCCCGAATCGGGGAGCTTGGCGTGCACTTCGCGGTCCAAGCGCAGGATCGTCGCGCTGCACAGTGCGACGCGACACTTCGCCGATCGCCCCATGGAGGATGCACGTCATGAATTACTACACCGAGCACCGCTACCTCGAACCCCGTGATTTAACACCGGCCAGAACCCCCGAGCGCTATGCCGCCGTGGTCGGGACGGCCGTGCTTTCGACCGAGCACGAGATTACCGGACGCGACGGCGAGCACTGGCAGTTCTATGTCGATACGGGCAACGGCGTGCGCTATCAGGTGGACGTCAACATCCAATCGAGCGACGGGGAAGCGACCGAGATGTATGTCGGCGCGGAAAACCTCGATCCGGCCGGCGTCACGCCCGACGAACCCTTCGGTTCGCCGCAATACGGCATCTTCCCCGCGGCCCTGAGCTATGCCGGTATCGGTCTCGCCGATGCGATGTTCCAGTCCGTCGATTCGGTGCGCATCCGCCAGCAACTCGAAGCCGCGCTCGCGCAGTCGAGCTTCGTCGCTGTCTACGGCTTCGTGTTCGACGACGGCGGAGCGCGCGGCAAAGGCATTCACGAGACGCATCTGAACGTGGCGCACACCGACGAGGACGGCGCGCTCGCGGTCTACAGCAAGGACGCGAACGGCCAGCCGCAGCGCACGTGGTTCTTCTTCAAGTTCGCCGAGGACCACATCGCGGCTCGCTAGAGCCGGGGGGCGCGGCAACGAGCGCGCGTCAATCTCGGCGCGCGCTTCTCTCATTAACATTCGGTAACAAGACCGGCGTCTCTCGAAGTTTTCGAGACGATTACAGTTCCTCGCTCGATCCGCGCGCCATGACCTCGTGCATGGCGCCGCGGCACATCACTGCCGCCGACCGTCGCTCGTCACGCGGCGCCACGATCAACGCATGTCCATACTCCGAAACCGCCGCCTATTGGCCGGCGCGAGCGCGCTCGCCGCTCTGATTGTTGCTGTCGCCGGTTACCGGCACTTTACGTCGAACGAAGCGCCACCTCATTTGACGGCAAGCGTCGAGCGGGCCGATCTCGAGGATGCCGTGCTCGCGGTCGGCACACTGTACGCGCACCGGCAGGTCGATGTCGGCGCTCAGGTCTCGGGGCAACTGAAATCGCTGAAAGTGCAACTCGGCGATCCGGTGCGCGAAGGGCAGGTGTTGGCCGAGATCGATCCGACGCTGCTCGAGCATGCACTCGGGCAAGCCCAAGCCGCGGCACGCTCCTTGCTCGCGCAGCGCGCGGCAACGGACGCGCGCTTGCGGCAAGCCGCGCTCGCCCTCGAAAGGGAGCGGCAACTGTGGGCGCGCGAGGCCACCTCCCGCGAAGCCCTCGAGCGCGCCGAAGCGCAGTGGCAAGTCGAGCGTGCCGATTTGAGCGAACTCGACGCCCGCTGCAACGGCGCGCGCATCGAAGTCGACAAGGCTCGGGCCAATGCGGGCTACACACGAATCGTCGCGCCGATGTCGGGGCATGTCGTCGCGATCGTGACCCGCCAGGGTCAAACGGTCATCGCGGAGCAGCAGGCCCCGGTCATTCTCAAGCTCGCCGATCTCGACACGATGACGGTCAAGGCGCAGGTATCGGAAGCCGACGTGCTGCGCGTCGAGCCCGGCGAGCGGGTGCACTTCACAGTCTTGGGCGATCCGGACACACGTTATGAAGGCACGGTCCGCGCGATCGAACCGGCGCCGCAAGATTTCGCGGAGCCATCGCCGACCGGGGGCGGGGGCTCATCGGCGGGCGGCTCCTCGCGAGGCGGTGCGGCCGTGTTCTACAACGCGCTATTCGAAGTCCCCAACCCCGAGCATCGGTTGCGCATTTCGATGACGGCCCAAGTTTCGATCGTGCAAGGGGCGGCGAAGGGCACGCTCGTCGTGCCGGCGTCCGCGTTGGGCGCGAAGGGGGCCGACGGCGCCGTCGCCGTGCGCGTGCTGACCGGCGACGGCCGCGTCGACACCCGCCAGGTCCGGATCGGGATGAACAATCAGGTCAAGGCGCAAGTGCTCGAGGGATTGAGCGAAGGCGAGCGCGTCATCGTCGGCCAAGCGCCGGCGGACGATACGGCCGGCCATGCCGGCGAAGAGGGCTGATCGATGGCCGAACCGTTGCTGGCGCTGCGCGGCGTGGCGCGCCGCTATCTGTCGGGCGACAAGGAGATCGAGGTCCTGCGCGACATCGATCTCGATATCGCGGCAGGCGAATTCGTGGCGATCATGGGCGCGTCGGGCTCGGGCAAATCGACGCTCATGAACGTACTTGGCTGTCTCGATCGACCGAGCGCCGGGCTTTACCGCGTCGGCGGCGTCGATGTCGGCGAACTCGAGCCCGATGCACTGGCGCAATTGCGCCGCGAGCGTTTCGGTTTCGTCTTCCAGCGGTATCACTTGATGCCGCATCTCACCGCAGCCGACAACGTTCAGGTCCCATCGGTCTACGCCGGCGCGACGCGGTCCGAGCGCATCTCGCGATCGCAAGCCCTACTCGCGCAGCTAGGTTTGGCCGACCGGGCCGGGCACCGTCCGAACCAGCTTTCGGGCGGTCAACAGCAGCGCGTGAGCATTGCGCGGGCCTTGATGAACGATGCCGATGTCATCTTGGCCGACGAGCCCACGGGCGCACTCGATAGCCAGAGCGGAAGCGAGGTGATGCGCTTGCTTTGCGAACTGCATGCGGCCGGGCGCACGGTGGTGCTCGTCACGCACGACGAGCAGGTTGCCGCCTATGCACAGCGCGTCGTCGAGATGCGCGACGGGGCGATCGTCGGCGATCGCCGGCGTGCCGGCGCAACGATCGCTTTCGTGGCGCCTGGAAAAGCGCCTGCAACGCCCACCGCGGCTATGAGGCCGGTCACTGCCGCGCGCTCGATGCCACTTCGTTTTATCGGGGCGCGCGTCGGCCAGGCGCTCGCCACGGCTTGGGCAGCGCTGCTGGCGCATCGGCTGCGCACGCTGCTGACGATGCTCGGCATCGTGATCGGCATCATGGCGGTCGTATCGATCGTGGCCGTCGGCGAAGGCGCGAAGCGCTACATGCTCGATGAAATCGGCGCGATGGGCACGAACACGATCGACGTCTATCCGGGGCGCGACTGGGGCGACAGCGACGCGAGTCAAATCAAAACGCTCGTCGCCGCCGATGCGGATGCGCTCGCCCACGAGCCTTACGTCGATAGCGTCACGCCGGGGGTCAACCGAACTGCAGTCATTCGCCATGGCAACGTCGATGTTCAAGCAACGGTCACCGGCGTGGGGGAGCACTACTTTCAGGTGCGTGGGCTGAGGTTGGCCCAGGGCATCGCATTCGATTCGGAGGCGGTGCGCCGCACCGCGCAGGTCGCGGTGATCGATGCGAACGCGCGCCGCAAGCTGTTCGGCGCGCATGCCGACGTCATCGGCGAAACGATCTTGGTCGGTAACGTGCCTTGCGTCGTGATCGGCGTGGCGGCCGAAAAGCGCGCGATGTGGGGCGGCGGCATGAACGAGTTGACGGTGTGGGTGCCTCACACCACCGCCAGCGCCCGACTCGTGGGCGGGCGCCGGCTCGACGGCATCATCGTACGGATCAAGGCGGGGCAGCCGAGCGAGGCGGCCGAGCGCGGCGTCGTCGAATTGCTCACGCGCCGTCATGGGCGCAAGGACTTCTTCACCTACAACATGGATACCGTCGTCAAAACGGTCCAGTCGACCGGGCGGGCGCTGACGCTCCTGCTCTCGCTGATCGCCATCGTCTCGCTCGTCGTCGGGGGGATCGGAGTGATGAACATCATGCTCGTGTCGGTAACCGAGCGTACGCGGGAGATCGGCATCCGGATGGCCGTCGGCGCGCGGCGCAGCGATGTCATGCTGCAATTTCTCGTCGAAGCCGTGCTCGTCTGTTTGATGGGCGGGACCATCGGCATCGCGCTGTCGTTCGGCGCTGGCTTCGTGTTTTCCGCGTTCGTCGATCAATGGAGCATGATCTTCTCGACGAACTCACTGATTTTCGCCGTGGCGTGCTCGACGGCGATCGGCGTTGCATTCGGTTTCATCCCCGCTCGCAATGCGGCGCGGCTCGATCCGGTGCAAGCGTTGGCGCGCGATTGAACCGGGGGCTCCGTGATGTCATTCAAACGTTTTACCGGTTCGGCCGCGATGACTGCAAGAGTCGCCGCGGCCGCGATCGCCGCTGTGTCGATTGCGGGCTGCGCGTCCACGGCGCGCGATGCCGAATGGCGCCGGCCCGACGTGCCGGCGAGTTGGTCCGGCGCCGAAGCTCCGGCCGACGGCGACTCGGGAGACTCGCCGACGGACGCTCGGCCAGCCGCCGCGCGGTCCCCGGGTGGTACGCCATGGGCCGAGCGCTGGTGGGCGAGCTTCGACGATCCCGCGTTGGACGCGCTCATCGAACGGGCAGTGGCCGACAATGCCGATCTTGCGATCGCCGCGATCCGTGTGCATCGTGCGCAACTCGAGGCGGGGCTCGTCGATGCAGGCACAGGCCTGCAAGCCGCCCTCAGCACAGGGGCCGGGGTGACGAGGCCGTTTGGCGCCGATCGCGCGCGCGTGTCGACGGGTGTCAATGCGGTTTTGTCGTTTGAACTCGACTTGTGGGGCAAGCTGGCCGCGCGTCGCGACGAAGCGTCTTGGCGCGCGCAGGCAAGCGAGGCCGACCGCGATGCCGCCGCTTTGCTATTGATCGGTACGACCGCGAAGCTCTATTGGCGCATCGGCTATCTGAACCAATCGATCGCGTTCGACGAGGCGTCCGTGATCGATGCGCAGCGGACGGCCGCGATCGTCGAGTCACGCGCGGCCGCGGGCGCGGCATCGCCGCTCGATGCGGCGCAAGCGCGCCGGCAGGTCGCCGCCCAGCGGGCCGCTTTGTCGCAGCGCAAAATCGAGCGCGAGTCGAAGCGCAACGCGTTGGCACTGATCTTGGCCCAGCCGCCGCGCGAGCGCGGGCAGGAGCCGGCGAGCTTGCGCGGCGCGGTCATACCGAACGTGACCGCGAGCTTGCCGGCCGTCGTGCTGGCGAGGCGGCCTGACATACGCGCCGCCGAATCGCGTTTGCGCGCGCGCTTGGCCAACGTCGATGTGGCTCGGGCGTCCATTTATCCGGACATCACGCTGACGAGCGAGCTGGGCACGAGCAGCGACATGCTGCTTCGCACTTTGCAAAACCCGGTCGCTTCGCTCGGCGCTGCGTTGGCACTGCCGTTCGTTCAGTGGAATACGGTGCGCCTGAACGTGGCCTTGTCCGAAAACGAGTTCGACGAAGCGTCGATCGCATTCCGGAAAGGACTGTACGGTGCGCTGGCCGAAGTGGAAGATGCGTTGGCGGCGCGAGCGCAATTGGACGAGCAGGCCGTTCAGCACGCTCGCGCCGGCGAGGACGCGACGCTCGCCGTGTCGCTGGCGCGTGCGCGCTTCGAGCTGGGCGCAACCGATGCGGCGCCTTGGCTCGAGGCGCAACGCGCGCAGCGTTCGGCCGAGCGCGACCGTATGGCGAACCATCTGGCTCGGCTCGAAAATCGAATGGATCTTTTCCTTGCGCTCGGAGGCGGCTAGCATCGGCATGGCCATTCGCAGGCCTGTCGAGATCGAGGGAAACGAGTATCATCCGTCGCTACCGCCCGAAGACAATGGCCATCCCAGCATCAAGGAGTCAAGCGAAATGATTCGTCACATCGTCATGTGGAAATTGAAGGAAAGCGCGTTGGGCGCGAGCCGTGCCGAAAACGCGGCGAAGCTCAAGGAGCGTTTGGAGAGTTGCACCGATATCGTCCCGGGCATCGTGCGCCTCGAAGTGGGCGTTGCCACGCAAGGGCTCGATTCGACCTATGACGTCGTGCTCATTTCCGACTTCGCGGATAAGGCCGCGCTCGATGCCTATCAGGTTCATCCCACGCACGAAGCCATCAAGGAGTTCGTGGTCGCCGTGCGCGAGTCGCGCGAGTGCGTCGACTTCGAAGTTTGACCGTCATCGAGCATACGGATAGCAGAGCGAACGCATCATGCCCAAGCGAGAGGAGTCGCAGTCCGCGCAAGCACCCGAGGCCGCGCGCGAGCGTACGATCGAGAGTCCGTTCGTCGATCACCTCGGCGTTCGCCTAATCTCGGCGGAAAACGGCGAAAGCGAAGTTGCGCTGACGCTTGCCGAAACGCAGATGAACACCTGGAATGTCGCGCACGGCGGAGTCACGATGACGCTCGCCGATGTCGCGCTCGCCACTGCCGCGCGCAGCTTGACCGAGGACGGCGTGGGTGTGGTCACTGTCGAAATGAAGGTCAACTTCATGCAGCCGGGCCGCGGCGAATTGCGCGCGTACGGCCGCGTGCTGCATCGTTCGAGCACCATGGCGTATTGCGAAGGCGAGGTCCGTGACGATAGCGGCAGCTTCGTCGCCAAGGCGCTCGGTACGTTCAAATACATGCGGCGGCTCGCGGTTGGACGCGAGGTCGTCGAACAAAGAAGGCGCCGGCCTCCCGGCACCCAGCCCGGCCCGAGCGACGGCTGATCGCTCGGGCGCTGCGCGTTTTCGTCGCCGTTTTCCCGCCATTCGCGAATCGGAGAGAAAAATCGCCATGACCCCAATGAATCGCCGTATCGTGCTGGCCTCGCGCCCGCAGAAAGCCGTCTCCGCCGAAAACTTCCGACTCGAGCAAACGCCGCTCGCGGAACTGGCCGACGGCCAGTTCCGTGTCCGCAACCATTACTTGTCGATCGATCCGTATATGCGAGGCCGCATGAACGACGCGAAGTCGTATGCCGCGCCGCTCGGCATAGGGGACGTGATGATCGGGGGCACGGTTGGGGAGGTGGTGGAATCGAAGCACCCAGGCTTCGCCGTGGGGGACAAAGTCACAGGGATGTTCGGTTGGCAGGACTACGACACCTCCGACGGCGCGGGCGTGCGCAAGATCGACGATGCGCGCGTGCCGCTCACGGCTTATCTAGGCGTGGCCGGCATGCCGGGCGTCACGGCCTGGTACGGGCTGAACAAGATCATCGCGCCGAAGCCGGGACAGACGGTCGTCGTGAGCGCCGCCAGTGGCGCTGTCGGCAGCGTCGTCGGTCAGTTGGCCAAGTTGGCCGGATGCCGGGCGGTAGGCATCGCGGGTGGCGAACAGAAATGCCGCTACGTGACCGGCGAACTCGGTTTCGATGCCTGCGTGGATTACAAAGCGGGCAACCTGTATGCGGATCTGAAGGCGGCCACGCCCAACGGCGTCGACGGCTATTTCGAGAACGTCGGCGGGGACGCGTTCGATGCGACCTTATCGCGCATGAATCCGTTCGGCCGCATCGCCCTGTGCGGCATGATCGCCGGCTACGATGGGCAACCGGTGCCGCTCAAACAGCCCTCGATCATCTTGACGATGCGTTTGCTCGTGCAGGGCTTCATCGTCACCGAGCACCTCGATGTCTGGCCGGAAGCGCTCGGCGAGCTCGCGAGCCTCGTCGCGCAAAAGAAGCTGCGCTATCGAGAGTGCATCACCGATGGCCTCGAGCATGCCCCCGAGGCATTGATGGGCTTGCTGCAAGGCAAGAACTTCGGCAAGCAACTGGTCAAGATCGCTTAACCAAGATCGGCTAACGATGGGCACTGCCTAGCGCATCGGGCCCGCCAAGGGCCGGTGCGCGGCACTTTCCCGCGCGGCAACACGAAGCGCAAGGAGAACGCATGGAACAATTCGACGGCAAGGTCGCCGTCATTACGGGCGCCGCGAGCGGGTTCGGCCGCGCATTCGCGCAAAAGGGCGCGGAGCTCGGAATGAAGCTCGTTTTGGCCGACATCGACGGGGAAGCGCTCGGCGATGTCGTTGCATCGCTCACCGCGGTAGGGGCCGATGCGATCGCGGTGCCGACGGACGTGTCGGATGGCGCGGCTGTCGAAGCGCTCGCGCGGCGCACGCTCGACGCTTACGGCAAGGTCCACCTGCTGTTCAACAATGCGGGGGTGGGCGCGAGCGGCTATCTTTGGGAGATGAGCGAGAACGATTGGGCGTGGGTATTCGGCGTCAACGTGATGGGCGTTGCCAACGGCGTGCGCGTCTTTACGCCGATCATGCTGAACCAGAACGAACCGGCTCACATCGTCAATACGGCTTCTGTCGCGGGCCTGGTCTCGCCGCCGTCGATGGGGGTGTACAACGCGTCGAAGCACGCCGTCGTCTCGCTGACCGAGACGCTCTATCACGACCTGCGGCGAGCCGGTGGGCCCGTTGGTTGCTCGCTGCTGTGTCCGGCGTTCGTCCCGACCGGGATCGCGCAAGCCGAGCGTTCGCGGCCGGCGCGCTGGCGTAACGAAGCGCCGCCGTCGGCGTCGCAGATACTGGCCGGCAAGGAGATCCGCAAGGCCGTGCGCTCGGGCCGGCTTGCCGCCTCCGATATCGCCGAGGCCGCCTTCGATGCCGTGCGTGCCGATCGGTTTTACGTCATCACCCATCCGGCCATCATGGAAAGCGTTCGCGTCCGTCACGAAGATATCGAGCAGATGCGGGCACCGACCGACCCGTCGGTTTCGCCTCGAGGCAGCACCTGACATGCTGTGCGGAGCCATGCCGCCGGGCTCGAAACGTACGAGGAGCTACCGATGCGCGACGTGACGATTCAAGCGGGCGATTGGCATGGTCTGGGCAAGGACGCCGCTGGCGTGCGCGAGGCCGTCTTCGTGCGCGAGTTGGGCATCGCGGCTCCGCTCGTCTCGGATGAAGCCGACCTCGATGCGGTGCACGTCGTCGCGTATCGCGAGGGCGATGCCATCGCGGCGGCCCGTTTGCTGCCGGACGGCGCGATCGGGCGGCTCGCGGTGCTGCCTCGAGCTAGGCGCTCGGGAGTAGGGTCGTTGATTCTCGAAGCGCTGCTCGCTCACGCGATACAGCGCGGCGACGCGTGTGTGAGACTTTATGCGCAGCGCGATGCCGTTCCGTTCTATCTTCGGCACCAATTCTCGACCGTTGGCGAACCGTTTTATGAGGCGGGAGTCGAGCACGTCGAGATGGTCCGGCAACTCAAGGAAAACGGCCACTGAGTAGCCGGTCGCGCGAGCCCGGTTCCGGCAATGGAATCAGGCGCGGGCATCCCGCGGGTTCGACAAAGCAAACTCGAATGTGAATCGCCGCTCGAAGGACCCGGGGCGTTCGATGCGGTGCGAACCGTCGTCGTCGCTACGTTCGGCGATTTCGACGCCGGCTATCGCGCCGGTCGTCCGAACACGCAGCGCGGTTGTGCCCCGCGTGCCGTAATCGGGTGTTTCGATGAAGGCGGCCGATAGGGCGCGCTCGCGCTCGAGGCTGATACCGGTCGAGGGCAGCGTTTCATCGGCAGCCACGCGCGGGTCGCGCATGAGTTCGATCAGCGCATCGAGTTCGGGCGTGCCGCCCCGATCGGTCAACTTCCCTAGCTCGGCGCGCTTGCGCACGAGTTTCGGCCACGGGGTGTCGAGCACGGCGTTCGAAATGCCGTGCACACCCTCAGGCAAGAGACTCGGGGCCGCATCCGCGCGATTGCAATACCAACCGAGTTCGCGCCGGGCGAAATCGCCCACGATCAAGTTGAAGCCGTTGTACGCCGCGCCGCGCTCGGCGATGTCGCACAGATAGTCGAGCGGCGCTCCCCGTTGCCCCACGAGGTAATCGGCGACGAGTGCGCCGCGCGTGGGTGCATCGGCGCGAAACGCGCGCGCATCGCGATGATTCGTGAGCGCGGCGAAGCGTCCGTCCCGCGTAAGCCCGAGCCAAGTCCCCCCGCCGACGAGGTCGCGACAGGCGAGCACGCCCGGGGCATCGGTCCACCAATCGAGCGGCGCGGTGGCGCGCGCGAAAAATTCGTCGCGATTGGCGGCAAGCGTGAGGAGGGCGCCGGCCCGGGAGTCAGGCCGCCAGTCGAATACGATCAAGCACATAGGTGGATAGGAGCGATCGTGACGTGAAACGGGGATCGAAGGTTCGGTTGTAAGTCGGTCTGAAAATGCGTCGGTGATGCGGTGCTCTACAGCGTGTTCGGAAAAACTCGAGGTTTTCACCGAGAGACGTCGAATATGACCGCCTCATGTTATTTCAGATTGAATGGCAAACGCATGTCCACCCTCCAGTGCTTGGACTTCGGAAGCATGCTGGCGTTTTCGGGAAACGGGAAGTTCGTGAACGACCCTCAGGCAACTGCGATACCAAAGAATGGGCCGCTCCCCCACGGCAAATACTATATCCTGGACCGGCAATCAGGCGGTCGCCACGGTGCAGTAGTCGATGCGTTAAACGACGGCGCAAACGGGACCCATCGAGGGCACTGGTTCGCACTCTACTCGACCGTACCGCCCATCACAGACGCTGTAACGGTGAACGGCGTCAGGCGCGCGAATTTCCGAATTCATCCCGTCGGCTATTGGGGCGTAAGCGAGGGATGCATCACACTGCCTAACGTTGAAAATTTCTATGCTCTGCGCACATGGCTCAAGCGCCACCCACCGTCGAAGATTCCCGGCACCGAACTCGACTTTTACGGTACGGTCACGGTCATATGAAACGCACTTCTGTCGACTTAGTGCTGGCGGCGCTTCTGACGTTCCCGGTGTACGTCGGGTTGGCCAATAACCGGACGATCAACGATTGGTTCCTTTATGGGCAAGCGTGGGAACTGTTCCAGCCATTGTTCGATCTGGGCAATGCGATTGGCATCGACCGGCAAGCCGCGATCGTGATCGGAACGATGTTCACTGTGAGTTTCGTGCTATCCCTTACGGGCATCATCGTCGTGCGCTACGCAGTACGGAAGCTGCCAAGCCGCGTTAGACCGCCGAATGCAAGAGCGCGCCAGCGGTTCCCTCAGCGACCTCCCGCCGTTCGCTCCTGATA
This sequence comes from Trinickia dabaoshanensis, assembly GCF_002879885.1. Lineage (GTDB taxonomy): Bacteria > Pseudomonadota > Gammaproteobacteria > Burkholderiales > Burkholderiaceae > Trinickia > Trinickia dabaoshanensis. The sequence continues at coordinate 28,752 of NZ_PNYA01000025.1, forward strand.
CACGCGACTACCGACCACCACGCCTCACACTTCGCTCGGCAACGCGTACGGCAACGGCTGAAACGCGAGGGCAGGCCCGTCCGCGGCGGCAAAGTGAACGCTTCCGCCCTCCAGTGCGGCGAGCTTGATTTCGGCCAACACATCGATGCCCCCCTTCGGCGCGGCAGCGGCGTTCACGATCATGCCGCACGGCTGGCCCGGGTCGTCCGAATGGAATAGCTCCGCGCCGGGGGTCACCGGCTTGTCCGCGTGCTCGCCCGCAATGTGCGCCAACGCCATCCGCCGCTTGATGGTCCCGCGATACTGGCTGCGCGCGACGACTTCCTGCCCCGGATAACATCCCTTGCGGAAATTGATGCCTTCGAGCACGTCGAAGTTGACCATCTGGGGCACGAACTGTTCGAGCACGCCGTGCGTAATGCGCGGCTCGCCCGCATGAATATCGAGCCAATCCCAGACAGCGGGCGAAACGCGGGGAAGTTGACCCTCCAGTCCTGCCAGCCGCTCTTGCACGAGCGCCTTCGGTCCAATCCAGAGATAGCGCGGCCGCGCCGCGGCGTCGGGCACGCGAATCAGCGATCCGGCCGGACCCGCAACGTGTACGTGCACGCCATCGGGCAACGCGTCGAACAACTGGGCGAGCGGCGCGCGAACATCGCCGGCAAAGCCGACCACCGCGACCGAATCCGTGGCGTCGGTCAGCTTCGCCTTCGCGCGCAGCACGAACATCGACAGGCGTTTTTGTACCGCCGCGGTCAGTTCCCTCGAAACGAGCAGGCGAATCGTATCGGCCGCGCGCCAGATCAGCATCGAGGCAAGCAATCGCCCCTTGGGCGAGCAGTAACCGGCGAGGCGGGCACTCGCGGCATCGAGGTGCTGAACGTCGTTCGTCAACTGACCGTGTAGAAAACTCGCCGCGTCGTCGCCGACCGCGTCGATCACGCCGAACTGGTCGAGCGGCATGAATGCGCCGCGCGAAAGGACCGCTTCGAACTCGGCGGCGGCGGGGTGCGACGGCGTCGCGGAAGCGGGGGACACGGGGGCGTTCTGTTCGTTCATGGAATTCGTGACTAGTCAATCCTGACTTCGGCTTAGGCGAACAAGTATTATATGGGGTCCTTCCTAGCCGTGTTTCGCATGACCTTGTTGAGAAAATGCCTCGCCTTCGGGGTAGTCCTAGCCGTTTTGCTTGGCCTGCTTGCCTCGGTGGGCGGCTATTACTGGGCCACCCATCCGCTCGCGCTGCCGTCCGCCACCATCGATGTCACGATTCAACCGCGCAGCACCGTGCGCGGCGTCGCGGCGCAACTCAATCGTGGCGGCGTTCCCGTGGAGCCGGAGCCGTTCGTGCTCATGACGCGCCTGCTCGGCCTGCAAAGCCACCTGAAATCGGGTAATTACGAGTTCCGCACCGGCATCACACCCTACGCCGTGCTGCAAAAGCTGGCGTTGGGCGACGTCGACGAATCGGTCGTCACGATCATCGAGGGTTGGACGTTCAAGCGCATGCGAGCGGAGTTCGATGCCAGTCCGGCGCTTCGGCACGACACCGCCGGGATGGACGACGCGCAGTTGCTCGCCGCGATCGGCGCCAGCGACTCGCCGACGACGAGCGCCGAGGGCCTGTTTTTCCCCGATACCTATTTGTTCGACAAAGGAACGAGCGACGTGAACGTCTACCGGCGCGCGTACAAGTTGATGCAACAACGCTTGACGGCGGCCTGGGCCGCCCGCGCGGCGGGTCTGCCATACCAGACGCCGTACGAAGCGCTGACGGTTGCCTCGCTCATCGAAAAAGAGACGGGCAAGGCAAGCGATCGCCCGCTCGTGTCGGCGGTGTTCGCCAATCGGCTCCGCATCGGCATGCCGCTGCAGACAGACCCGGCCGTGATCTATGGATTGGGCGAGCGCTACGACGGTCACCTGAGCAAACGCGATTTGCAACAGGACACGCCGTACAACACCTATACGCGCCGCGGCCTACCGCCCACCCCGATCTCGCTGCCCGGCGTCGCTTCGCTGCAAGCCGCGCTGAACCCGGCGCCCACCAGCGCGCTATATTTCGTGTCGCGCGGGGACGGCAGCAGTATCTTTTCAGACACGCTCGGCGCCCATAACCGCGCCGTGGACAAATACATCCGAGGACAGGAATAAATGGCGCGAGGCAAGTTCATCACGTTCGAAGGTATCGACGGAGCGGGCAAGACGACGCATTTGCCCTGGTTTCGCGAGCGCCTCGAAGAGAAGGTGACGGCCGCGGGCCGCGCCGTCGTGACGACGCGCGAGCCGGGCGGCACGCCGCTTGGCGAAGCGTTGCGTGAACTGCTGCTGCATGAGCGAATGGATCTCGAGACGGAGGCGCTGCTGATGTTCGCCGCGCGGCGCGAACACCTCGCGCAAGTGATCGAGCCGGCGCTCACGCGCGGCGATTGGGTGCTGTCGGATCGTTTCACCGACGCGACCTTCGCCTACCAAGGCGGCGGGCGCGGCTTGCCGCGCGACAAGCTCGAAACGCTCGAACGCTGGGTCCAGGGCGGCTTTCAGCCCGATCTCACCGTACTGTTCGACCTGCCGCCCGAAACCGCGAGCGAGCGCCGCGGCGCCGCCCGCGCGCCCGACAAGTTCGAGAGCGAGACCGACGCGTTTTTCGCCCGTACGCGCGCGGAATATCTGCGCCGGGCACAAGAAGCGCCGTATCGTTTCGCAATCGTCGATGCCAAGCTGAGCATCGAACAGATCCGAAAGCGGCTCGGCGAGGTCATCGACGCGCTATGAACGCCCGCGCGATCCACGCACTCCATTGCTCGTACGAAGATTAAGTTAAGGCTCGACGATGATCTACCCGTGGCAACACGACGATTGGGACCGCCTGCAGCGCCTACGCGCGCAATGGCCGCATGCTTTGCTGCTCTACGGGCAAGCCGGCATCGGCAAGCTGCGCTTCGCGCAACACCTGGCGCAAGGGATGCTGTGCGAGGCTCCTGCGGCGAACGGCGAGCCCTGCGGTCAATGCGCCGCGTGCAATTGGTTCGTTCAAGGCAACCATCCCGACTACCGGGCCGTGCTCCCCGAAGCACTGGCCGGCGATGCCGCCGGAGCGGCGGTGTCCGAGGAAAAAGCGGAGGGCGAGGAGGGCAAGAAAACGCGCACGCTGAGCAAGGAAATCAAAATCGAGCAAGTGCGCGCGCTGCTCGATTTCTGCGGGATCGGCGCGCACCGCGGCGGCGCACGGGTGGTACTCGTCTATCCCGCCGAGGCGCTGAACGCGGCCTCGGCCAATGCGCTGCTCAAGACGCTCGAGGAGCCCCCGGCCGGAGTGGTCTTCCTGCTCGTCTCGGCGCGCGTCGACCGGTTGCTGCCGACGATCATCAGCCGCTGCCGGCAATGGCCGATGGCGACGCCGTCGCCCGAGCAGGCGCGCGCCTGGCTCGCGGAGCAAAACGTGTCCGATCCCGCCGCGCTGCTGGCCGAGGCCGGCGGTGCGCCGCTGGCCGCCTTGGCGCTGGCCGCCGACGACAGCCGGCCGCTGCGGGACTTCACGCTCAAGCAGTTGGCCGCCGGTCCCGAATGCGACGCATTTGCGTGCGCCGAGGCGCTGCAAAAGCTCCCGGTGCCGGTCGTGCTCGGCTGGCTGCAGCGCTGGCTGTACGATCTCGTCGCGCAACGGGCCGCGCAGCGGCCACGCTACTTCCCGGCCGCGCAACGCGAACTGGAGCGCTGCGCGACGCGCATCGACGCCAACGCGTTTGCCCGCTTCATGAAAGACGTCACGCGCGAACGGGCCGTCGAAAATCATCCGCTCAACGCCCGGCTCGTGTTCGAAGCGCTGTTTCTCGGCTATCGCGACTTGTTCGTCTAAGCGCCGAGATCGCCATACCATGCGAACCGAACGAGTTCTATCCGCCGAGTCCACCAGAAAGAGCTTCAGTCATGCACGTTAGCTACCGCGATGCGACACTCGACGATTTGCCCGAGATCGTCGCCATCTACAACTCGACGATTCCTTCTCGAGAGGTAACGGCCGACCTCACGCCGGTTACCGTGGAAAGCCGTCTGCCGTGGTTCGAGGCCCATGGGCCGAGCAAACGGCCGCTATGGGTCGTGGAAGAACCGGCGCAGGAGCAGGCGGGCGCCAAGCGCATCGTCGCGTGGCTAAGCTTTTCGGATTTCTATGGCCGTCCCGCCTACGCGCGCACGGCTGAAATCAGTATCTATCTCGATCGGAGCGAGCGCGGGCGGGGGCTCGGTACGCGGCTCGTGGCGGCCGCGCTCGACGCCGCCCCGGGGCTCGGCATCGATACCTTGTTGGGCTTCATTTTCGGGCACAACGCGGCGAGCCTCGCGCTGTTCCGGCGCTGCGGATTTCACGATTGGGGTTTGTTGCCCCGCGTGGCCGTGCTCGATGGCATCGAGCACGACTTGGTGATCCTCGGGCGTCGCGTCGGCGACCCGGCTCCCTGATCGTCCGAACGCCCCGCCCGCGCCGCGGAACAATCTGAACTTAAGGAAGACGATGTTCGTCGATTCGCATTGCCACATCAATTTCGAAGGCCTGGTCGAACGCTTGCCGCAGGTACTCGAGAACATGCGCTCGCACGACGTGACGCACGCGCTGTGCGTCAGCGTCGATTTCGAAACGCTCCCGAGCGTGCTCGAGGTAGCCGCCACCTACGAAAACGTCTATGCATCCGTGGGCGTGCACCCCGATCACGAGGACGCGCGTGAACCGACGCTCGCGGAGCTGGTCGAATTGGCCGCGCATCCCAAAGTCGTCGCGATCGGAGAAACCGGGCTCGACTATTACCGCCTGGAAGGGCGCTCGATCGCCGATATGGAGTGGCAGCGCGAGCGCTTTCGCACGCACATCCGGGCGGCCAAGACTGTCATGAAGCCGCTGATCGTGCACACCCGCGCCTCGAGCGAGGACACGCTACGGATCATGTCGGAAGAGCAGGCGAGCGTGCCGGGCGGTGTCATGCATTGCTTTACGGAGCCGTGGGCCGTGGCCGAACGGGCGTTGGCTCAGAATTTTTACATTTCGCTTTCGGGTATCGTCACCTTCAAGAGCGCGACCGACGTACAGGATGTGGCACGGCGCGTGCCGCTCGAGCGGCTTTTGATCGAAACGGACTCGCCTTACCTCGCGCCGGTGCCGTATCGCGGCAAACCTAATGAACCTGCGTACGTAAGTTATGTCGGACGTTTCATCGCACAGGCGCGCGGCATGTCCGATGCCGACCTCGGTGCCGCGACCACGCAAAATTTCTTTCGTTTATTCGGCATCCCCGTGCCGGATGCTGCCTGAGCGAACGACAGACTACCGCTGATACGACAAAACAAAGGAAGACCACTTGAATATGCATACCGATCCGTCGCTCTCGACCGTTTCCCGGCGCCTCGTGCACCGCTTCGCGCTCGTGTGCGCCGGCGCCCTCGCTTCGGTGGCGCTGACCGCTCACGCATCGAGCCTCGATTCGCTCGTCAAGGCCGTGAAGTTCGACGATGTCGACGCCGTCCAAAAGGCGCTCAAACAAGGCGCGGATCCGAACGCGACAGACCCGCAAGGCATGCCGTTGATCGTGCTGGCGGCGCGCGAGAAGTCGGACAAGGTGGCCAAGGCGCTGATGGCGGATTCGAAAACCGATATCGAGAAGCTCGATTCGGCGGGCGAGAACGCCATGATGCTCGCGGCGCTGAACGGCGATGCCGACCTCGTCAAGGCTCTGATCGACAAGGGCGCCGAAGTCAACAAGAAAGGCTGGGCGCCGCTGCATTACGCGGCTGCGAACGGTCACGACGACATCGTGAAGGTGCTGCTCGATAACTCGGCCTACATCGATGCCGGCTCGCCGAACGGCACGACGCCGCTGATGATGGCCGCGCGCGGCAATCATCTGTCCACCGTCAAAGTGCTGCTCGACGCGGGCGCCGATTCGCGCGTGAAGAATCAACTGGGCCTCACGGCGCTCGATTTTGCCAAGCGCTACCACGCCAAAGACGTGACCGAAGCGATGGAAGACATGTACGCCCGGGAGGCGGCGAGCGCATCGGGTGCGGCCGGCGCGTCTACTCCGGCTCAAAACGGTGCAAAATGATCGTTTTTTGGCCCCGGGCGAGATTGCCGGGGCCGTTTGCGCAATACCCGTTCACCGCTCGGAGAAAAGGAAGATTATGTTGCGGGCTTTGATATGCGTCGGGACGTTGACCATGCCCGTCGCCGCCCTGGCGGCGGTTACGCTGGGGGGCGGCAAGTTCACGGCAGGCGATTTGCACAAGCTGTGCACCCAGACCGACGCGATTTCGCGCGCCGCCTGCGTTGCCTATATCAAGGGGGCCGCCGACGGCGTGTTCAATACGATCGATGCCATCGGTGGAACCACCGGCCCGCGCGTGGGCCAGTATTTTTGCTTGCCCGAGCGCGTGGAGTCGCAGCGGCTCGTCGACGCGATTCGCCGCTTTGTCGCCGAGAATCCCGACACGGCGGAATACAACGCCAGTACGGCCGTCTCGCTCGGTCTCGAGAAGGCCTTTCCATGCAAGAGCGAATGAACGGCGTGTGAGCGGCGGATGACCGATTCAAGCGCGGCGGGCGCCGCAATTGAGAACGATCGATTTACGTCGGAACGAAACAGCACCACTACCACCATGGGTCGACTCATCGCCGTATCGAATCGCGTCGCAACGCCTACCGAGACCAAGGGTTCGGCGGGCGGGCTTGCCGTCGGTATTTACAGCGCCCTGAAGGACATGGGCGGCGTATGGTTCGGCTGGAGCGGAGACGTGGTCAGCGAAACGGTAGCCAACGCCGGACCGACGCTCAAGCAAGAGGGCACCGTTACCTTCGCGACGGTTGGCCTAACGCGGCGCGACTACGATCAGTACTACCGCGGCTTTTCCAATGCGACGTTGTGGCCGGTCTTTCACTACCGCAACGATCTCGCGGGCTACGAACGCGAGGAATACGCCGGCTACCGCCGCGTCAACGCCTGGCTCGCGCATAAGCTCGTCAAACTGATCGAGCCGGACGACATCGTCTGGGTGCACGACTATCACTTGATTCCGTTCGCCGAGTCGCTGCGCCGAGAGGGCGTGACCAATCGCATCGGCTTTTTCCTGCATACGCCGTTTCCGTCGCCGCAGGTGCTGCTGAACATTCCGCCGCACCAGGAACTGATCAAGTCGCTCTGCTGTTACGACTTGCTCGGCTTCCAGACCGATGCGGATCGCCTCGCTTTCCACGACTACATCGAGCGCCATGCCGGAGGGACGGTCAGCGCGGAGGGCAACGTCGAGGCTTACGGGCGCCGGTTGCGCACGGGCGTCTATCGCATCGGCGTGTTTCCCGATGAAATCGCGGCAGAGGCGGAGCGTAACGAGAGCCGTCAGCAGGTGCTGGAACTCAAGCACAGCCTCGAGGGACGCAAGCTCATCATGAGCGTGGACCGCCTCGATTATTCGAAGGGGCTCATCGAGCGGTTCCGCGCCTTCGAACAATTGCTCGAGCATGCGCCTGAATGGCGCGGGAACGTCACGTTCGTTCAGGTCGCTCCGCCGACCCGGGCCGACGTCGAGAGTTATCAGCAAATCCGGCAGAAGCTCGAATACGAGGCCGGGCGTATCAACGGCCGTTACTCGGGACTCGATTACACGCCGATTCGCTACCTCAACCAGCGTTTCGCGCGTTCGCAGTTGATGTCGATGTGCCGTGAGTCGCAAGTCGGGTTCGTGACGCCGCTGCGCGACGGCATGAATCTCGTGGCGAAGGAGTACATCGCCGCTCAGAACCCCGACGATCCCGGCGTGCTGGTGCTCTCCGAGTTCGCGGGCGCCGCCGCCGAGCTGTGCGCCGCGTTGATCGTCAATCCGCACGACATCGCCGGGATGTCGGAAGCCCTCGAACGCGCGCTGTCGATGCCGCTCGAGGAACGCAAGCAACGTCACGAAGTCAATATGGCCGTGCTCAGGCGCAACGATCTGGGCGTCTGGCGCGATACGTTTCTGGCCGATTTACGCGCGGCCTGAGCCTGTTTCGCGACTGTAACAACCCGCAGCAAATGAAAGCGGCGCGGTATCGGGGGCGTGTCGTACCGAATAATTGAAGCCGTGGCGCCGCAATTCGAAAAGCTGGCCGGCCGAAGCCGGCTTGGCGCCCCCGAGTAACCGGCCGGACCGGGATGAAATTTCATCCACCGAAGGTCCCCTTGCATGGAGTCCATCGAATGAAGATTGCTCAGATCGCGCCGCTGACCGAGTCGGTGCCACCGAAGCTTTACGGCGGCACCGAGCGTGTCGTCTCCTACATCACCGAAGCGCTGGTGGATCTGGGGCATGACGTCACGCTCTTCGCGAGCGGGGATTCGAAAACGAGTGCCAAGCTCGAAGCGGTGTGGCCGCGGGCGCTGCGGCTCGATCCCGCCATTCGCGATCGCATCGCGCCGCATATGTTGCTCATGGAACTCGTGCGGCGCCGGGCCGAGGAGTTCGATGTCCTGCATTTCCATATGGACTACTACTCGTTTTCGCTGTTCAAGCGGCAAGACACACCGTTCGTCACCACGCTGCACGGGCGGCTGGATCTGCCCGAGCAGCAGCCCGTGTTCGATACGTTCAACACCGCGCCCGTCATTTCGATCTCGAACGCCCAGCGCCACCCGATGCCGCAGGCGAAATGGCTGTCCACGGTGTACCACGGTTTGCCGGAAGCGCTCTATACGCCCCAGCCCGTGGAGCAGAAGTATCTTGCGTTCCTCGGCCGCATTTCCCCCGAGAAGCGCGTGGACACCGCCATTCGGATTGCCGCGCATTGCGGGCTACCCATTCGGATTGCGGCGAAGATCGACGCGGCGGATCGCGAATACTTCGAGCGCGAGATCAAACCGCTGTTCGATTTGCCGCACGTCGAGTTCATCGGCGAGATCGCCGACGACCAGAAAGCGGCCTTTCTTTCGGGCGCGCATGCATTGCTGTTTCCGGTCGATTGGCCGGAACCGTTCGGGCTCGTCATGATCGAGGCGATGGCCTGCGGCACCCCCGTGATCGCGTTCAATCGCGGCTCCGTGCCGGAAGTAGTCGACGAGGGTCTGTCGGGCTTTATCGTCGAAGACGAGATCAGCGCGGTGGCAGCCGTCAATCGACTGCATACGATTCCGCGGACGCGTGTGCGGCAACGCTTCGAAGAACGTTTCACGTCGCATCACATGGCGCGTCAATACATCGAGGCGTATCAGGCCGTGATCCGAGCACAGAAGCGCTCGCGCTTCAAGGTGGTCGACTCGATGACGGGTGCGGGAACGGCGGGCGCGTAAGGGCGAAAGGCGAGCGAAGCCAAGCCCGTGTCCGAGAGTGTGCAAGCGGCGCGCTGCCGACGGTAGCGCGCCGCTTCTCGCTTGGAAGGCCGTTGGTTAGATATTGAGCCGGGTGATCTTCGTGCCTTCGAGCGAGAGATCGCCCATGAGGCCCGCATTCGTCATCACGATCACTTCGACAGGCTTGGTGGCCGTGGTCGTATCGATGGCGCCGTTCGCGCCCATCTTCAGCACGGCGACCGAGGCGTCGCCGCCCGCCGACCAGCCGTCACGCGAGCGGAACGAGTTCAACGCGTCGTCGGTCATGAAAAGGAAGATGACCGCCTTCGATTGCGCGCCGGCCTGCAATCCGAACGAGCCGGACACGGTGTTGTAGTAGCCGACCGTTTGGCCGCCTACGCGCAACGCGCCTTCTCCGTATTGCGCCCCGACGACGAAGCCCGCTTGCAGTACCTTCGGGAACACGAGCACGCCATGCGCTTTTTGCACCAGCTCGCGCGAGCCGGGCACTTGGGCGTACAGGCGAGAGAGCGTCGCATCGACGCTCGAGTTGATCTCCTGACGTTTCGACACATTGCTGCCGGGGGTCGAGCCAACCGGGTTGCCGTTATTCGTGGTCGCGGTGCAGCCGGCGAGGGCAAATGCGCCGACCACGACGGCGGCGGCCGCTTTGCGCATCAAGTATTGTTTCTGCATGGACTCTCTCCGTTATGTTCCGTCGGTCAAACCGCTCGACGGCGGGTGGACGAAGCGTGATGTCACACAACGCAACGAGAGCCGAGCATGGTGCATGCCAGGGCCGGGCCCGAATTTGCACGGCGCGCCGCTCAGTGCTGAACCGTTCGCTTGACCACGGGAGGGCGCCGTAGTGCGCGCCGAATGCCGGCCACGAGCACGCCCACGGCGAAGATGAAGGCTGCCGGCACGACCCAGTAGCCCACGAAGGCATGCCACAGATAGAGGAAGAGGGTGCGGCGGCGCAGCGCGTATTCGGCCTGCGCGTCATGCTGACGCTGAGCGTTCGCCGCCAAGACGTCCGCCGGGCAGCCGGCGGCGCGCGCCTCGTCCGGCTTGCCGCGACAGCGTGCGGCGTCGCCGGCGGCACGCTGCGCGTCGGTCAATTGCCACGTCGTCAAGGCGCGGTTGAGATCGACGACGTTGTACGACATTTCGTCCTGAATCTCGCGTACCGCGACGATCGCCACCGGGACTGCCCAAAAGACGATGACGACGAGCCAGCGTCTTACCCAGCGGTTGTGTCTCCATGCCATTTATGCCTCCGCAATGCACTCAAGCATCCACGATGAGACGGCGGCCCGATGGCTTATATCGTTGGGTTCTCGCGGGCCGTCTTGGCAGCCATCATAGAAGAAATGCGACGAATCGTCGCTCCTTATAAGAGCCAGTCCGATGAAAGGCGGCTCGGTACGGTCGCGGCGACCGGTAATTTCTTCAATCTTCCCGGCATTTCGGATCTCCGCGGCAGCCCGTCGGCGCTCGCCGAGCACCTTCGCGCGCGAAGTCGATAAAGGGAACGCCTCTTGCATCGATGCGTATGACCGTTAGCGGTCAATTCACGGTGTGGGGCCCGAGGCCGCCGTTGGCGCGGGACAGACAGTCTTTCTTCCGATGGAGCGTCCGTCATGGCCGTACCGTTTTCCGAGCAATACAAGGGCTTTGCGATCGGGGTGCAGGCGCTTAGGCGCGCGAAGGAGCCGGACCAATCGGACGACGCGCCGCGCCGGTTCGACATCGTCGTGACCATCACGCGCAAGGCGAGCGGAGATCGAGCGAAGCCGGAGATGTTCGGTGTACCGGAGCACGCCCCGCTCGACGATCAACTCCAAGCGCATCGCATCGGCGTGCAGTACGCACGCGACATCATCGACGGCAAGGTGGACGGCACCTCGCTCGAGCCTTAGTTCAACCGTACGACGAGTCCATGGCAAGCGCGGCACGCACGATCGGTTCGCGTACGCGTTTGCCCGGCGGGCACGGCTCGAGGCCGGTGCCCGTCCTTGCGCATTGGCGCGGATGAGTCCAGCATAGGCGATCCCCGGTTCATCGCGGGGAACCCGGTCGGTCGTCGCATCGAGCGATGACGCACCGCGGGAAGTCGCCGGCGTTCGACCCGAAAAATCACGGCTCGCCTCGAGCCGAATAAGAAAGGAGAACCTTATGCTGCACCGCACCCGCCGCCGTATGCTAGTTGCCGCCGCCGCGCTCGTGTGCACGGCGCTCGCGCCGCTCGCCTCGAGCGACGCGCTGGCTCAAGGCGCGAAGAAGCCGAAAGTCGCCCTCGTCATGAAATCGCTGGCGAACGAGTTCTTTCTGACCATGGAAAACGGAGCAAAGGACTATCAACAGCACAACGCCGCGAAGTTCGACCTCATCACGAACGGCATCAAAAACGAAACCGATACGGCCGCCCAGATCAATATCGTCGAGCAGATGATCGACAGCCACGTCGATGCGATCGTGCTTGCGCCGGCCGATTCGAAAGCACTCGTTCCCGTCGTGAAGAAGGCGGTCGACGCCGGCATCATCGTCGTGAACATCGACAACCGGCTCGACCCCGACGTCGTGAAGTCCAAAGGGTTGAACGTCCCGTTCGTCGGCCCCGACAATCGCAAGGGCGCCGAGAAAGTCGGCGACTTTCTGGCCAAAAAGCTAAAAGCCGGCGACGAGGTGGGTATCGTCGAAGGCGTGTCCACCACCACGAACGCGCAACAGCGCACGGCCGGCTTCAAAGATGCGATGCAAAAGGTCGGAGCGAAGATCGATTCGGTCCAGTCGGGCGAGTGGGAGATCGACAAAGGCAACGCGATCGCCTCGGCGATGCTCAATCAATACCCGAACCTGAAAGCCCTGTTGTGCGGTAACGACAACATGGCGATCGGCGCGGTCTCGGCGATACGCGCAGCCGGCAAACAAGGCAAGGTGCTCGTGGTCGGTTACGACGATATCGATGCCATCAAGCCGATGCTCAAGGATGGGCGCGTGCTCGCCACCGCCAACCAATACGCGGCGAAGCAAGCCGTGTTCGGCATCGATACGGCGCTGAAGGCAATCGAAGAGCATAAGAAGCAGTCCGACCTGTCGCAGGTGGTGGAAACGCCCGTCGACTTGGTGACGAAGGCTTCAAAGTAATTTTCCAGGCTCTAAACGGCGCGCTCGGCGCGTTTTACCAAGGCGCTGCGCGACGTCGCGGCGTTCGCTTCGGGCAGCGGCGCTCAAGAAAGCTCGCGCCGCTGCCGTTATCCTCCGACATAAGCGTCATTGTGACTCGCCGGTACTACCGGCGCTTTGCCGCGCTGGTCGCATCGCAATGCGTGCGCTCTTCTCGGCGTTCGGTTCGCACTTGCCCATCTCGCAGAGGTCGAGCCGGAGCATTGCGCAGTTCGCTGTCCCGTTCCGTCGGCGCGGGCGATACTGAGTCGCGGAGCGAAGGATCCGGTTCGGAAAAACGCGCGGGGAACGCGGCGGATCGGCGGTATGAATGGATGGGGTAGCTGCGGGCTGGTTGCGCCCGCACACAACAACAAGCGAGAGAGTATCGGTAATGGCGACGATCAAAGATGTGGCGGCCATGGCCGGCGTGTCGTTCACCACGGTGTCACACGTGGTCAACAATACGCGTCCGGTGTCGGCCGACGTGCGCACGAAAGTCGAGCGCGCGATCGCGCAATTGAACTACGTGCCGTCGGCGGTCGCCCGATCGCTGAAGGCGCGCTCGACGGCGACGATCGGGCTCGTCGTGCCTAACAGCACGAATCCGTATTTCGCCGAATTGGCGCGGGGAATCGAAGATGGTTGCGCGCGCCAGGGTTATTGCATGTTTTTTTGCAATTCCGACGACGATCCGGTGAAGCAGCGCAATTATCTGCGAATTCTGCAAGAAAAACGAATCGACGGCCTCATCATCGCCTCGGCCGGAGACGACGCCGTGCTCGCGAGCAGCCTCACGGATACGCGCGAGCCGCTCGTCATCGTCGACCGCAATATCGAGGGTCTCGCGGCGGATCTCGTCCAGATCGACCACGAACGCGGCGCCTATGTGGCTACGCGTCATTTGCTCGAACTCGGCCACGTGCGCATCGGCTGCATTACGGGACCGGTCGCCACGGCGGTCAGCGCGATGCGGGTGCACGGCTTCATCCGCGCCATGACCGAACGGGGCATCGATATCGAGCCGAGCGCGATCGTCGAAAGCGATTTTTCGGGCGAGGGCGGGCAACAGGCCGCCGGACAGCTATTCGACACCGTGCGGCCCACCGCCATTTTTGCCTGCAACGACATGATGGGCATCGGCGCGCTGCGCGTGGCCGCGGAACGCGGCATCCGCGTGCCGCAACACTGCTCGATCATCGGATTCGACGATATCGAACTGAGCAGTTTCACCTACCCGGCTCTGTCGACCGTCGGCCAATCCGTGCGTGCGCTCGGCGAGGCTGCCGCGCAAATGCTGATCGAGCGGATCAGCGGCGTGGTGAGCGGGCCCACTCGTCGCCGCGTGATCACGCCGCGTCTCGTGCTGCGCGAATCGACCGCCGTTTTTGCCGGACCCATGAACGCAGCCCTATGCGCATAAGGACTATAGATCCGCCCCTAATTCGTCCGATTAATTAGTTCTCCTCAAGTTCGATCCTTACCAGGCCGTAAACATCGGATAGGGCGCGCGCTTCCTTCGCAGCGTGCGGCGAACGGCGCGCCCGGACCTTTGGTTCTGAAAGGATGAACGCTCAAATGTTGAAGAACGGTATATCGATTAAAACGCGCATCGGCCTGGCCATGGCGTTTTTGTCCGCGCTATTGCTCGCACTCGGCGCGCTCGGATTGTCGGGTATGAGTAAGGCGAGCAAGGCGGCGAGCGACATCTATCAGAGCCAGATGCCAAGCGCGGTCGCCATCGGAATGGCGGAAAGCTACGCGGCCCGCGAGCGCCTAGCGCTCGATCGCGCGGCGATGCACGCCGGCCAGGCCGACGAAACGAAAAAGAACTTCGATCGTGCCGCCGTGCTACGCGAGCGTTCCGACAACTGGTGGAAAAAATATCTGGCATTTCCGCGCGATGCCGACGAAGACAAACTCGCGCAAGACGCTTCCGCAAAACGCGACGCGCTGCGGCGGGGCATCTCGACCTACATGGACGCGATCAGTTCGAACGATCACGACAAAATCCTTAGCGCTGCCGACAGTCTACAAGCCGCGTTTGTCGCGCTATCGAAAAGCGACGACACGTTGAACCAGTGGCAATTCGCGCAATCGAAAGCCGAGTTCGAGCAATCGCAGTCGAGCTACGAGACATTGCGCGCGGTCACGCTCGCTTTGCTGGCGGTCGCGCTCGCGGCGGCGCTCGCTTCGTACTTGAGCCTGCGTTCGGCCATTGCGAGACCGCTCGCCGATGCGCTCGCCCAGTTCGAGGCGATCGCCGCGGGCGACCTGCGGCGCCCGATCGTGGTGCGTACGCGCGACGAAATGGGCCTGATGCTCGAAGGGCTGGCGAAGATGCAGCGCAGCCTGACCGATACCGTTCGTACCGTGCGCAGCGGTAGCGAATCGATCGCCTCGGCGACCAAGCAAATCGCCGCGGGCAATCTCGACTTGTCGGCTCGCACCGAAGAGCAGGCCGCGTCCCTGCAACAAACGACCTCCAGCATGGAGCGGCTGACCGGAACGGTGCGGCAAAACGCCGACAACGCGCGTCAAGCGAGCGCGCTGGCGGCCAACGCTTCGGAAATCGCCAACAAGGGCAACGAAGTAGTGGGCCAAGTCGTCGGTACGATGGGCGAGATCAACGATAGTTCCGCGAAGATCGGCGACATCATCACGATCATCGAGGGCATCGCGTTCCAGACCAACATTCTCGCGTTGAACGCGGCGGTGGAAGCCGCGCGCGCCGGTGAGCAAGGCCGCGGCTTCGCGGTCGTGGCCGGCGAGGTACGCGCGCTCGCGCAGCGCTCCTCCGGCGCCGCGAAGGAAATCAAGACGTTGATCGATACGTCGGTCGACCGCGTGCGCTCGGGCTCGGCCCTCGTGGGCGAAGCGGGGCGTACGATGGAGGAAATCATCGCGGCGGTGCAACGCGTGACGGACATCATGGGCGAGATCGCCGCGGCCTCGGAAGAGCAGAGCGGCGGCATCGGCGAAGTGGCGCGTGCCGTCTCGCAGATGGACGAAGTGACGCAGCAAAACGCCGCGCTCGTCGAACAAGCTTCGGCGGCCGCCCATTCGCTACAAGAGCAAGCCGACCGCTTGCGCACGGCCGCCGGCGTCTTCCAAATCGCCGACGAAGGTGCGGCATGGCGCGCGACGTCTCAGCACGCGGCAGCCCCCGGCAAAGCGCCGGCGCCGAAGCCCGTCGCGAAGCCCGCACCGGCCCGCGCGCCGCGCGCGCCGGCCGCGTCCGCGCTTAAACGGCCCGCGCTCGCGGCTACCCCAAGCCGCTCCAACGCGGCTCCGGCCGCGGCTTCGCCGACGGTCAAACCCGCGGCTGCCGCTTCACAGGCCCAAGCTCAAGCCGAGGCGAAACCCGTTGCTACGGTGACGAGTGCGACGCCCCCCGCAACGCCGGTCTCCACGCCGGTTCGCAAGAGCCCCGTGGCGAATGTCGCGAAGGCGGCCTCCGACGACGATTGGGAAACCTTCTAACGTACGCTGCTAAAGCCGCTACCCGAGTCTATCCCCGCGCGTCCGGCCACGGACGCCAATGAGCCCGATCGCTTCGATGCCGAGGCGATCGGGCTCGTCGTTTTCTTCTGCCCCTCAAAAAAACATCCGCAATCGCGTCATCGAAAAGGTGACGCCGTGCGTATACGTGGAAAGCGTGGACAGTGCGCGCGCGATTCGAATGGACGACGACCGGCTGGGTCACCCACGTTTCCGACCGAGCAGGCATCGCACGTGCGAAGGGGCGTTGAACGCACACCGGTCGCCACCGAGAGTGATCCCGAAACCGTGGGCCGATTTCAATGCGACCTTGGTGCGCCGATGTCAGCTCTCGCCTGTGCTCCGGTTACTCGACGACGGTGGGAATGCGCACCGGTATGTGAGAGGCGCGAGCGTGTTGCAGCGTCGGCGCACATAGCGGCATCGACGAGATGCGCGGCTCGCATCGGCGTGGTCTACGGTTGAGGCAATGAACGGGAGATCGAAGTTCGAAGAGCGAGTGCTCGTGGCGATATCGCTAAGGGGGCGAGCGAGAAGCAGGATGAAGATTGTAGGCCAGTGTGCTCGTATATCCAAGTTAGGGCACACGTGTAGGACGTTAAGCCACGTAGGTCGTGAAAAATAATTTAAAAGGGTTTAGGATGAATTCGAGCGAGGTCGTTTCGGTATAGCCACCAAGTAGACGACTTCGTCCGCAGACTTCGGCGAGGAGGTAGCATGGATATTTACAGCAGCTTCGCGACGCGCTTCGAGAAAACCCGGGAGGAGGAGTTCTCGCTCGAAGAGTATCTCGCGCTCTGCAAGAACGATCCCGCCGCGTACGCGTCGGCGAGCGAACGCATGTTGACGGCGATCGGGGAGCCAGAGCAGGTCGACACGCGCCACGACCCACGCTTGTCGCGAATATTCGCGAACAAAGTGATCAAGGTTTACCCAGCCTTCCGAGAGTTCTACGGGATGGAGGATGTGATCGAGCAGGTGGTCGCGTACTTCCGTCACGCCGCACAAGGGCTCGAAGAAAAGAAACAAATTCTTTATCTACTCGGTCCGGTGGGCGGCGGCAAGTCGTCGATCGCGGAACGGCTCAAGCAGTTGATGGAGCGCGTGCCGTTCTATTCGATCAAGGGCTCGCCGGTCAACGAATCGCCGCTAGGGCTTTTCGATTACGAGGAAGACGGGCCGATCCTCGAAGAGCAATACGGCATTCCGCGCCGCTACTTGAAGAGCATCCTGAGTCCATGGGCGGTCAAGCGCCTGCATGAGTACAACGGCGACATCCGCAAGTTTCGCGTCGTGCGCCGCTTCCCGTCGATACTGCGGCAAATCGGTATCGCCAAGACCGAGCCGGGCGACGAGAACAATCAGGACATCTCCTCGCTCGTCGGCAAGGTGGACATCCGCAAGCTCGAGCAATACGCGCAGGACGATGCGGATGCGTATAGCTACTCGGGCGGTTTGTGTCTCGCGAACCAGGGCTTGCTCGAGTTCGTCGAAATGTTCAAAGCGCCGATCAAGGTGCTGCACCCGCTCTTGACCGCGACCCAGGAAGGCAACTTCAAGGGCACGGAAGGGTTCGGCGCGATTCCGTTCGACGGCATCATCCTCGCCCACTCGAACGAATCGGAGTGGAAGGCGTTCCGCAACAACCGCAACAACGAGGCACTGCTCGATCGGATCTTCGTGGTGAAGGTGCCGTACTGCCTGCGCGTATCGGAAGAGATCAAGATCTACGAGAAGCTCATCCGCAATTCGTCGCTCGCCGAGGCCGTGTGCGCGCCGGGCACGCTGAAGATGATGGCGCAATTCTCCGCGCTCACGCGCTTGCAGGAGCCCGAGAATTCGAATCTGTTTTCGAAGATGCAGGTGTACGACGGCGAGAACCTGAAGGACACCGATCCGAAAGCGAAGTCGTATCAGGAGTATCGCGACTACGCAGGGGTGGACGAGGGCATGACCGGGGTGTCGACACGGTTCGCCTTCAAGATCCTCTCGCGCGTGTTCAACTTCGATACGAGCGAGGTAGCGGCCAATCCGGTGCACCTGATGTACGTGCTCGAGCAGCAAATCGAGCGCGAGCAGTTCCCACCGGAAACGGAGCAGAAATATCTATCCTTCGTGAAGGATCTGCTTGCTTCGCGCTACGCTGAATTCATCGGGAAGGAAATCCAGACGGCATACCTCGAGTCGTATTCGGAGTACGGACAGAACATTTTCGATCGTTACGTCACGTACGCCGACTTCTGGATCCAGGACCAAGAGTTCCGCGATCACGACACAGGCGAAAGCTTCGATCGTGCGGCGCTGAACGCCGAACTGGAGAAGATCGAAAAGCCGGCGGGCATCAGCAACCCGAAGGACTTCCGTAACGAAATCGTGAATTTCGTGTTGCGCGCGCGAGCTGCGAACGGCGGCAAGAATCCGGCGTGGATCAGCTATGAAAAGCTGCGCGTCGTCATCGAAAAGAAGATGTTCTCTAATACGGAGGAATTGCTGCCCGTCGTCTCGTTCAATGCCAAGGGTTCGGCTGAGGAGCAGCGCAAGCACGAAGACTTCGTCAATCGCATGGTCGCCAAGGGCTATACACCGAAGCAGGTGCGCTTGCTTTGCGACTGGTACTTGCGAGTGCGTAAGTCGTCATAACAGACCGTAGTGGGATGTGTCGCCGCGCTCGGGAATCGAGCGCGGCCTACGCAAGCGAGGCGCGCTGTGCGGGCATGAGGTCTGCGCCATGGAACGCCGTATCGCTTTCGTCAATTAAAAGCGGGAGACTGGATGTGCTTCATCAAATCATCGACCGCAGGCTGGCTGGTAAGAATAAGAGCATTGCGAATCGCGAGCGCTTCCTGCGCCGCGTAAAAGGCTACATTAGGCGGGCCGTGTCCGAAGCGGTTCGCGATCGCAGTATCAAGGACATTCAGAACACGCAGAGCATCACGATTCCGCGCAAGGATATCGCCGAGCCCCAGTTTCGCCACGGCCAGGGCGGCCGCCGCGAGCTCGTCCATCCGGGCAACGAAGACTATGTTCGGGGCGACAAGATTCCGCGGCCGAACGGCGGCAGCGGCGGCGGAGGTAGCCAAGCGAGCAACGAAGGCGAGGGCCAGGACGATTTCGTCTTCGAGTTGAGCCGCGAAGAATTCATGCAGTACTTCTTCGACGACCTCGAACTACCTCGGCTCGTGAAGACGCACCTGCTCGCCGTGCCCACGTGGAAGAACATCCGCGCGGGCTGGGCGGCGGAAGGCACGCCGAACAACATCGACGTCGTGCGCTCGCTGCGCAGCGCGCTCGGCCGGCGCATCGCGCTCGGCGCGCCGCTCGTCAATCAGTTGCATGAACTCGAGCGCCAGTACGAATTGCTCTCGAGCGAGCCGGGCGATCACGGCGAGGAACTGAAGCGGCTCGAGGAAGAGCTGCATCATCTGCGCGGGCGCATCTGGCGCATTCCGTTCATCGATCCGTTCGATCTGCGCTACGTCAATCGAGTCAAGCAGCCGCAACCGTCGAGCCAAGCGGTGATGTTCTGCCTCATGGACGTCTCCGGTTCGATGGACGAGCAGCGCAAGGATCTCGCGAAGCGGTTTTTCATCCTGCTTTATCTGTTCCTCAAGCGTAACTACGAAAAGATCGAGGTCGTGTTCATCCGTCACCATACCCGTGCGGAAGAAGTGGACGAAGACACGTTCTTCCATTCGACGGAAAGCGGCGGCACGGTCGTATCGAGCGCGCTCGAGCTCATGCGCAAGATACAGAACGAGCGCTATTCGCCGAGTGAATGGAATATTTACGGAGCGCAGGCCTCGGACGGCGACAACTGGACCGACGATTCGCCGAAGTGCCGCCGCATCTTGCAGGAGGACATCCTGACAAAGGTGCGGTACTTCGCCTATATTCAAGTCGCGCCCGAAGAGCAAAATCTGTGGCTGGAGTACGCGCAGCTCGCCATGACGGAACCGCATCTGGCGATGAAGAAAGTCGATGCCGCGGCCGATATCTACCCCGTGTTCCGGGAGCTGTTCGAAAAGCAGGTGGCGGCCTCATGAGTACTAAGCATTTGCATAACGAGTCGCGCGGCTATCAGCCGGAGCGCCGCCGCAAGGGCGCGCATGGACCGCACGCGCGCAACGAACAACAGACGAAACCCGAGCAGCAAGCCGACACCGGGGGACAAGCCCCCGTTGTGGCGCAAAGGGAACCCCGTATGAACGTCGCCGACCGCAGACCGTTACCGTGGCCGTCCGATTGGACATTCGAGTTGATCGAAGAGTACGACACGCACATTGCCCGCGTCGCGGAGCAATACGAGCTCGACGTCTATCCGATTCAACTCGAACTCATCAGTGCCGAGCAGATGATGGACGCGTACGCGTCCGTCGGTATGCCAGTGAACTATCGGCACTGGTCGTTCGGCAAGCACTTCTTATCGACGGAGAAGAGCTATCGGCGAGGCCAAATGGGGCTCGCCTACGAAATCGTCATCAATTCGAACCCCTGCATCGCGTATCTGATGGAAGAGAACACGATGACGATGCAGGCGCTCGTGATCGCGCATGCCGCCTACGGGCACAACTCGTTTTTCAAAGGCAACTACCTGTTCCGCCTTTGGACCGACGCACACGCGATCATCGACTACCTCGTCTATGGCAAGAACTACATCGCCGAGTGCGAGGAACGCTACGGCATGGATCGCGTGGAAGAACTGCTCGATTCGTGCCATGCACTGATGAATTACGGCGTGGACCGCTATAAGCGACCGCAAAAGCTGTCGCTCGCCAAGGAAGCCGCGCTGCGCCGCGAACGCGAAGCGTATCTGCAATCGCAGGTCAACGAGCTTTGGCGCACGCTGCCTTCGCATCACACGCCGCTCACCGAAGAGGAAGAAGAACGCTACCCACCGGAGCCGCAAGAAAACTTGTTGTATTTCGCCGAGAAGAATGCGCCGCTGCTCGAGCCGTGGGAGCGCGAGGTCATTCGGATCGTCCGCAAGATCGGCCAGTACTTCTACCCGCAGCGGCAAACGCAAGTCATGAACGAAGGCTGGGCGACGTTCTGGCACTACACGTTACTGAATACGTTGTACAACCAGGGGCTGCTCGAAGACGGCTTCATGATGGAGTTCTTGCATTCGCACAGCAACGTCATCTATCAGCCGCCCGTCACGAAACCGTATTACAGCGGCATGAATCCGTACGCGCTCGGTTTTTCGATGATGAGCGACATCCGCCGAATTTGCGAAGCGCCCACCGAGGAAGATCGCCGTTGGTTTCCCGACATCGCGGGCACGCCTTGGCTGCAGACGCTGCACTACGCGATGCGCAACTTCAAGGACGAGAGCTTCATCGCGCAGTATTTGTCGCCGCAGCTGATTCGCGACATGCGTTTGTTTTCGGTGCTCGACGACGATACGCGCGACGCGCTCGAGGTGTCGGCCATTCACGACGACAGCGGGTATCAACACGTGCGGCAATCGTTATCGCGCCAGTACGACATGCATCACCGCGAGCCCAACATTCAGGTTTGGTCGGTCAATACGCGGGGCGATCGCAGTCTCACGCTGCGTCACTTCATGAGCGAGAACCGGCACTTGGCCGGCGATAGCGACGAAGTCCTCAAGCATATGGCGCGGCTTTGGCAATTCGACGTCTACCTCGAGAGCGTCGACGAGAACGGGACGGTGCGCAAGCGCTACGATTGCCGTTATACGCCGCCGGCAATTCGACTATGACGAACGGCCAACGCGGCGATTCACCGCGTTGGCCCGTTTTCCCCGCCCCAAGCGCGCTGGAGCAGGGCGCGCACATCGTCGTCCGTCGTTTCTCCGAAATCCTCGTAGTGCTGGCCGACACTGAAGAACAGCGTCGGTTGAGCGAGACACACGAACGCATCGACGAGACTGCTGAATTCCGTTTCGATTCCGGCCGGTGCGACAGGCAGCGCCGCGACGACGCGTGCAGGATGGCGGGCGCGCAAAGCGAGAATGGCCGCTTTCATCGTGGAGCCGGTGGCGATGCCGTCGTCCACGAGCAACACGGTGCGCCCCTCGATGGGGGCGGGGGCTCGATTCCCTCGATAGGCCCTCTCTCGTCTCTCTAGCTCGGCACGCTCTCGGGCGAGCACCGCGTCGAATTGCGCTTGCGTGACCTGTGCCGCCTCCATCGTGTCATGTTCGACGTGCAATGCGCCGCCCGATGCGATCGCTCCCATCGCCAATTCCGAATGACCCGGCACGCCGATTTTGCGGACCGGCAACACATCGAGCTCGGCTCTCAGGGCCAACGCCACCTCGAAGGCCACGGGAACGCCCCCGCGCGGCAACCCCAGCACGACCGTGCGAGCGCCGGCTTCATTGCGCAGACGATCGGCGAGCATGCGCCCGGCCTCATGACGATCTTTGAATAGCGCGAACATAGGGCTGCCTATCGCAGATAAGCGGGACGGAGCCGCCAGGTTTCATTTTAGGAAAGAATCGAGAGACCGAGGGGGAGAGCGCTAGAGCGCATCGTGGAAAATGATGCCTACGGTATGGCGTCGTCCCGAGCGGATGCGGCTGACACCATGGCGTAAGTTGACGCGGTAAGGACCACGTGTACCTTGCACGGGACGCTGGCTGACCGCGAAGACGACGGCATCGCCCCGCGCGAGGGGAACGACTTCCGGACGCGATTGCATGCGGGGCCGCTGTTCCGTGAGCACGAATTCGCCCCCCGTAAAGTCCGTACCGGGTTCCGACAGCAGGATCGCGACTTGAAGCGGAAACGCGTGCTCGCCGTAAAGATCTTGGTGCAGGCAGTTGTAGTCGCCCGCGCCGTATTGAAGGATGAGCGGGGTCGGACGCTTTTGATCCGCACGATGACAGCGCTCGATAAATGCGGCATGCGTTTTCGGGTAGCGTACGGCGATGCCCATCACGTCGTTCCAACGGTTGGCGATCGGCGCG
Source organism: Trinickia dabaoshanensis (assembly GCF_002879885.1). Lineage (GTDB taxonomy): Bacteria > Pseudomonadota > Gammaproteobacteria > Burkholderiales > Burkholderiaceae > Trinickia > Trinickia dabaoshanensis. The sequence goes on from NZ_PNYA01000025.1 coordinate 51,663, forward strand.
AGACGCGGGTATAGCGTGGCGCGCAGGGCTGCGATGAGGGGCGGGAGAGGGTAGGCGAAGTATTTGTATTCGCCTTGCCCGAAACCATGCCGGCTCATCACGATGCGGCTGCGATAGATCGACTCGGTTTCATAGAGTGCGGCCAGTGCCCGGCATTGGTCCGCCGTCAGTAGGCCCGGCAGCACAGCACACCCTTGCGCGCCTAGTTCAGACTCGATAGCGGGCCAATCGATGCTTCGGATTCTTTCGACAGTCGATTCAGCGCGGGTGGCTTGAGCGGGTTGGGCAATAGACATACTGGCTGTTTCTTGCGCGTCGTAAAAGTGTAGATATCTTGCAGCAGCGGGCAGCCCCTGGCCCACCGCACATTGCGGTTTCATTCCAGCCATGATCTTATCCGCCTCCAATGGCCGGTTTCGAATCCGCTTGACGCCTAATTCGTGCCTACGATGACTGCCGACTTTGACAGGTGCGTCCCGCTCGTTTGGGGCGCAAATTGGCGCATATCCGAGGAACGCGCGCGGGGGGCTCGGCATGGCAGCGGACATCGACAAGCCCGAGAAAACGGCCCGACTGAATGTGTTGGTAGTAGTCGACACAGCGTACGTCAAGTCGACTTACGGACCAAACGGACACACGACCGAGCCGCATGCCATTGGCAGTGAAGGGCAGTTCATGATCTGCCCAGGGGCACGGGCCGTCCATGCCCGAGGCGCACACGAGCTACGGTTGAAAGCAGGCATTGGGGATCGAGTGGCCGTGCGGGTCACCTCGATCTGCGCAAATGCCGGTGATGCGGTCATTGCCTATGGATTCACCCACGCCTCGGGAACGAAGGCTTTCGGACACTTCGAGCAGGTCGTGCAAGTCAGAGCCGGAGCCGTTAGGCCCGACCCCGATTCCCCCTATCGCAACGGGCTGCCTCCTATCGAAAGCGCGGCCGACTTTACTAGCTTCGACTCGATTGTAGTTAGGCGCGGCATAGAGCGGCTGCGCCTTGCTTTCGCGTTGTATGTCGTTTCCTCGAACGGACAGGCGCAACGTCCTTTTGGTTACTACGCATGGAATCCGACGATTTCAATTGAATAAGCCAACGCAGCTGGAAGCATCAATTCGGTTTATATCGAAGCAAATATTTAAAAACCATGGCCGGCACCCTGTTTACTTCGACAGGTACATTAGTCTGAGAATAATACAGAATTAACGATGACGGGGTTTGCGACGCACCGTCGTTTTTTTAATTAAATTCGTCGCGAAATAGGGGATGAACATGGCCGAAGTAACGTTGTCAGCAAGCTCGCAGGATATCAACATCCTGGTCGTCATCGACACGGAGTACATCAAGGCCGCATATCCAAATGGGAGCAAGGATCAAAACAACCCGACGGGTATCTCGCATGATCATCAGTTCATGCTCTGTACGGGGGCGCGTAGCATAATTCGGGGCCAAGGCACAGGAGACTTGGAGTTTTCGGCTTATCCGGGCGATCGCGTGTTATTCACCGGCGTGTCGATTTATGACAATTCGGACGATGCGGTGATCGTTTACAACATCCGACATTTTCAAGGAGATCAAGTATTCAATCAATTCAGCACGGACACGGTCGTCCGTAACGGCGCTGTGCAGCCGAATCCCGACTCCCCGAGCAGAAACGGTTTGCCGCCGCTTCAAAAGGCGTTAACGTTTGCAACATTCGGGTCGACAGTTCGGCAAAGCGGCAGAGAAGGATTCGGAGTTAGCTTTGGGCTGTACACGCTGGTCGGTGGCCAAAAGCAAGATCTGTTCGGCTACTACTGGTGGGACCCCTACATCACGGTTCCGGCGTAATCGCGCTGTGTCGCGTGAACTAGAGAAGTAAAGCCGCGGGCGTTTTAATTCGCGCGGGAGCGTGAGGAAATACGGTTTTGTGCGCTGGCTGCCGAGATTCACAGCCAGCGCACCGGGCAGCAACGGGCGTGGTTGCGCCGTGCTTGGCGCCGATCGGGTTGGACCGGCGGCGGCGGTTGGGTGGAAGCTAACTGTGCGAGTCGGGTTGGCTGAGATAATTTGACATAACATGAATTATCGAACTTTCTGGTGTAAGAGCTTTTTAGTAATGTCCGCTTCTGGCTACTTAGAAATGTCCGCTTTTGAGCAGCGTAAGCTATCCGGTCGCCGTGTTCCCGGTGCTGGAGGCCCAGATGGCTGCGACAGAACGGATCACCATGACGATGCGCGAGCTGGACAGATTCAAGGTCATTCAGGATGTGGTGGACGGCAAGCTCCAGCCATGGCGTGCAGCCGACCGGCTGGAACTGACGACGCGACAGATTCGCCGGCTGGCTGCCCGGTTTCGGGAACACGGGCCGGCCGGGCTGGTTTCTGGGCATCGAACCAAGCCCGGCAATCGTCGACTCGACGGCGAGCTCGCAGCCCGGGCGCTGGCGATCATCCGTGATCGCTACGCCGATTTCGGGCCGACGCTGGCCTGCGAGAAGCTTTGGGAGTGCCACGGTATCCGGCTAGCCAAGGAAACGGTCAGACGGCTCATGACGGAGGCCGGCTTCTGGATACCGCGCCGGCAGCGTCCACCGAAGGTTTATCAGCCGCGGGCACGGCGTGCATGTTTGGGCGAGTTGATCCAGATCGACGGCAGCGACCACCGCTGGTTCGAGGATCGGGCGCCAGCCTGTACGCTGCTGGTCTACGTGGACGATGCGACGAGTCGATTGATGCACGTGTACTTCACAGCGAGCGAATCGACCTTCAGCTATTTTGAGGCGACGCGCGCGTACCTGGAGCGTTACGGCAAGCCCCAGGCGTTCTATAGCGACAAGGCCAGTGTATTTCGCCCGACGACCAAGGGCGAAGCGGGCGTGACGCACTTTGGCCGGGCGATGTACGAGCTCAATATCGACACGTTTTGCGCGAACAGCAGTTCGGCCAAGGGGCGCGTGGAGCGGGCCCATCTGACGCTGCAGGACCGGCTGGTCAAGGAACTGCGCTTGCGGGGCATCAGCACGGTCGCCGAAGCCAATACCTGGGCGCCCTCCTTCATGGCTGCCTACAACGCGCGCTTTGCCAAGCCAGCGAAGAGCAGCTTTGATGCACATCGGCCGCTGCGCGACGACGAGAATCTGGACTTGCTGATGACGTGGCGCGAGACCCGGCGCGTGACGAAGTCGCTCACGGTGCAATATGACCGGGTGATCTATCTGCTGGAGGACACCGTGCCCAATCGAAAGCTGATCGGCCGCTATATCGAGGTGTGGGAGTACCCCGACGGGCGCATCGAGGTTCGCGCTGACGAGCGTGTGCTGCCATACCGGCAGTACGACCGGTTGGCCGAGATCGATCAGGGCGTGCTCGTTGAGCACAAGCGCCTGCGCCACGTGCTGCAGGTGGCGCAGGCGCTGCAAGCGCAGCGTGACGATCGACGCGCCTCGGGTTCGCCTTCGCGCGCGAATCGCGGTGTGGCTGTGCGCAAAGCTGAACGGGCGCCTGGTACGAAGAAACAGCGCGAATTCACGCAAGGCGATCTGAACGAGGTCATCGTGCAATTGAGCCCTTCTCAACCCTCGAAACCGGGGCGTCGGTCTGCCAGGGTGAGCACTTGATACGTCAGCGCCCTGCCCGTTCAAGCACCTGCCGTCTACGCTGCTTCTATCGAGAACCATGAGAACCGACGAACGGCGAACCCCGACATTTCTATTTAGCTGGAAGCGGACATTTCTATTTAGCCAGCAGGCGGACATTTGAATCCGGCTTTGACATTGGATGTAAGAGCAAAGTTGTCATGAACCGCCGGCATGAGAGACCACGACAGCATGACTACTCGTAAGCCGAGGATCCTTACGCGGCACAATGCCGCCTCGCTCAACGAATTCTTGTACTCAGCCACCTTGTAAAAAAGCCGCAGCAGCGGCTTTTTTTAATCAGTGCGCCGTCCGGCGAGTGGTGCGCCACAACACCGGTCCGCCGTAAGCGATCGCCAAAGCAATCGCAAAACTGGCAACCAACAACACGCCAACGACCACGTCTTCGTGCCCCTCAACGCCGACAGCGCCAAATATGCGAAACAAGGGACTCAAGACGACGTAGCCACGCTCGCTATACAGCCAACCCGGGATCGCATCGATCTTTGTTAGGCCCAAGAACACCGGAATCGTAAGCGCGACCGCAACTAGGCCAGATAACAAGCGTTTCATCGCACCTCCACCGTTCCATAGAATCTAATGGTCGTCCCGGGGATCGCCCTTGTCTCTTGCGACAGCAGGAAATCTCGCAGCTTATAAAACTTCGAGGATCGGGCTTCGCCTTGTACACCGCTCGCGTATGTGGACGATGCGACGAGCCGCTGATGGCGCTGCACTTTACGGCCACCGAATCGACCTTCGAGCCCGTTTTTGCCGGATAGCAGCGCCAAATATTACACACGGATCACGGAGGGCCCCAAAGACGAAAAATTCGCGATCCGCACAGCGCCTTCCGGAAACTTCGCAACGATTTCTAACTGCCCGCCCATCGCCTCGATATGCGATCTCAGCGTCGAGATATACATGTCCGTCCTCTGTTCTACTTGGCAATACCAGGGTGCTTTACGTGCAAAACGACGGCCAACGCCTTCTGCGAAAAGCCCCTCGCACGACGAAATTCACTCAGTGCCATTTCGTCGACCATTTTCTTTGCGCGCGCATCAACTCAAGCCCGCGCCTGCGGCGACATCTTGTCGCGCAACTCTGCAAACTTTTTGGCCATCATCGGCTCCCCTCATTGCTCAGTTGACCCAAGTGTTCGTCATATTAGTCGGCCATTAGGACGTCGACCTGCATCCATCGCGTATGCATGCCGGTTCACGAGGTCCGCACGCCGTATCCCGTGCTGTCCAACGTCAGCAAGATCGCGGGTTCTCCCATGCGCGGCCACCCTTCTCGCTCTGCATTCCCGTACGCACCGGACGACTAGATAAACGACCAAGCCCAGCCTCGCCTCAATGAAACCGCAAGCCACAGTTAGCCCGCATTCCCGCGATCGACCACGATAGGCCCAATCCATTATCCAAACGGGCGTCCCGACATGCCGATCCAAACCGCACTTCCCCCATCAGCCGCATCGTTACCCCGGGCCTTTCACCGGCTCGCCTGGTCCAACCTCGCCGCGCAATGCGCCGAGCAAATCGGCCTCGCGGCAACTCCGATCGTCGCCGTCTTCGCGCTTGGCGCAGGCGCCGGCCAGACCGGTTGGCTTCAAACCGCGCAGACCATGCCGTTTCTGGCGCTGTCGATCATCCTCGGCGTTTGGGCCGATCAAACCTCTCGTCAAAAGCTCATGGCCTGCGCCGAAGCCGTGCGCTGCGCGGCGCTGCTCGCCGTCCTGGCCGCACTCGTGGCCGGTCAGCTGTCGTTACCGTTGCTGGCGGTTTGCGGCTTCATCGGAGCCTGCGGCACGGTGGCCTATAAGGTAGCGGCACCATCGCTCATTACAGCCTTGGTCGAACGCGACGCGTGGGCCACGGCTAACGGCCGCATCGAGCTTGCTCGTAGTGTTGCGTACTCGGCGGGACCCGCGCTGGGCGGACTCCTGGTCGGCGTGGTCGGTGCCTCAGCCGCTTTCCTCGCGGCAGCCGCGCTGTCCGCCTCGGCAGTGTTTCTGCTTGCCAAGATCGGCGAGCCCGAGCGAGCGCCTGCCCTTCGGCGAAGGTTCCTCTCCGAACTGCGCGAGGGTGCCGCCTTCGTCGCCGGCAATGTCCTGCTCCGGGCCATCGTTGCGACGGCCGTCTTTTTCAACATCGGCTTCTTCGTCATTCAGGCCGTGTACGTCCCCTATGCCAGCCGGCAACTCGGGCTCTCAGCGACCGGCGTCGGCATCACGCTGGCGGCCTACGGCGCGGGCATGGTCGTGGGCGCCCTATCCGCACCGAAAATTTCGCGCTTGCTACCCTTTGGCCGGGTGCTCATCGTCGGGCCGTTGTGCGGGCTCGCCGCCTCGTTGACGCTGTGCGCCACCCTTCTCGTGCCTTCGCCATGGATCGCGGCCGCCGCCTACTTTCAACTCGGCTTCGGCCCGATCCTGTGGGTCATCAGCTCGACCACATTGCGTCAAGCAATCACACCCCAATCGATGCTCGGACGCGTCTCGGCCCTGATCAGCACCGCCACGTATGGCTCGCGTCCGCTTGGCGCCTTGATCGGCGCAACACTAGGCGGCGCGGCGGGCGCTCGTCCTTGCCTCGTCGTGGCGGTCGCGGCATTCGCCATCCAAGCGCTCATCATCTTGCGCTCGCCCGCCGCGCGCCTCGCCAAACTTCCCGATCACATCGAATAGCGGAGCAAACGCGGCTCAAGCGCGACCGGCTAGCGCCTTATCGAACGCCCCATCCGACCCATGCGAGGACCGCCGACAGTCGACCGCTCCAAGGAACAACGGCACGGTTAGACGAAGCCCCGCTCCAATGGCCGGCGCTGCGTGCCGCATCAAACCAGCGCCGGTTTGGTCACCATCAAAAAGTAGACGATGACCATGGCGACGAATGCCGGGTAGCCGAGCCATTCCCATGTCCGCGCGTAAGTCCAATACGTCAGCGGCAACGACGCATCGCCTCGCTCCGCGCAATCCGCGGCAATGCGCGTCATTTGAATCTGAATCCAGACAACAGGTAACCAACACAGCCCCGCAATCACGTAAAGCGCGACGGATGCAACCACCCATGGCGTGTTCCAAGGCCAGCCCGCGGTATGCACGAGCCACAATCCCGATATCGGTTGAAACAGAACGGCCGGTGTCGTGAACCACCAGTCGGCACGCACGACCAAGCGGGACACAGCGGCGATGGCTTGAACGGAACCCGTGCGGTTGATGAAGAACAAATAGAAAGCACTGCCGAATCCCGTACCGACAAGCAGTACCGAAGACAAAATGTGCAATGTCTTGACGAGCAAATAGGCATTCATGCCCGCGTCTCCTGGCTGAATAGAATGAAAAGAATCGCGAGAATCGGCACGTTCTTCAGAATCGGCGCGAACGGCTCGATCAGGAATTCGGGAAGTACCACCGCAATCAGAAGCGTGTAAGCGGCGATGAGCGTGGCCTGCACGAGCCAAAGCACCCTCCCCGGCTTGATCAACGTGGCCATGCCGAACGCGAGATCGAGCGCGCATGCGCCATAGAGCGCGACGTGAGCGGCAAAGCCGTGCAATCCGAATCGGCTCAATCGTTCGAGGCTCGCCGCTTGTGGGTACGCGACGGCACTCACGAACGCGGTCCCGATCCATACGATCGCCAGCGCAATGCGAAGCAACAATGCATGCCACCCGGCAAGCGCCTCGATTCGCGAACTGCGCGCTTCGCCGGCGCCGATAAATGTCTCGATACCGCGCGGTGTTCGCCCCAATGCCGTCGCGAACGGCCCCGGCGCTGCGGTATTTCCACGCTGCAGCATCCGCCATGTATCGGGCGTCAACATCGCGCCGGGCACCTTGGCACCGCAAGCCGCGCTAATACGCATCACTGCGGGCGCAACTCGCACCGAAAACGCAGCAGGCAGTCCCATCGATTCACGATAGATCTTCAACATCTCGCGATACGTCACCTCGGTGGCGCCTACCGCCTCGATACACGAGGATGAAACCGTGCCACTCGAGTTCAACAACTTTGCAACGAGATCGCAGAGATCGTCGATATGGACAGGTCTCAGAACTTGCTCGCCGCCCCCGGGTAGGAAGTGAACCGGCACGCTCGCCAAAGCGCGAAAAAAACGCGCCGACGTCCCTTGCGAGCCGTACACCAACGCAGGCCGAATGACATGCGCCTTTGCGGGGCCCTCGTCCGATAACAGAAACTCGTCGGCCCGGCACTTGCTAGCGAAGTACGGAGTCTCGCGCGATTGCGCGCCCAGCGCCGAGATCTGAACCACATGCCGCACGCCTTGCAGACGGCAGGCCGTGAACAGCGCAATCGGTGCCTCGGCGTGCATGCGCGCGAACGTCTGCGGGCCTCGCTCGACGATGATGCCCGCCGCGTTGACCACGGCATCGATCCCCCGCAGTTTGTCGAGCCAAGCTTCCACGGTGACGTCCGTGGCGTAGTCGATAGCGACGTCTCCCACGCGTTCGGCTCGCCGCACGCCGCGCACGACTTCATGTTCTTCGTCCGACAGTCGCCGGCAAATCGCACTGCCGATAAAGCCGCTCGCCCCGCACACCAAAACCTTCATGACGCGCTCCTACTTGGTTGGCGCCGACGTGAACCTGCCGTCGCGCGCGACATCCTCTCTATCCATTCGCTTTTACAGTTATTTCTGTAAAGAGAGAAATTACTATCGCAAAAAAAAAAACGGGCCGTCGGCCCGCCATGCCAGCGCACTACGTCTTGCTTCCACGAACCGTCCGACTGATGCGCGCCCCGATACCCAGTGCCTTCATCAATGTTTCGGGCTTCAGTCGCAGCATCTCGTCGGCCCATGTGGTCAACGTTTCGAGAAATTCCATCGTCTCCTTGATCCGCTGCGCGCTTTCCTTCGGCTCCTGCGTCAACTCGGGACTCATCAAACAGTCGCGCAATACGGTCAGCGTCGGGTCGATCTCGCGTTGACGCCGCCCTTCCACGATCAACCGAAACAACTCCCAAACGTCGGTGGACGTCTGGAAATGGTCGCGCCGGTCGCCAATCGTGTGCGCCACGCGCACGAGGCGCCATGCCTGCAATTCCTTGAGGCTCGTACTGACATTCGAACGCGCGACCGAAAGCGTTTCCGCGATCTCATCGGCCGCCATCGGCTTACCGGCCAGAAACAACAACGCATGAATCTGAGCAACGGTGCGATTCACCCCCCACCGCGAGCCCATTTCGCCCCAATGGAGAATGAATTTTTCGGAAACAGGTGTGAGGTTCATAGGGCCAATATAGTTATTTCTGACATTTCAGTCAAGACAGAAATTTAAAAAGTCAAAAGCCCTACGCACGGGGCCCTGTGCCGTGACCTACCCTCGCACCGAGAGCGCCCGCACACCGCCGTCTCGAGCGCTACCGCCTTCCAGCAGCGCTTCATAGACGTCCACGTACTCGAGCGCCATGCGCATGCTCGTGAAGCGGGTTTCGAAGACGGTCCGGCAACGGCGTCGATCGATCGCGCCCAAACGCGCGATCGCATCGACCGCGGCATCCGCGTCGTCCACGATGTACCCCGTCACTCCATCGTCGAGCACTTCCGGAACCGCGCCGCAACCAAACGCAATGGTCGGCGTGCCGCACGCCATCGCCTCGATCATGACCATGCCGAACGGCTCCGGCCACTGAATCGGAAAAACCAGCGCGCGCGCTTTGGACAGCAATTCGATCCGCGCTTGGCCGCCCACCTCCCCCAAATAATCGACGGTATCGCGGTTGGCCTCGATCAACGGCGCGATCCGCTCTTCGAAATACTGCTTTTCGCCGGGATGCACCTTGGCGGCCATCTTCAGTCGCACCCCGGCCCGGCGCGCGATGTCGATCGCAAGATCGGGCCGCTTTTCGGGCATCATTCTGCCGAGAAATAGTAAGTAGTCCTCTGGATCTTCACACAGCCCGAAAGCCTCTTCGGGCAAACCGTGATGAATCGTCGCTTGCCAATTCGCCCAAGCAATCGGCTCTCGCTGGCAGTTCGATATCGACACGAGCGGCGCCTCGGAAAACTCACGGAGCAACGGGCCATGATCGGCCGGTAACAGGCGCCCATGCAGGGTCGTGACATGCGCGCACGGCAGGCGGCGCGCCGAAGGGAAGTACAGCGGGTCCGTATGAAAATGGACGACGCCGAAACGCCCGGCCCGTTGGACCACGGCTTCCACTTCGCGCACGTGATGCGTCAGCGTGTCCCATACCGCGGCGTCCCGCCACAATCCGCGCTCACAGATGGGGACGAGTTCGGCCGAGGTCGTCGAATCGGCGGTCGCGAATAGCGTGACATGGTGCCCGAGCGCGACCAGGGCCTCTGTCAGGTAATGAACAACGCGTTCCGTGGCCCCATATCCATAGGGCGGCACCGATTCGTACAACGGCGCGACTTGGGCAATACGCATCGATAGGCCTCCACGTCCAACGAATTTTCCGCGATCGCACCCTCGATAGGCGCGCGGCGCAGCGTGAGGGCAGATGCACGAGCCGTGCCCGTGTCTGCCCCGCGGCCGTTGCGCGCACATGCGCAATGACGCCAAGGCCCCGGCTCCCGCGGCAGGCTGTTAATATGCCCGGACGCCAATCCCTTCTTCCGCCATCATGACGCGTACGTTCGATCACCGGAATCTGGCCATGCTGTTGTTGCAGGCGCGCGAGGCGCTAATGGGCGTATTTCGGCCGATCCTGAAGGACTTTTCGCTGACGGAGCAGCAATGGCGAATACTTCGCACGCTCGATGAAGCGCCGCGCAACGAACTCGAAGCGGGCCAAATCGCCAAGTTGTCGTGCATTCTGAGCCCAAGCCTCACCGGGGTGCTCGATCGAATGGAGCGCGACGGGCTCGTGTCCCGTGAGCGGCCACCCGAGGACCAGCGCAAGTGGATCGTCGGCTTGACCCCGAAAAGCCGCGCGATGATCGCGCAAATCCGGCCGCGGGTCGATGCACAGTACGCGCTGCTCGAAACGCGCCTGGGCCAGCCGATGCTCGAGGACATCTATCATCGCCTCGATACGCTGATCGAAGCGGTGCCGGCCGGTCAAGATAACGGTGACACGATGGCGGCCGCTTTGGTCAAGGAGCCCGGCCTGTGACACACCTCGTTTTTATCTGCGGCCACGCCGGCACCGGTAAGACGACGATCGCCAAGCGCCTCGTCGGCTCGCTCATGCGCGAGACGGGCGAAGCGTTCTGTCTGCTCGACAAAGACACGCTCTACGGGCGCTACAGCGCCGCGGCAATGGGTGCATTGACGGGCGATCCCAACGATCGCGACAGCCCGTTATACCTCGAGCATCTCCGTGACCCGGAATACCAGGGGCTCCTCGATACTGCCAGGGAAAACCTCGAGTTGGGCGTCGGCGTGATCGTAGTCGGGCCGCTTTCGCGCGAAGTACGCGAGCGCAAGCTCTTCGATCGCGCCTGGCTGGGCATCGGAGCCGATATCGAAATTCGGATCGTCTGGGTCTACACGTCGGAAGAAACGGCGCATGCCCGCATCGTCGCGCGTCACAATCCGAACGACGCCTACAAGCTCGCGCATTGGGACGAATACCGGCAGCGCCGTTTCGTTCCGAGCGGATCGGCGCGCGAGGGTCTCATCATGTTCGACAACACGGCGCCGACGGCAGCCGAATTCGACGCGCTCTTACGCAACGTATTGAAACCGGCCGGGAACAGCTGAAAGCGGAAATTGCGCAATCGCTTGGCGGGAGGTTCGCCACGCATGCGCTGGCGCATGCGTGGCTGCCCTCTTCTTCGAGCGGCATTCTCGAGGCCCTGCTCAGTGCCGCTTCTTCTTCGCGGCGCGCCGCATGGCGCCGCCGCTCTCTCAGGCCGCCCTCGGTCCGGCGTTGCGCCGGACGGGCGATCGTCTCCCTCGGCTGTCGGCCGCGGCTGTGGCTATGGCTGTGCCCCCAATCGTTAGGCCGCCACCATCGTGTCGAGCGTCGCGCCTTCGTACAGACGGCCGAATCGGTTATCGAGAAACTCGACGAGCGAGACTTGCTCTTGCCGCACGAAGCCGTTTTGCGGCAGCTTGCCTTCGCGGAACAAGTCGAGCACCGCGCACATGGCGCCCGCCGTCGTGATTTGAATCGCGCTCATAGGCATGCCGCACACCGTCTTCGCGAAGATCTTGCGCGTGAAGACGTCTTGCACCAATTGACCGTTGCGCATGCCCGTCACCGTCACGAAGATCAACACGACGTCTTGCGCGGTGGACGGCACGGCACGGCGCATGATCGTCTTGAGCGTGTCGCGGTCTGTCGCCAGACGCAGATCTTCGAGCAAGAACTTCACGAGGTCGCGGTGGCCCGGATAACGCACCGACTTGTAATCGAGCGTTTCGACGCGGCCCGACAGCGTCTCGCACAGCGTACCGAGACCGCCCGACGTGTTGAACGCCTCGTATTCGGTGCCGTCGAGCGAAAAATGCTCGAGCCCTTCCAGCGGCTGCACCCATTGCGTACGCGCGTCGCGGATCGCTTCGCACGGTTGGCAATATTCGTTGATCAGGCCATCGACGCTCCAAGTCAGGTTGTACTTGAGCGCGTTGGTCGGAAACTCGGGCAGCGCCCCGACCCGCATCTTCACTTCGCGCACTTCCGAAAAGCGCTGGGCGAGTTCGTGCGCGGCAATGCCGATGAAGCCGGGCGCGAGGCCGCACTGCGGCATGAACGCGTGCGAGGCGCCGTCGGCGAGCGAGCGGATCGCATGCGTGGCACGCACGTCTTCGGTCAAATCGAAATAATGGACGCCCGCCGCCTTGGCCGCACCGGCGACATTCACGGCCAGGTAGTACGGCAGCGCATTGATGAGCACGTCGAAGCCTTCCACCGCCGCGCGAATCGCATTCGTATCGGCCGAATCGACGCGTTGCGTCGCAATGCCCTGCGCGGCCAGCTTCTCGAGCGCAACGCTATCGCGATCGAACGCCACGACTTCGTAGTCGCCGGTCTCACGCAACATATGGGCGATGGTATGGCCGATCAGCCCTGCACCGACGATGGCTACTTTCATGCGCTTCTCCTTCGTTTCATGTTTCGCGTTGTTGTGATCGTTATGCGCGGGTGCACGCCATGAGCGCGCCGTCGCGTTCGAAACAGTTTAGGAAGGTGTAAAAACGGAATATACGACCAAAATGCTGCGTTTCGACGTGACTTTTCGACGAAACGTCGGAACCCCACTACATTTCGTCGAAACGTGTCTTCGAAGGCCCTGCAGCGGGCCGGACGAGGCCCGGGATTTCAGTTGCCGAAGGTGCCGCGGTCGATCTTGCGGGCGAGGATGATGGAGGTGGTCGTGCGCTCGACGCCTTCCAACTGGCCGATCTGGTCGAGCAATTCGTTGAGGCGATCCGGCGAGGCCGCGCGCAGCCACGCCACGTAGTCGTACTCGCCGCTCACCGCGCACAGCAATTGCACCTCGGCCATCTTTTCGAGCCGCTTGAGCGCACTGGGGCCGAACTTCGGCGCGAGGATGATACCGACGTAGGCGTTGATGCTCGCGTCGAGCACATCTTGGCCAAGCCGCACCCCGTACCCGGCGATCACTTGCATGCGTTCAAGGCGCTCGATGCGCGCCAGCACGGTGGTGCGCGCCACGCTCAAGCGGCGGGCCAAGTTGGCAACGCTCTCGCGAGCATTCTCTTGTAGAAGCGCAAGGAGGTTGCGGTCGAGTTCGTCGAGCTGGTCGAGGCGCGGTGGTCTCATCGATTCGAAGCGGCTGGCAAGAATGAAAGCCCCGAATTATCGCCCATGCCGGGCTTCGTAGGCTTTGACGTGCGTATAGGCGAGCTCGAGCAGCGTCGGCGCCGCATCGGTGGGCTTTTCGGCACGGAGCCTTGCAAGCAGATCGCCGAGCACGTGATCGCCCTCGGTACGCAGACCGTTTTCGATATCGCGCAGCATCGATGCGGTCAGCGACGAGCCGGGCGCGAACAACATGGCGCGCGAGCGCTCGGCAAACGGCTCGCGCATGGCGTGCCCATGTTCGGCCGCCACCGAGGCGCATTCGTCGAACAGCGCGCGCATCGCGGCCTCGCCGCCGGGCGCGGACAAAATTTCGCCGACGCTCGCCCGGAACAAACAGGTGCTGCCGGCCAGTGTCGCCAGGAACACCCACTTTTCCCACATCTGCTGGACGATCGCATCGATTGCTTCGACGTCGAATCCGCCGGATCGCAACGCGCCCGCGATGGCCTCGACACGCGCACTCTTCGTCCCGTCCAGTTCGCCGAATACGATCGCGTGCATGTTCGTCATTTGGACGATCGCACGCGAAGCATCGAGCGTCGCCGCGATCAGACACACGCCACCCAACACGCTCGCGTTGCCGAAGCGGTTGCGCAGCACGTCCAAGTGCCGCATGCCGTTGAGCAGCGGCAATATCGTCGTGGACGGCCCGACCGCCGGCGCGAACGATGCCATCGCGCTGTCCAAGTCGTACGCCTTGCAACTGAGCAAAACGAGATCGTAGGGCGCGTCGATTTGCGAGCTGAGGACGGTCTTCACTTCGGAAAGCGTCGCATCGCCCCTTGGACTCTTGATGACGAGGCCGTTCGCGGCCAATTCCCGCGCCCGCGCTTCGCGTACGAGAAAAGTCACGTCTTGCCCCGCCAACGCCATCCGCCCGCCGAAATATCCGCCGACCGCGCCGGCGCCCACCACCAGAATTCGCATCTTCGATCTCCGAAATCGCCAAGTCCCAACGTTGCGGCAGCCACTGTAATACAGCGGCGCAAACCGTGCCCGCACAACAGATCGGTTTCAGATGTAAGCGTATGTCTCACCGCGCCGAAACCTCACCCTTGCCTGGTTACACTAACGGCGGATCAATGAACATGCGCCAAGCATGCAGGGTCCCGCGAGCCGGCACCGAGGCGCCGGCTTCGACTTCGTCCACACGACTGCAGGAGGTTCGATGAAACGGACAATCGTCATTCTCGCGTGCGCGCTCGCAACGAGCGGAGCGTTCGCGCAAGCGTCGGCGCCGCAAGCGGCGTCGGGCATGGCGGCCAGCGCGCCGGCCGATGCACGCGCAGCCAAGCGCGAGGCGCACGTCGAGCAGCGTATCGCATATCTGCACTCGCAACTGAAGATCACGGCGGCGCAAGAGCCGCAATGGAAGGCATTCGCCGACGTCATGCGCACCAACGGCCAAAACATGGGCCGTTTGTTCCGTCAGCGCACGCAGGCCGAACAAACGCAATCGGCGCTCGACAACATGAAGCAATACGCCGAAATCGCGCAAGCGCACGCGGACGACATGAAGCAATTGGTCGACGCCTTCCAGCCGCTTTACGACAGCTTCTCGCCCGAGCAAAAGAAGCTCGCCGATACGACGTTCCGGCAACCGCATGAGGCGGGCGAGCGCCGCGGCAAAACGGCGGCACCGGCCAAGAACTGATCGCGACCGAACGAAAGGCGTGCGCGTCGCGCGGTTTACCGCTACGCTCACGCCTTCTCGACGTTTGGCTTGCTTGCTATGAACGAATTGAAAGACATCGACCTGCGCGACGACCCCGGCGCGGGACGGTATGTGAAAGACGAGGTGGTCGCCGTCGAGTTCGCGCAGCAGCACGGCGAGTTGATGAGCCTCGAGGGGGCCAACCGTTACGCGCCCGGCGATGCACTGATCACGGGCACGGGCGGCGCACGTTGGGTCGTCGATCGTGCTCGCTTCGACGACAAATACGTTCCGGCGGATGCGGAGCTTGCGCACGGTGCGCCGGGCCGTTACCGAAACCGCCCCGCCGTCGTGCTGGCTAAACGCATGGATGCGCCATTCGCGATGGCTCGCCGGGCGGCAGGCGACGTATTGAACGGCAACGCCGGCGACTGGGTGTTGCAATACGCGCCGGGCGATTACGGCGTCGTGCGCGCCGACCGGTTCGCTCAGGTCTACCGGAGCGCGTAGCCGAATTGCCGTAGGCGCGCAAAGCGCCTCATGCCCGCCTACGCGAATTCGTCGCCGAGTTCGATCGTCACCTCGCGCGGCACGGCTTGCCCGGCCGCGTATTGCTCTTCCAGCGATCCGAGCGCGGCTTCCACGTACGCCCGCAAGACGGCAAAACTGCGTGCCCGCGCACGAGGCAGCGAAGCCCGGTAGCGCGCGAACGCGGGAGCGGCGAATTGAACGGTCAGCGTCATGCGGCGCGCCGTCGATCCGAACCGCATCGCAACCCACTGTACGTCTAGATACGGGGTACCGTTTTCTCCGCTGCGCTCGGCAAAGACCGTCTGCTCCGGAAAGAGGTCACTCGCGGCTTGCCCGAGCGCCTCGACGTCGGCGCTCGGGCATTCGAATCGGTAAAGTTCCATCGTGGGGCTCAATGCTTTGTGGTGCTAGCCACGCGCCACACTGCCTCGAAAGGGCATGCGCCGCGCGCGCCGTGTAAATCTATCGATCAGTCCTCTTCGCGCCAGGCGGTCGATCGGCGAACGACCAATTCACCGGCCAGCATCGCTTCGCGCGCCGGCTCCACGCCGCCTTCGATACGCTCGTGCAAGAACTCCACCGCGCGATAACCGATCGCGTAGGTGGGTTGGCGAATCGCCGTGACGCCGATCAACTCCGCCCATTCGGAGTCGTCGATCGACATCAGCGCCACGCGCTCCTGCCAACGCGAGCCATAGCGGGCATGCAAATGCAGGGCGAGCGAG
This sequence comes from Trinickia dabaoshanensis, assembly GCF_002879885.1. Taxonomy (GTDB): domain Bacteria; phylum Pseudomonadota; class Gammaproteobacteria; order Burkholderiales; family Burkholderiaceae; genus Trinickia; species Trinickia dabaoshanensis. The sequence goes on from NZ_PNYA01000025.1 coordinate 67,957, forward strand.
AGCGCGACCGGACCGTTAGCCGCGAAGTATGCCACGCGCCGGCCGCCGGCCTCTTGCAAGTGCCGGTCCACGGCCTCATGCGTACGCGCGACCGCTTCGGCATCGCTCAGATCGAGCACCATGGTTTCGCCTCGCAACGGCTCGGCACCGGCGCCGCGAAGCGCATGCGCTTGTTCGAGCGCGGCGCGAAACGCCGCTTCGCGCAGGCGTCGCGAACTCACGCTCTCGTAGGGCTGCACGGCAAAACGGATATCGTCGAATCCTTGCTCGAGCAGATGCCGCATGCCCATCGCCACGGCTTCGCCGTTGTCGAGCCCCACCATGTCGGCCGACAGCCCCTCGATCGAACGGTCGACGAGCACGGCGGGCGTGCCGCCTTCGCCGACGGGACGAAGCGTTTCTTCCTCCACGCCGAGCGCATTGACGATGACGCCTTCCACGCGATAGGTCGTCATCAATTGCAAGTAGCGGCGCTCCATCTCCACTTCGTTGGCCGCGTTGCACACGAGCGGCATCAAACCGAGCGCGTGGCAGGCCGCTTCCACGCCTCGCAGCACGCCCACGGTGTAGGGATTCGTGATATCGGCGACGAGCAGTCCGACGAGGCGATTGCGTCCGCGCTTCAAGCCCCGGGCCATTTGATTGGGCCGGTAGTCGAGCCGCTTGATCGCGGCTTCGATGCGCGCGCGCAGATCCGAAGACAGGACGTTCGTCTCGCCGTTCAGGTAGCGCGACACGCTCGTCTTGCCGGTACCGGCTTCGCGCGCCACGTCGCTGATCGTCGCTCGGCGGGCGATGCCCATGGGGCCGATGCTCATCGCTCGGCGGCGCGGCGCGCGCCCGGGTCGAAAGATACGGAAACCAAGGCAAACCTCCTCGTCAAAGGCCCATGCGCGAGCACCTCTGCGCGGCACGGCGGATAGAGAAAAGCGCGCCGGGGCGCGCTTTGCAATTCGTTCGGTGGCGGCATCATAGCGCAGCGCTTCCCGACGCACCACCCGTGCAAGCGCACGGCCCGAACCTACGACTAATTCTAGTAGGCACGCGCGGCTCAGCGCCCCAAAACCTCGGGGTTCGCGACGTTGTGCGTGAGCCGTCCGGCGAGCGCATCGAGGAGATTGTCGGCGGCACAACGCGCCATCGCGTACCGTGTCTCGTGCGTGGCCGAACCGATGTGGGGCAACGCCACGACGTTACGCATCGCGAGCAGCGGCGAATCGGCCGCAAGCGGCTCTTGCTCGAACACGTCGAGCCCGGCACCGGCGATCGTGCCTTGCGCGAGCGCCGCGATCAACGCCGCCTCGTCGACGATCGCGCCGCGCGAGGCATTGATGAGGATCGCGCTGCGTTTCATCGCGCGCAGCTCGGCTGCGCCGATCAGATGCCGCGTTTGCGGCGTGAGCGGCACTTGCAGGCAAACGAAATCCGATTGCGACAGCAGCTCGGCGAGCGGGACGTGCTTGGCGCCATACGCGCGCTCGGCGGCCTCGTTCGGATGCCGGTTCGTATAGAGCACGCGCATGTCGAAGCCGAGCGCGGCTCTGCGCGCGAGCGCACCGCCGATGCGCCCCAACCCGACGATGCCGATCGTTTTGCCGTTCACATCCACGCCGTATTGGTCCGGGCCGATGCTGCCGTGCCAGTGGCCGGCCTTGACCCACTCGGCGAGCTCGACCACGCGCCGTGCGCTCGACAAGATCAGCGCGAATACCGTATCGGCGGTGGATTCCGTGAGCACGTCGGGCGTATGCGCGAGCACGATACCGCGCCGGGTCAGATCGGCCAGATCAAAGTTGTCGACACCGACCGAGATCGTCGAGATCGCTTTAAGCTTCGGCGCGCGCGCGACCATCTCCGGCGTCACCTTCACGCTTGCGCCGATCGCGCCGTCGGCATCGGCCCATGCGGCGCCGAGGGCATCGGCGAGCGCTGCGTGGCCGCCACCGTGCGCGGGCGCCAGTTCGACGACTTGCGCGTGGCGGCGCAGATCATCGAGCACGTCTTGCGGCAATTTTTTGTAGACGACGATCTTCGGTGTCATTCGGCTCATTTCCCGTGGGCAGTGGCCCGCGCCGTGAGCATCGCCTCGCCCGCGGGCTGCGCCTTGACGGCGAGCGTGAACAATACGGCGGCCACGAGCGCTACGCTCATGAACGCGTACGACGCCGCGGGCGAGCCCGTCGAGCCATTCAGATAACCGACGAAGTACGAGCCAACGAACGAGCCGAGCGCGCCCATGCTGTTGATGAGCGCCATCGCCCCGCCCGCCACGTTCTTCGGCAGCAGCTCGGGGATGATGGCGAAGAACGGTCCGTACGGCGCGTACATCGCAGCCCCGGCCACGACGAGCAGCGCGTAGGACCACCAAAAATGCGTGGAGCCGACGGCATAGGAAAGCGCGAACGCAACGGCGCCCACGAGCAGAAACGGCCACACGAAGGCTTTGCGTGCGTCGAGCTTGTCGGAAGCCCAGGAAGTCACGAGCATGGCGACCGTTGCCATCAAATACGGCAGCGCCGAGAGCCAGCCTGTCGCGACCATGCCGAGCGCGGAGCCGTTTTTCAAGATCGACGGCAACCACAAAACGAAGCCGTAGACACCGATACTCCAGCAGAAGTACTGCGCGCACAGCTTGACGACGGCGGGCGAGCGGAACGCTTCCGCGTAATTGCGCACCGGCTTGATGGCTGCTTGCTCGGCCGCCAAGGTTTGCTCGAGCGCGCGCTTGTCTTGCGCCGAGAGCCAGGCGACCTCGCTCGGCTTGTCGCGCGCTACGAACCACCAGCACACGGCCCAGACGATCGCCGGGGCCCCTTCGACGACGAACATCTCGCGCCAACCGAATGCGTGCACGAGATAGCCCGAGACAACCGACATCCAGAGCACCGTGACCGGATTGCCCAGAATCAAGAAGGTATTCGCGCGCGAGCGCTCGGCTTTCGTGAACCAGTTGCTGATGAAAATCAACATGGCCGGCATGACGGCGGCCTCCACGACGCCCAGCAAAAACCGCAGCGCGATCAGCGACGCGATATTGCTCACGACACCCGTGAGTGCCGCGCAGCCGCCCCAAAGCACGAGGCTGACGAACACGAGGCGTCGTACGCTACGCCTTTCCGCATAGATCGCACCGGGAATCTGGAAGAAAAAATAGCCGAGAAAGAACAACGCGCCGATCAACGAGGCAAGCGAGGGACTGATCCCCAAGTCCTTGTTGATGCCGGCTGCGGAGGCGAACCCGAAGTTCGCGCGGTCGAGGTAAGCGAGGCTGTAAGTGATGAAAACGATCGGCATGATCATCCACCACCGGCGAGGTGCAATCGTGACGGGCATGGGTGTCTCCTCCTATGCTGCGTTTTAAATGAGCAGCGGCGAAAAGCTCCGCCTGCTCGCTCCTGTTAGGCGTGAAGTGTAGGCAAACGCGAAGGCGTGCGCTGACAGCCCGGCTCAAACCGGAGCGCTCGACTTCTCGAGCCGCTCCAGTTCAACGCGCGTGGGCAGACCTTCCGAGTCGCCGATTACTTGGATCGCCAACGCGCCGATGCGGTTGCCGCGCGCCACCGCGCTCGGCAGGTCGCGCCCTTCGAGCAGCGCGCTGACCACGCCGACGGCGAACCCATCGCCCGCCCCGACCGTATCGACCACTTGCGCCACCGGTTGCGCGGCGACATAGCCCGAGGTATCCGCCGTGCGGAAATACGCACCCTGCGCGCCCAGCTTGACGACGACCCCGCGCACACCGAGATCCAGATAAAACCGTGCGATGTCTTCGGGCGCTTCGTAGCCCGTGAGCACGAGGCCCTCGCCTACGCCGGGCAGCACCCAATCCGACAGCTCGGCGAGCGCATTGAGCGAGGCAGCCATGACTTCGCGCGAGGACCATAGCGTCGGGCGCAGGTTCGGGTCGAACGAGATCGTCTTGCCCGCGGCGCGCATCGATTGCGCGAGACGAAAAGCGAGTTCGCGCGAAGAAGCCGAGATGGCCGGGCCGACGCCCGTCAGATGCAGATGCCGCGCTGAGTCCACGTACCGGGGATCGAAATCGTCGATCGACAGGTGGCTCGCGGCCGAGCCTTTGCGGAAATACTCGACGCTCGGGTCGCCGCCCCCCACCTCCTTCGACTTGAGCTGAAAGCCGGTTGGGTAGCGCGTGTCGATACTCACATGGCTCGCATCGATGCCTTCACCCGCGAGCGTATCGAGCACGTAACGTCCGAACGAGTCGGCGCCGACGCGGCTGATGTAGCCGACCCGAAACCCAAGCCGCGACAATCCGATCGCGACGTTCAAATCCGCGCCGGCGATGCGTTTCGTGAAATGCTCGACCGCCGCAAGCGGGCCGGCATCGTTCGCCACGAACAGCGCCATGGCTTCACCGTAGGTCAACACGTCGATCGCGCTAGACATCTATGCCTCCTTTATTCAACCCTTCCAACCGTGCCGCACCTTCGCTCTTCTCTTCGTCACGGCACAGCGCGTGGCGTTTCATGCCGCGGCAAGCCAGGCGACATGGCGCTTCGCATCGTCCTCGATCGCGTGCTCGTCCAGCGGAAACTCGATCCCTCTAGGGGCGGTGCGCGGCAGCGTGCCGAAAATGGCCCGGATACCCGGGTCCTCCGCCTTCGGAGCAACCGGAAAGCGTCGTGCGCCATGCCCTTCGGACGACTTGCAATGCACGTACTCGACATAGCGCGCAAGCGCCCGGGCCGCGTCGAGCGACGCTTGCCCGGCCCAATCCCAATTGCCGATGTCGAAGGTCATCCCGAGCACGTCGGCGGCACCTTCTTGCGCGAGCGCGGCGAACAGCGCCTCGAACCGAGCGATCGTACCGTCGCCCTGACCTTGGCCGTTTTCGACGACGAGCCGAGCCCGCCGCCCCGCCCCGACGCGCGCGATGCGGGCGCCGTCGGCCTGTCCCGCGAAACCGCCCAATTGCAACTTTAGCCACCGGGCACCGAGCGCGTCGGCTTCCGTGTACGCGCAGGCCAGCGCCGCCGCATCCAATCCGCCGTCGTCCCGATAGAGCGCGGTGGGAGTCGAATAGACCGACCATAGTCCCCGAGCATCGATCGCGGCGCCCAGCGCGCGAAGCGCCTCGAACGAAGCCTCCGCCTCATGCGAGAACAGCTCGCGGCGCACTTCGAATCCGCTCGCGCCGGCACGCCGCACCGTATCGAGCCAGGCCGCGTGCCCGGCGCGCCGCACCGCTTGCGCCCCGAAGGCGCTCGCCACGACGACGACTTCCACTGCGTCGCCGCTAGATGAGGTGCCCGCCATGTTCGACATAGAATGGAACCGGTTCCAAATCACACTGAAAAAAATCGAGCGGTAGGCTCGAATGGCGTCATCTTGCCCGCAGCCTCGGCACGCTCGCCATCATGGTTATCCCTACGGATGCGGCGCCGGCTCGAATTTCCGCGAACTGGACGATGCGTCGTGGGCGGAGGCTGTGCAAAGCGCTAAAAAGCCCGCGGCCACGCGCGATGGCGCACCCTCATGCGGCACGAGGATCGAGAAGTGGCGCGTGAGCGGTTCGGGAACGATCGACAGTTGCACGAGCGCGCCGTCCTCGTGCCGCATCGACATGGCGGAGACGAAGCCCACCCCCATCCCCGCGCGCACGGCCTCCTTCACGCCCTCGACGCCCGCCACGTTCAAGGCGACTTGCATGGCGAGACCGGCCGCCTCGTACGACTGCTCGACGAACTGCCGCACACCCGAGCCCTCTTCCCGCATCACGATCGGGTACCGGCCCACGTCCGCCAACGTCGGATTCGCGCCTTCGTGCACGGCCCGTTCCGCCAGCGGGTGGCCACGCGGTACGATCGCTACGACCGAGTCCTCGCGCCACATCCTTACGCCCGTGCCTTCCGGCAAATCCGTCCCGACCGGCCCTTCGATCATTGCGATGTCGAGCGCCCCGAGCGAAGCAACGATTTCACCCGTATTGCCGCCCGCGGTCTGAATCTCGACTTCGGGATACCGGCGCTGGAACTCGGCGATCAAGTACGGCAGCAGATAGCTGGCGATCGTCGTACTCGCCCCGATACGCAAGGTGCCACGCCCAACGCCCCGCAGTGCGTCGCGATACGCCTGCGCCTGGTGGAACGCGTCACGCACTTTCAGCGCGTACTCGGCCAGTTGCGCACCGCTTGGCGTCAGCCGGACGCCTCGGCCGTCGCGCCGGTAAAGCGGCTCGCCGAATTCCTCCTGCAATTGGCGCAACTGCCCCGATACCGCGGGCTGCGACAAATGAAGCGCCTCGGCCGCGCGGCTGATGTTCAAGCGCTCGGCAACGGCAGCGAAAGTTATCAGTTGATCGGGTGTCATCGCGGGAGAAATATCGGTAATGCCGATATATTACGTCACAAATGACGATTTTTCATAAGCTTATATCTAATTTAGGATTGGACCATCGCAATCGAGTCCGCCTAGAGGCACCCCAGATGTCCCATTCGCCTACCCTGTCACATTCGTCTTCGATAACGTCGCATGGCCAGCTCAACGGCATCTTGTTCGTCGCGCTGTTCGCCGCCGCCGTCATCCGGTTGGCCGCCTTGCCCGCCATTGCTGGGTTGGGCGTTAGTCCGCTGATCGTCGGTATCGTCGGCGGCGCCCTCTACGGCAATACGTTGCGCGCCGGTATGCCCGCGCACTGGGCGGCCGGCGTGAATTTCTCGGCGCGCAAGCTGCTGCGTATCGCGGTAGCGTTTTTCGGGCTGCGCGTCAGCCTCCAAGAAATCGCGCAGGTCGGGCTTCCCGGGCTGACCGAGTCGGTGCTGATCGTCGTCAGCACGCTCGTGCTCGGGACGTGGCTCGGCATGAAGCTCATGAAGCTCGATCGCGATACCGCCATTCTCAACGCCGCGGGCAGCGCCATTTGCGGCGCCGCCGCCGTGCTCGCGTTCGAATCGACGCTGCAGTCGAAGCCGGAAAAAAGCGCCGTCGCGGTGGGCAGCGTGGTGCTGTTCGGCACGCTGTCGATGTTTCTCTATCCGCTGATGTACCGTGCCGGCTGGATTCATCTCGACACGCTCGGCGTCGGCCTGTTCTTCGGCGGCACGATTCACGAGGTGGCGCAGGTCGTCGGCGCGGCCAGCAACGTCGGCGCGGAGGCCACCCATATCGCCACGATCGTCAAAATGACGCGCGTCATGCTGCTCGTGCCGGTACTGCTGTTGCTCGGTGTTTGGCTGGCGCGCTCGGCTCGCCGCGATGCGGGCGGCGCATCCGGCCAGACGCACGGCTCGCGCAAAATCGCCGTGCCTTGGTTCGCGCTCGGCTTTCTGGCTTGCGTGCTCGTGAACTCTCTGCACGTCTTGCCCGCTCTCGCCACGCAAGCCGTCAACGCGCTCGATACCTTCGCGCTCACCATGGCGATGACGGCCCTCGGCATCGAAACGCATATATCGCAAGTGCGCAAAGCAGGCCCGCGCGCGCTGGCCACCGGTTTCATCCTCTACGTTTGGTTGATCGCCGGCGGCTTGGCTATTACTTGGGGCGTCCAGCACGTGTTCGCCTGATCATGCCGATCGCCCGATCGGGCAGGCCGCGCGCCGCTCCCTCGCGTTGTCGCCCCCCTCACCGGGGAGCGATGATAGAGGGGCGGCGCGTCGCCGCTTTCCGGAGATGCAGATGCCTTACGAACTCTATTATTGGAATGGATTGCAAGGCCGCGGCGAATTCGTCCGGCTCGCCTTGGAAGAGGCCGGGGCGCCTTATGTCGACGTCGTCCGCGGCAGCGAAGACGAAGGCTTGGGCGATGCGGCGATGATGGCGCTGCTGAACAGCAAGACGGAGCCATCGATTCCGTTCGCGCCGCCGTTTCTAAAGGACGGGGATCTGATCGTGTCGCACACGGCCAACATCCTGCTCTATTTGGGCCCGAAAATCGGCCTCGCCCCCGAGACCGATCAGCGTTACGTCGTCCATGGCTTGCAGTTGACCATCGCCGATATGGTGACCGAGGTGCACGATACGCATCACCCGATCGCGAGCGGCCAGTACTACGAGGACCAAAAAGCGCCGGCCAAGGCGCGGGCGACCGATTTCCTCGCGCATCGCCTGCCCAAGTTCATGCACTACTTCGAGCGCGTGCTGGCCCAAAATCCGCACGGCGCGCAGCACCTCGTGGGCGAGCGACTGACGTACGTCGACTTGTCGATGTTTCAGTTGATCGAGGGACTCCATTACGCTTTTCCGCGCGCCACCGCGCGCTTCGCATCGCACTATCCGCGCCTCGCGGCGTTACGCAAAGCCGTCGCGGCGCGTCCGAACATCGCCGCTTATCTGGCCTCCGATCGCCGCCTGCCGTTCAACGAAACGGGCATTTTCCGGCATTACCCGGAGCTCGATAGTGCCGGCCATTGAGCGGTACGGGCAATCCGAGCGGACGGGGGCATTCGCGAGCCCCCCGCCGATGCTATGCTTGCGCTCGCGCTAATTTCATCGAACCCGAGCCGACGTTTTCTCAGTGCTTTCATTCCTGCTTCGACTGCGCGCGCGCGCACAATCGCTGTTTCGTCTATCCGAAGCCCACACGATGCTCGTTTGGGCCGTCGTCGTCGGCGTGCTCGGCGCGTTCGCCACGGTCGCGTTTCGACATGCGATCGACGCATTCCAATGGGCGTTATCGGGGCGCAGCGGCAGCTTCGTCGCCATGGCGCAAGCCCTGCCCTGGACCGTCCGGTGGTGGCTGCCGGCCGCGGGAGGATTGATCGCCGGGTTCTTCCTCATCGTCGCCCGGCGCAGCGCCGATAAACAAGCCAATTCGGATTACATGGAAGCCATCACGATCGGCGATGGCGTCGTGCCGATTTGGCATAGCGTATGGCGCAGCGTTTCCTCGCTGTTTACGATCGGCTTCGGCGGATCGATCGGCCGCGAAGGGCCGATGGTGCAACTCGCCGCGTTGGCAGGCTCCGTCGTCGGCCGCTGCGTCCATTTCGATCCGGCGCGGCTGCGCCTGCTCGTGGCCTGCGGCGCGGCCGCGGGGATCACCTCCGCTTATAGCGCCCCCATCGCCGGCGCGTTCTTCGTCACGGAAATCGTGTTCGGGTCGATCGCGATGGAGAACTTCGGCCCGATGCTGGTCTCGTCGGTCGTGGCGAACATCGTCATGCGCGAATTTTCGGGCTATAAGCCGCCGTACGAGATGCCGGTGTTTCCGGCCGTCGCCGGCCCCGAAGTGCTGCTGTTCGTCGCGCTCGGTCTACTGTGCGGCGCCGTCGCGCCGCAATTTCTCCACCTGATCGAATCCTCGCGCGCCCGCTTTCGGCGCCTGCCGGTGCCGCTACCCGTTCGGCTCGCGCTCGGCGGCGTCATCGTCGGCATCATCTCCGTCTGGGTGCCGGAGGTCTGGGGCAACGGCTACAGCGTCGTCAACTCGATCCTGCACTCGCCTTGGACCTGGAGCGCCCTCCTCGTGGTGCTCGCATGCAAAATCGTCGCGACGGCGGCCACCGTGGGCTCGGGCGCCGTCGGCGGCGTCTTTACGCCGACGCTGTTCGTCGGTGCGACGCTCGGGTCGCTGTTCGGCCTGCTCGTCCACGGCTGGTGGCCGCATGGCACCTCGGGCGCATTCGCCTATGCGATCGTCGGCATGGGCGCGTTCCTCGCCGGGGCGACGCAAGCCCCGTTGATGGCGATCCTCATGATCTTCGAGATGACGCTCAGTTACCAAGTCGTCTTGCCGCTGATGCTCTCGTGCGTCGTCGCCTATTTCGTCGCCCGCGCGATCAACAAGACCTCCATGTACGAGGTGACGCTGCGCCGCCATGCCGACGAGCAGGAACGCACACGCTTGCGGGCCAGCCAGGTCAGGGAACTCGTCAAGCCCGCCGACACCGTCGTTCGCCTGGACGCGTCCGTGCAGGACATGGCCCGCGTCTTCTTGGAATACCCGGTCAAATACCTGTACGTCACCGACGACGCGGGGCTTTTCCGCGGCGTCGTGGCCTTGAAGGACATCACCTCCGATCTGCTCGAAAAACGCGACACCTCGTCACGCACGGCCGCCGACTATCTGCAGCCTCAGTTCGCCGTGCTGACCCCCGAGATGCCGATCGGCACGGCGTTGCAGCATTTCCTCGCATTCCAGGGCGAGCGACTGCCCGTCGTCGCGTCCACCGCGGCGCCGACGCTCGTCGGCGCCGTCTACAAGACGACGCTGCTCGACGCCTACCGTCGGATGAATCCCGCTATCTGACCCGCTCCCGGGGACCACGCGGCCGACGTTCGCCGCGATGGCAAAGCGCCACATATTTTCTACAATGAAAAGCAGGCCGCCGAGCCCGCCGCGCGCCGCCCCCCGGCGCGCCCAGCGCAGCCCTTTCGATCGCTAGTCGATCAGGAGCGAAGATGAGCGAACCGTCCCTCGACGCCGTGCGTCGTGACCACGCGGGTTGGATTTTCGTGCATATCGAAGGCGAACCGTACGATCGCGGCGAGATGCACGGTAAATTGCTCGCCAATGAAATCAAGAACGCGATCCGAACCGCGAAGTACCTGGCGAGTTGGGAGACGGGAGAGGATTTCGAGACTTTCACGAAGGCAGCCGTGTCGCAATTCGCGTCGAAGCTCGACACCGAGTTCGCCGACGAAATCCAGGGCATCGCCGACGGCGCCAAGCTGCGGTTCGACGAGGTGCTCGCGTGGAACGGCTATATGGATCTGCTGCAAAGTTGGTGGCCCGCGCAATTGGCCCAGCACCCGACCGAGTTGGACGGCAAGCACTCACCGAGCCGGCGCGGCCATCATTGCAGCGCGTTCATCGCAACGGGCAGCGCGACGCGCGACGGACGCATCGTCATGGCGCATAACTCTTGGGACCGCTACGCCGCGGGCGATGCGTTCAACGTGGTATTCGACATCGTGCCCGATTCGGGCCACCGCATCATCATGCAAGGCCTACCGGGCTGTATCTCGAGTCTGACCGACTTCTGGCTGACCTCGGCCGGGCTCATGGTCACGGAAACGACGGTGTCGAATTTCGCCGGCTACAACAGCGCCGGCGCGCCGGAGTTCTACCGCTCGCGACGGGCCACGCAATACGCGAACAGCATCGGCGACTGGTGCGAGATGTTCTCGTTATCGAACAACGGCGGCTACGCCAACAGTTGGCTGCTCGGCGATACGAAAACGGGCGAAATCGCGCGCTACGAACTCGGCCTGCATTATTCAGGGTTCGAGAGCACGAAGGACGGCTTTTTCAGCGGTTACAACAGCGCGACCGACCGGAAGATTCGCGACCAGGAATGCGTCCACGAAGGTGAAGGCGAAAACGCGGGCGACGCGCGCAACAACGGTGCACGCCGCCTGCGGTTCATGCAGCTAGCCGAGATGCACCACGGCAAGATCGACCTCGAGTTGGCCAAACAGATGATCGCCGACCATCACGACGTCTATCTGAACCGCGACGACAGCCCGTCTTCGCGCACGATTTGCGGTCACCTCGAACTGGACGACGTACGCTCCGGCGGGACCGATCAGGGTCCGTTCAATCCATGGGGTGCGAGCGACGGCAAGGTCGTCGATAGCGAGATGGCGCGCGACTTGGCGTTTTGGGCCCGTTGGGGCCACCCGTGCGGAAAACCATTCGACGCTCAAGCGTTCATGAAGCGCCATCCGCAGTGGAATTGGCTAAACGGGTATATGCGTGACCGGCCGTCATGGCCTTGGACGCGCTTTGAGGTGCTGCGTTAGGGCTACGATGGGTCGTGGCCCAGGCACGAGGCGTGCTGCGAAATGTGGCGCAAAGCAAGAGACGTCGGACCCGATCGACCGGTCCGGACGCATCGACGCACGCCCTATCGAAAGGAGGTCGAGCGATGAAAGTCTCGACAATGACAACGATGGCCCTACTCTCGGCTTCGTGCTTCGCGGCACCGATACATACCGGCAAATTCGACAGCGCCACGGCTCACGCCGCGTTGGCCGCCGCCCGCGCCAATGCCGCTCCGGTCGCACCGCCCGCGCCGGACGTCATGAGCGATCCGGGCGCCTTGCGTGGACATTGGCGCCGCATCGCGTTGCCTAAGCAGCATGAACTGGCGAGCCACTTCGCCGCCCATGAACGGAGGGCCCGTACGTGAACGCACCCGGGAAGCGACAGCCTTCATCCTCGACGGCGAAGACGCCGGACCTGTCGGCCGTGCCGGCCGAGGCGATCGACTTGCAGATCTCCGACGTCCTCGGCGCGGTGCGATATCCCGCCAATAAGGACCGTCTCGTGGACGCGGCGCGCGACGCCGGTGCGAGCAACGAGCTGCTGGCCATCCTCGATGGCTTGCCCGAACAAGACTACGCGGGCGTCGACGACGTCACGCGATTGATCGGCAGCAATTACGGTCCGGGGCTCGGGCTGTAAGCGCCCCGCTATGGGCGCCGGGCAAATCGCTCGTTCGGCGCTCAGTGCGCGCCGAATACCGCCTTGGCGAAGAATCCCGCCAGCACGGCTTCGGTCAGGTCGTCGGTGATGTACTGCGGGTCGCACATGCGAAACGACTGGACGCCCTCGCACAGCCCGATCAAACCGAGCGCGAGTACTTCCGCCGGCATCTGCAACGGCGTACCGACACGCTGCGCGAAAGCGCGCGCATAGCCCGTGAAAAACGCATGCTTTTCGCGCGAGAACGCGTTGAAGTGCACGCGAAACTTCGCATCGCGCGAGGCCAGCAGCTTCGCCTCGGCCCACAGCAAGAAGCAGCAGTCGTTCTCGCGGAAAAACTGGCTATAAAACGCGAGCGCGCGTGCCTCCATTTCTTCTCGCGTCGCCCCGTCTTGCAAAATCGAGTTCAGATCGATCTGCATCCGTTCATGGTCGCGCCGCAACAGCTCCATCAGCAGCTCGGCCTTGCTTCGAAAATTCGAGTAGAACGCCCCGCGGGTGTAACCGGCCGCTTCCGCGACGTCTTCGACGCTCGCGGCCACGAACCCCTTCTTCATAAAAATCGTCTGCGCAGCATCGAGCAGCCGCAGGCGCGTCTGCTCTTTGCTCTCTTCACGGGTCAAGCGTTTGCGTTTCATGACGCGCAGTTTAGCACCATCGTTCAATTTAATCCGGCTTTGCATCCAAATACATACCTGTATTAGAATCCGCTCCTGTAGTTGGAACCGGGTCCGGCGGCGATCGCTCCGAGCGCCGCGCGGCCCTTGCCTTGCGAGCCTCACGCGCTTGCTCGGTTCGCACATCTCTTTTGCGTGGGGTCATCGTGATTCGTCCCGGACTAGATGCGCCGAGTCAGGCGCGCTTGCAGGTCAACAGCATCCAGTTACTCGCGTCGCGCGCGGCTTGGCGGCGATACGCTCTGGCGGCGGCCGTATGCGGGGCGCTCGCGCTCGCCGGTTGCCACCAGCGCGCCCCCGTCGCGACGGCGCCCCGCCCCGTGGTCGCCGTGGCCGTCCACCCCGACGGCATCCCGCCTAACGAAAGCTTGCCGGGCGATATCGAAGCGCGCTACAACACGCCGCTCTCGTTTCGCGTAGGCGGCAAGATCGTCGAGCGCAACGTCCGGCTCGGGGATACGGTCAAGAAGGGGCAAGTCCTCGCTCGGCTCGATCCGGCCGATTTGCAAAAGAATCTGGCCAACGCGCAGGCACAGCTCGACAGCACGCAACACCGCCTTGTCTACGCGAAACAGCAGCTCGATCGCGATACCGCGCAGGCGCACGAAAAACTGATCGCGCCCGCCCAGCTCGAGCAGACGCAGGACGCGTATGCTTCGGCCGCCGCCCAACGCGACGCCGCGCAGGCGCAACTCGCGCTCGCGCGCAATCAACTCGACTACGCCGAACTCGTCGCGGATCACGCGGGGGTCATCACAGCCGAGCAAGCCGATACAGGACAGAACGTCGCGGCCGGGCAAGCCGTCTATGCGCTGGCGTGGTCGGGCGAGGTCGACGTCGTGTGCGACGCGCCCGAAAGCGCGCTGAACTCGCTGAGCACCGGCGCCACGGCCCAAGTGACACTACCGGCCTTACCGGGCAAGGCGTTCACGGCGCACGTGCGCGAAATCGCACCCGCGGCCGATCCGCAAAGCCGCACTTACCGCGTGAAACTGACGCTCGCCGCCCCCGACGCCCAGGTGCGCCTCGGCATGACCGCGCAAATCGATTTTGCCGCCACCCGGGCGCAGACGGGCCCGCACCCGTTCACACTGCCCGTGACCTCGCTCTTCCATAGCGGCGGCACGCCGGCGGTGTGGGTCGTGCACGCGGGCACGGACACGCTAGAGTTGCGGCGCGTGACGGTCGGACGCTACGACGAACGCACGTTTTCCGTGACGCAAGGCCTGCAAGACGGCGATCGCGTGCTCTACCAAGGCGTTCGCACCGTGAGCGCAGGCGAGCACGTCCGCGTGGTTCCCCCGCTGCATCCGGAGGACTTCGCATCATGAGCGGCACCGATCGCCGCGAGCCGGCCGCATCACCCGAATCGCCCGAAGCGCACCACTCCGCTGCCGCGCCCGCCCCGGACAACGCCCACGAGGAGGGTCGCTTCAATCTCTCCGCTTGGGCGCTGCGCCACCAGGCGCTCGTCGTGTTCCTGATCGCGCTCGCGACGCTGGCCGGCATCCTCGCCTATACGCGCCTCGCCCAGTCGGAAGATCCCCCGTTCACGTTCCGGGTCATGGTGATCCGAACGCTGTGGCCCGGCGCGAGCGCGCGCCAAGTCCAGGAGCAAGTGACCGACCGCATCGAGCGCAAGCTGCAAGAAACGCCCTACATCGATTTCCAGCGCAGCTACTCGCGCCCCGGCGAATCGATGATCTTCTTTACGATGAAGGATTCGGCGCCGGTCAAAGACGTGCCGCAAACCTGGTATCAAGTCCGCAAGAAGGTCGGCGACATCGCGGCGACGCTGCCGCCCGGCACCGTCGGCCCGTTCTTCAACGACGAATTCGGCGACGTCTACACCAACGTTTATACGCTCGAGGGCGACGGGTTCTCTCCCGCCCAACTGCACGACTACGCCGACGAGTTGCGCACGGTCTTGCTGCGCGTCCCCGGCGTCGCGAAGGTCGACTATTTCGGCGATCCCGACCAGCACGTCTTCGTCGAGATCACGAACGCCCAGCTCACGCGTCTGAACATCTCGCCGCAGCAATTGGCGCAAGCGATCGCCTCGCAAAACGCCGTCGCCTCCACCGGCACCGTCACGACCGCCGACGATCGCGTGTTCGTCCGCCCGAGCGGGCAGTTCGACGATATGCGCGCGCTGGCCGATACGCTGATTCCCGTCGGGCATCGCAGCGTGCGGCTTGGCGACATCGCGACGATCAAACGCGGCTATGACGACCCGCGCGTCACCGAAATGCGCAACCGCGGCCACGCCGTGCTCGGCATCGGCGTGACGATGCAGCCGGGCGGCGACGTGATTCGCCTCGGCAAGGCACTCGACGCCACCGCCGTCCAATTGCGCGCGCATTTGCCCGCCGGGCTCACGCTCGAACAAGTGTCGAGCATGCCGCTCGCCGTCTCGCATTCGGTCGACGATTTTCTCGAAGCGGTCGGCGAAGCGGTGGCGATCGTGCTGGTCGTGAGCCTCGTTTCCCTCGGGTTGCGCACCGGGATGGTCGTCGTGATCTCCATCCCGATCGTGCTCGCGGTGACCGCGCTCGTGATGTACTTGTTCGACATCGGCTTGCACAAGGTGTCGTTGGGGACGCTCGTGCTTGCGTTGGGGCTGCTCGTCGACGATGCGATCATCGCCGTCGAAATGATGGCCGTGAAGCTCGAACAGGGGTGGAAGCGCACGCGCGCCGCCGCCTTCGCCTATACGAGCACGGCATTCCCGATGCTGACCGGCACGCTCGTCACCGTCTCCGGCTTCCTGCCCATCGCGCTGGCCAAATCCAGCACGGGCGAGTACACGCGCTCGATCTTCGAAGTGTCGGCCATCGCGCTGATCGCCTCGTGGTTCGCGGCGGTGGTCCTGATTCCGCTGCTCGGCTACCACCTGCTGCCCGAACGCAAGCGCCAGCAGCACGAGGCGCACGACTACGAGCACGATATCTACGACACGCGCTTCTATCACCGGCTGGCCGGTTGGATCAGCTGGTGCGTCGAACGCCGGTTCATCGTTCTCGGCATCACGGCGGCGCTGTTCGTCGCCGCGCTCGCCGCTTTCTCGCTGGTACCGCAACAATTCTTCCCGAGCTCCGACCGGCCCGAATTACTCATCGATTTGCGCTTGCCCGAAGGCGCCTCGTTCGAGGCGACACTCAAGCAAGCCAAGCGGCTCGAACAGACGCTCGACGGCCGGCCCGAGATCGACCATTTCGTCGATTACGTCGGCACGGGCGCTCCGCGCTTTTATCTGCCGCTCGATCAGCAATTGCAGCAACCGAACTTCGCGCAGTTCGTCGTCACGGCTAAATCGGTCGAAGCGCGCGACAAGCTGGCCCAATGGCTCGACACCCGCTTGGAAAACGACTTCTCCGCCGTTCGTACGCGCCTGTCGCGTTTGGAAAACGGTCCGCCGGTGGGCTATCCCGTGCAGTTCCGCGTGAGCGGCGACGATATCGGCACCGTGCGCACGATCTCGGAGAAGGTCGCGGCGACGATACGTGCCGATGGGCGCACGCGCGGCGTTCAGTTCGATTGGGACGAGCCCGCCGAACGCTCCATGACGTTCGAGGTCGATCAGAACAGGGCGCGCCAGCTCGGCGTCAGCTCGGAAGACGTCTCGAACTTCCTCGCGATGACGCTCTCGGGTTATACCGTGACGCAGTATCGCGAACGCGACAAGCTCATCAGCGTCGATCTGCGCGCACCCAAGCGAGAGCGGGTCGACCCGGCGCGCTTACTGGGTTTGGCGATGCCCACGCCGAACGGTCCCGTGCCGCTCGGCTCGCTCGGGCATATGCGCAACACGCTCGAGTACGGCGTGATTTGGGAACGCGATCGTCAGCCGACGATCACCGTGCAAGCCGACGTACGCGGCGACGCGCAAGGCATCGACGTGACCCACGATCTCGACCGCGCGCTCGCGCCAGTGCGGGCCGCGCTGCCGCTCGGGTATCGCATCGAGGTGGGCGGCTCGGTCGAGGAAAGCGCGAAGGGGCAATCGTCGATCAACGCGCAGATGCCGCTCATGGCGATCGCCGTGCTTACGTTGCTGATGATTCAGTTGCAAAGCTTCGCGCGCGTCCTGATGGTCGTGCTGACCGCGCCGCTCGGGCTGATCGGCGTCGTCGCGACGCTGCTCTTGTTCGGCAAACCGTTCGGCTTTGTCGCCATGCTCGGGGTGATCGCGATGTTCGGCATCATCATGCGCAACTCGGTCATCCTCGTCGATCAGATCGAGCAGGACATCGCGGCGGGTCATCGAAGATGCGATGCCATCGTCGGTGCAACCGTACGCCGCTTCCGGCCGATTACCCTCACGGCCGCGGCCGCCGTGCTTGCGTTGATTCCGCTGCTGCGTTCGAACTTTTTCGGGCCGATGGCCACCGCGCTGATGGGCGGCATCACGAGCGCCACGATCCTCACGCTCTTTTACTTACCCGCGCTTTACGCCATGTCGTTTAGGGTGCGGCTCGACGAACGCGATCCGCCGCCGGCCGCCACCGCGCATACGGGGAATTAATCATGAATGTCTCGCGTATCGCACATGAACGCCGCGCGCTCGTGCTGTCGCTTGCAGCGGCTTGGAGCTTAGCCGCTTGCTCGCTCGGGCCGAGCGGCAAGCCGCCGGGCCTGCCCTCGCCGGCTCACTACGGGCAAACAGCCCTGCCGGAACGAACCGACGCGGCGGGCGGCGTTGCCCAGCAGTTCGATGTCGGCGCGCAGCCGGTGCCGAACTGGTGGCAGCTATATCGCTCGACGCAACTCGACGCGCTTGTCGAGGAAGGCTTGAAGAACAGTCCGACGCTCGCGGCCACCGAGAAGAATCTCGCCGGCGCTCGCGAGCAATTGCGCGCGCAGATCGGCTCCTCGTTGCTGCCCACCATCGATGCGCAAGGACAGGCCACGCGCAACCGCGCACTCGGCATTCCAAACGCGGGCCCGCAGACGGTGCTGTACAACGTCTTCGTCGGGCAACTCGAGGCACACTACACATTCGATCTGTTCGGCGCGGTTCGCTATGCGAACGCGGCGCTCAACGCACGCGTCGATGTCCAAGCGTTCGAACTCGACGCCGCGCGGCGAACCTTGGCCGCCAATATCGTCACGACGGCGATCAACGCGGCCGCCTTGGGCGATGAGGTGGACGCTACCGAGCGGCTCCTCGTGTTGGCGCGGCAAACGGCGCAAGAAGATGCGCGCCGTTATGCGCTCGGCGCGGTGCCGCATGCCCAGGCCCTTGCTTCACAGCAAAGCGCGTCGGACCTCGAAGCGAGCTTGGCGCCGCTCGTCCAGCAGCGGCAAGCGGCCCGCCATGCCTTGGCCGTGCTGATCGGCCGCACGCCCGATGCCGTTCCCGACATTCCGGCGCTCTCGAGCCTTACGCTGCCCGAGCACGTGCCGGTTGTCGTTCCGTCGTCGCTGCTGCATACGCGTCCGGACATCGCCGCGTCGGAAGCAGCGCTTAAGGCAGCGGCTGCCGACGTCGGAGTGGCGACGGCGCAGTTGTTCCCGAGTGTGTCGCTGACGGCGTCGATGGGACAAGCGGGGTTCAGTTGGCCCACCGCGCTATCGGGAGCGGGCGCGATATGGAGCATCGGCGGTTCGCTGACGCAGCCGCTCTTTCACGGCGGTGCCTTGCTCGCGCAGCGGCGGGCGGCGATCGATTTCTACGAAGCGGCGGCCGATCAATATAAAGCCGCGGTGCTCACGGCGTTCCAAAACGTGGCCGATACGCTCGCCGCGCTCGAATACGACGCCACAGCGGCGCGCGCGAGCGATACGTCCGCCTCATCGGCTCGAGAGGCCTTCGACGAAACGGCTGCGCGCGGCAAGCTCGGTGCGATACCGGATTCCGCCGTCCGCGGCAGCGAGCAGCAGTATTGGAATGCTCGACTGGGCGCCATTCGCGCGTCGGGACGGCGGTTGGGCGACACCGCGCTGCTGTTCCAGGCGATGGGCACGCCGCAGACGAGGCAATAACCGGCCGCCCGGGGCGCTTACGCGGCCCCGGCGAGCCTGCGCTTCTCGGCGCGCAGCATGAAGAAGTTGATGCCGATGACGCCGACGGTCACCACGCCGATGAACAGCGTCGCGAGCGCGTTCATCTCCGGATTCAACCCAAGTCGCACACGCGAGAACACGACGAGCGGCAGCGTCGTCGAGCCAGGACCGGACAAGAACGCCGACAGCACGAGATCGTCGATCGACAGCGTGAACGACAGCAGCCAACCGGCCATCAAGGCCTGCGAAATCAACGGCAAGGTAATCGCGAAGAAGACCTTGAACGGCGTCGCGCCGAGATCGAGAGCGGCCTCCTCCAACGACGGATTGAGCTCTCGCACACGCGATTGCACGATGATCGCGACATACGACATGCACAGCATGACGTGCCCGATCCAGATCGTCGCGAACCCGCGCCGCTCGGGCCAACCGATCCACTTGCCCATTTCGATGAACAGCAGCAGCAGCGAAATGCCCTGAATGACCTCAGGGATCACGAGCGGCGCGTTGATCATCCCGCTAAAGAGCGTAAAGCCGCGAAAGCGCCCCATCCTCGCGAGGACGAAGCCCGCCCACGTGCCGATGAATACCGACGCGAATGCCGTCAGCAACGCGATGCGCAACGAGAGCCAGAACGCCGTGATGAGTTCGTCGTCTTGCGCGAGCGCGGCGTACCAGCGCGTGGAAAAGTGCGTCCAGACGGTCACGAGCTGCGACTCGTTGAACGAGTAGACGACGAGGCTCAGGATCGGAATATAGAGAAACGCGAAACCGACGCCGAGCGCCGTCACTTGCAATGTACGGTTCGGTTTGATCATCGCCGCGTTTCCAGTTGTTTAGCCTGAAAATGCTGGAACATCGCCATCGGCACGAGCAGCAGCAAGACCATCGCGCAAGTGACCGCGGATGCCATCGGCCAGTCCGCGTTGTTGAAGAACTCGTTCCACATGACGCGCCCGATCATGAGCGTGTCCGCACCGCCGAGCAGTTCCGGGATCACGTACTCGCCCACCGCGGGGATGAACACGAGCAGGCAACCGGCGATGATGCCGTTTTTCGACAGCGGCAACGTGATCTGCACGAATGCCTTCCACGGTTTCGCGCCGAGGTCGTAGGCCGCCTCGAGCAACGTCAAATCCATCTTCACGAGGTGCGCGTAAAGCGGCATGACGAGAAACGGCAGATACGAGTAGACCATCCCGATGTAGACCGCCGTATTGGTGCGATACAGCTCGATCGGCGCGTGGATGAGCCCGATCGTCATCAAGAAGTTGTTGAGCAGCCCGTTGTTTTTCAGGATGCCGATCCATGCGTAGACGCGAATGAGGAACGACGTCCAAAACGGCAGCATCACGGCCATCATCAAGATGTTGCGCGAATTGGGATTCGAGCGCGCGATGTAGTAAGCCATCGGATAACCGAGCAGCAAACACAGCAGCGTCGTGACGCCCGCGACGAGCACCGAGTTGACGTAGGTGGCGAAGTACAGGCTATCGGTGAACAGGAACGCGTAATGCGCGACGTTCAACGAAATTTGGACCACGCCATCCTTGATGGCGACGAGTTCCGTGTACGGCGGGATGCCGAGCTGCAACTCCGCGAAGCTGATCTTCACGACCAGCAGGAACGGCACGAAGAAGAACATCAGCAACCAGATGAACGGCCCCGCGACGACGGCGGTGCCGCCCGTCAGCCTCATGCGCCGGGCCGGCCAGGTTGCGAGCGAGAGCAGATGCGCTTTCATGCCGTCAGCACCACGCCTGCCGACGCGCTCCAGCGCACATAGATCTCGTCGCCCCACGTGGGCGATTCGATTTCCGACAATGCCAAGCTGGAGACGTTGGCCACCACCGTCTTACCGGAATCGAGCTGCACGTGATAGAGCGAGTAGCCGCCCATGTAGGCGATGTTCGCCACCGTGCCGTGCCCCCAGTTGTAAGCGCCTTCGGGCGGCTTGCGCGTGAGCGCGATGCGCTCGGGACGCACGGAGATCGTGACGGGCATGCCGAGCGGCCCCGTAATGCCGTGATTGACGTAAAGGCGGCAAGGCAGCTCGGTCGTTTCGACGAACACGTGATCCGGCTCGTCTTCCACTACGTGACCATCGAATAGATTCGTCGAACCGATGAACTCGGCCGAGAAGCGCGAATTCGGATACTCGTAGACCTCGTGCGGCGTGCCTAGCTGCACGATCTGGCCTTCGCTCATGACGGCGAGCCGGCCGGCCATCGTCATCGCTTCTTCTTGATCGTGGGTGACCATGATGCACGTGACGCCGACCGAATCGAGGATGTTTACGAGCTCGATCTGCGTGCGCTGCCGGATCTGCTTGTCGAGGGCGGACATCGGCTCGTCGAGCAGCAGCAGCTTGGGCCGTTTCACGAGCGAGCGGGCAAGCGCGACGCGTTGTTGCTGCCCGCCCGATAGCTGATGCGGCTTGCGCTTGGCGAAGCGCGCCATCTGCACGAGTTCGAGCGCCGCGTGCACGCGGTCCTTGAGCTCGGCCTTTTGCACGCCTTCTTGTTTGAGCCCGAACGCGACGTTCGATTCGACCGTCATGTGCGGAAAGAGCGCATACGACTGGAACATCATGTTCACGGGACGGCGATACGGCGGCATCTGCGCGAGGTCTTCGCCGTCGATGAGGATCTTGCCCGAGGAGACCGACTCCAGCCCGGCCAGCATCCGCAGCAGCGTGGACTTGCCGCAGCCGGAACTACCGAGCAATGCGAACAGCTCTCCTTTCGCCACCGACAGGCTGACGTTCTTGACCGCGACCGTTTCACCGAACTTCTTGACGACGTCGACGATCTGCACAAAGTTGTCGGCCGATACGTTGCCGGCCGAAGTTGAACCTGCGGGGCGCGCGCCGGCGGGCGGCTGCGAGCTCGACTGATCGCTCATGATTTGCTGCTTGACTCCACTCGTTGGACGTACAAAGCCCCCGGCGTTAGGCTCCGGGGGCTTCGTGACTGCGTGCCGCGCGCGGCGACGAAATTATCGGCCCGTCTTGAATTCGGTCCACAGACGCGTCTGCAGACGTTGGATTTCAGGCGGCAGCGGCTTCAGCAGGAACAGCGTCTTGACGATATCGGCCGGCGGATAGACGGCCGGGTCGTTGGCGATACTGGGATTGACGTACTTCTTCGCTTCGGCGTTGGCCGTCGGGTAGTAGACCGCGTCGGTGATCGCGGCGTTGACTTGCGGCGTCTCGATATAGTTGATCCACTGCTGCGCCGCATCCTTGTGCGAAGCGTCCTTCGGTATCGCCATCACGTCGAACCAGACCGGTGCGCCGCCCTTCGGGATGTAGTACTCGACCTTGTACGGCTTCTTGGCTTCGAGCGTGCGATGCTTGGCGATCACGACGTCGCCCGACCAGCCGTAGGCGAAGCAGATATCGCCGCCGACCATATCGTTGATGTAGCCCGACGAATTGAACTGCGTGATGTACGGACGGATCTTTTTCATCATCGCGAGCGCGGCCTGGTAATCGGCCGGGTTCGTGCTCATCGGATCTTTGCCGATATAGTGCAGCGCCGCCGCGAAGAACTGATCCGGTGCATCGAGCACCGACACGCCGCAGGCCTTCAGCTTGGAGATGTTTTCGGGCTTGAACAGGATGTCCCAGTTATCGAGCGGGACGTTCTTGCCGAGGATCTGCTGGGCCTTGGTCACGTTGTAGCCGAGGCCCGTCGTGCCCCATGCCCAGGGCACCACGTATTTGTTGCCCGGGTCCGCGCCGGCCACGAGGGCCATCAATTGCGGATCGAGGTACTTCAGATTGGGGATCTTCGATTTGTCGAGCGGCGAGAAAATGCCGGCTGCGATTTGCTTGCCCGCGTAATTGCTCGTCGGCACGACGATGTCGTAGCCGGAATTGCCCGTCAAGAGCTTCGCTTGCAGCGTGTCGTCGCTATCGTAGTTGTCGTAGCGAACGTGAACGCCCGACTGCTTTTCGAAGTTCGGAATGGTGTCTTTGGCGATGTAATCCGACCAGTTATAGACATTCAGCTGCGTATCCTTGGCCGACGCCGCCCACGGCGCCGCGCACAAGACCAGTGCGACAAGCCCGCCCATCACCTGTTTTTTCATCCCGTTCTCCGATGCGGACCGGTTCGCCCGGCCTCAACCCCGCCCATGCCGCGACGAAACGCCCGCGGCTCCTGTGAAAAACCCGAAAGCTACCATCAATCATTGGCGCGCGGCACAAAAATGCGAGCCGCTCGGACTAGCTGTCGCGCAAACGGCACAAACGCCCGCCGTCGTCCGTGTGGACCCCACGACTGCGCGCGGTACCCAATGTCGAATCGGGCGCAATTTTATCGGGTTATAGGCCCTTGTCCACTTGAAAAAAACCTCGGTTAGCCTTTCGGATAGCCTGCAGCCGGCGGCAAGCACGCCGGGCCGCGCCGCCCCGTTGGCGGTATGGAGTTTCGCAGCGCACGCGCGGGCTCGGCTACCATACGGTTCGCACCCGCAATCGAGAAATGGTTTCATGGCATCCAACCTCCACGCGCTTCCCGACAGCCCCTGCATCGGCGTCTGCTCGACGCTTTTCGACGAAGTCTGCAAAGGCTGCGGCCGCACGGCGTCGGAAGTCTCGAATTGGGTCTTCATGAGCGACACCGAAAAGCGTGCCGTCTGGGTGCGCATCGAGCGCGAAGGCAAGGCGATGCGTTTCCGGGACGACAAGCTCTGAATCGGCATCGCCGCCGCAAACGAAAAACGCCGGGGTGAGCCGGCGTTCGAATGCGCTAGTGAGGCGGGATAGCGGCGCGTGCCGCGTCTCGGTCAGAACTTCATGCCCACACCGAGGCCCACGACGAGCGGGTCGATATGCAGCGTCCCGAGCGACTGGCCGTTCAGCGATGCGCCGGTCTTCATCCAAATCTTCTTGATGTCCGCGTTCAGGTACAGGCGCTTCGTGATCTGCACGTCGACGCCCGCTTGCACGGCCGGGCCGAAGCTGTGGTTGTCGATCGAGATCGACTGCCCGCCCGCGTTCAGACCGTTGTTGTAAAACAGCGTGTAGTTAAAGCCCGCACCGACGTAGGGCCTGATACGCCCTTGGTGATTGAAGTGGTACTGCAGCAAGATCGTGGGCGGCAGCACACCGACTCCGCCCAAGTTACCGAGGCTGGACGTCACCTGGTGCCGCGACGTCGCAAGAATCAACTCCACGCCCAGGTAATCGCGAATCATGTACGTGAAGTCGAGTTCCGGCACGATCGCATTGTTCACGCCCACGTTGAGCGCCGAAAGCGTTTCTGTCGTGCGGGCGGCCGGCTCGATGCTGATCGCCCGTAACCGCACCAGCCAATCGCCGGCATGTAGCGCGCCGTTGCCGGCATAACCCGGCGTGGCGGTGGCTGCCATGACGGGCGGGGCCGTGGACGCTGCGTCGTCGGCTGCGAACGCGGAAGGTGCGGCCAGCGAAGCGCTGATAAGCGATGCCGCGATAGTGAATTGCTTGATTGTGGTGCAGCGGTTGGCTTGCATGTCGATTCCCTCTCGTCGAAACCCCTACATTCTTTGTGGGTTTCGGCCGAGAGGGGTTGACCCCAATCAAGTCAGGGTCAAGGCATGCCGCGGTGCGACAGCCGGTCGCGCCTCAGGCCGCGCGGTGGCCCTTGCAATGCGTCATGCCGGCTTCGGCACCTTCAGTTGCATCGACTTGTACTCGAGATACTCCTCCAAGCCGTAGACGCCGTTTTCGCGGCCATAGCCCGATTGCTTGAAGCCGCCGAACGGGGCTTGCATGTTCCAGGCACCGCCGTTGATGTCGACTTGCCCAGTCCGGATGCGCCGGGCCACGGCGATCGCGCGCTCGTCGCTGCCGGCCCACACCGCGCCGCCTAAGCCGTAGATCGAATCGTTGGCGATCCGCACGGCTTCCTCCTCGTCTTCATAGGTCAAGATCGACAGAACCGGGCCAAAGATCTCTTCCTGGGCGATCGTCGCTTTCGGGTGCACGCGGCCGAAGACCGTCGGTCGCACGAAATACCCTTTGGTCAAACCATCCGGCATATGCGCGCCGCCCGTGACGAGTTCGGCGCCTTCGGCGATGCCGCGCTCGATGTACTCGCGCACACGCGACAGTTGCGCGGCGGACGCAAGCGGCCCGAGGCGCGTGGCTTCGTCGCGGGGATCGCCCACGACGAATGCCTCGGCGGCGGCCTTCGCCAGTTCCCGCACTTCTTGATAGCGTGCTGCGGGCACGATGAGACGCGTGTGCGCCGAGCACGTTTGGCCGGAGTTCAAGTAACACGCCGCGACCGTACTTTTCACGGCGGTCGCGAGATCGGCGTCGTCCAGCACGACGGAGGCGGACTTACCGCCTAATTCCAGCGCGACGCGCTTGACGGTCGCGGCGGCCAATTCGGCCACGCGCTTGCCCGCGCGCGTCGAACCGGTGAACGAAACCATATCGACGAACGGATGGCTGGCGATGACCTCGCCCACGACGGGGCCGTAGCCGCTGACGAGATTGAATACGCCGGCGGGCAGCCCCGCTTCGTCGATCGCCTCGGCCAGCATGAACGCGTTGAGCGGCGCGACCTCGGACGGTTTGAGCACGACGGTGCAGCCTGCGGCGAGCGCGGCGGCCACTTTGAGCGTGATTTGGTTGAGGGGGTAGTTCCAAGGCGTGATTGCCGCCACGACGCCTACCGGCTCGCGCACCACGACGGAATTGCCGACGTGCGCTTCGAACTCGAATTCGCGCGCGAGTTTGGCATAGAGATTCCAGTTATAGACAGGGCTGCCGACTTGGATCGCGCGCGAGAGTTTGAGGGGCATCCCCACTTCGCCGCAAATGGACGCGGCTAATGCGTCGGTCCGTGCCTTCAGGTTGGCGGCGATCTTCTCGAGATAGCCGGCGCGAGTAGCGGCGGGGGTGGCCGCCCAACTGTCGAAGGCAAGCTTCGCCGCTTCGACCGCTGCCTCGGCGTCGGCGACCGCACCTTCGGGAATACGGCCCATCACCGCTTCGGTGCCCGAATCGATGACGTCGATGGTGCCCGTGCCCGAGGGGGTGAGCCATTGGCCGCCGATGTAAAGCCGATCGTAGATTTTCATGCGAGTGTTCACCTTGTGGGTTTCGACTCGCCCATTTTACTCAGTGCGGCGTTTGCATCGATCGGCCGGCACGATTCACTCGTCCCGGCGCGGGTTTGCTCAAAGCGATCATGCGGCGCCTTGGGACGCCGTGGGACCGTTACTGCAGGCCTTGGCTCGTGAGGAATTCCTCGTAATTGCCGCCGAAGTCGTACAGCTTGCCGTCCGTGCGCACTTCGATGATGCGATTGGCCAAGCCGCTGACGAACTCGCGGTCGTGCGAGACGAAGATCAGCGTGCCTTCGTACTTATCGAGCGCGATCTGCAGCGACTCGATCGACTCCATGTCCATGTGGTTCGTCGGTTCGTCCATCAGCAGCACGTTGTGGCGGCCCAGCATCAGCTTGCCCCAGATCATGCGTCCCTTCTCGCCACCCGAGAGGACCTTGACGGACTTCTTGATGTCGTCGGCATTGAACAGCAAACGACCCAGCGTGCCGCGCACCATTTGATCGTCGTCGCCCTCCTTGCGGTAGGCGTCGATCCAATCGGTCAACGTGACGTCGTCCGGGAATTCCTCGTACGTGTCCTGCGGCATATAGCCGACGTTCGCGTTCTCGGCCCACTTGATCGAGCCGCCGTCGAGCGTCAGATTGCCATACAGCGCGCGCAGCAACGTCGTCTTGCCCGCACCGTTCTCGCCGATGATCGCGATCCGCTCGCCCGGCTGCACGCTCAAATCGAAGTTTTCGAAGATCGTGCGCTCGTAACGCTTCGTGATGTGCTCGGCCACCACCGCGATGTTGTGCAACTTCTTTTCGTACTCGAAACGAATGAACGGGTTTTGGCGCGAGGACGGCTTGAATTCCTCGATCTTGATCTTGTCGATCTGCTTGAGGCGGCTCGTCGCCTGACGGGCCTTCGATTTGTTCGCCGAGAAGCGGCGCACGAAGTCCTGCAAGTCGGAGATACGCTCCTTCGCCTTCGCGTTGGCCGCGGCCTGCCGCTCGCGGGCTTGCGTCGATGCGAGCATGTAGTCGTCGTAGTTGCCCGGATAGATCTTCAGCGTGCCGTAATCCATGTCCGCCATGTGCGTGCAGACCTGGTTCAAGAAGTGACGATCGTGGGAGATGATGATCATCGTCGAGTTGTACTCGTTGAGGATATTCTCCAGCCAGCGAATCGAGTTGATGTCGAGGTTGTTCGTCGGCTCGTCGAGGAGCAGCACGTCGGGATTCGAGAACAGCGCCTGCGCGAGCAGCACGCGCAGCTTCCAGCCCGGCGCAACGTTGCTCATCGGACCGTTGTGATCCTCGATGGCGATGCCGATACCGAGCAGCAGCTCGCCCGCGCGGGCCTCGGCCGTATAGCCGCCGTACTCGGCGAACTTGGCCTCGAGCTCGGCCGCGTGCATGTAGTCGTCGTCGGTCGCCTCGGGGTTCGCATAGATCGCGTCGCGCTCGGTCATCGCGGCCCACATCTCCGTGTGGCCCATCATGACGACGTCGAGCACGCGCATGTCCTCGTAAGCGAATTGGTCCTGGCGCAATTTGCCCAGACGCACGTTCGGCTCCAGCATGACGGTGCCCGAGCTTTGCTCGAGGTCGCCGCCGAGGATCTTCATGAACGTCGACTTGCCGCAGCCGTTGGCGCCGATGAGACCGTAGCGGTTGCCCTCGCCGAACTTGACCGAGATATTCTCGAACAAGGGCTTCGGCCCGAATTGCATGGTGATATTGGCGGTAGACAGCACGGCGCGTCCCTTCGAATGGTAATCGGCGAAAAACTCGACATTTTACCAAGCTTTCGCCCACCCCACCCGCTTGCCGCCGCCGGCTGCTCCGGCCCCGTGCGTCCGCACGCCCTTAGTGTGCCGGATGCGCCCCGGGCGGGGGCGCCTTCGGCGCTTTGGTCATCTGTGCCAAAAGCGCGTCGCAAGGCGTCGACTTCGTATGGCTCGGAGCAATCAACGGAATCAAGGCCGCGAACGGATTGATCAATCCAAGTCCCACCGCCGCGCCCGCCCGCAGCGCGAGCGATGTCTTGTCCACGCCCACGTCGGGCTTTTTGAACGTCCCCTTCACGTACAGCGGAGAGCGTAGCGTAAAGATCCGGAAGCCCTTCGTGTGCGGATGGATGGTCAAGTCCATCGTCTCGTCTTTCAAGTCGATCTTGCCGGCCATGCCGACGACGGCGTCCGACGTATCGAGCGCGAACGTGCGCGTGTCCAGCACGCCGTTCGTCGCGTTGAAATCGGCGGCCATGCAATTGATTTCCACATCGTGCGTGCCGAAGAGCTTTTCGTAGACGACGTTCGCCACGTTCAGGCCCGCCGCCTCCAGGATCAATCGGCTCAGCTTGCCCTGCGTGACCAACGCCTTGACCTCGCCGTCGAGCGTACCGGCCAACGCAGCCGGCGAATTGCCCGTCGCCGACAAGCTCGCGTCTCCATTGATCTCGCCCATCGCCGATTGCATCGTCTTTTGCGTCGGGAACAGTTGTTTGAGCTTCAGATGCCGCGCCGATAGCTTCATGCGCGCCTGCAGCGGTTCTTTCGAGCCGTCGAGGTGAAAATCGGAAGACAAGGTCCCGCCCGCGACGCCGAAATTCAACGGCTCGAACGTCAACACGCCGTCTTTCAAGATGACGTGCGCATCGAGATCCGTGATCGGCAGCGCCGGATCTTTGATGATCCGCCGGCCCTTGAAGGTCACGTTCGCATCGATCGCCTTCCAGCGGTCGGTGTGAAACGGTTCCACCGGGAGCGCCCGCGTGCTCGGTTGCTTGACGCTCTCCCCGCGCCGTGCCTTGCTCGCGTTCGAATCGGCCCCGATGATGGGCGCGAGATCGGAGAACTGCAATAGATTGGAGGTGACATGCCCGGTCAGAGACGGCCGCGGTTTGCGCTGCGCATACGTGAGCGTGCCCGCCAAGTCGCTGCCGCCGACGCGCCCCGTGAAATCGCTGTACGTAAATTCGCTCGCACCCGTTTGGAAGTGCCCGACCAAGTGGCCATCGGTCGCGTAAGGCGGCGTTTGGGGCAACGTTACGCCGAGGATAGAGTACAGATGAGCGAGATCTTGACCCTGCAGCCACACGCGCAAATCGAGCGCGGACAAATGGACCGGGTCGGTCAGCGTGCCGACGAGCGCAAGACGCGTATCGCCGATCTTGATGTCCGCCTGCATCGGGAAAGGACGCGTGGGGTCGCGTAAGGCAAGCACGCCGCCGAGCTTGCCGGTGCCCGAGATGTCGGCCTTGCGGTAAGTTCCGTTCGCTTGCCAAGCGAGTGCGTAGACGAGCGACGAGCGCGAGCGTGTCTGCGCATCCGACGCCTGCGGTGCCGACGAGGCGGAAGCAGGCACAGTCGACGACGGCTGCGGACTCGATGCCGCAATCTCGGCCGACGCTTGCTGCGGGCCCGACGCGCCCTG
This sequence comes from Trinickia dabaoshanensis, assembly GCF_002879885.1. Classification (GTDB taxonomy): domain Bacteria; phylum Pseudomonadota; class Gammaproteobacteria; order Burkholderiales; family Burkholderiaceae; genus Trinickia; species Trinickia dabaoshanensis. Next base: position 97,521 of record NZ_PNYA01000025.1, read on the forward strand.
CTCCTGCGCCGCGAGCTTGCGCGCGCCGCGCTCGCCGATGACGTTGGCGGCCGTGCCTCTCGAGGCCTTTTCCTGCTCCTTCATAACCTCGCCGATCGGCAACGGCTTACCGAGCGTGTCGACGTTCACGTGAAACGACACTTGCTTCATCGCATCGGACAGCGCGATGTGGGCCTTGGCGACCGTCAGATCGGCCAGGCGCAGCGTCCAGTTCGAGGGGGTGCTCGACTTCGGCAGTGTGAACGTCCAATTCTCTCGCCCGTCCTTGAGCCGCTCGAGGTCGACGGACGGGTTGACGAGATCGATCGACGGAATCGAAATGACGTGCGCCAGCAGCGGCAGCACCTTCACGTCGAAGCTGATCGAATCGAGTCGGGCGAACGTCATCGAGGACGCCCATGGCGGGTTGCCGATCGTGACGTCATAGGCGGTGAACCGCGGCCAGGGCACCCATGCGCGCCAACCATGTTCGTTCGTGGGATGTTGCCAACCCACCCTTAAGTCGCCGTTGATCGCGAACGGCCGCCCGATCGCTTGGGTGACCTTATCGTCGACCCACGGCCGAGCCCGGTTCCAATCGAAAGTGACGACGAAAATTGCCAGCGCGGCGCACAGCACGAGCACGACGACGACGATCCAGGCGAGAATTTTGCCGGCGATGCGACCGGCGGTGGCGGGATGCGGCATGCACAGGGTCTCGATGGTTCATTGGGCGGCGCGACGCGACGCCATTGCGGCGCGCACCGCTTTCCTGGTCGATTTCGCAGCAATCGACGTGCCGCGCGACCCGAGCCATGGTCTATCATGCCCGTTCGCGAACCGCGCACATTCGCTCGAATCCATCAGATGACAGTCTCCCCCCTCATCGAAGCGCGCGCCGTTCTCCGGCGGGCCGCCCGCACGGCGGCGACGTTGCTTGGTCCGCTCGACTTCTCGCTGGGCGCGGGCGAGCGCGTTGCCGTCATCGGACGGTCGGGTTCGGGTAAGAGCGTCTTCATGCGCGTGCTTGCCATGCTCGATCCGAGCGACGGCGGCGAGTTGCTGTGGCATGGCCGGCGCGTCGAACGTCATGCGATTACACGGTACCGGCGCAGCGTCGCCTACGTGCAGCAGCGGCCCGCGCTCATCGACGGGACGGTCGAAGACAATCTGCGCTATCCGTACTCGCTGCGCGCCTACCGCGATGCGCGGTTCGACCGCGAGCACGCTGCGCGGCTCGTCGCTGCCGCCGGCAAAGACGCGGACTTTTTGTCCAAACGCGCGAGCGATCTTTCAGGCGGCGAAGGACAGGTTGCCGCGCTGATCCGTGTGCTGCAGCTCGCACCTGAAGTTTTGCTGCTAGACGAGCCCACCGCCTCGCTCGACCCGCAGTCGGCACGCGCCATCGAGTCGCTCGTGCAAGCGTGGTTCGACGCCGACCGCGCGGCGCGGGCATCGATTTGGGTGTCACACGATCCGGCGCAGGCCGAGCGGGTCGGCGAACGACGGCTGACGATGCACGCCGGCACCCTCACCGATCATCGGGAGACCCGCACGTGAACCCCGTCTTGCATGAATTGAGTTTGGTCGACGTCGCGATCGCCGCGCTGCTCATCGTCGTCAACGGCGCGATCTCGATTGCCCTCTCGTTGGGGCTCGGACGCCAGCTTGCGTTGGCCGCCGTGCGCACCGTCGTCCAATTGCTGCTCGTCGGCTATGTCTTGGGCTGGGTGTTTTCCGTCGATCGCTGGTACGTCGTGCTGGCGCTGATGGCTTTGATGACGATCATCGCCGGTTTCGCCGGCGCGGCGCGCGGCGCGCACACTTATGCGGGCCAGCACCTCGACAGCCTCGTCTCGATCTGGCTGAGCGCTTGGCTCATCGCGGCCGTGGGTCTGTTCGCGGTCATGCGCATCCATCCCTGGTACGAGCCGCAGTACGCGATCCCCATCCTCGGCATGATTCTCGGGAACACGCTAACGGGCGTTTCGCTCGCGATCGAACGCATGACCGAGGAGTTGACCGCGCGGCGCGACCGCGTGGAAATGGCGCTCGCACTCGGCGCCACGCGCTGGGAAGCCGCGCGCGGCCCGGCGCGCGGGGCCGTGCGCGCGGGGATGATCCCGACACTCAATCAAATGGCGGTGGTCGGCGTGGTCAGCTTGCCGGGAATGATGACGGGCCAAGTGCTCGCGGGCCAATCGCCGCTGCAAGCAGTGCGCTACCAGATCGTCATCATGTTTTTGATCGCCGCGGCATCGGCGCTGGGCACCGTCGGCGCGGTCTTGCTCACGTATCGGCGCTTGTTCAGCGCCGACCATGTATTCCTTGCGGCAAGGCTGACGGAACGAAGCGCCCGGCGTTGATCGAGCAAACGCCGGCGGCTAGAAGGCGCTATCGGGCTATCGGACTAACGCTGCGCGGAAACGGTTACTTGCGTGCCGTCGCTGAGGCTGACCGTCTTCGCGCTGCCGTTCGTCGGCATCGTAAAGCGCACCACTTGGCTAAGCGTCGCGACGCTCGGGCATTGGAGCACCTTGCCGTGCACCTTGACGGACGACTTGCCGCGCGGGGTGCTAGCCTGCACGCTCATCTGAACCGTCGCGGTACCGTCGGCGGCAACCGTCGGCGCGAGCCGGATTCGCATCTGCCGCTGCACCGTGCCGTTCGCATCGAGCGACATCGATCCGTAGTTCGGGCATTGTTCCAATGCGGTCACCGCACTACCGGACGGCGTGTTCTTCCACGTGTAGTCGTCGGTCTGCCCCGAACGAATCGTCCGCGTGTCCTGCACGTCGCCGTACGTTTTCGATGCGACCTTGACCGTGTACTTGATCGGCCCGTCAGCCGGTGTCTTCGACGTGATCGTAATGGGCGGTGCCGCCTGCGCCAGTCCGGCGAGCGCGGCTGCGAACGTGGCGACGGAAAGCCAAACGGCTACAGGTTTCAGACGACCCCTCATGTGCACCTCCTGGCTAGCCGCGCCAGGCGGCGCGGTCGATGTCGATGACGCGCTCCCAGTCTAATCCCAACTCGAGCGAAAGACTGCCTCGGCCAGTGGGGGGTTGCCCCGCTTGCGCCCGGCATCGTTATCGGGTTGGATCGGCGCGCTCCGCGCCAAGCCAGCACGCGCATCGGCTTCGGCTACGAGTGCGGCAAGCTTCATGCCGCGACCGTTGCGACGATCGGGCGCAGCGGATCGAACCGGCTACAATAGCCGCATTTGTCGCCCGCCGGCTCCGGCGGCACTCCTTGGCGCATCGTTCATGAATCTCGTCGTACAAAGCCCCGAGCCGTTAGCGGCCGCCCACGTCAAGCCGCTCGTCGCGCTCGCGCGCGGTGGGCAAGCGCATTCGATCGACCTTTGCGCGCTTCGTATCGCCGAAGCCGATCCGGCTCAGCGCCCGGACATCGAGTCGTATTGCGCGACTCACGCGCTCGATTACGCGTACGTGCCGTCCGGCCGCGCCCTGCGCGACTTCGGGCTCGTTGCCATGGATATGGACTCGACGCTGATCACGATCGAATGCATCGATGAAATCGCCGATTTTTGCGGGCTCAAAGCCGAAGTCTCGGCGATCACCGAAGCGTCGATGCGCGGCGAGATCAAAGACTTCAACGAAAGCCTGACAGCGCGCGTCGCGCTGCTCAAAGGGCTCGACGCGCAAGCGCTCGAACAGGTCTTTGCCGAACGTCTAAGGCTTTCGCCCGGCGCCGAAACGATGCTCGCTGCCGCCAAGGCCGCCGGCCTTCGCACATTGCTCGTATCGGGCGGCTTCACGTTCTTCACCGAGCGGCTGAAAGCGCAACTCGGGCTCGATTTCGCGCATGCGAACACGCTCGAGATCGTCGACGGGAAATTGACAGGCAAGGTTGTGGGAGAAATCGTGAACGCGAGCGTGAAAGCGCGGACCGTGCGGGAAACCTGCGCCAAGCTGGGTATCACCACATCGCAAGCCATTGTGATGGGCGATGGTTCGAACGATCTGGAAATGATGGCCGAAGCCGGTTTGTCGGTCGCGTTTCGCGCTAAGCCGGTCGTTCGCGCGGCGGCCAGCGTCGCGTTCAATCACGTAGGCCTCGACGGTTTGCTGCGTCTGTTCTGAGATTCGCGGGCACGCGATGTCGAAGTGAGCGCGCAGGCCCGCGCTCACTCTTGCTGCTACCTCCGGTTGCTTAGCGCAACGCAAGCCCCATGGCGCGCTCGATATCGTCGCGCAGGTCGGTTTCTTCTTCGAGCCCCACGTAAAAGCGCACCAATATGCCCCGGTGCGGCCAGCGCGACGCGGAGCGCATCGACGCGATGTCGTACGGCATCGCCAAGCTATGCGCGCCGCCCCAACTCCAGCCGATGGCGAAGAGTTCGAGCGCCTCGACGAACGCATCGACTTGCGATGCACTGTAACGCTCGTCGAATATCACCGAGAACAGCCCCCCTGCCCCGGAAAAGTCGCGCATGAACTCGGCATGTCCCGGACAATCGGGTAACGCCGGATGCAAGACGGCCGAGATCTCCGGACGCGCCTTCAGCCAATGCGCCAGCGCCAGCGCACTGCGGTCGTGTGCCTCGAACCGTGCCTTCACACTCGGCAAACTGCGCAGCACGAGCGAGCAATCGTCGACGGAGACGCCGATCCCCATGCGCATACGCGCAAGCTTGAGCGCGTGATGCAGCTCGTCGCTCGCCGTGATCGTCGCGCCCATGAGCACATCGCTGCCGCCCGACTGATACTTCGTCAGCGCTTGCACCGAAATGTCTACTCCATGTTCGAGCGGACGAAACGCGAGTCCGGCCGAATACGTGTTGTCGATTGCGGTGACGACCTTGCGCGCGCGCGCCGCGGCGGCGATCGCGGGCACATCGGGTACTTCCATCGTCACCGAGCCCGGCGCCTCGATCCAGATCAGACGCGTGTTCGGCTGGATCAGATCCGCGATCCCCGCTCCGACCATCGGATCGTAGTAGCGCACCGACAGACCGAAATCATGCGCGAGCCAATTGCCGAGCTCGCGATTGGGCGAATAGACGTTATCGGGGATCAACACGTCGTCGCCTGCTTTGACGAGGCCGAAGTACACATTCGAAATCGCCGACAAGCCCGACGGCTGCAGCAGCGCATGCTTGCCGCCTTCGATTTGAGCGAGCCGCTGCATGAGCGCGGCCGAGGTCGGGGTAGCGTGCAGCCCATAACGCCATTGCGCGTCGTTGCGCCAATCGGCGCCACGTACGGCGGCCAAGTCGGGAAAGACGACGGTGGACGCGCGCATCACGGGTGTCGCGAACGACTCGAAACCAGGAGCGAGCTCGAGATCGGGATGGACGATGCGGGTCTGGCGTGCGCGGGACGATGCGGAATCGGTCATGGTCAATGCGTCGATAAAGGGCTTGGGAGCGGATGGAGGACGAACGGCAGCGGGTTGGAATCGTCCGCGTTCATGCGGTCTCCGGCAAGCGAGCCGTCGCTCGTGAAGCGACCGACCCAATTGCCCGCGATAGCGCTACCGTCGGCGGAATCTTCAATCTCTAGGACGTCGCCTTCGCGATCGCCCGCCACGAGCACCACCTGGCCCGTGTCGGCGAATTGGTATTCGCCGTGGACGCCCGTCGGATCGTCGGTTTTCTTGCCGAGACGCAATACGATACGCCGCGCGCCGAGCATGCCGGCGTAGGACGGGAAATGGGCGTACTCGGGATTGGGCACGAGAGGCCGCGGCACACGCGGCACCGCGAAAGCGGCGGCATCGGCGGATTGCTGCGCGATCGCGCCGGCGGCGTCCGAAGCTTGAATGGCGATCGATGCGGCGGCATCGGACCGGCCTTGGGAGACCGCGGCTGCCGCATCCGAACGCTGCTGCGCCACCCAGCCGGCCGCGTCGTCGGCTTCGTCGGCAATCGCAGCCGCCGGCAGCGTTGCCTGCTGGGCCCATGCGCAATTGAGCGATGCGCCGGCGATCAACAGCGCCGACAACGATCGCGCCAGCACGATCCTACAGAGGGCATGAAGACCTCCATGCCGGACTAGGTGACCGCGGCTCAACATTGGATCCCTCCCGCTCTCGAGCACATCGTGCTCCGGGGCGCACAGCACCATCGCTCGCATACCGCGCAGCGCAACGGGCGCGCGCGGTCGCACGCTCGGTGCGCTCAGACCTCGCCCCATAGGTCGTGGCCGTCCGCGCCCGTGATCCTGACCGACACGAAATCGCCGGCCTTGTAGCGCTTGGACGCCTTCGACGCCGGCGCCACATAGACGACGCCGTCGATTTCCGGCGCATCTGCCGCCGTGCGGCCAATGCCGCCGTCGGCGTTCACTTCGTCGATGAGGACTTTGAGCGTTTTACCGACCTTGCGCTTCAACCGGCGCGAGGACACTTCCTCCGCGACTCCCATGAAGCGAGCGCGGCGCTCTTCGCGCACTTCGTCGGGCAACGCACCGTCGAGCTCATTGGCGCTCGCGCCTTCGACCGGCGAGTATGCGAAGCAACCGACGCGATCGAGTTCCGCCGCACGAATGAACTCGAGCAGCGTTTCGAACTGGGCTTCCGTCTCGCCCGGGAAACCGGCGATGAACGTGCTGCGGATCGTCAGTTCGGGGCAGACCCGGCGCCACGCCGCCACGCCGCCACGCGCTCGAGCGTGCGCTCCGCATTGGCCGGACGCTTCATGCGCTTGAGCACCTCGGGATCGGCATGCTGGAAAGGAATGTCCAGATACGGCAGCACGTGGCCCTTGAGCGGGCCCTCGGCCATCATCGGGATGATTTCGTCGACGTGCGGATACGGATAGACATAGTGCAGCCGCACCCACGCGCCGTATTGCGCCGCGAGCTCGCCGAGCGCGCCGACGAGTTCCGTCATCCGCGTTTTGAGCGGCTTTCCGTTCCAGAATCCGGTTCTAAATTTGACGTCCACACCGTAAGCGCTGGTGTCCTGCGAGATGACGAGCAGTTCCTTGACGCCGGATTTGAAGAGGTTTTCGGCCTCGAGCATAACTTCGGCGACCGGCCGCGAGACGAGATCGCCGCGCATCGACGGGATGATGCAAAACGCGCAACGATGGTTGCAGCCCTCGGAAATCTTCAGATAGGCGTAGTGACGCGGCGTGAGTTTGATGCCCGCGGCCGGCACGAGATCGACGAAGGGATCGTGCGGCTTGGGCAGATGACTGTGCACGGCCTGCATCACTTCACCCACGGCGTGGGGCCCCGTGACCGCGAGCACCTTCGGGTGCACTTCTTCGATGAGCCCGGAGCCGCTCGCGCTTTTCTTCGCGCCGAGGCACCCCGTGACGATCACCTTTCCGTTTTCGGTCAATGCTTCGCCGATCGCGTCGAGGCTTTCCTGCACGGCTTCGTCGATGAAGCCGCACGTGTTGACGACGACCAGATCGGCGCCGTCGTACGTCCCCGATATCTCGTAGCCCTCGGCGCGCAATTGGGTGATGATCTGCTCGGAATCGACGAGCGCCTTGGGGCAGCCCAGCGAGACAAAACCGACCTTGGGCGCGACCGGCGTGGAAGTAGCCTGGGCGGGTACGGCGGAAGAGGGAGTGTGCGGCATGAAGTGATCCAGCGAATGGCAATGACTCCGGGCGACCTGATCGTGCGCAAGGGTCATCGCGCCGCCTCCCGGACTAACCGTGTATTGTACCGCGATGCGGCGCGCGTCTGCAGTGGCGGGCCGCATGACGCGCCGACAGTGCCAAGATGCCCATCCGGCGCCTTCTACAGATCGAGAAACGCGCGCACCGCGTAGCGGATCGCTTCCATTTCTTCTTCGGACGCGCGCTCGCCGTTGTGACGAACGTCACGCGCTTTGAAGGACAGATTGACGATTTGATCGACGAGTGCCACGCCCGGGCGCTCCAGGCTCGCGATGGCGATCTCCGTTTCCCAGCCTCGAATCGTGGACGTAATCGGCAATCCCACCACTCGGCCCGTCAGCGCGTTGATCTCACTGTCCGTCAGGACCACCACGGCGCGATAGCCGTCTTGTTCGTTCCCTTTGCTAGGACCGACATAGAGCCGAATAATGTCGCCGGCCTCCGGGACGTCGTTGTGCATACGTACGCTCTCGGTTGCCAATCAACGCGGCTCTTCCGGCCCGCCGAATTCGGAGCCATAGGCACCGCCAAAATCGATGTCGGCATGCTGCTCGAGCTTACCGTCCCGCAATTGCTGCAGGTATCGCTCGCGGGAAAAGCGCTTGATCGCCCTGCACGCGGAAATCTGAACCTTACCGTCGACCACGACGACGTCGATCGCCTGCCCCTCCGCCAACCGGGCTTCCAGGGCAACGCTCGCCGGGATGCGCACAGCGAGGCTGTTGCCCCACCGCTTCAACATTTGAACCGCCATCGTGAGACCCCATGAATGGACCGTGGGGAAGAACGGCTCGACCAGCGATGCGCCGCATCGGGAAGGCCCGTCTCGCCTCGGATCGAAATGAATGTATCTACGCGTTGATACGGCATTCATGGTAAGCACCTCTCTTCAATGTGTCAACGATGTTGATACATCACTTCGACCGCCGAACTCGACGGGCTCAGCGAATGGCTCGGCACGAACCGTGTGTTCGCGCCTCGATGTAATTGGCATGAGGGGACGATCATCAGCGCATATTCAAACGTTCAAGCGAGTTCCGCCGAAAATCCGACGGTTTCACCCCCTGCCACCGGGCCACCGGGCCACCGACGAGCAAGAGGGAACGGGATGGGGGCGTGCAACCGGCACGTCGCCCAAAACGAGAGAGGGAATGGCCGCGCGAATAAAGGCGGCATTTCGAATGAAGCGGCGAGCCGATCTCGGCGACGCCGTAAGAGGAGCGAGCAAGCCAGCCGCGGATACCCGCGGCACCCAGCTACCTAAGAGCAAGCGACGCTTGCGACAGGACCTACTTCTTTTCCGGTTCCGGGCCGGTACCTGGCTTATTGAACGTAAACGAGCTGAACATCGATTTGGCCTGGTTCTGCATCTGCTCTTGCATCTGCACGAACATGTTCTTCGACTGCTCGATGTAGCTCGTCATCATCCCTTGCATCATCGGCGCCTGCATGTTCATGAACTGTGACCAGACCTCGGGATTGAGCGCGTTGCCTTCATAGAGGTTCTTCGATTGCTCGGCGAGCTTGTTTTGGATATCGATGAACGCCTGGATGTTCTTTTCCAGGTACGTGCCCATCATCCCTTGCATCGCATGACCGTAGAACCGGATGATCTGCGAGAGCATCGACGAAGAAAACATCGGCACGCCACCGCTCTCCTCTTCGAGGATGATCTGCAGCAAGATGCTGCGCGTCAGATCTTCATTGGTCTTCGCATCGATGACCTTGAAGTCCTCCTGATCGAGCACGAGCTGTTTCACGTCGCTGAGCGTGATGTACGTGCTCGTTTCCGTGTCGTAGAGCCGACGGTTCGGGTACTTTTTAATGAATCGTTCGGCTGTTTTCTTTGTAGTCGACATGTAATGCCTTTTATGAACGCAACACAGCGCAATAACGGCGCCCTCGTAGTTCGCCGCGTCTCCCGCAGCGAACCGGACCCCCGAAACCCATACACTTTAACGCGTTTTACGCCAGCCGCAATATGAGCCGCGGCCGGCGCAAAACGCATCAGCCCATGTGCAAGCCGCCGTTCAGCGAAAAATCGGCGCCGGTCGAGAAACCCGACTCATCGGAGGCGAGCCAAGCGACGATCGAGGCGATTTCCTCCGGCGTGCCCAACCGGCGGACCGGAATGGTCGCAATGATCTTTTCGAGCACGTCCGAGCGGATCGATTTCACCATATCCGTACCGATATAGCCCGGCGATACCGTGTTGACCGTCACGCCCTTGGTCGCCACTTCCTGCGCAAGCGCCATCGTGAAGCCGTGAATGCCGGCCTTGGCCGTCGAATAGTTCGTCTGCCCGAACTGGCCCTTCTGTCCGTTCACCGACGAAATGTTGATGACGCGCCCGAAGCCGCGCTCCACCATGCCGTCGATCACTTGCTTCGTGACGTTGAACAGGCTCGTCAAGTTCGTGTCGATGACGGCCGTCCAATCCTCGTGCGTCATCTTGCGGAACACGACGTCGCGCGTGATACCGGCGTTGTTCACGAGCACGTCGACCTCGCCCACTTCGGACTTCACCTTGTCGAATGCGTTCTTGGTGGATTCCCAATCGCCGACGTTACCTTCCGAGGCGACGAAATCGTAGCCGAGCGCCTTCTGCTGCTCGAGCCAAGTGACACGCCGCGGCGAGTTCGGCCCGCAGCCGGCCACCACCCTGAAGCCTTGCCGATGCAGGCGCTGGCAGATACCAGTGCCGATGCCGCCCATCCCGCCCGTTACGTAAGCAATACGCTGAGTCATGAGTCACGCTCCATTCCTGTTTTTCTTGCGAGCGCCTCGCGGCGCCCCTCGTCTGTACCGCCGCGCACTGCCCAGGGCGGCGGCGCTTCGCGCTTCGATCAGAAGCGCTCGACCGCCAATGCGACGCCCATCCCGCCGCCGATGCAAAGCGAGGCCAACCCGCGCTTCGCGTCGCGCTTTTGCATCTCGTGCAGCAACGTTACGAGAATGCGGCAGCCCGATGCGCCGATCGGATGGCCGATCGCAATCGCGCCGCCGTTCACGTTGATCTTCGACGTATCCCAGCCCATTTGCTTATGGACCGCGAGCGCCTGCGCAGCGAACGCCTCGTTGATCTCCATCAGATCGAGGTCGCCGACCGACCAGCCCGCGCGCTCTAGGCAACGGCGCGATGCCGGCACCGGGCCCATGCCCATCACTTTCGGATCGACGCCGGCATTGGCGTAAGCCTTGATGCGCGCAAGCGGCGTCAAGCCGAGCGCCTCGGCCTTCTTCGCCGACATCACGAGCACGGCCGCGGCGCCATCGTTAATGCCCGATGCATTCGCCGCCGTCACCGTGCCTTCCTTCGAGAAAGCAGGCTTTAGGCTCGACAGTGCATCGGCCGTCACGCCATGACGGACGAACTCGTCGGTCACGAAGCTGATCGGGTCGCCCTTGCGCTGCTGAATCTGGACCGGAACGATTTCGTCGTCGAAGCGCCCGGCCTTTTGCGCCGCCTCGGCCTTGTTTTGCGAAAGCGCGGCAAACTTATCCTGCTCCTCGCGCGTAATGCCGTATTCCTTGGCGACGTTCTCGGCCGTGATGCCCATGTGATACTGGTTGTAGACATCCCACAACCCGTCCACGATCATCGTGTCGACCAGCTTGGCATCGCCCATGCGGAAACCGTCGCGCGAACCCGGCAGCACGTGCGGCGCCGCGCTCATGTTCTCTTGGCCGCCGGCCACCACGATGTCGGCGTCGCCCGCGATCACCGCATTCGCGGCCAGCATCACGGCCTTCAAACCCGAACCGCATACCTTGTTGATGGTCATGCCCGGCACGGCGGCGGGCAAGCCCGCCTTGATCAGCGACTGGCGCGCCGGGTTTTGGCCCGAGCCGCCCGTGAGCACTTGGCCCAGAATGACCTCGCTCACCTGCTCGGGCTTGACGCCCGCACGCTCGAGCACCGCCCGAACGACCGTTGCGCCGAGTTCCGGCGCCGGAATCTTCGCGAGCGAACCGCCGAATTTGCCCACGGCGGTGCGAGCGGCCGATACGATCACTACGTCAGTCATTTGTGACTCCTTGCGGGTGAGGCGGCTCGAACGATGAGCCGCGCATCGTAGTTGGAAATCTGGTTGGACGCGATCAATCGCGCTCTTGAACGTATCGGCCCGGCGCCGGCTCGATGACCGGATATTCGGCCGATCCAAGCTGCGCGCGGACCTTCACTTTCTTGCCGCCGTACGGCTCGAGCCATGCCATCCAGTCCGGCCACCAGCTACCGGGCTTCTCGACGGCTTGCTCGAACCAGTCGTCCGGGTTCTCTGGCAGCGTCTTCTCATTGCCTTCATGCGACCAATAACTGCGTTTGCCCTTCGCCGGCGGATTGATGACCCCCGCGATGTGCCCCGATGCGCCGAGCACGAACCGCTGCGGTCCCGTCAACAACGGTGCCGACGCATAGGCGGTACGCCAAGGCACGATATGGTCGTCCCGCGAGCCGTAGATGAACGTCGGCACGTCGATGCGCGACAGATCGAGCGGCTCGCCGCAAACGCTCAACGCGCCCGGCTCGCGCAGCTTGTTCTCGAGATACGTGTTGCGCAGATACCAGACGTACATCGGCCCGGGAAGATTCGTCGAATCGCCGTTCCAATAAAGCAAGTCGAACGGTGCAGGCGTGCGCCCTTTGAGATAGTTGTCGACCACGTAGTTCCATACGAGATCGTTGGGCCGCAAAAACGAGAACGCATTGGCGAATTCGATACCGCGCATGAGCCCCGGCGGCGCGCCGTTGCCGCCGCCGATCGCTTGTTCGCGCATACGCACGTGAGCCTCGTCGACGAAGACGTCGAGCACGCCCGTATCCGAGAAATCGAGCATCGCGGTGAGCAGCGTCATCGATGCCGCCGGATGCTCCCCGCGCGCCGCGAGCACCGCGAGTGCGGTGGCGATCATCGTTCCGCCGATACAGAAGCCGAACGTGTTGATCTGCTCTCGCCCACTCACGCTTTTGACGACGTCGATCGCGGCCAGCACACCGTCATTGACGTAGTCGTCCCAGGTTTTGCCGGCTAGCGACGCATCGACATTGCGCCACGAGATCATGAAGACCTGATGTCCGGATTCGAGCGCGTGCGCGACGAGCGAGCTTTCGGGCTGCAGATCGAGAATGTAGAACTTGTTGATGCAAGGCGGCACCATCAACAGCGGCCGCTCGAACACGCTCGGCGTACGCGGTTTGTATTGGATCAGTTGAATCAGTTCGTTTTCGAAGACGACCGCGCCTTCGGTCGCGCCGATGTTCTTGCCGACGACGAAGCGCGACTCGTCGCTCTGCGAAATCTTGCCGCGGCGCATGTCTGCCAACAGGTTCATGACGCCTTGCCGCAGGCTCTCGCCGTGCGTATCGAGCAGCGCCTTTTGCGCCTCGGGGTTCAGCGCGAGGAAGTTGCTGGGCGAGGCTGCCGCCGTCCACTGCTGCACCGCGAATCGAATCCGCTCGCGCGTCTTCGCGTCGGCTTCCACAGCATCGGCCAACGCTTGCAGATAACGCGCGTTGAGCAAATACCAGGCGGCCGTATAGGCGAACGCGGGCGTCGCTTTCCAGGCGTCGGAGTTGAAGCGCCGATCGGGCAACTCGGGCGCCGCGTTGCCGGTCCCGCTCGCCTGCTGCAACAGCGCGAGGCAATCGCGCGAGTAATCGGCTTGCAGCGCCTGCAGGCGCTCGGGCGAGATCGAGGCGACGGGCAGCTTCATGCCGGCGAATGCCTGTTGGGCGTCGGACATCGAAGGCAGCCCCATCGCGGACATGGCCGGCATCGGAGGCATCGGGGGCATTTGCGGCATCTGGAAAGCGAATGGAAACGCTCCATTGCCCGCCTGCCCATTGCCCGCCTGACCGGGCGTCGCGCCCGCTTGCGCCGTGGGCCACTTGCTCGGATCGGCCAACGAGCGCCACGCGCCCATCCAAGCCTCGAACATCCGTTGCATGTCCGCGTTACCCGCTTCGGCTTGCTGCTCGCGGCTCGAAGAAGTTTCGGAGTGAGAAGAAGTCGATTGACGTTTTGATGCAGTCATACCCGCTTTTGGCCGTGAGTCTAGGAAGACTGGTTGAGAGGCGGGCGTCGAGCATACGTGGGCGAACCCTCGCGACCCTCGCTGCGCTCACCCTTGCGAGCGGTCATTCTTGCTCCCCGCCACGAGGCATGTCAATGCTTCGGACCGATTTTGCCGCAGCGCGATAGGTTTTTTATTATCGTTTTCCCGATGTCGATGGCGCGCGCGCAAGCCAAGCGCCATCGGCATGTGCGCGCGCTCGCATAAACGAGAGCCGCCGCCCGCAGGGCGCCGCCTGGGGCTTTCGTAGTAGCGCCGTTGTGCGGCGCGGGGGTGCCCCGGCGTTAATCGGCTAGCCAAACAAGCGCGGCCATCCGGCCCGTCACGCGATCGCGCCGGTACGAATAAAAGCGCTCCCGATCGGTCACCGTGCAAGCGTCCCCGCCCGTGACGCGCGTCACGCCGAGCCGCGCAAGGCGCAGGCGCGCGAGCGCGTATAAATCGGCCAAGTGCTTGCCCGGCGTACCCACGCGCGGCACGAACGCTTGCGCGGTAGCCTCGCGCTCGGTAGCCGCGGCGGCCGCCATGAACGCGTCTCGCACGTCGTCGCCGACTTCGAAGGCGCTCGGGCCGATGGCCGGCCCGAGATACGCGTGCAGCGTGTCCGTGGGGCATTGCGCGAGATCGGCAACCCGTCTCGCGCTCTTTTCGACGATGCCGGCAACGAGACCACGCCAGCCCGCATGCGCCGCCCCGACCGCGCGGCCTTGTTCATCGCACAGCAGCACCGGCAGGCAATCGGCCACCATCACGAGACAAGCGACGCCCGGAACCGACGTCACGCTCGCGTCGGCCCGCGCGGGCGTATCGGACGGCACTTCATCGGCACGCACGAGTTCGTCGCCGTGGACCTGCTCGAGCCACGCGGCCCGCACGCCCGCGAGCGACAACAGGCGTGTCCGATTGCACGCGACGCGAGCGGGATCGTCGCCCGTATGCAATCCCAAGTTCAAGCCGCCCGCCGCTTCGCGCCCGCCGCTCCAGCGGCCGTAGGGCGGCAAGCTGACGCCGCCCGAGCGCGTCGTCACGAGTGCGCGTACGCGCGGCGATACATCCCAAGCCGGACGCAGGCAATCGGCTTCGGTCAAAAGCGGCTCACTTAGCGACAATTGATCGGATTTCGTCATATTCGGTTGCCTTCTCGATTCGTTCGTTTGCCGATCCGGCATTCGATCCATAGGCGGCTTCTATGTGCCGAGCGCGAGCCCGGCGCGACGGCGGTGTGTGCCCGCCCACAGTCATTCGAGATCGGCGTCGTCGTCCTCGTCTTCGTAACCTACCTGCATCGCTTCCGATTCGTCGTACGTCTCGTCGTCGAACTCGCCCTGTTCGAACTGCGCGGCATCGTTCCCGAAGCCGAGCGCTTGCACGAGTTCGGCCATATCGTCGGGCAAATCGGCTCGCCAACGCATCGGCCGTCCCGTGCCCGGATGCACGAGCCCGAGTTGCCATGCATGCAGGGCCTGCCGCGCAAAGCCGCCGGGTAACGGCGCACTCGAACGGCGCCCGCGCGCGCTACCGTAGACCGGGTCGCCCAGCAACGGATGCCCGGCATGCGCGCAATGCACACGAATCTGATGCGTGCGCCCCGTTTCGAGATCGCAATGAACCGCGCTGACGGTTTGTTGCTTCCAAATCGTTTGATCGACGAGCCGAAAACGCGTACGCGCGCTCTTTCCAGACGCACCCGCGACGACCGCCATACGCGTGCGTTCGCGCGGATCGCGTCCGATCGGCGCATCGATGATGCCTTCAGCGGGCATCGCGCCCCACACCAGCGCGACATAACGGCGCTTGACGGTGCGCGCCTGCAATTGCCGCACGAGATCGGTTTGGGCTTCGAGCGTGCGCGCGATCACCATCAAGCCCGACGTCTCCTTATCGAGCCGATGGACGATGCCGGCGCGCGGCAAACCGGCCGCGTCGGGGTAACGATGCAGCAGCCCGTTCAGGATCGTGCCGCTCCAATTGCCTGCGGCCGGATGCACGACGAGACCGGCGGGTTTATCGATGACGACGAGCGCGTCGTCTTCGTAGACGACGTCGAGCGGCACCGGCTCCGGGGTAAACGCAAGCTGCTCAGGCAGGCGATCGGGGGTAAGCTCGATGCGCGCGTCGAGCGGCACGGCCTGACGCACTTTCGCGGGGGCGCCGTTCAGCAAGACGCGCCCGGCCTCGGTCCAGCTTTGCAAGCGGCTGCGCGAGTATTCCGGAAACACCTTGGCGAGCACCTTGTCGAGCCGCTCTCCGGCGAGCGCGGCCGGTACGAGTGCGACGCGGAGCGCATCGTCGGAAGCATGAGCGGGGCTGAGCGCGCGAGCGGCGGGCGGCATATTCGAGGCCTTGTCTGCGCAAGCGTCGGCGGGGCTGCCGCTTCGGCTATAATCGGCGCTTTCATCGATAGGGCCGAGCATGTTGCCGGAAGGACGTGTGCGGGTCATTGAAACTGGGTCACTGAGTGAGACTGATTGCTAGGAAGCGTGGAGAAATGCGGCGAGCCTTCAACACCATGATGCGCACGGCCTCGTGCGCGGCAAGCCGCGCGGCGAAGCGTGCGGTCCATTCCGCTTCGGCCGGCCTGGCCCTTGTCGCGGCCGCGGTGCTCGTGGCAGGCTGCCACGGCCTGCCGCAAAAGACCGATGAGACGGCGAGCTGGGCAAATAACAAATTATACTCGGAGGCCCAAGATGCATTGACGAGCGGCGATTGGGGCAAGTGCGCAAAATACTTCGAGGCACTCGAAGGCCGCGACCCGTTCGGTCATTTTGCTCAACAGGCGGAAATCAACGTCGCCTATTGCAATTGGAAAGACAGTGAAACCGCCGCCGCGGACGAAGCCATCGATCGCTTCATTCGGCTGCACCCCGATCACCCGGATATCTCCTATGCGTACTACCTGAAGGGGATGATTCACTTCAACGACGACCTCGGTCTGTTCGGGCGCTTCTCGGGCCAGGACATGAGCGAACGCGATCCGAAGTCGCTGCGCCAGTCGTACGATGCCTTCAAGGTCGTCGTGGATAAATATCCCGACAGCAAGTACGCGCCGGATGCGGCCGCGCGCATGCGCTACATCGTGAACGCGCTCGCCTCGTACGAAGTTCATGCGGCCGATTACTACTATCGGCGCGGTGCCTACGTCGCGGCGATCAACCGCGCGCAGACGGCCGTCAAGGAATACAAGAACGCACCCGCGATCGAGGACGCGCTTCACATCATGATGTTGTCGTACACGAAGCTCAATGAAACGAAGCTCGCCGACGACACGCGCCGCGTGCTGGCCGGAACCTTCCCGGATAGTCCGTATATCACGGGCCATCCGCGCGCCGGCACGAAGAAGTCCTGGTGGCAGTTCTAAGCCGGCCATCGCGAAGCGCTTCATTTGGGGCGCTTGCGAAGGCCGCAAAAAAACCGGTCCATGCGACCGGTTTTTTGTTGGCTGAGCGGCCTTCGCTCGACGGTCGTCCCGCTCAGCGCTGCGCTTTGTTCTCCTCGAAGAATTCTCGTACCACTTCGATTTCGCGTGTGCGTTTGAACGGCGGCAGACTTTGCCAAATCCGGCGCCCATAAGGTTTATCGACCAAACGCGTATCGCAAATCATCAACACGCCCCGATCGGTTTCCGCGCGAATCAAGCGGCCCGCGCCCTGCTTCAACGTAATGACCGCCTGCGGCAACTGATGCACGGCAAACGGGCTGAGCCCCTTTTTCGTCAGTGCGTCGAGGCGCGCGGACAGCACGGGATCGTCGGGAGGAGCGAACGGCAGCTTGTCGATGACGACGAGCGAAAGCGCATCGCCGCGCACGTCCACGCCCTCCCAAAAGCTCTGGCTTCCGACGAGGATCGCGTTGCCATAGGCACGGAAACGATCGAGCAGCTCGGTGCGGCTTGCGTCGCCCTGCACGAGCAACGGCATCGACCATCCGCGCGCCTCGATCACTTCGCGCAGCTTGTTGGCGATGCGGTCCACCGCGCGCAACGTCGTGCACAAGACGAAAACGCCCCCACCCGCCGCTTCGATGGCGGGCAGCGCGGCCTCGAACACGGCGTCCGTAAAAGCCGGTGACGACGGTTGCGGCAAGTTGCGCGGAACGTACAGCAACCCTTGCGTGCCGTAGTCGAATGGGCTTGGCAGCGTCATCGAGCGGCGCGCGTCGAGCCCCATCTGGGCCGCGTAGTGCGTGAAATCGCCGCGTACCGATAATGTCGCCGACGTGAAGATCCAGGCACGCGGCACCCCGGCGCGCTGCTTCGCGAAGATCGGCGCGACCGACAGCGGCGTTTCGTGGAGCTGGACCGAATGGGCGAACACTTCCACCCATCGGATACGTTCGTTGAAATCGGCACCGCCAGAGGGCGCCGTTGCGGACGATGCCGTTGCTGCGGGCGTCTCATCTGCGGGCAGCGTCGTCCATCGCGATAGTTGATCTTGCAACTCCCGGGCACGCCGCAAGCAGGCACCCAAGGATTCGGCGCGCTCGGCTTGGCCCGCGAGCGCGGCGGCGACCGCCTCCAGCGCCACCTCCAACGCATCGAGGGCGCCGTACAGAGCGTGCTCGTCGCCCAACTGAGCGGCCGACACGCGCAGCGTATCGTCTTTGAACGCGAGCCGCACGTCGCGCGCGGCACGTTCCAGCGCAGCACCCAGCTTGACCCATTCGACGGCGTCGCGCGCATGCGCCAAGCCCTCGGCCACGACGTCGCGCGCAAGTTCGAGCAGTTGCGCCGTCGAGAGCGTTTCGCCAAAGAACAGCGTCGCCGTCTCCGGCAACTGGTGCGCCTCGTCGAACACGATCGTGTTGGCGGTAGGCAAAAGTTCAGCCATCCCCGTGTCGCGCAACATGATGTCGGCGAAGAACAAGTGATGGTTGACGACGACGATGTCCGCTTGCTGAGCTTCGCGCCGGGCCTGCATCACGAAGCAGTCCTTGTAGTTCGGGCACTCCTGGCCGAGACAGTTCTCGCGCGTCGATGTCACCATCGACCAGACCGCGGCGTTCTCGGGGACGCTCGCCAGCTCGGCCTTGTCGCCGGTGCGCGTGATCTTGGCGAAGCGCACGATGTCCTGCAGGTAAGCCGTGTCTTGGCGCGACGGCAAGCGCCCATTGTCCGCGGTGCGCTGCAAATAGTAATGGCAGAGGTAGTTGGCCCGCCCTTTGAGCATCGCGACCGACACCGGCACGGCGAGCGCATCGCGAACGGTCGGCACGTCGCGTTGGAAGAGCTGGTCTTGCAGGTGCTTCGTACCCGTCGAAACGATGACTTTGCCGCCCCAGAGCATGGCCGGGACGAGATACGCGAATGTTTTGCCCGTGCCCGTGCCGGCTTCCACGATCAGCGTGTTCTCGCCGTCCGTGCCCTCCTCGGATTTCGGGGCCTCGGCGCCCTCGCCAGGGCTCTCGCCCTCTGCCTCGCTGCGTAGGCGGCGGGCGGGGCGGCGTTGCGCCTCGAACATCGCGGGCTCGGGCATCGACCGCCCGGAGGCTTCCATGGCCGCCGCCACCGCGCAAGCCATCTCGATTTGAGAGGCACGGGGCCGGTAGCCGTCGATCGTGCGGGCGAGCAGACCGTCGTTCGCAAAAATCGCATCGAGTTCGGCGCGCCGGCGCGGGGCGAGCGCAGCCGCAAGCGCGTGCGGCGAGCGCACGTCCTGCTTGGCCGGCGCCGTCTGCGCGGCGCCTTCGGAGTGCCCCTTGGGCGATTGAGGCGCCGCGGCGAGCGGCGCCCCGGTAGAGGCATCGAGCGGTGAGTTCAAGGCAAGCGTTTCCCTGCAATATCCGGCGCGAGGCGCGCGGCGCGAACGCTTGCCCGCTCGCCGCTTACGCGTGCCTGTCCGGTTCGAGCTGCAATTGCAGCAACAAGATGTCGTCTTTGACCTTGAGCTTGCGCTTTTTAAGACGCCTAAGCTCGAGGTCGGTGATATCCGAGGAGATTGCCAATTTGTCGATCATGCGATCGAGTTCGCTATGCTCCGACTGCAACTGCAAAATGCGATCTTGAAGCGCGTTCGGTTGGATCGCCTGATGGCCACGCATGGTCGACTCCTCGGTTCGTTAGGCCCGCCCGCCGCTCGATGCGGCGGCACGCCTGAGGTTACCGTCCACCAGCAAAACCGCCGAGCCTCAGTCGCTGTCCCGCTGCTCCTGCTGCAAACGCTTTTGCTGTTCCTGCTGCTGCTTCTGTTCCTGCTGCTGTTCCTGAGCCTTTTGCGCCGCCTGCTTCTGGCGGGCCTCCACGTCGGCCTTGTGCTGCGCCGCGTCGGCTTGTTTTTGCGAGAACCGCTGCGCCCGCTCGGCCCGTTCCGCCGCATCCTTCGCCGCGTTTTGCCGGGCCTGCTCTAGCTTGCGCTGATAATCCGACTGCTTGTTCTCGTAGGCCGCTTGGTTAGCCGCGCGCTGGGGCGCTTCGGCGCCTCGCTGGGCCTGATCCAGTTCATGCTGACGCTGCTTTTGCTCGTACGCCTGCGCGTTCTGCGCTGCCGTAGCCGCCCGCTGCGGCGCCTCTTGCTCGTCGCGGGCACGGCGCAGCGCATCTTGCTCGTCACGCTGCTGCGCATGGGCGGACCGGCGCTCGTCGTCGAGCGCTAGTTGCTCCGCATGGATTTGCCCACGCACGGCGCGCATCTTGTCGCGCGCGCTGCCCAGGCAGGCATTGACGAAAAACTTGCTGTAGCAATTATGCGTCACCACGCCGTACGCGTAATCGTTTTGCGCAGTGCGCGCGTCGAGCGCATCCTGGCGCGCCTGAAAGTCGCGGACGCGGGCAGCCGCGGCGTCGCTCGCCGCGGAAGCAGATGCGGCGGATACATCGGCCGGCACCGCTTGCGCGGATGCGGCGGACATCGCGAACGAACACGCGAGCGCCGTCAGGGCGAGAATGGCGGCGCGCGGAGCAAAAGAAAAACGGGAGGTTGGCAACGTCGTGGGCGGGGATCGGAACATGGTCGAAATTCTAACACCCGCGCTCGACCGGCCGGGCATTTGTGGCAAAATGCGCCGCTTCAGCAACTCGGCCGCCGGCCGGCGTTTCCCCGCTTTTGGGGGTACGTCGCCGGGGCCTCGCAGCCAAACGCTTCTATGACGGACACCGTAGCACTCAAGATCGTACAGCGCATCGCGACCGAGCTCACCGTGCAGCCGCGTCAAGTGGCAGCAGCCGTGCAACTGCTCGACGAAGGCTCCACCGTCCCGTTCATCGCCCGCTACCGCAAGGAAGTCACGGGCAACCTCGACGATACGCAATTGCGCCAGCTCGAAGAGCGCCTGCTTTACCTTCGCGAAATGGAAGAGCGGCGCGCCACGATCGTCGCGAGCATCGAGGAACAAGGCAAGCTGACCGATGAGTTGCGCTCGGCCATCGAAGCGGCCGACAGCAAGCAAGCCCTCGAAGATCTGTACCTGCCCTACAAGCAGAAGCGGCGCACGCGCGCGCAAATCGCCCGCGAAGCGGGCCTCGAGCCGCTCGCGCAAGCATTGCTCGCCGATCCTCGCCTCGACCCGCAAACCGAAGCCGCGGCATACGTCGATGCCGAAAAGGGCGTAGCCGACGTCAAAGCGGCGCTCGACGGTGCACGCGACATCCTCTCCGAGCGATTCGGCGAAACGGCCGAGTTGCTAGGCAAGCTGCGCGAGTACCTGTCAGAACGCGGCGTCGTCTCCTCGTCCGTGGTGGAAGGCAAGGAAAACGAAGAAGGCGAGAAATTCCGCGATTACTACGACTACGCCGAAACGTGGAAGACGGTGCCGTCGCACCGTGCGCTCGCGCTGTTCCGGGGCCGCAACGCCGGCGTTTTGACGATCAAGCTCGGGCTCGGCGAGGAACTCGACGCGCAAGTGCCGCATCCTTGCGAGGCGCTCATCGCACGCCATGCTGGCATCTCGAATCAAGGCCGCCCGGCCGACAAGTGGCTGTCCGACGTCTGCCGCTGGTGCTGGCGCGTGAAAGTGCAGCCACATCTCGAAAACGAACTGCTGACGCAGTTGCGTGAAGCCGCCGAGCACGAAGCGATTCGCGTGTTCGCCCGAAACTTGAAAGACTTGCTGTTGGCCGCGCCGGCGGGCCCGAAGGCCGTCATCGGCCTCGATCCGGGCTTGCGCACCGGCGTCAAGGTGGCTGTCGTCGACCGTACGGGCAAGCTGCTCGCGACCGATACCATCTATCCGCACGAGCCCCGTCGCGACTGGGACGGCTCGCTCGCCAAGCTCGCGCGTATCGCGGCGCAGACGCAGGCCGAACTGATCAGTATCGGCAACGGCACCGCTTCGCGCGAAACCGACAAGCTGGCGAGCGAACTCATCGCTCGCCATCCGGAACTGAAGCTGCAAAAGATCGTCGTCTCGGAAGCCGGCGCGTCCGTGTATTCGGCGTCCGAGCTCGCCGCGAAGGAGTTTCCGGATCTCGACGTCTCGCTGCGCGGCGCTGTCTCGATCGCCCGCCGACTCCAAGATCCGCTCGCCGAACTCGTCAAGATCGAGCCGAAGGCGATCGGCGTCGGTCAATATCAGCACGATGTCAATCAGCGCGAACTGGCCCGTTCGCTCGACGCCGTGGTGGAAGACTGCGTGAACGCCGTCGGGGTCGATGCCAACACGGCCTCGGTCGCCCTGCTCGCTCGTGTTTCCGGATTGAACAGCACGCTGGCGCGCAATATCGTCGAATACCGCGATTCGAACGGCCCGTTCCCGTCGCGCGAGCACCTTCGCAAGGTGCCCCGCCTCGGCGAGAAAACGTTCGAGCAGGCCGCGGGCTTTTTGCGCATCAATGGCGGCGAGAACCCGCTCGATCGCTCGTCGGTGCACCCGGAAGCGTATCCGGTCGTCGAGCGGATGCTCGCGAAAATCCGCAAGCAAATCGGCGACGTCCTCGGCAATCGCGACGCGCTGAGCGGACTGTCGCCCGCCGAATTCGTCGACGAGCGCTTCGGCTTGCCGACGGTGCGCGATATCCTCGCCGAACTCGAAAAGCCGGGCCGCGATCCACGCCCCGAATTCAAGACGGCGACGTTCCGCGAAGGCGTCGAGAAGATTTCCGATCTCACGCCTGGGATGGTCCTCGAAGGCGTTGTCACGAACGTCGCGGCCTTCGGCGCATTCGTCGATATCGGCGTTCACCAAGACGGGCTCGTTCACGTTTCGGCGATGTCGACGAAGTTCATCAAGGACCCGCACGAGGTCGTCAAGGCCGGCCAAGTGGTCAAGGTCAAAGTGATCGAGGTCGACGTCAAACGGCAGCGCATCGCCTTGACGATGCGCCTGGCCGACGACGCCGCCCCTGCCTCGCGCGACGAACGTGGCTCGAGCCGCCCCGCCGGAGCCTCACGCGCACCGCAGCGTGCACGCGAAAGCGAACCGGCCGGCGCGATGGCCGCTGCATTCGCTAAGCTAAAACAGCGCTGAGCCGGCTCGCAATATAGGCGACAAAAAAAGCCGCGTCTTACGGGACGCGGCTCAGACTGCTGACGAACCCCATGTTTTTCGGAGCATGGGGTTTGTTTTTTGGGCGGTAGCGCTGTGGGTACGGTGCGGTGCGATTTGGGCGAGCAAGCCCGCGAACTCGGCAATGAGCCGCTGTAG
>NZ_PNYA01000026.1 GCF_002879885.1 Trinickia dabaoshanensis
ATGGAACCGCTCGGCTATATCCCGCCCGCTGAAGCTGAGGCAAACTACTACCGGCAACTCTGCAACCCAGTTGCAATGCCGGCATCAACTTAAACCAACCAGCCTCCACGATTCCCGGGGCGGTTCAGGGCGCACTGCACGGCGCACTCCAATCGTTCGCGGCGATGATCGCGCTCGCGCTCGGCAGTGCCGTTTTGCGCTACCTGACGTACGCCGGCATCATCGCGCTGACGCTGCGAATGATGAGCGAAATCGCGGGCGACGCGTTCCATCGCGTGCAGCGCTTGTCGACCGACTGGCATGCGAACAGCTTCGCCGGCTCCACCGTGCGCAAGATCACGCGCGGTATGTGGGCGCTCGACATGCTCAACGACACGCTGCTGCTCGGCCTCTTGCCGTCCGTCGTCATGCTGGTCGGCGCGACGATCTTGCTCGGCATGCACTGGCCGATCATGGGTGCCGTCGTCGGCGTGGGCGCGGTGCTGTACATCGGCACGACCGTGGCGTTGACGATCGGCGTGGTCGCGCCCGCCGCGCGGCTTGGCAATGCGTGGGACACGCGCATGGGCGGCGCGCTCGCCGACGCCGTAACTTGCAATCCCGTGGTCAAGGCATTCGGCGCGGAGTTGCGCGAAGAGCAGCGTTTGTCGCGCGTGATCGGCAAGTGGCGCCATCGCACGCGCCGTGCGTGGGTGCGCGGTACGTTCAACGGTAGCCTGCAAAACGTCATGCTCGCGTTCATGCAAGCCGCCATGCTCGGCGTGGGACTCGTGCTGTGGCTCGAGGGCCGGGCCGGCGTGGGCGACCTCGCATTTTCGTTGACGATGTTCTTGGTCTTGCAAGGTTATCTGCGCGACGTCGGCATGCTCGTGCGTCAATTGCAGCGGTCGGTGAACGATATGGAAGAGCTGGCGCAATTGACGCGGCAACCGCTCGGCATCGACGACAAGCCCGGTGCGGGTTCGCTCGTCGTCGAGCGCGGCGAGATCCGCTTCGAGCACGTGACGTTCCGCTACGACGCGCACGCCGAGCCCTTGTACGCCGATTTCTCCGTACGGATCGCGCCGGGCGAACGGGTGGGCTTGATCGGACATTCGGGCTCGGGCAAGACGACGTTCATCAAGCTGATCCAACGCTTGTACGACGTCTCGGAGGGCGCCATCACCATCGACGGGCAAAACATCGCCGACGTCCGGCAAGCCTCGCTGCGTTCGCAAATCGCGATCGTGCAGCAAGAGCCGCTTTTGTTTCATCGTTCGCTGGCCGAGAACATCGCTTATGCGCGCCCGGGCGCCTCGCAGGTCGAAATCGAACGCGCCGCAAGGCTCGCCAACGCGCACGAGTTCATCATGTCGCTGCCGAACGGCTATGACACGCTCGTGGGCGAGCGCGGCGTGAAGCTCTCGGGTGGCGAGCGTCAACGCGTGGCAATCGCGCGTGCTTTCTTGGCGGATGCGCCGGTGCTCATTTTCGATGAGGCCACGTCGAGCCTCGATAGCGAAAGCGAAGCGTCGATTCAGCAAGCCATGGAGCGGTTGATGCAAGGGCGCACCACGTTGGTCGTCGCGCATCGGCTGTCGACGGTTCGCTCGCTCGATCGACTGCTCGTGCTGGACAAGGGCCGTATCGTCGAAGAAGGCAATCACGAGGCGTTGATCCGGCTCGATGGCGGCTTGTATCGACGCTTGTTCGAGCGGCAGGCGCTCGAGTTGACGAAGGGTTTGACGGCCGAGTCCCATCGCGCCGTGGCGGCCGCGATCGACGTCGCCTGAGCGAGCCGGGCGAGCTAGTAGAAAATAGCGGTTCAAGGGCTGGGTCCGTGGTGAACGGACCCAGCTTTTTTTTCGTCCGCATCGGATCAAAGACGAGATGCGGAAAATTACCCTCCTGGATTTGGTAGCGAGGTGTTATGCGAATCTTTAATCAATGGATAAAAATCGTAATCCGTGTTAATGCGGTTTTCATGTAATGGAAATGAAAAAACGTCGTACATAACGGTTTATTCAGATTAGTGACACTTTTCTAATTGAATGATTTCCCTTACGTCCAGCGTAATTTGATGCTTCACTCCAATGCGCCGTGTGGCGCCTGCAGCAAGGGTTCCATCGCGGTTGTGTTTAAAACGCCGTATGAATTTCTATTCGACATTTCATTTAAATGGAATTGGAGGAAATAGCATGGCTAGGACGTTCAAGAAGAAAATAATGAGTAGTTTGGCGGCGCTCGCCCTCGGCAGCGCCTCATTAGCGGGATTCGCCAGTTCCGCCGCGGTTCTTGCGCTTGCCGAACCGAGTGCCGCCATGGCGGATACGGGGCCGGCGGTGGACGATTACGCCGCGACGCAATATCCGATCGTGCTGGTGCACGGGCTCTCGGGCACCGATCGCTATGCGAACGTGCTCGACTACTGGTACGGCGTGGCAAGCGATCTCGAAGCGCATGGCGCCAATGTCTATGTGGCGAACCTATCGGGCTTCCAGGGCGATCTGGGGCCGAACGGACGCGGCGAGCAATTGCTGGCCTACGTGCAGCAAGTGCTCGCGGCAACGGGAGCGCAAAAGGTGAACCTCATCGGCCACAGCCAAGGCGGACTGACGGTGCGATACGTCGCCGCGGTTGCGCCCGACCTAGTCGCATCGGTGACGACGATCGGCACGCCGCATCGTGGCTCCGAATTCGCGGATTACGTGGCCGGCGTGCTCGCGAAAGACCCGACGGGTTTGGCCGAGCCGTTGATCGCGAAGTTCGCCAATCTGCTCGGTACGCTCTTCAGCAGCAACTTCAACACGAATCAAGACGCGATCGCCGCATTGACCGCGCTGACCACGTCGGGGGCGGCTCAGTACAACCAAGCCGTGCCGAGCGCCGGCCTCGGCGCTCCCGGCTCGTGCCAGACGGGCGCTGCGACCGAGACCGTCAACGGCAACGTGCATTACCTGTATTCGTGGGCGGGCAGCGCGATTCAGCCGACATGGTCCGCGCTCGGGTTGCAGGGCGCGAGCGACACGAGCGTATCGGGACCGCTCGATCCGGCCAATATCAAAGATCCGTCCACGGTGACGCTGTACGGTTCCGGGACGATCATGGTCAATCGGAACTCGGGTCCGAACGACGGGCTCGTATCGGTGTGTAGCGCGCTCTTCGGTCAAGTCTTGAGCACGAGCTATCACTGGGATCACGTCGACGAAATCAATCAAGTGCTGGGCGTGCTGGGTCAAAATGCGGAAGACCCGCTCGCGGTGATTCGCGCGCATGCCAACCGGCTGAAAGTTCAGGGGCTGTAACTCATGATGCGCCCTGCCGATGCAAAGAAGACCGCGGGTACGCTCGCGCTGTTCGGTCTAGCCGGTGCCGCCGCCGCTACCGCGATCTGGTTTTTCAATGCGCCGGCCAGGGCGCCTAGCGCACGCTCGCCCGACCCCGTCGTCGCGGCGAGCGGTGCCTTGCCGGCCCACGCGGCGCGCCCGGGTGCCACCCCGGTGGCGCCCTCGCTACCCGTTTCGCTAAACGGCTCCACGCCGCCGCGGCTAGCGCTCGATGACCACGGTCATTTGCGCAAAACACGCGGCGTACGCGAGTTCTTCGACTATTTCCTCACGGCGCAACACGAGATGCCGCACCCGGCGCTCGATGCGCTCGTGCGCCGGGAGATCGCGGCGCAACTCGACGGCACGGTGGCGCAGCCCGAGGCGCTCGATGCGTGGCAACGCTATGAGGCTTACCTCGCGGCGATGAGCAGCTTGCGCCAACTTTCCACGTCGGCGCCGGCGGACGGCACCGCTCGCACGAGCGATCTCGATGCGATGCAATCCTCGCTGGACGAGTGCGCGTCGGTCGCGACGCGAACGCTCGGCGCCGATTGGAGCGAAGCCTTTTTCGGCGCCGACTGGCGGCACGCGCATTACATGATCGAGCGCTGGCGGGTGCTGCGCGATTCGAGTTTGAGCGAGGCGCAAAAGGCGGCGCGCCTGCAAGCGCTCGCGCAAAGCTTGCCGCCTCGGGAGCGCGCCGCCCTAGAGAAAAGCGAAGACGCTCAGGCGCGCATTCAAGCCGTAGCGACGCTCGAGCAACAAGGGATGACGCTCGATCAGTTGCGAGCGAAGGCTACGCAGGAATTCGGGCCCCAAGCGGCGGAACGCATCGTGAAGATGCAGCAAAGCGATGACGCGTGGCATGCGAAATATGCCGACTACACCGTGCAGCGCGAGCGCATCGACGCGATGGGCCTATCGCCGGCCGAGCGCGAGGCGCAAGTCGCGCAGCTCAGGCAGCGGGTATTCGCCGATCCCGGGCAGGCACTTCGCGCGGCGTCGTTGGATCGTGGGGCGGGGCGGTAAGCCGCACGGGTATGGGGGTGCCCCTTGCCCCGGCTGGGGTATTCCCATCGCTTTCAGCCCGCGATGCCATATCGCATAAAAACAAACCGGTATTTACAGCTTCGGGCCGTCATCTTCTACAAATGCTTATCAATGAAATTCGCGGATGCTTATCGCCGCGTATTCGGTTTGACTGTTGAATTTTCGGCTGCTATGTTCACGCGGAACAAATGATTTCTAGTACCCGCGCGCCCTACTAACCAGTCGGTCTCATCGGCATCGTCCCATCGAAGGGCCGGTTCTTGCTCCACCCGGCCAGGTGGTCTCACGCGGGCAGCCCAGCGGCTGCTCGCAGGACGTCCGACGTTCATTCCATTTGCACATGGGAGGGCTCGATGTCGCCATAAATCGCGCGAAAAAATTCGATTATTCATCGGCCGCACATCATCGAATCCCGGAGCTAGTGCCATAAGCCATGCCGCCGGGTTTTTCAAAAAGAACCGCGGAGTTTCTCATGTCGAAGAATAAGAAAACCGATTCCATGATTTTCAAGCGTTTTTCATTGGCAGCGCTTCCTCTTGCGATCGCGCTTGCGCAACTGCCGTCGAGCGCACAAGCGGCGACGTCTTGGGTATCGACGGCGACGAGCGCGTTTTTGCTTCCCGGTGCGCAGCGCACGGCCGGCGTTCGCCCCGATACGAGCGTTGCGGCGCCGACCGGCTACGCACTCAACGTTTCCGGTATGCCGGCACTGACCGATACGAAAGTGACGCCGCTCGAAGTGAGCCAGCCATTGCATATCGTGGTGGTGCTGAAGGGCCGCGACGAGGCGGGGCTCGATGCGCTGTTGCGGGAGCAGAGCGAGCCCGGAAGCGCGAACTATCAGCGGTATTTGACCACCGCCGAATTCAACGAGCGTTTCGCTCCGACGCAAGCGCAGGTGAAAGCCGTGGTCGCGCACCTGCGGGCGAACGGCTTCGGCAACATCTCGGTTTCGGAAAACAACAAGCTGATTTCCGCCGAAGGCAACGTCGAGAATGCGCGCGGCGCCTTCAACGTGACCCTCAAACGTTTCAACTATCGCGGCAAATCGGTCTACGGCAACGATGCCCCCGCTCAAGTGCCGGGTGAACTCGGCGGCGCGGTGCAGGCCGTGTTGGGTCTGCAAAACGCGGAAGTGCCGCACCGGCTGATCCATCGTCTGTTGCCCCCGAGCGCGTTGATCGGCGAGCAAGACCATGCCGCGCAAATGCTTTCCGGTCAGCAGGTGGGCCACAAGCCCACCGATTTCGCGCAGATCTACGGCGCGAGCGGCCTGCCGCCCGCGACGAAAACGACGGTCGGCATCGTCACCTGGGGCGATATGACCCAAACGATCGCGGACCTGAAGCAATTCACGCAAAGCGCCGGTTTGCCGACGGTCAACACGGCCGTGGTGCCGGGCGGCCAGGGCACGCTCGCCGACGACGGCGATCCGGCCGAATGGGACTTGGATAGCCAGGACATCGTCGGCGTCTCGGGCGGCGTGAAAAAGCTCGTTTTCTACGCGGCGATCAATGGCGACAGCAGCGACAGTGGCTTGACCGATGCCACGTTGACGCAGACCTACAACACGGTGGCGACGCGTAACGAGGCGAAGCTCATCAACGTGTCGCTCGGCGAAGACGAAGCGGCCGCATACGCGGACGGCTCGCTCAAGGCGAACGACGCCGCGTTCAAGCAGGCGGCGGCACAGGGCCAGATCTTCTCGATCGCCTCCGGCGATGCGGGCGTCTATCAATGGTCCTACTCGCCGCAAGGCGCCCCGGGATTCATCGGCAATTACAACGGCAGCGGCACGGCGATCACCACGACGATTCCGATGACGAAGTACAGCGTGTCGTGGCCGGCGAGTTCGCCCTATGTGGTCGCGGTCGGCGGCACGACGCTCGCGACGACGAACAGGACGACCTGGGCCGGCGAGACCGTGTGGAACGAAGGCGCGGCCTATGCCGATCTCGATTTCTTCGGCAACCCGGCCGATAATGCCGCCCGCATCTGGGCGACGGGTGGCGGCGTGAGTTCGTACGAGGCGGTGCCCGCGTGGCAAACGGCGGTGCTCGGTTCGGCGGTGAAGAAGCGGGCGTTGCCCGATGTGGCATTCGATGCTGCCTCGAGTACGGGGGCGCTGATCGTCATCGGCGGCCAGGCAGACCAGCAGGTGGGCGGCACGAGCCTGTCGTCGCCGATTTTCGTGGGTGGTTTTGCGCGGATCGAGTCGGCGCACAACAACGTCATCGGTCTGCCGACTTCGTGCTTGTATAGGAAGCTATCGAGCAATAAGGCGCTCGTGCGCGACGTGACCGCCTCCAGCAACAACGGCTATGGCCAGTACGGCTATAAGCCGGCGACCGGGTGGGACCACGACACGGGTTTCGGCAGCCTGCAGTTTTCCAAGCTGAGCGCGACGTATTGACGGATCGCGTGTTCGAAACCGCTCCGCGGGCACCGCGCAACGCGTGTCCGCGGCCGGACGAAGCGGGTCAAGCGGGTCAAGCGGGTCAAGCCGCGCGCGCCGATCCGATCGCGATGTGCCGCTCGATGACACGAGCCAGCGCATCGAACGCCGGGCCGATCCGCTCATGCGGCACGCACGCGTAGCCGAGCAGCAGGCCCGTCTTCGCTGCGTCCTCGTGGCTGTAGTAAGTGGAGAGCGGCCTCACGATCACGCCTGCTTCGAAAGCCGCGGACGTGATGGCTCGGTCATCGGTGCCGTCGGGCAAGCCGAGCACGAAGTGCAGGCCCGCTTCGTCGCCCATGACCGGCAGCGCGTCGCCGAAGCGGGCGGTGATCGCATCGATAAGGATTTGGCGGCGCTCACCGTACATCGTTCGCATGCGGCGCACGTGCGATGTCAGATAGCCGTCCATGATGAACTCGGCCAGCACCGCTTGGTGCATCAGTTGGCCTTCGCGATAGAGTTCGGCCACGCCCGTGCGGAACGTATCCACCAGATGCTCCGGGGCGACCATATACCCGATGCGCAGGCCCGGATACAAGATCTTCCCCAAGCTGCCGACATAAATGACCCGTCCCGCTTCATCGAGTCCTTGCAGCGAGGCGATCGGGCGGCTGCCGTAGCGAAACTCGCTGTCGTAATCGTCCTCGACGATCCATACCCCGTGCTGACGCGCGTATTCGAGCAACGTCCGGCGACGGGCAAGACTCATCACCATGCCGAGCGGATATTGATGCGACGGCGTGACGACCGCGATGCGCGGCGGCGCCGAGAGCGCGGGCCCGCGCGGATTCAACCCTTCGTTGTCCACAGGCATCGGATCGAGTTCGAGCCCCGCCGCTTGCAGCACACTGCGCGCACCCCAGTAACACGGCTCCTCCACCCAGGCGCGATCGCCGACGTCGGCCAATAGCCGAACGGCAAGGTCCATCGATTGATGAATACCCGTCGTGATGATGATTTGATCGGGAGAGCATTTGACCGACCGCGCCACGCGCAAATAATCCGACAATGCGCGCCGCAACGGCCGGTAGCCGCTGCCGGGAGAGTAGGTCAGCAAGTCGGGGTTCGCCTCTTTCCATAGCCGCGCTTGCAAGCGGCTCCAGGTACGGGCGGGAAATTCGGTGACGTCGGGCACGCCCGGCATAAAGGCGCCCCATTGCTTGGGCGCCACGCCCGCGCGTCCGATCAGACGCCGGCCGCGCGCCGACAGACTTTGCTGAGCGAGCGCTTCGCGCGGCTTGCTCGGCTCGTTCGCGCGCGGCGCGCACCGGGGCCGAACCGCGCTCGCGTCCGGACGCGTGTCGGCTACATAAGTGCCGCTGCCCGTGGTCGAGAGCACATAACCTTCGGCCGTCAGTTGGTCATATACGCGCAGAACCGTGTTGCGTGCGATATCGAGATCGTCCGCCAGCATTCTCGAACTCGGCAACTTCGTGCCGGGAGCCAGTTGGCCTG
Source organism: Trinickia dabaoshanensis (assembly GCF_002879885.1). Taxonomy (GTDB): domain Bacteria; phylum Pseudomonadota; class Gammaproteobacteria; order Burkholderiales; family Burkholderiaceae; genus Trinickia; species Trinickia dabaoshanensis. The sequence continues at coordinate 8,272 of NZ_PNYA01000026.1, forward strand.
TCAGGATGGCCTGCTGCACAAGGCGCAGCACCTGGCGGTACATCGGCTCGGCCGCGCCGCGTTCCAGTCTGGCCGCGAGCCAGTCCGACAGAATGATCGTATCCAAAGTGGTTCCCTTCGGAATAATGAAATGGTTCCGTTGCGTGGAACCGTGACCGATTATATTGGATTGCAACTGCGGTGCGGAGCTCGCTCGTCGATGGAGCCAATCCTCGCAACCGCGGACTGCGGAGCGAGGCGTGGTATGTAAGCGCTGAAATCATTGTGCCGAGCGCGAGCGGTGCTTGCGATCGAGCGCAGCGTGGGGCCTCGGCGAACGCTCGAGCGCCGCTCAAGGCGAAACGGAGACAACGGACGATGAAGACGGATCAGGTGATCGTGAGCTTTCGCGGCGTGCGAAAGACGTATGACGGGGAAACGCTCGTCGTCAAATCGCTCGACCTCGACATTTATCAGGGCGAATTTTTGACGTTGCTGGGGCCGTCCGGTTCGGGCAAGACCACTTGTCTGATGATGCTGGCCGGCTTCGAATTCCCCACCGGCGGGGAGATTCGTCTCGACGGCCAACTGCTCAACACGGTGCCGCCGCATAAGCGCAACATCGGCATGGTGTTCCAAAACTACGCGCTCTTTCCGCACATGACGGTGGAACAGAACGTCGCCTATCCGCTGACGGTACGCAACCTAGGCGCCGCCGAGCGCGCCCACCGGGTGGCCGAAGCGCTGAAGATGGTGCGCATGGAAGGTTTCGCCAAGCGTTATCCGTCGCAACTGTCGGGCGGGCAGCAACAGCGGATCGCGCTTGCGCGCGCACTGGTATTCGAGCCGAAGCTCGTGCTGATGGACGAACCGCTCGGCGCGCTCGATAAGCAGTTGCGCGAGCATATGCAATACGAACTCAAGGCGCTGCACGAGAAGCTCGGGGTGACGTTCGTCTATGTGACGCACGATCAGGGCGAAGCATTGACGATGTCCGATCGCGTTGCCGTGTTCGACAAAGGCATCGTGCAGCAGCTCGACACGGTGGACCGCCTCTACGAAACGCCGTGCAATGAATTCGTCGCGAACTTCATCGGCGACAGCAACCGCTTGCGCGGCACGATCGCCGATGTGGACGGAGAGTTTTGCCGCCTGCGCTTGAGCGACGGCACGCATGTCGTGGGCCGCAACGTGGCCGGTGCGCGGGCAGGGACGCCCGCCGTGGCCTGCATTCGTCCCGAACGGTTGCGTCTATCGACCGAAGCGGGCGAGCGGCAAGGCGGCAACGCGCTTGCGAGCGAAGTGCGCGGACTCATCTATTACGGCGATCACGTGCGCATGCGCTGCGCGCTGCCGCAACAAGACGAATGTTTCGTCAAGGTGCCCCTGAGTACCCAAGCACTCGACACCTACGTGCCGGGCGTGCCCGTCGCATTGGAGTTCGCCCCCGAGCATTTGCGCGTTTTCGCGTGAATGCGTGCGCTTACATCGAACAAATAGTCCCGTTAGCCCCCGCAAGACCCACGAAGACCCACGAAGATCCACGTTGAGGAGAGCCTAGATGAAGACGAACACCATCACGATGCGTCGCACTGCCGCGCGGGTAGCCGGCGCTTGTGCACTCACGATGCTCGGCGCGGCCGGCGTGTCGGCTGCCGAGCTGACCGTCGTCAATTTCGGCGGCGCCAACGCCGATGCGCAGAAGGTTGCCTACTACCAGCCGTTCGAACAGAAGACGGGCGACAAGGTGACCGCTGTCGAGTACAACGGCGAAACGGCCAAAATCAAGGCCATGGTGGAAGCCAAGCATGTGAACTGGGACGTCGTCGAAGTCGAATCCGGCGATTTGGGCCGCGGCTGCGACGAAGGCCTCTATGAAAAGCTCGACTGGTCGAAGATCGCCAAGAAGTCGGAATTGATTCCCGAGTCGCCGCGCACCTGCGGCGTGGGCTTTTTCGTATGGTCCACGGCGATCGCCTATAACGCCGACAAGCTGAAGACGGCGCCCACGGGCTGGGCCGACTTCTGGGACGTGAAGAAATTCCCCGGTAAGCGCGCCTTGCGCAAGGGCGCGCGCGGCAACCTCGAATTCGCCTTGATGGCGGACGGCGTTGCCCCGAAGGACGTCTACAAAGTACTGGCGACGAAGGCCGGGCAGGACCGCGCGTTCAAGAAGCTCGACGAACTGAAGCCGAACATCCAATGGTGGGAAGCGGGCGCACAGCCGCCGCAATTCCTGGTGGCCGGCGACGTGGTGATGTCGTCCGCGTTCAACGGCCGTATCGATGCCGCCCAACGTGAAGGCAAGAACCTGAAGGTGGTTTGGAACGGCAGCATCTACGACCTCGATTACTGGGTCATCCCGAAGGGTTCGCCCAACAAGGCGTTGGCCGAGCAGTTCATTGCTTATTCGGTGTCGTCCAAGCCGCAACAGGTCTATGCGCAGCATATCGCCTACGGACCCGCGAATCGCGATGCGATCAAGTCGCTCGATGCGAAGACGCTGTCGAACCTGCCGAATTCGCCGGCCAACGGGAAGAACGCCGTCTTGCAAGATGCGGCGTTCTGGACCGATTACGGCGACGAGCTCGAGCAGCGTTTTACTTCGTGGGCGTCGAAGTAACGTCGCCGCGCGTTTAGGTGGTAGCGGCCATGCCGGTGCGACTGCCGGTGTGGCCGAGTAACAGCACGCGGCGCCGCCCGCTTCAAAAGCCGGGCGGCACACCGCGAGAAGGATAAGGGCAGGGTGGGGGCAATGCAGGAGATGAGCGTGCAAACGATGACGATACCGGGCGAGCCGAGCGACGCATCGACCGCGACTTTAAAGCGCGAGTTGAAAGCGGCACACGCACGCAAGCGACTGACGGCGCTGCTCTTGATTGCACCGCTTGCGATTTTTCTGTTCTTGATTTTCGTCGTGCCGATTGCGGCGCTGCTGACACGGGCGGTGCAAAACCCCGAAGTGGCCGACGCGCTGCCTAAAACCGCTGCCGTATTGAGCCATTGGGATCGCAAGAGCGAACCGCCGGCGGGGGCCTACGTTGCGCTCGCTACCGACTTGGCCGCGACGCAGGACGGCCAAATCATGGGCAGTTTGGAGCGCCGGTTGAACGTGGAGATTCCGGGGTTCCACTCACTGGTTTCGAAAACGGCCAATGCGTTGCCGTTCACCGACGACGATAGCCACCCGCTCAAACTATCCCCCGAACAATTGCGCGCGAAGCTGATCGACCTCGACGCGCGGTGGGGCGAGCTGCCGTATTGGCGAGCGATTGCAAAGAACGGCTCGCGCTATTCCCCGTTCTACCTGCTGGCCTCGCTCGATCATCGAGAAGATGCGTTCGGCCGGATCGAGAAAACCGACCCCGATCAACGCATTTATCTGAATGTGTTCAGCCGCACGTTCGTGATCGGCGCGGTGGTCACGCTCGCCGCGTTGCTGCTTGGCTATCCGCTCGCCTATTGGATTTCGACGCTGAGCGAACGCCGCGCGAACTTGGTCATGATCCTCGTGTTGATTCCGTTTTGGACGTCGATTCTCGTGCGGGTGGCCGCATGGATCGTCATCTTGCAGACGGAGGGACTCGTCAACCGGACGTTGCTCGATCTGCACGTGATTCAAGCGCCGCTCGAATTGCTGTTCAATCGCACCGGCGTCTACATTTCCATGACGCACATTTTGTTGCCGTTCATGATTTTGCCGCTCTATAGCGTGATGAAGTCGATTCCGGCGACCTATCAACGCGCCGCGGTTTCGCTGGGCAGTCATCCGTTCGCCGCGTTTTGGCGCGTGTACGTGCCGCAGACTTATCCGGGTATCGGCGCGGGCGCGTTGCTCGTGTTCATTCTGGCGATCGGCTACTACATCACGCCGGCGTTGCTGGGCGGACCGAACGATCAGATGGTGAGCTACTACGTGGCGTACTTCACGAACGTGACGATCAACTGGGGCATGGCCTGCGCGCTCGGCGGTCTGCTGCTCGCAGCGACGCTCGTGCTGTATGCGGTGTACGGCCGCTTTACGAAAGCGCAGCCGAGCCTATAGCGACGCGATTGCCTTGCAGTTCTCGACCCGTTGATTGGATTGACCCGCGATGCCCCCGAAGGGCATCGAGCCGGAGCCGACGATGAAACTTTCTAAACCGCTGTTCGCACCGCATACGTCGCTCGTCGAACGCGCGTGGTATTTCTTGTTGCGCGGCGCCGCCGTGCTGACGCTGCTGTATTTGATCTTGCCGGTACTGGCGATCGTGCCGCTCTCGTTTTCCTCTAGCACGTTCCTCGTCTATCCGATCCCGAGTTGGTCGTTGCGCTGGTACGAGCATTTGGTCACCTCCGATGCCTGGCGCATGGCGGCGAAGAACAGCTTTATCGTCGCCCCGTCGGCCACGATCTTGGCGACGGTGCTCGGCACGCTGGCGGCGCTGGGCCTGGCCAAAGCGAACTTCCGCGGCAAGGCGATTCTGATGGCGATCTTGATTTCGCCGATGGTGGTGCCCGTGATCGTGGTGGGCGTGGGCATGTATTTGTTTTTCGCGCCGCTCGGTCTTGCCAATACTTATATCGGCCTGATCATGGCGCATGCGGCGCTGGGTGTGCCGTTCGTGGTCACGACCGTCGGCGCCACCTTGCAAGGATTCGACGGCAACCTCGTTCGGGCCAGCCTCTCGCTCGGGGCCAATCCGACTCGTACGTTCTTCCGGATTACGTTGCCGGTCATCGCGCCGGGCGTCATTTCCGGTGCGTTGTTCGCATTCGCTACTTCGTTCGACGAAGTGGTGGTGACGTTGTTTCTCGCGGGGGCCGACCAAACGACGCTGCCGCGTCAGATGTTCACCGGCATCCGCGAGAACATTACGCCGACCATCGCCGCGCTCGCCACGATATTGATTCTGTTTTCGACGGGGTTACTGCTGGCATTGGAATGGCTGCGTGGAAGAAACGCGGCGCGCGCGGTTGCTTGAGATCAGGCGGTATTGACCTTTTCTAGCGGCTTATTCTCCCGCCGGCGTATAGATCGCCAACTTCAGCGCCGGGTCGTCGTTCGCTTGAAACGTAGCGTACTCATAGCGTTGCACGCCCCGTTTCGGATGCACGAGCACCTTATGCCCCGAGGCGGGACCGCGCACGTCGTGCGCTTTCCACCACTTGGCGAACGAAGAACTCGCCGCCCGCAATTGCTCCACCAATTCGACGAATGCCGGGTCGTTCGCATGAACGTCGTATGTCGCGCGAAAGAGCGCGATCATCCGGCGCGCTTCATCGGCCCAAGTCGCGTCGAACAATTGCTGCGCGTTCGGTTCCGTGAACATATAGACCAGCACGTTGCGATTCGCCGGCGCCACGCGGCCGAAACCGAACAAATCCTGTGCCGCCTTGTTCCAGGCGAGGATGTCCCATCGTCGTCCGGTGACGTAGGCCGGCAGCGAAATCCGCGAGATCATCCGCACGACAGCGGGCGGGACGCGCTCGGGCACGAAGGAGCGCCGATCGTCGCCCGAGGCAAGGGTTCGCAGATGCGCGGCCTCCGCTTTATTGAGCCGCAGCGCTTGGGCGAGCGCATCCAGCGTGGCCTCGGATGGACTGACCGTCCGGCCTTGCTCGAGCCGCACATACCAATCCACGCCGATGCCCGCCAGTTCGGCGACTTCTTCGCGACGCAAGCCCGGTGTGCGCCGCCGCCGCCCCGTTTTGAGCATGCGCGGATCGGGCGCCAGTTTTTCCCTGCGCGAACGTAGGAATTCTCCAAACTCACTGCGCCTCGACTCGGTCACGTGCGATCTCACTCGGTGGTATCAAGCAATCCTAGGATAGTACCAGGCCTGGCTACGAATCCCGCGGCTGCCAAAATGGTCTCATGCAACCCCTACCGACGGAGCATACGATGAAAGCAGCCGTACTGAAATCCCTGGGCCAGCCGCTCGCGATCGACCACATCGCAGACCCCGAGATGCGCTCGGGCGAAGCGATCGTGGATGTCGTTGCCGCCCCGGTGCTGCCCTACGCGAACGAAGTGTTCAGCGGCGAGCGCCGCTATCCGATCGAACTTCCCCTCGTGCCGGGCTGCGGCGCGATCGGACGCGTCAGGGCGAGCGGACCCGACGCAACGCGTCTGAAGGTGGGCGATTGGGTGTTTTGCGATCCGACCGTGCGATCGCGCGACGATGCGTCGATGCCCGACATTACGCTGCAAGGCTGGAGCGCGCGCGGCGAGGGCGGGCTGCGTCTGCACCGGTATTACCACGACGGCGCATTCGCCGAACAGATTCGCGTTCCGACGGAAAACGCGATACGTATCGGCAATATCGAACCGGAGCAGGCAGCGCGCTGGTGCGCGCTGACGGTCATGCTCGTGCCGTACGGCGGGCTCCTCGCCGCATCGTTTCAAGCCGGCGAAACGTTGCTCGTGAGCGGCGCCACCGGAAACTTCGGCAGTGCCGGCGTCGCGGTCGCGCTTGCGATGGGCGCGGGTTGCGTCGTCGCCCCTGGGCGTAACGAACGCGTGCTCGACGATCTACAGCGCCGATTCGGCGAGCGCGTGCGGACGGTCAAGCTATCGGGGAATGAGGAGGAAGACCGCGAGCGGATGCGAGAGGCGGCCCCCGGCCCGATCGATTGCGTGCTGGATTTGTTGCCGCCGTCGGCGCCGACCACTGCGGTACGAGCCGCATTGATGACGGTGCGCCCCTACGGACGGGTCGTTTTGATGGGCGGCGTGGGCATGCTCGGCGGCGACGGCCTCGACTTGCCTTATCCGTGGATCATGCGCAACGACATTACCGTGCGCGGAAAATGGATGTGTTCGCCCGACGCTATCCCGCGGATGGCGGCGCTCGTTCGTTCAGGATTGCTTCCGCTCGACCACATCGACGTCACGACGTTCTCACTCGATTGCGCGAACGAAGCCGTGGAGCACGCGGCGGAACATGCCGGGCCGTTTAGGATGACCGTCATTCAGCCGTAAGGACCGCATCTCCGCGCTTGAAAATGCGTTGGGGGGTATCGGCGATACCGGTAACAACGGTTGCCTTGTTAAGCGAATGCGGCAACGGAACAATGCCTGGTGATTCGAATCCCGATTCGCGACGTTCCGAATCGACCCACGGAGGAAAAGAAGCATGCGCATTTCGCTTTTGCACACGATCGACGGCAATAGGCGCGTCTTCGACGACGCAGCCACCGCACTGGGCCTGGATGTGGGTGGCCTGCGTCACGAAGTGCGCGCCGATTTGCGCGAAGCGGTTCAGCAGGCCGGAACGTTCTCGCTCGAATTGAAGGAGAGAACGAAGCGCTGCATCGCCGATCTCGCGGCCGAATCGGACGTCGTTATCGTGACGTGCGCGACGCTCTCGCCCGTCGTCGATGAGATGGAGGAGCGGGTCATTCCCATCATAAGGGCCGATAAAGCGCTCGCTGCCGCTGCGGCAAAAGCGGGTGGAAGGATCGTCGTGTTGTGCGCGCTCGAGTCTACCGTCGAACCTAATCGGAAGCTGTTCGAAGCGAATGTTACGAAGACCGGCACATCGGTCGACGTCGTTCACGTGGCAGACGTATGGACCCTTTACGGTAGCGCCGATTTTGCCGCATGCTTTGCGGCCGTCGCACATGCCGCCGACGAAGCCTACGAGGCCGGGGCGACGGTCGTTGCCTTCGCTCATCCGTGGATGGCGCCCGCCGCCGATCTCGTGCGCGCGGGGCCGCGCCCGCTGCACAGTGCGGAAAGTGCGCTGCGCGCAGCCGTGTCCGGATGATCCGCGCCGCCCCTACCGGCTGAATTCTTCGATCAGGAATGCAACGAACGCGCGAAGTTTCGGCGTGACGTGCTGCCGCGAAGGATAGATCGCGTACAACGTGGTCTGCACCGTGTCCCATCCATCCAGCGCCGTCTGCAGCCGTCCTTCCTTCAGATCGTCTTCGACATACGGAAGCGGGATGAGACTCAATCCGAAGCCGGCGCGCAATGCGTCGCGAATGGCAAGGCTCGATCCCACCGAGTAGCGCGCATCGATTGCGATGCGCTCGATGTGCTCGCCCTTTTTGAACTCCCAAACGTCCGCGTGCCCGGATAGGCTGAAGCGGATGCAGTTGTGCGCTTTCAAATCGGACGGCACGCCGGGCTTGCCATGCGCCTCGAAATAAGTGGGCGACGCACAGACCACATGCGGCATGACCGCCAGCGGTCTCGCGATCAAGCTCGAATCTTCCAAGCTGTCGGTGCCGCGAATGGCAAGGTCGAAACCTTCCTTGACGAGGTCGACCCGCCTATCGTCGAGGTGCAAGTCCAGTTTCAGGTCGGGGTAGCGCGCTAGAAATGCCGGGATGGCGGCCGATAAGCGCGTCAACGTCACGGTCATCGGCGCGCTGACGCGCAGGATGCCGCGCGGCGACGCCTTGATCGGCGATAAAGCGTGATCCGCTTCGGCGAGCGCATCGAGCCCGCGCGCGACATGCTCCAAGTAGATGCGCCCTTCTTCTGTGAGCGCCATTCGCCGCGTGGTGCGATTGATGAGCCGTGCACCGATGAACGTCTCCAATTCGGCGATATTCTTGCTGATCGCCGCCGCCGATAGCCCGAGCCGGCGCCCGGCTTCCGCGAAGCTGTTGAGTTCCGCCACGTGGCGAAAGACCTGCAAGGCGGTATAGCGATCCATCGATCATTCACCATCGGTTGATTTTGTTGTTCTGCGGCGAACATTATCATCGTTCGGTCAATTCCGTATGCTGATCGCAATCTCTTCTTCGCCGGATTGCGCAATGATCAACCCTACCGTCGCTTTAATCGAACAACGTATCTCCACGAACTTATTCGACACGTCGCATCGACTGGACGACACCGAAATCGAGGAGCTCGTGCGGCTCGCCACGCGCGCGCCCACTGCCTACAACCTTCAGAATTGGCGATTCATCGCCGTGCGCGATGCCGCATCGAAGGCCACGCTGCGCGAACTTTCGTTCGGTCAACAAAAGGTATCGAACGCCGCGGTCACGTTCATCGTGTGCGGCGTGCTGCCCCGTTCGGAAGGTATTCCCGAGCGGCTACGGCTTTTCGTAGAAGCGGGGCATATGCGGCCGGAAATGTCGTCGGCTTGGCAAGAAGGCGCGCAGGCCAAATACGCGGACCCGCAGGCCGCACGCGACGAGGCGATCCGCTCGGCGAGCTTGGGCGCCGCAACGCTGATTTACGCCGCTCAAGCGCTCGGTCTTGCCTCCGGCCCGATGAACGGATTCGACGCCGATGCCGTGGCGAAAGCGTTCGAGCTCGCGCACGACGAAGTCCCGGTGATGCTCGTTGCCGTCGGTCGAGCCGCACCGGGTAATTGGCCGCAGAAGCCGCGTCGCGCGCTATCGGAAGTTTTGCGAATCATATGAAAACCAATGCCGCCGACGTGCTGTCGACCGCCGTGGCCCCGGTCGTCTGGGGCAGTACGTATATCGTCACGACACAATTCCTGCCCAATTTCTCGCCGATGACAGTGGCGATGTTGCGCGCTCTACCGGCGGGCTTGCTGCTGCTCGCCATCGTGCGGCAGGTGCCGAGGGGCGCGGATTGGCTGCGCGTATTCATTCTCGGCGCCCTCAATATCTCGGTCTTCTTGAGCATGTTGTTCGTAGCAGCCTATCGGTTGCCCGGCGGCGTGGCGGGAACGGTGGCGGCGGTGCAGCCGTTGTTCGCGGTGTTCCTCGCGAGGCTGATACTGTCGAGTCCCTTGCGGCGAGTATCGATCGTCGCCGTGCTGATCGGTATCGCCGGGGTGGCGCTGCTCGTGCTGACGCCGCGTGCCGCGCTCGACCCGATCGGGGTCGCGGCAGGGCTCGCCGGGGCCGCGTCGATGGCCGTCGGCAACGTATTGGCGCGCAAGTGGCAACCGCCGGTCTCGCTGCTCGCCTTCACGGCATGGCAACTCACGGCCGGGGGTATTTTATTGATCCCTGTGGTACTGCTGTTCGCACCGCCGATGCCCGCGCCGACGTTGATGAATGCGGGCGCGCTCGCATGGCTTGCGTTGGTCGGCGCCGCGTTGACCTATGTTCTCTGGTTTCGCGGCGTTGCGCGGCTCGAATCGGCTGTGCTCTCGCCGCTGCTTTTCATTAGTCCGCTCACCGCGGCGGTGCTGGGATGGGTGTTCTTGAATCAGACGCTGACTCGGATTCAAATCGCCGGTATCGTGTTCGTCGTCGGCAGCATTTGGCTTAGCCAACGGCCCGCTCGCGCGGCCGGCGCGCCGATTTCGACTACGAACCTGCGTTCCAACCGATGAGAGAACATTGCCATGCGATTCGTGCGCGTCGCCTTGATGGTGCTCGGTATTTTCGTTGTGTCGCCCGTATGGGCGAAGATGGTGGCCAAACCTGTAAGTTGGCAGCTCGACGGCACGACGTTCAAAAGCATGCTCGTCTATGACGATGCCGTGACGGCCAAGCGGCCCGGGCTCTTGATGGTGCCGAATTGGTACGGCGTCAACGACATTGCCGTCAAGAAAGCCGAAATGATCGCCGGCAAAGACTACGTGATTCTGTTGACCGACATGTACGGCGACGGCGTCCGCCCGAAAAGCGACGACGACGCGCGTACCGCTGTCGCGCCGCTCTATCACGATCGCGGTTTGATGCGCGCGCGCATGGTTAAAGCCTTCGAACAATTGAAGGGGCAAGCCAAGGATGCGCCGGTCGATCTCTCGCGGCTGGCGGCAATCGGATTTTGTTTCGGCGGCGCCGCGGTGCTCGATTTGGCGCGGACCGGGTCCGATGTGAAGGCCGTCGTTGCCTTTCACGGAGACTTGAGCACGGACAATCCCGCGTTGGCGGCGAAGATCAAAGCGCGGGTACTCGCGATGAACGGTTCGGCGGATACGTTCACGATTGGACAGGTGCCCGACTTTACGAAGGGGATGGAGCAAGACTCTGCCGATTGGCAGTTCGTCGAAATCGGCCATGCGGTGCATTGCTTCACCGAAACCGAGGCGACGGCCAAGACGGGAAACTGCCGGTATGACGCGAAGGTCGCGGCGCGTTCCTATCGGCTGATGCGCGATTGGCTGACCGAAAGCTTCGCGGTGGATTCGAACGCCGCGGGAACCTAAGCGGCTGCCGCTCCGGGCGCCGACTGAGGCGCCTCCGAGCGACTTTCAAGCGCGACCAACTCAGATGCCGAAGAAGATCGACTTGGCACCGTCGGCCTTGGCCGAGGCACCCGAAGCCGACGAACCGGCTTGCACGCCACCAATCCCTTGATTGTTGCTGTTTTGCGCATTAACGCGAGCTTGCGCCAGTTGGGCATCGGCCGGGTAGTACGGGTCGTTGCTGAAATTCACGCGGCCGCCGGCTTGTGCGAATTGAACGAGTTCGGCCTTGACTTGCGCACGGGTGACGGGTGCGTTCGATTGAGCGAAAGCGGCCACGGGAGCGGCAAAGGCGGCGGCGATAACGACGGATTGAATGAGCGATTTCATGATTACTACCTCCAAGATTTAGTTGTCGTACCTGCTGGTTTCATCGAGTTCGTTGCGTGAACCGATGACTGAAGTGTAGTGATTTGCGGCTCTAGGGTTAACACCTACTTTGATAACTCATCGTTGCAAATCTGTTCACAATCGCTTGGCGCCGGCACGCTCGGCGTATCCCGACAGCCCTTATGCGCAACAGCGCGCCACGCCGATCGGCAAGAATCGATTGCGTGGCCCCGTCACAAACGATATGATTCGTATACGTTTCATATACGGGGTCTGTATGGGTATTGTGAATATCGATGACGATTTGCACGACCAGATACGCAAAGCAAGCGCGGTGTCCTGCCGGTCGATCAATGCGCAAGCGGCGTTCTGGATCAAGATCGGCATGTTGTGCGAAATGAATCCGACTCAGAGCTTCAATGAGATCGTGGCTAGTGAGTTGCGAGCAGCGGGCGTGGTGGCGCAAGCCGTGAAGGCGGCCTGCCCATGACCAAGCGGCCGGAAGAAATCGAATTGATGGCACACGCCGGCCGGTTGCTAGCCGATGTGTTCACCCATTTGGACCGATTGAATCTGATCGGCATGTCGACGATGCAAGTGAACGATCTCGTCGACCGCTACATCGTGCACGAACTGAATGCGCGTCCCGCGAGCAAAGGGCAGTACGGGTACGCGTATGCATTGAACGCGTCACGCAATCATGTCGTATGTCATGGCGTGCCCTCCGCCGCCGAAATCCTGCAAAGCGGCGATATCGTCAATTTCGATATCACGCTGGAGAAGGGCGGTTACATTGCCGACTCGAGCAAAACGTATCTCGTGGGCGAGGTTTCACCACCGGCTCAGCAGCTCGTGCAGGTGACCTACGAAGCGATGTGGCAGGGCATCAAGGCGGTTCGCCCCGGCGCCACGCTCGGCGACGTGGGGTACGCCATCGAGCGGCATGCTCGACGAAACGGCTATTCGGTGGTGAAAGAATATTGCGGCCACGGCATCGGGCGCGAGATGCACGAGCCTCCCGAAGTGCTGCATTGGGGAAGGCCGCGAACGGGTTTGACCTTGCGCGAAGGCATGGTGTTCACCATCGAGCCGATGATCAACGAAGGGCGCCACGCCGTGCGAACCGAAGCCGATGGTTGGTCGGTCGTCACCCGCGATGGGCGGCTGTCCGCACAATTCGAGCACACCGTGGCGGTCACGCGAAACGGCGTGCGCGTGCTAACGTTGCGGCCGGACGAAGTGATGCTCTAGCGCGCCGAGCCGCGATCACATACCGGCGTAGAGCCCATTCAATCGCGATAGCTCCTCGATGAATCGCTGCTTGAGCGCTTCAGGGCCGATGACTTTCAGATCGGCGCCGTGTTCCATCAGTTTCCGGATTCCGTGGTCGATCGACTCGATCGGCATGATGAACTCTTTCCATCCGGCGGGTACCTCGGCGCGCGCTCCTTCGCTGACGACGGGCGCGGTTTTCACGCGCCCATTGACAAGCCAACTCTCGCCGCGCGGCGACACCGCGATATGTGCGCTCATCCGATAGAGTTCGGCCTCGTATTTTTCCATCGCCGCTCGCCAGTGTTTGGCTAGATCGAAGCGCGCGGGACGCTTGAAGCGGCGGTTGGACGGCTTGAACTCGAGGATGTTTGCTAGGCGAAACGTCGAGGGCTCCGGTTTGCCCAGTACCTTCGCGACCAAATACCAGGCACCGCCTTTCAGTACCAAGCCCAGCGGTTCGAGTTCTCGGCGCGAGACGCCTCGCCAACTCTCATAGCTGACTTCGATACGGTAGGCGCCCCAGACGGCGTCCGCCGCCTCTCGCAGGAACGCGGGCGTTTCTTGCGCGCGATACCAATCCACCGTATCGACGTGCAGTCGGCTGGCTACGCGATCGGCCTGCTCGCGCGATTCGACGGGAAGGCTTGCGATGACTTTTTGCCGGGCGGAAGCGGCCATCGCATCTAGCCCGAGTTCGGTTGCCGGCCCCGGCAAGGCCGCCAGAAACAGTGCGTGCGCTTCGGGCTGCGTGAGCCCGGTCAGATCGGTACTCCAACCCTCGCGCAGTTGGAAGCCGCCATTGCGCCCGCGATCTCCCCAGATCGGTACGCCAGCCGTGGAGAGCTGATCGATGTCGCGCAGGATCGTGCGCTCGGAGACCTCCAACGCTTCGGCCAAAGCCGGCGCGGTCATCTGCCCGCGGGTTTGCAACATCATCATGATCGACAACAAACGGCTCGCTTTCATAGGCGACACAGTACCGAAAATACATGACAAAAGGTGTCAGGTTACGGGGCCTATTATTCGCCGTATCGTCAAGCTGCTCAATCGAACGAAGAGGGACACAATGAAAATCATATCCGGGCCGTTGAGTATGTTCGGTGCAAAGGTGGAGATCGCGGCGCTCGAGAAAGGCGTCGATTTCGAGCTGGTCATGGCGCCGTTCAGTCAGTTTCGAGGCTACGAGCCGAAGCACCCCGATGTGTTGCGCATCAACCCCAAGCGTCAGGTACCCGTGCTCATCGACGGAGACTTGGAGATTTTCGATTCGACGCAAATCTTCGAATATCTCGAGGACCTCGTGCCGAACCCGGCACTGTGGCCGGCCGATCCCAAAGCACGCGCGAGGGCGCGTCAACTCGAGCATCGCGGCGATGAGATCTACTTTCCGCACATCGTCCGGCTGATGGGCCTCGAAGATACGCCCGACGATCCGGCGGCGCAGACGGCGCGTCACGAGGCATCGAAATTCTATCGGCACATGGAGCAAACGCTCGGCAATCAACCGTTTTTGGCCGGCACCTATTCTTACGCCGACATCGGCTTTTATATGGCGCAGTTGTTCGGCGCGCGAAAGGGCGCACCGATGACGGCCGAGACGCCGAATCTACTGGCGTGGCGCGAACGTATGAGCGCGCGCCCGGCCGTACGCAAAGTCGCCGGTGCGATGGCCGCGTATCTCGCGTCGATTGGAAGTTCGATGCCGGACTTTATGCTCGCGCTGGATTGATCGGCTGCTGCCCGTGGATACTTCCGGGCGCGCGCGAAAGCGCAAAGGATAGCCGGTGAAAAAGCGCCCAGCCGAATGAAGGGCCAGGCGAAACCGCCGAAGATCGGCGGCGGAGGTATCGATGCGAGAACGGCTTGCCATCGTCACCGCGACGCAAGCCGAAGTCGATTCGAATCAGCGAATCGTTTGTGTACCGGCCAGTGCGCCCTTTGGGCGCTACCGGCCGGGATTCGTTGGTGCGAAATTATTGCCCGAAGAACAGGGGCTTCAGGCCGTCGGCCTTGGCCGGTGCACCCGAAGCGGACGAACCGGCTTGCACACCACCCACACCTTCATTGTTGCCGTTTTGCGCATTAACGCGTGCTTGGGCGAGTTGCGCGTCTTCCGGGTAGTGCGGGTCGTTGCTGAAGTTCGTGCGGCCGCCCGCTTGCTTGTATTGAATGAGTTCGGCCTTCACTTGAGCGCGGGTGACCGGGGCGTTCGACTGGGCGAAAGCGACCACGGGAGCGGCAAGAGCGGCGGCGATGACAACGGATTGAATGAGCGATTTCATGATTACTACCTCCAAGTTTATTTGTCGTTCCTGCTAGTTGCATCGAGTTCGTTGCGTGAACCGATGACTGCAGTGTAGCGATTGGAGGGCCTAGGGTTAACGCCTACTTTGATAACTCATCGTTGCAAAATTGTTCATAATCGCAACGACCGGTGCCGGTGCTAGCCTTAAGATGCCGGCTCGCTTTGCCCGCAATCCCGGCGAAATATGCAGCGTGGCGGCTTGGGGAGCGAGGAGATAACATCTTCGACGGGCGCTCGACGCAGCGCATCGCTCCCTCGACTTATGGATGCTCCTTGCCATGAATACTCCGCTCCTACCGTTTCATATCGCGTTTCCGGTTCACAGTATCGAAGCCGCGCGCGCGTTCTACGGCGATCTGCTCGGTTGCCCGGAGGGGCGTAGCGCGCCCGAATGGGTCGACTTCAATTTATATGGGCATCAGATCGTCGCGCACCTCGCGCCCGAGGAAACGGGCGTCAGCACCACTAATGCCGTCGACGGGCATGGCGTACCCGTCCGCCATTTCGGTGCGATTTTGACGATGCCCCACTGGAACGCGCTGGCCGAGAAGTTGAAGGCGGCGGGGATTCGGTTCGTGATCGAACCGTATATTCGGTTCAAGGGCGAGGCGGGCGAGCAAGCGACGATGTTCTTCTTGGACCCGAGCGGCAACGCACTGGAATTCAAGGCGTTCGCGAACCTCGAGATGCTGTTCGCGAAGTGATTGCGGCTCGAAACCGGCGCCGAGGCGTATGCACGATGAGGGCTGCGCTCGGCGACGATTGCAACGCCGTAGCGGCGAACGCTAGGAAGCAGCAGATGCGCTAGACGATCAACTCGATATCGGGAAGGTTGGCCAACACCTGGTCATAGGTGTCGAACGATTCCAGCGTGTGTACCACCACCGGCAAAGGCTCGGCCCAGATTTCCGGAAGGTCCCGCTCGTTGGGCGTTGCAATCGGGAAGGCGAGTGCTTCTTTCGGAGGATGAAATTGCGCGTCCACGCCGGGCTTGTTGCCTCTCGCGTCGATGCGGTACCAACCCACGTTCTGAAGGTACACGGCATTCAGTCCGTGTAGGCAGTAGGGCGCGCCTTCGCCCGTTACCGAAAGCCGTTGATAGCAAAGCCCGGCCGGCACGCCACTGGCGCGAAGAAGCGCGGCCAGCAAATGGCTCTTCGCATAACAGTAGCCCGTCTTGTACCTCAATACATCCGAAGCCTTGCAAGTGACGGGATTGAGTTTGAAGTCCGAACTGTGGCGAATCTCGTCTCTCACGAATTCGAAAGCAGAACGCACGAGTTCGTTTTCCGAAGTTGCGTGAGCGGCCAGCTTGATAGCGAGTGCCTTCACTTCGGGTGCATCGAAGTCGATGTACTTACTCGGAGCCAGATAGCGATGCATAGGCGGGGTGTTTATCGATGAGGGGTTGCGCGGCCGCTCGACTATACACAGGTGCGCCCGTTGCCGGCGGGCGCAAGGGTGATTTTCTTCAATACCTGTGCGCCCTCGCGCTGTACCTTCGAATCCATGACTTTCCAATATGCGAGTCGAGGGAATGAATGAGTGATGTGCTTTCGATGGGCGCCTTCGCGCTCGCTGCGTCGATTACCCCCGGTCCTGTCAACGTCGTGGCGCTGGGCGCGGGCGCGCAATACGGGCTGCGCGCGGGTATGCGGCACGTGACTGGCGCGACGGTGGGCTTTACCTTGCTGCTGCTGATGACGGGATTCGGACTACACGAGTTCTTAGCGCATTGGCCGATGTTCACGAAAGCGATCCAGTGGACCGGCGTGTTGTTCCTTCTGTATATGGCCTACAAGCTAGCGGCGGACGATGGCCGGCTCGGAACGCAGCGCATGACGAAGGGGCCTTCTTGGACGTCCGGCGCCGCCATGCAATGGCTGAATCCGAAGGCATGGGTGGCGGCACTCGCGGGAATGGGGGCCTACGCCGCCAACGGCGATGGCCGGGTGGTCGCGCAGTTCGCCGTCATCTATTTCCTGATTTGCTACGGATCGATCGCGTGCTGGGTATACGCCGGCTCGCGTTTGCAGCGGCATTTGCGTGAGCCCAAGCAAGTTCGGTTTTTCAACCGCATCATGGCCTTGTTGCTTACGGCGAGCGCGATTTACTTGATTCGAGCCTAGCCGGTTCCCTTAGCCGCGATACTGACGAGGCGTGACCGCCGTGAATTGACGAAAGGCGCGTTGCAGATGCGCTTGATCGGCAAACCCTGCTTCAACGGCAACATCCGCGATTGCGCGTCCTCGTTTCAATTGAGAACGGCTGTATTCGATGCGGCAGTTGACGAGATACGCGTGCGGCGTCATCCCATACCGTCCCTTGAACGCACGAATGAGATATGACGAGGAGAGCTCCGCGGCCTCGCAGATCTCCTCGAGCTTGACCGGGCGCGTGAAATTCGAGCGGATATATTGCGCTGCCTTGGTGAGCTTCGGGTTTGATTGTTCGGTTGGCGTGGCTTCGGTGTCGCCGAGCATCGATTGCACTTCGCAGAAGAAGGCGCGCGCCGCGCTTTCTTTATCGGCAGGATTGGTTTGCTCGTCGATCAGGACCGTATAGAGACGGTTCAGGCCCGCGAATATCTCGGGCTCAGTCGTCATATGGGTTGGGAACGGGCGAAACGCCCGGCTTTGATGGGTCCCAAACGCTTGTTGGACCTGCGCCAACCAGTGCACGTCCACGTAGAGCATGATGTACGACCATGGCCGATCGTCGATGGGATTGCAGGCGTGCACATCTTCCGGATTGATCAGCACGACGGTGCCGGCGCTGACACGCTCGTTCGCCGCGCCGTTGATATAGACGCTTTCGCCGGCCGTGATCGCACCGATCGAAAAGAAATCATGCGCGTGCCTGGCGTAGCACACGTGCCGGCCGTCTTCGACATAACGTGCTTCGATGAACGCGAGACGCTCGTCGCGCCAGAATACGGGCGTCGATGCGGGTTTGGGCGGAACGGTCGCGAGGGCCATCGAATTCTCCGGTCTTTAGCGCAACAGCGAACATGATAATGACGACGAGGACGTTTGGGGCGAAAACTACGTCCTCCCCGCAGCGCGCAAGGTGTAGCAGTGGGTTATCGAATGGCGAGCCCCGGTGCGGACGCAAACGATTCGGCCAAATAGGTCATCACGGTGCGCACGAGGTGCGAGCGCTTCAAATCTCGATGGGTAACGAGCCAGATGTCACGCGAAAAGCGCTTCGCATCGTGCTCGAGCTTGACGAGGCCGGCATGCGCGTCTCCCAGGAAGCAAGGCAAGCCCGCTACGCCCGCGCCGGCGGTTGCCGCGATCAAATGGCTACCGATATCGCTCAGTTCGCACGCCAGCGCACGCCCATCGGCAAGGCCAAGGATTCATTGCTGCTGAGGCATATCCGCGAATTGCTCGTCGTAGACGATGAAACGCCAGTGCTCGGGCGTGGCAAGCGCCGGGTAATCGCGGCGTTGTTCTGTCGATGGAGGCTCGGTGCCGCGCGCTCGGCTGAAATGAACCCGGTCGTCTAACGCAACCGCTTACACATATGCTCCTCGTCATAGAACCGCTCACCCACGCGCATCGCGCGCGGCTCCACGCCGAAGGTTCGAAAGCCTTGCGAGAGATAAAGATTCTTCGCCGCGATGTTTTCCGCGTTCACGCAAAGCATGAGTTGGACGACGTTCCACATTTCCGCCGCATGAGTCGATGCGGCGGACAGAAGTGCTTGCGCGATTCCTCGCCCACGATAGGAAGGATCGACGAACACACCCCAGATCGTGGCCTTATGCGTGACCTGAAGCAGCGGCTCTCGGCGAACGCCCGTTATGCCCACCAGTGCTTCGCCGTCGAACGCGCCGAACACCGCCTGAGTGGGTGTGGTTTCGATGCGCTCGCGCACCTGCTCGATCGGCCTTGCCATTTCCTCGTCGCGGGTCGGCCAGATCGATGTGCGCGAAGTGTCGACGGCGAGAAGACGGATGGTCTTGAAACGTTCGGCATCGTCGGGGCCTAAGAGACGGACGGTGGCCATGGTTCTAACACCTTGCATGATGGAATCGAAGCGGCCTACCGGCTACTCGATCAAACTGACTTGCAGCGTGCGCTGATCGACACGGCCGTGATCGTCGATCGCTCGCACGCGGTAGGAGCCGGCGGTACTCGGCTGCCAATACATCGCGCTGCCCGGGGCGCTACGGCCGACGTATGCGTCGTTGACGAACCAGTAAAGCGCGTGCGCATCCGCATCGGTCGTCGCGCTGAAGGCGATGCGCTGTTTATCGGGCTGCGCAAGACGCATCGTATAGATACTGCCCAACACCGGCGAGGTGATTTGCGGCGGCGTGCCTTCGAGCGCCCCCGCATTGAAGCATTGCGGATTGCTGGGCGGCTTGCGGCGCGCAATCCCCGCCTGCGCGAACACTTGCTGCAGATCGGAAGACCAAAATTCGTACACCTCCTCGTGCGTGTGCTTGCCGGAGTAGGGCGGGCATGCCGGGAGGCCTGTCGCGTCGTCGATGATCAAAGGACGATGCACGTTGCTCACGCGAATCGGCGACTTGCCGGGAATGAACCAAGTCCAGCCGCGTTGCGGACACCACTGGTTCGGCAAGTCCCCGCTCGCCAGGCAGATCTGTACGCGTTTGAGATTGGCCGGCTTGGGCCGCGAGGGCTCCGCCAATTGCGGGAACTCGGCCTCCATTCCATCGACGATTTGAAAGAACAGCGGCGCGCCGGCATCCACGCCGACGAAGGCCGGATTGCCGGTGCCGTCGAAATTTCCCACCCACACCACGAGCACGTATGGACCGAATACGCCGGCGGTCCATGCATCGCGGTAGGCCCAAGACGTGCCCGTCTTCCAATACACCGGGAGACGCGATGGTTGCGCACCCGACGTCTCGTCGGGCCGCAAGTGTTGGCGCAGAATGTCCATCGCCATGAAACTGGCCTCGTCGCTGAGCAGCCGGATGCCGCCCGAGCGAGGATCGCTCGCGCGCAATCGCAACGGCTCGAGCGCGCCGCGATTGGCGAGCATCGCGTAGAGCGACGCCAGTTCCTGCATCGATACCTCGCCGCCGCCCAGTACCAGCGCGAGGCCGTAGTGCTGCTCGCTCGCCATGTGGCCGATGCCGGCTTCTTGCAGGAATTGATAGAGGTTGGGAGCGTGCAATTGGGAGGCGACCCACACCGCCGGGACGTTGCGGCTGCGGTTCAATGCATCGGTCGCGGTAATCGGCCCGAGAAAATGTCCGTCGAAGTTTTCGGGAGCGTAGGGGCCGAACGACGTGGGAACGTCGCGCAATACGGTTTGCGGGTGCAATACGCCTTGATCGAAGCCGAGCGCATAGATGAACGGCTTGAGGGTGGAGCCCGGCGAGCGCCGGGCAAGCGTGCCGTTCACTTGCCCTTGTATCGACCGGTTGAAGTAGTCCGCCGAGCCGACCAGCGCCTTGATGCCCATATCGCGCGTATCGACGAGTAGGGCGGATGCATTGCGAATGCCGACGTTCTCGTTGCGCGCCACATAGCGCGAGACTTCGCGTTCGAGGATGTGTTGCAGCCGCAAATCGAGCGTGGTGCGCACACGCGGCTCGCGATCGGTGCCATCCATTCGCCGCGCCGCCAACACCTGGTCGACGGCGTGAGGTGCCTCGAACGGGAGGCGCGATAACGGTCGAATGTTCAACGGCAGGGCGAACAGCGGTTTGAGCGCGGCGTCGCGCGGATGCCGCTCCAGCCAGCGCGCGTAGAGACGATTGCGCGCAACGGTCAGGCTGCGGTTGATGACGCCCTCCGTGCCCGAGGCGCCGTTGGCCGGAGCGCTTTGTAGCCGATGGGTGGGGTCCTGCGGGATCACGGCCAGCGTCAGCGCTTCGGGTAAGCTCAAGTCGCCCACGGCGCGGTTGAAGTACGCAATGCTCGCCGCCCCTGCGCCTTCGACGTTCCGGCCATAGGGCGCATCGTTCAGATAGGCCTCGAGAATTTGCGCTTTCGAATAGAACAGTTCGAGTTCGATCGCGCGCGCCACTTGCTTGAGCTTGCCCCATGGCGATCGAGTGTTCATCTGCCATAGCGAGCGCGCGAGCTGCATCGTGATCGTCGATCCGCCTTGCCGATTGCCATGGCGCACATAAGTCACCCAGGCGCCGCGTACGAGCCCGTAAGGGCTGAAGCCCGGGTGCCAGCGAAACCAACGGTCCTCGTGCAAGAGCACTGCGTCGACCAGTTGCGGCGACATGTCCTTGAGCGGTACCCATAGACGGAATCGATCGTCGCTCGCGAGGGTCAGGCGCAGCAGCCGTCCCCGGTCGTCATAGACGGCCGTGGACGACGGCTTCCAGTCGCGCAGGGGTGGATGCGGCCAGAGCCGGCAGGCGAGCACGAGACCCGCGACCAGCGCGGCGCCGGCGAGCCAGTTCTGCCGGCGCCGGATCCACACGCCGCACGCCTGCAATATGAAGCGGAAGGAAAGCACGATAACGCGTTCGACGAAATTCGAGAGCGGCGTTCGCAACCGGGCGGCACGTCGTCGAGCGTAAGCTGGCGACGTGCCGCTGCGCGGCGCGATTACCTCGGGCGCTCCACCGTGAGCGTGGCGCCGCCTTGCGAGCGTGCCTGGATGCGGCGATCGTACATCGACTCGCCGAAAGCGGGCGGGACGACGTACTTGCCTGCGTTGCCGGCCCGGATGCGATAGACGAACTCTTTGACGTCCGACGTCGCCGTGCCGTAAAGGACGACGCGATCCTCGCGGATGTCCGCATACTCGGGATGCCAGGTGGAACTCGGCAAACCGATCGGCGAGCGCCACGGTGCCGGTTGGGCGCCGCCGCCGTTCTCGGCGTCTTGGCTCGATGCGTCGCCGGACTGATCGCCCTGCTGATCGCCCGATGCGTCGCTCTGTCCGTTACCGCTGTCGTCGGGCTGATTCGCGGCCGGTGCAGGCTCCATCACAGGATCGAAGCCGCCGGGCAGCAGATCGACGATCGCGACATTGCCGACGGCTTGGCTGCCCGTCGCGCGAATCTTGACGTGGACCTGGATCTCTTGGCCGACCGTGATCTTGTCGAGCGCTTTGCCGTTTGCATCCGTGTACTCGCGCACGATCTCGAGTCCATTGGCGATCGCCTTGTCGGGCACGCCGCGATCGTAGCCCGATTGGCTCGTGACTCGCCACGCCGGCATGGCGCTGCCGTTCGCGAAACGCAGCTTCGTCGCGGCCGCGCTCCAACTACCCGATTGCAGCAGGCCGCCTTGCAACGAAGATATCGCTTTGACGCTGCCGTCCGCATGCACTTCGTTGATCGAGAGCTTCTCGAGCCCGCTCGCGTTCAGATTGGCGTATGCATCGAGCGCGAGAACCGTCATCGCCGAGGACAGAGTATTGAACTCGTTATGCGCAAGCGGGATGGCGATGTTTTCCATCACCTGCGGCGAGAGCGCCTTTGCACGATCGGGGAAATGCTTCGCGAGCAAATAGAGCACGCTGGCATCGCGCGTGAGCGGGTCGGTGTAATAGCCGTAACCGAAATTCTTATCGTCCAGCTTCGCTTCGAGCGCGCGCTGCGGTCCGGCGATCAGGGCTTTGGCTTCCTTGTCTTGCATCAGCAACTCGTAGGCCGCCGCGAGCCATGCGGCCGCGAGGTCGTTCTTCCAATCGTTCGGGAAGGCTTCCTGCAAGCGCTTTTGCACGGCGGCCAGATCGTTCGTCGTCACGTTGCCCTGCCGCGTCAGCAGATAGACCGCATAGGCCCGCTGGCGCAGCAAGTCGAGCGAATCCAAGCTGTCGTCGCTCGCCAGACGGTGCAGGTACTGATTGCCCGCATCGAGCATGTCTTTGGGTACCGCCACCCCTCGGTCGCGCGCTTCCAGCAGGAAATGCATCGCGTACGCGGAGACGAACGGGTCGGCGTCCGGCGTGGCGGTCCAGACACCGAAGCCGCCCTCGCTGTTTTGGCGCGAACGCAGCGCATCGAGCATCTGCGCGAGCGCTTGATCGTTGCCTTGCCGCGCGGCCCCATTGGTCGGCTGGAGCGCGCGCGTGAGCGCCGGCACCGTGGGCCACTTCGTGGCGATCATCCGCGGCATGGCCTCGCTCACGAGTTGCTCGCTACAGTAGTTCTGCGTGTTGACGAGCCACGATGCGAGCCCTTGCGACAGTACGACCGGCACCGTCGAGATGCTCGCCTCGCGCGCGGCGTAGGCGTCGTACATCGTGCGTAGCCCCGGGACGTCCGCGCTGCTGTTCGCTCCCACTCGCGCGATATCCACCTGCGTGCGATAGGCGGCTGCGGGACGCACGGAGAGATCGACGCTTTGCGCTGCCGACTTGCCGCCGTAACGTGCGCTGAAGTTCAGATTGCCCGAGCCGAGCGTGCCGGTTGCTTTGACGTGAAAGAGCGCCACACCTTCGTGCATCGATGCCAGGTTCAATTGCTGCGAGGCGTTGCCGAGCACCTGCAATTGCGGACCGGTGGACAGCGCCACGGTGACCGGGATCGGCTTGTCGCCTTGGCCCGTGAGATTGTTGGCTACGCCGACGCTGACCTCGGCCTCGTCGCCGGGCGCGAGCGTCGTCGGTACGTTCGGCGACAGCACGAAGTCGCCACGCACCGTGGTGTTCGAGGTGACCGTGCCGACCTGATCCGGAGACACCGCCACCGCCATCACGCGCAGCTTGCCGTTGAAATAATCCGGCACCGTGTAGCTGACATCCTTCTCGCCGTTCACGTCGACGATACCCGACCAATACACGACGGGCTTGTCGCGTTTGCGCTTGAACGGATTGAGCTGGCTGCCGATCGCATCGTCGGCGTCGCCGCCGGGAGCCGCCATTTGCATCAGCTTCTCGAACTCCGGCAGGATCAGATCGAGAATCTGCGACGTCCCCACTTCGAGCATCCGTTTGCGGAAGAAGAATTGCAGCGGATCGCCGAGCTTGTAGCGGCCGACTTGCAAGATGCCCTCGTCGACGGCGAAAACCACGGCCTTGGTCGGGTGCGCGGCATGCAGCTTGAACGTTGCCGTTTGTCCCGGCTTGACGAGCGCCGGTGCGTCGAGCGTCAGCGCGTTGCGCCGCGCGTCCATGCTCGCCGAGAACGGCACGACGCCGTAGCTGAGCGGGCTCATGAAGATCTCGTCGGACGACGGGTCGCGAATGTACTGGACGTTGATATAGCCGTTGCCTTCGAAACCGGGCGGCACTGTGATGTGCTGCACCGAACTCGTGGTATCGGAATGGAACCAAGCGTGCGCGTACACCTTGTCGCGCTCGATCGTAATCAAGCCGCTACCGGCATACGGCGCGCGAATCGCGATCTCGACTGGTTCGCCCGGCGCATAGTCGTGCTTGCTCAAGTTGATTTGCAATTCGGCATTGCGATCGAGCGAGCGCGAAACGTTCGCATCGCCGGCCACCGAGTATTCGACGCGATTCACTTCCGTGCGGTCGGCGCGGCGGATCACGAGGGCGTAGTTGCCCGGCTTGTCGGTCGCGAGCGTGTAGGCGAGACCCGCGGCCGGGATCGTCAGCGGACTTTCGCTGATCGGGATCTCCTTCAGGCGCGAGTCGTACTTGTAGACGCCCGAGTCTTGCTTGGTCAGCACCGAGACATAGCGGCGTTCGACGAGTTGCACCGTCAAGCCCTTGAGCTCCATCGCTTTCGCCTTCGGATCGATCGCCACGAAGCGGACCGAGCGCGGGCTGCCGCGCGTCACGTAGCTCAGATCGTCGACCGATTTGTAGCCGACGAGCCAGTCATCGTTGGAGACCAGCGTTTGCGCGCTCGCCGCGACGCTGCGGCCGCCTTCGGCTTCGTGGGCCTTGGCGAGGAAATACAACTGGTAGGTCGCGTCGGCGTATTTCTTGAGATCGAGATCGAACTGAGCATGGCCTTTATCGTCGGTTTTGCCGTCTTGCAGGTTGGTGGTATAGCCCTCCTGCGCGCGGCGAACGTCGAAGAAGTGATAGTCCTGCCAGCTACGGAATTGCGGCCACACCGGACGCAGCGTCAGCGACGCCTCGACGCGCCGGTCCGCGGCCGGCGTGCCGAAGAGGTTTTGCGCATCGACGAGGCCCGTCAATTGGTCGGGCTTGACCCATCCTTCGGCGACTTGCTGCGAAAGCTTTGCCTCGACCTTCATGCGGTCGGGCATGAATTCCTTCACTTGGACCGTCGTCGAGCCGATCGGCGCATCCGTCTTGCCGTTCTTGACGATATAGAGATTGACCGTCCACGTGCCCGTGGGTGCCGTTTCCGATGGCGTGTAGGACACTTCGCCAAAGCCGGCATCGCCGACGGACACCGGCATGCGCTTGACGGTGATGCCGCGCGGATCGACGACCTCCGCTTGTAACGGCACGCCGGACGGACTGCGCGACCAGCTTGCCGCGCGTACGATCAGGCCGATATGAAACAGGTCGCCCGGGCGATAGATGCCGCGATCCGAGAAAAGGTACGCGGAGAGCTGGCCTTCGCTCGTCGGATTGCGCTCGCCGCCTACGTCGAAACGCGAGAAGTCGAGTTGGCGATCTTGGCCGCCAATCGGCAGGAACGAGAGGTCGTCGTTCTTCTTGACCACGTAGAGCATGGGCTTCTTTTCATGGTCGAGGCCCTTGAACGTGGGGAAGTGCACGACGCCATCGGCCGTCGTGTCCTGTGTGTACAGCGTCTGACCGTTCAGCGCGAGGACCGATACCGTCGCCCCGCCTACGGGGGCGCCCGTATGGATCGACTGGACGAACACGTCCTGGCTGCCGTCCAGCGCGCGCTTGACCAGCATGCCGAGGTCGGTGACGACGATCATGCGCGTGTCGGTCGGCGACGGCGAGTTGTCGTTGTCGCTGCTGTCGCCGTTGTTGGCGTCGTCGCTGCCGTTGCTGTCATCGGCATTGCCATTGCCGTCGGCCGCTTGCGCGGCCTTGTCCGCCTTTTTCTTTTCGGCGACCGGGTCGTACGCCGACAAGTGCAACAAGAATACGCCGCGCTTGCCCTCTTTCAGATACTGGCCGAGATCCACGCCCTCGTAGTGCGCCTCGCCGGGGCCCGCTTTCGGGAATACCCGCTTTTGCTCGAAGCGTTCGACGATGTGATCCTCGCTGAAGCTATAGCCCAGGTCCGGCTGCGTATAGCTGCCTTGATTGAAGCTCACCAAATGCTGCAGTTGGTCCGGCAAGACGCGGCCGATTTCCAACTTCATGCCGGGCAGATTGCGCGACACCACGGAGATCCGTTTGCTGCCGCTCATCGACAGCAGCGAGCCATCGGCCATGAAGCGCAGCAGCTTCGGGTAATCGGGCACGGTGAAGGTTTGGACGGTCGACTTGCCGAGCATGTAGCCGCCAAACGATTTCAAGCCGGAGGCGATGCGTACGTAGACGCGTTGGCCGGGGTCGGCGTGAAACTTGAAGCTCTGCAGCTCGGCGTATTCGTTCTCGGTCGGAACCAGCTCGAGGTTGAGCGGCTTCGATTGCCGCAGCACGCTTTCGCTAACGTCGGCGGCGTCCCACTCGTACGGGGGATCGTCGTCGCTTTGATCGGCGTCCGGCTTGCGTTTGGGCAATACCCACGCCTTGATCGCCCCGGTCAGGTCGCTGCCGCGCACCGCGCCGCTCATCTCGGCGACGAGCACTTGTTCCGGTTCGTAGTGGTCGTTGTCGACGAGGGTCGGACTCAGGCTTTTGACGGTCAGGCTATACAAGCCAGGCACACGCACGACCGACGTCAGCGGATCTTTCGTGCCCGCGCCGCCGCGTGCGCTGCGCACGCCGCTATCGAGCGTCAGTTGAACCGCCCCGTCGTCATGCGGCAGATCGAGCGGCTGCGAATGGACCCAGGCGTTCAGCTTCGTTGCATCGTAGACGACCGAGAACTTCAGCGGCGTATTGAATTTGCCGTCGGGACCGGCCATGGCCAGCGCGATGCGTTTTTCGAATTGAGCGACGTCCACCGGGTAGTTGAACCGCACCGGCATGATCGTTTTCTTGGCCGTGGCGTTTTGCGGATCTTGGTAAAACTCGGCCTCGCCGGCCTGCGCCGTGAAGGGCGCCGTGTCGAAGGCGAGATGATCGTCCGCCATCAGCACGTGCGGGGCGAACGCTTGCTTGACGTCGAAGCTGACTTCGAAATGCGTGCCGATGGGCCAATCTGCGGCGGGCATGAAGCGCAGCGTACGATCGTCGGCCCATGTCCATTCGCCTTTGAGCGCCGGCTTCATGACGATGCCCTTCGTCACCGTCTTGCCCACCAGCGAAATCGGCGCGCCCGAGCGCGAAAGATCCACTTCAAGCGGATGGATGGTGATCTTCGGGGCGCCGTCCGCCTGCACGTAGCTCGTCACCGGCGGGGCCTTCACCTGGAACGTAATGCGCTCGGGCTCGGGCGGCCTTGGACGATGCGCATACCAGTGCCAGCCGCCCCACGCGGCGGCGATGAGCGCGAATGCGGCGAGACCGCGGCCTGCGAATTGCCGCGGATTGCGTTGGACCGCGGCGCGGGCAGTGGAAACCCATGCCGGTGCGGACCAAGAGACGCTGCCGAATATCGGGCGCGCGATGAGCGCCAAGAAGTGGAGCAGGCCGCGAACGATGCGCAGCGGCAGGAGAATCAGAAATCGCAGGAGGCCCATGCTTTCCATTTCGAGGGAAAAGCGTGCAAGCCGCGGCCCCCCGATTCTTTTAACGTTTGTTATTACCGCCGAATTCGTACGCGGTCTACTCGTGGCGCACGCACTTTTTATTGCAGAGCAGTTGGGGTTTAGCGCCGCGCCTCTCAACGCGCGGGCATTGCCGGTATCGATTGGTTCGGTCCGGAGCAATGCAAAAACTGGTCGCGATCATGCCATACAGGGTGTGACCAGAACAAGCGCGAGAGAGCGGTGGGCAATGACGTGCGTAATGCCGGGTCACCGGCTGCATGCGTGCGTCTCCGAAAGCGGGATTCTTTGTACCGTCAGTGTTTACACGGATGGGTGCCACCCGCATTCTTTTCATAATATCAACATACTATTTGCGGCGGTACGAGACTACTCCGGGAGGCACCGTGACGGGCATCCGATTGAGCGGCGTAACGAAGCGGTATGGAGACAACGAGGTCATTACCGGCCTCGACCTCGACATTCACTCGGGTGAGTTCCTCGTCTTCCTCGGCCCCTCCGGCTGCGGAAAATCCACCTTGTTACGCATGATCGCGGGCCTGGAGACCGTCAGCGAAGGGCAGATCAGCATCGGCGATCGACGCGTGAACGAGCAGGCGCCAGGCAGGCGCGGCGTGGCGATGGTATTTCAGCATTACGCGCTCTATCCGCACATGACGGTGTACGACAACATGGCCTTCGGCTTGCGCAACACGGGCGTCGGCGCGGGCGAAGTCGAACAGCGCATCAACGAAGCGGCTCGCATGCTGGAACTCGGGGCGCTGCTGCAACGCCGTCCGGCCCAGCTATCGGGTGGGCAGCGTCAACGCGTCGCGATCGGCCGGGCCGTGGTCAAGGAGCCCGAAGCCTTCTTGTTCGACGAACCCTTATCGAATCTGGATGCCGCGCTGCGTGCCCGTACGAGGCTCGAACTCGCGCGTATCCATCGGCGTTTGCATTCCACGATGGTGTTCGTGACGCACGATCAGGTCGAAGCGATGACGCTGGCCACGCGTATCGTCGTCATGAACCGAGGCCGCATCGAGCAGATCGGTGCCCCGCTCGACATCTACAAGCGACCTGCCACGCGGTTCGTCGCGGGCTTCGTGGGCTCGCCTGCAATGAATTTCATCGATGTCGAGCGCGCGGGCGAAAACGGCGGACGATTGATCGTTGCGCTGCCATTCGAAGGCGTGCAAGCGCCCACCGCCATCCAGGCGGCGAGCGTACCGGCAGGCAAGCTGACGTTGGGCGTGCGCGCCGAACACGTTTTGCTCGATCCGCAAGGGCCGTTGGCCGGGCGCGCGGAGGTGATCGAGCGGCTCGGCGACCGTTCGCTCGTGCATACGACGATGCCCAACGGCCAATTGCTCGTGGCCGAACTGCCGCGCGCATCCGACCGCGAAGTCGGAATCGGCGACACGATCCGGATGACTCTGGATGCGGCCCACGTGCATCTGTTCGACGAGATCGGGAAGGCCTGGCATGGCCTCTAACCGTTCCTTGACCATGCCGCTGCCGGAAGCGCGCGCAGGTGGGCGGCGCGATGTGCGCGCCCCGTGGTCGAACGCTTTGTTCGTGCTGCCGTTCTTGATCGTCTACTTGCTGCTGCTGATCGTCCCGCTGGGGTTCGGCTGGTGGCTCAGTTTGCAACGCGTCGATCTACTCGCGGGCACGAGCGAGTTCATCGGCATCCGTAATTATCTCGATCTCGCGCTCGACCCGATATTCCGCGGCGCGATGCGCAATACGTTCTATTTCGTGGCGCTGACGGTACCCGTCTTCGTGGTGCTCGGCCTCGCACTCGCGCTCGTGCTCAATCGCCCGGGCCGATTGGGCGCCGCGCTGCGTGCACTGTTTTTCGGCTCGTCGGTTCTCTCGGTCACCATCGTCACATTGGTGTGGAAGCTGGTGATGATGCCCGGTAACGGCCTGCTCGCCGACGTCAGTCACGCGCTGCACCTTCCGGAATTCGTTCCGTTGATGCACGAAGCCACCGCGCTGCCTGCGATTGCCGTCGTAACGGTCTGGTGGATCATGGGACTGCCGATGATGCTCTTCCTCGCCGCGCTTCAACAGATTCCGCCGGAACTCTATGAAGCGGCCGCGCTGGACAGCGCGACGCGCTGGCGCACCTTTACGAAGATCACGCTGCCTTCGATTTGGCGCACCGTCGCGCTCGTCGCGGTTATCGAGGCGGTACTGCAATTCCAGTTGTTCGGCCAGGCTCAATTGTTGACGGATGGCGGACCGAACAACTCCACGCGGCCGCTCGTCCAATTCATCTACGAGGCCGGTTTCCGGCAATGGTCGTTCGGCTATTCCGCAGCGGCGGCGCAGGTGTTGTTCGTGTTGATGCTGATCGGCGTGGCCGTGCAGGCGTGGCTGCTGCGCAAGAAGGAGAAGGCATGAGCACACTCGCTTTCGAAACGCGATCACGCGGCCGTCTGACGGGACTGCTCGGCGAGCGCTTGATGCTCGGCGCGGTGATCGTGTTCGCGCTAATCTGGATCACGCCGCTCGTTTGGGTGCTCTGCCTTTCGTTCAAACCGAACGCGTTTCTCGAGCAGCATACGGACGTGCTCTTCTCTCCGCCGTTCACGTTGCGCAACTATACGAACATCTTGAATACCTCGGCGGTGGGCGGATGGCTCGTCAATAGTCTGATCGTCGCCATCGGCCAGACTGTGTTGACGCTCGTCATCGCTTCGCTCGCGGGCTACGGATTCGCCCGTACCGAATTCCCCGGCCGGCGCTACGTCTACGTCCTCTGCTTGTGCGGCCTGGCGGTGCCCGAGCAGGCGCTCGTCATCCCGCTGCACCATATTTTCGCGACGCTCGATTGGCACAACACGTACGGCGCATTGATCCTTCCGCGCCTTGCCTCTCCCTTCGGCGTTTATCTCATGACGCAGTACTTCAAGGCCGTGCCCGTCGAGATCGAGGAGGCGGCATTGCTCGACAACGCGTCGCGCTTCAAGGTGTTCTGGCGCATCGTGCTCCCGCTGTCGTTGCCCGCACAGGCCACACTTGCGATCTTCACGTTTCTCAGTGCTTGGAACGACTATCTTTGGCCGCTCGTTTCCGCGTCGAAGCCGGAGATGTACACGTTGACGATCGGACTCGCTTCGACGCAAGGCAATTTCGCGCAGTCCGAAGGCATCGGCTATCTCATGGCACAGGCCATATTCGCTGGACTGCCCATCTTCGTGCTGTATCTGTTCTTCCAAAAATACATCGTGGCGGCCGTGTCCGGAACGGCCGTTCGGTAGTCGAAAACCGCGTCTAGGCGGGTGCTTGTGTCATCCGATCGCAGTTCATTAGCAGTACTAATGAAATAAGCCGCGAGCATGCGAACAAGTATGTATGCCGCCGGCTTTCCCAGGAGACGAAAGATGAGTAGATCGTTGGTGCGCGGCATTGTCGCGTTGACCGTGCTCAGTGCCGCCGCGACCATAGCGGTGCCGGCTCGAGCGAAAACGGAGATCACGCTATCGCGTTTCTTTGGCGCTTGCGACGCCGAATACGGCAAGGTCAACGACGTGAGCAAAGCGTCGGGCGAGTGCGGCATCATCACGACGATCGTGAACGAGTTCAATGCGACGAACAAGGAAGATATCGTCGTCAAGCCGCAGATCATCGAATGGACGCCGTACTACACGCAGCTCGATGCGCGAATCCTAAGCCGCGACGTGCCGACCATCTCGGTCATGCACGAGGCCGTGCTCGGCGACTATGTGAAGCGCAACCTAGTCGAGGCGCTCGATGACGGGTTCAAAGCGGTCGGCATCGACAAGAACGACTTCACGAGCCAGGCCCATCGCGCCATCACGTTCGGAGGCAAGACCTATGCGCTGCCGTTCGATACACATTCTTGGCTCTGGCATATCAATCTGAATCTGTTCAGGAAAGCGGGGCTTCTGGACGCGAGCGGCAAGCCCGTCCTGCCCAAAACGCCCGATGAACTGCTCGCGCAGGCGAAGCAGTTCAAGGACAAGACGGGCTTGCCTTACTTCGCCGTGCCGATCGCCAATGAGTCGGCGGCGCAAACGCGCACGTTCTACACCTGGGTGTATCAGCAAAACGGGACGCTGTTTCCGAACGGTCCGACGAAGATCGATATGCACACGCCGGCTGCCGCCAACGCGCTCACGCTATACGACAAGCTCATGAAAGCGGGCGACATCACACCCGGGCTCGACTATGGCGCGGCGAACCAGGCATTCGAAAACGGCAAGGCCGGCGTGCTCATGTGCGGCACATGGGTGATCGAGGACTTCACCAATCTTGCCAACAAAGCCGGTACCGCGCTTGCAAATGGCTATGACGTCGTCCCGTTCCCGAATCTCTTCCAAAAGAAGGCGGTGTGGGCCGATGGACACTCGTGGGTCATGCTCAAGGGCGGGGCGAAGGACGAAAAGACACGGCACGCCGCGCTCGTCTTTCTGAAATTTCTATACGACCATGATGGCGATTGGGCTCGTACAGGCCATTTACCGGCGCGTCAGTCGGTGATCACGAGCGCCGCCTTCAATGCGCTGCCGCACCGCTCGGAAATCAAGGAGATCTCCACCACCGGATATGCGTTACCCAATACGGTGCCGCGGCAGTTCGCGATTCAACAGATCGTAGGCGAAGAGATCAGCAACATGCTCTCGACCGGAAAGTCGGTTGCCGATGTGCAAAAGCAAGCCGAACAACGCACCAACGCTTTGCTCGCGCGCTGATTTCATCGCAGGCTAGCGCGCCATTTACCTATAGCTCAAGGATGGATAGAGGAACACCATGATCGCTTCCCGCCTCATCGTCGATCGCGACTTCGTCATTTCCGAGCTCGACCGGCGCGTATTCGGCGTCTTCGTCGAGCATATGGGCCGCTGCGTCTACACCGGCATTTTCGAGCCCGGGCATCCCGAGGCCGGCGAGCGCGGCTACCGCAAGGACGTCATGGAATTGACGCGCGAGCTCGGCCCGACGATCGTGCGCTATCCGGGCGGCAACTTTCTATCGGGCTACAACTGGGAAGATGGGGTGGGGCCGCGCGAGAAGCGTCCGCGCCGCCTCGATCTCGCATGGTATTCGACGGAAACGAATCAGTTCGGCACGAACGAGTTCATCGAGTGGTGCAGGGCGCTCGATATCGAGCCGATGTACGGCGTGAACCTCGGTACGCGCGGCCCCGACGAGGCGCGCCGCTTTATCGAATATTGCAACCATCCCAGCGGAACGGCGCTCTCTGACCTTCGCCGCGAACACGGCTACGAAAAACCGCACGATATCAAATTCTGGTGCTTGGGCAACGAGATGGACGGACCATGGCAGATCTGTCGCAAGACGGCCGACGAATACGGGCGCGCCGCCCTGGAGACGGCGAAGGTCATGCGTTCGGTGGACCCCACGATTCAGCTTGCCGCATGCGGTTCATCCACGCACGAGATGCCCACCTACGGGATGTGGGAGGACCGCGTCCTCGACCACTGCTTCGAACAGGTCGATTTCATTTCACTGCATACCTACTTCGAGAATCGGCGCGATTCGACGGCGGAATTTTTCGGCAACATCGAAGTGATGGACCTGTTCATCAAGGAGATCGTCGCGGTGGCCGACAGCGTGGCGGCGCGCAAGCATTCGTCCAAGCGGATCATGCTCTCGTTCGACGAGTGGAACGTTTGGTACAAAGCACGCACTATCAACGACTTGCGCAAGCCGGGGTGGCCCGAAGCGCCGCGGCTCATCGAAGAGGTTTATAACCACGAAGACGCGATCGTGGTGGGCGGCGCGTTGATCACGATGATGAACAATGCCGACCGGGTAAAGAGCGCTTGTCTTGCGCAACTCGTCAATGTGATCGGCCCGATCATGACCGAGCCCGGTGGCCGTGCATGGCGCCAAACGATCTTCCATCCGTTTTCGCATGCATCGAAATTCGGTCATGGGCGCGTGCTCAAGCCGGTGATCCAATCGCCGAGTTACGAGGCCGAAACATTTCCCGAGATCCCCTATCTGTGCGCCGCCGTGGTGGACGATCGCGCCACCGGAACGACGGCGATTTTCGCGCTCAACCGTCACTTGAGCGACGACATGGAGCTCGACATCGAGTTGCGTGGGCTCGGTCGAGAACGAACGCTCGGTCAAGCGATCGAGTTGTATCATGCCAACATGAAAGCGGTGAACACGGTGGATGCGCCCGCGACGGTTGCGCCGGCGGTCAACGAGGCCGTGTCGGTCGATGGGGAGCGCGTGCGCGCGAAGCTCAAGCCGGGCTCGTGGAACGTGATCGTGACGACTGCCAAATAACGCGGCACGGACGCCCTTGTGCGCGATGCCTATGAAGGGGAAGTGATGTTCGAGCGCGAACCGATCGTTGGCAATATTACGACGCAGATCGCGAAGATAATCGGCATGCGTGTGGTCTCGGGCGAGTTCGCCCCGGGCGATGCGCTGCCGGTCGAAAGCGAACTATGCAGCGCGTACGGCGTGAGTCGAACGACGCTGCGCGAAGCGATCAAGCAATTGGCCGGCAAGCGGCTGATTGCCGTCTCCCCCAAAATCGGTACGCGCGTTCTGCCTTTCTCCGACTGGAATCTACTGGATCGCGACGTGCTCGCCTGGCGCCTGCACGCGCAATTCGATTCGAAGATCGTCGAAGATATCTTCGAAATGCGATTGTGTTTCGAGCCGCGCGCGAGCTTTTTGGCGGCACGTCACGGTAAAGAGGAAACGTTCCAGATCATCGAACGGCGCTATCTTGAACTCGCCGCGGCGTATGACCAATCGGCGAAGCACGGAGCGTCGGACATTCGGGCTGCCGCCGACGCCAACCTCGAATTCCACCTGGCGATTATCACGGCTTCGCAGAACGGTATGTTCATCACGATCGGCAACGCGATCAAAGCGGCGTTGCGCGTGTCGTCGGAAATGATGCAGCGGCAGGCCGCGCAGCCGAGCGAGGATCTCGAGCTGCACGATGCGGTGCGCAAGCACATCCTGGCGCGCGAAGCCGATGCGGCATCGAAGGCCATGACGCGCTTGCTCGAATCGTCACGCGACCGGATTCAACGCTATACGATCGCGCCGTGATCCGTATTGAGGTGTGCTCAGCGCACGCGGGATGAGGATGGCGCTACGACGAGCTGATCTCGCCGTAGCGCCGTGGCCTGCTTTACGCCTGCACGGTATCGGCGACTTCCTTGAAGTCTTCGATTTGATCGAAGTTCATGTACTTGTAGATCTTGTCGCCGTTGGCGGTGAGCACGCCCATGTCGGCCATGTACTCTTCCTTGGTCGGGATCTTGCCCAGACGCGAGCAGATCGCGGCCAATTCCGCCGAGCCGAGATACACGTTCGTGTTCTTGCCCAAACGGTTCGGGAAGTTACGCGTCGACGTGGACATGACCGTCGCGCCTTCGCGCACCTGTGCTTGGTTGCCCATGCACAGCGAGCAGCCCGGCATTTCGGTACGGGCACCGGCGGTGCCGAACACACCGTAGTGACCTTCCTCGGTCAACTGCTTTTGATCCATCTTGGTGGGCGGAGCCACCCACAGCTTGACCGGGATATCGCGCTTGCCCTCGAGCAGCTTCGATGCCGCGCGGAAGTGGCCGATGTTGGTCATGCACGAGCCGATGAACACTTCGTCGATCTTGGCGCCGGCCACGTCCGAGAGCGTCTTCACGTCGTCCGGATCGTTCGGGCAGGCCACGATCGGTTCGTGGATATCGGCCAGGTCGATCTCGATGACGGCTGCGTAATCGGCGTCGGCATCGGGGGACAGCAATTGCGGATCGGCCAGCCACTGCTCCATCGCCGCGATCCGGCGTTGCAGGCTGCGCGGGTCTTGATAGCCCTGAGCGATCATCCACTTGAGCAACGTGACGTTGCTGTTCAGGTATTCGATGATCGGCTCTTTGTTCAGATGCACCGTGCAACCGGCGGCCGAACGTTCGGCGGAAGCATCCGACAATTCGAACGCTTGCTCGACCTTCAAATCGGGCAAACCTTCGATTTCGAGAATGCGGCCCGAGAAGATGTTCTTCTTGCCCTGCTTGGCAACGGTCAGCATGCCTTGCTTGATGGCGTACAGCGGAATCGCGTTGACCAGATCGCGCAGCGTGACGCCCGGCTGCATCTTGCCCTTGAAGCGGACCAGCACCGATTCGGGCATATCCAGCGGCATCGTGCCGGTGGCGGCCGCGAAGGCGACCAAGCCCGAGCCCGCCGGGAAGCTGATGCCGATCGGGAAACGCGTGTGCGAATCGCCGCCCGTACCGACCGTATCGGGCAGCAGCATGCGGTTCAGCCACGAGTGGATGACGCCGTCGCCCGGACGCAGCGCGATACCGCCGCGCGTGCTGATGAAGTTCGGCAGCGTTTGATGCGTCTTCACGTCCACCGGCTTCGGATAGGCGGCCGTGTGGCAGAACGATTGCATGACGAGGTCGGCCGAGAAGCCAAGGCACGCCAGGTCTTTCAGTTCGTCGCGGGTCATCGGGCCCGTGGTGTCTTGCGAGCCCACCGACGTCATCTTCGGTTCGCAATAGGTGCCCGGGCGCACGCCTTGGCCTTCCGGCAGACCGCACGCGCGGCCGACCATCTTCTGCGCCAGCGAGAAGCCTTTATTGCTGCTGGCCGGCTGCTGCGGCAGGCGGAACAGCGTCGACGCGGGCAAGCCCAGCGCTTCGCGCGCCTTGGCCGTCAAGCCGCGGCCGATGATCAGAGGAATGCGGCCGCCTGCGCGCACTTCGTCGAACAGGACTTCCGACTTGACCTGGAATTCGGCGATGACTTCGCCATTCTTCAGGGCTTTGCCTTCGTACGGACGCAGCTCGACGACGTCGCCCATTTCCATCTTGGAGACGTCGAGTTCGATCGGCAGGGCACCGGCGTCTTCCATCGTGTTGTAGAAGATCGGGGCGATCTTGCCGCCCAGGCACACGCCGCCGAAGCGCTTGTTCGGAACGTAGGGGATGTCTTCGCCCGTGAACCAGAGCACCGAATTGGTGGCCGATTTGCGTGAGGAGCCCGTGCCGACCACGTCACCTACGTAGGCGACCAAGTGGCCCTTTTCCTTCAGCGACTCGATGAATTTGACCGGGCCACGCTTGCCGTCTTCTTCCGGGGTGATGCCGGGGCGTGCGTTCTTGAGCATCGCCAGCGCGTGCATGGGGATGTCGGGGCGCGTCGTGGCGTCCGGAGCCGGCGAGAGGTCGTCGGTGTTGGTTTCGCCCGTGACTTTGAAGACGGTGATCGTCAGGCTTTGCGGCACTTCCGGGCGGCTCGTGAACCACTCGGCGTCGGCCCAGCTTTGCATGACGGCGCGCGCGTTGGCGTTGCCCTTGTCGGCGAGTTCCTTGACGTCGTGGAACTGGTCGAACATCAAGAGGGTTTTCTTCAGCGCGTCGGCGGCCACGGTGCCCACTTCGGCGTCGGCCAGCAACTCGATCAGCGGCTGAATGTTGTAGCCGCCCAGCATCGTGCCGAGCAACTCCGTTGCGCGAGCGCGCGAGATCAGCGCACAGGCGGTTTCGCCCTTGGCCACGGCGGCCAGGAATCCGGCCTTCACGCGGGCGGCTTCGTCCACGCCGGCGGGAACACGGTGGGTGATCAGATCGACCAGAGCCTGCTCTTCGCCCGCGGGCGGATTCGTCAGCAATTCCACCAACTCGGCGGTCTGCTGAGCCGTTAGCGGCAGGGGAGGAATACCGAGCGCGGCGCGTGCGGCCACGTGTGCACGAAAGTTTTCAAGCATGGGGGACCTGCTGATATGGCGTTTCAGGGGCGGTTCGTCAGGTGCGCCGAGGGGGTTGCCGTTCCCCGGCGCGCTGCTTTCCGTACGCGATTCTATGCGCGATGGTGGCGGATCGTCAAATATCTTATATCTTATATAAGAGTTCGGAGGCGGATCACGGGGGCAGGGTGGGAGTAGGTTGGCTGATGTGGGAGCGGAGGCTGGATGTAAAAAGACCGCTGCCCTGTTAGGGCAGCGGTCTTTTTTTCGCAACGCCCGTTGGAGCGGTGAGCGTTATTGACCCGCCGGCGACTTCGTGGACGGCGTGGCCAGCGTATTGTTCACGCCATTAGCGGGCATGGCGGACGTCGAGCCCATATTGGCGCCGTTCGACTGTCCCGAGTCTTGCCAACCCGTGCCACTCTCGGAAGTCGTGGCGCCTGGCGTGCCATAGCCGCTGCTCGACATATCGGCCGGCGATTTCGTGCTCGGTGTGGCCAGCGTGTTATTGCCTTGCGCAAACGCTCCGCCCGATAGCGCGAGTGCGACGCCCGCAGCGATTAATGTACCGATAGTCTTGTTCATGGCCCTTTCCTCCTTAGTTGAACTCATAAAGAGTAGGAAAGCGAGCGCCGCTTATAAATCGCGATGTTAGCAATGGTGAATTTCGTTTCTCGAAGGCTGGCGGGGCGGGCTCGGCGATCATAGTTCCCCGATGTACTCGCCGCGCGCCGGATAATCGTGCGCGATGGCGAAATCGATAGCCTGTAACAGTTCCCTGAAATTTGGCCGCACGAACGGCATCGATTGGACCGAAAGATAGTAGATGGTCCGGTCCGGACGGATCAGAAACAAGCCGGGCTCGGAAAACCGTTCGGGCTCTTCGATCCCGATGGAAGTCTTGCCGCGAGAGGTCGAGATATAGAGGCCCCACTTGCGGGCATCGACTAACGAAAGTCCGTAGCCGAGACGCAAATCGTTGGCCCCGATCTTTTTCCCCATCTCTAGCGCGCGTGATTCGTTATCGGAACTGATCGCGATCGTCGTGACGTTTCGTTCCGCGAATTCCGGGGTCAATCGTTCGAGTTCCTTCAAATACATGGCGCAGATCGGGCAATGCAGTCCACGATAAAAACAAACTAGCGTCATGCGTCCGGGCGCGTCCGCGGCGAGATCAAACCGACCGTGGCTCAAGGTTTCGACGATGAGTTCGGGGGCGACTTGTCGAGGGATAAGCATGGCGAGACTCCTTTCTGGGCGGACGAACGGCGCCGGTTGACGATGAGACTCGACTCTCGCATACTTTTTGACATGGATAATCCGAAATACATGACTGAGCGTCCGGTGCCTGCGGGCAAGGTCGACCGTCTGTCCGCGTTTTTCAGGGCATTCGATTTGTCGGTCTCCGTGTCGGACCGTCCTACACCGGGGGCAGATGCACGCTTGATGGTCGTTGGCGACGCGCGGCAGTTGGCGCGGCAACTCGTTCTCGATACGGACTCGCCGCTGAGTGCGCCGGTTGATGGCCAGGTGCTCGTCGTAGCGTCGATCAGCTTCGGTGGATCGTCGAATCCGCTTATCGTTGCGTTGCCGGAGCGAGTCGTCGTGGATGTCGACGAATCGACCGTTTTGCACGGGATTGCAAGTGGGTTCGTGGAGGAGGCGTTAAATGCACGATGCGGTCAAAGCGCGGTAATCGGCCGGCTTTGCGAGGTCATGCTGTTGTTGGTGCTGCGACAAGTGATCGATGCCGGTACGAGAGCACCGGGACTTCTTGCCGGACTCTCCCACCCAGCGCTTCATCGCGCGCTGGTTGCGATGCACGATGCTCCCGATCGGCCTTGGCGCGTGGAGGACCTTGCGTGCGTTTCGGGGCTCTCGCGTAGCCAATTCATGGCTTCGTTTCGCCAGACGGTGGGCACGACGCCCAGCGCTTACCTCACGGCGTGGCGACTGATGCTCGCCCGGCGGGCGTTGGCCAACGGAGCCAAAATCAAGGCGGTGGCTCAGCGAGTCGGGTTTGGCAGTGCGTCCGCGTTCTCTCGCGCGTATGTGCGTGCATTCGGGCACCCGCCCATTGTGGCGCGGCACGGGTAGTTGCGGCGCGCCCGGCTATTTGTGACGGCGATCGGTCACTGCCCTAGTGCTTTTTTAAGGCAGGCTGTATAGGCGATTCTCGTGCCGCGTGGATCCGCGGCCTGCGGATGTGAGCCAAACAGTGTCTGAAGGTACGGCGCGTAGAGCCGTTCGTAGCATGCGTCGACTTGCCCGAGCGGTGCGCCAGTGATGTTCGCGACGCAGTTGTCGTGCTTTTGCCGAATGTCATCGGCGATTGCCTTCTCGTCGACGCTGTAGAAATCGGCGAGGTACGTCTCGAGTTTTGGGTTGCTCGCCAATTGATCGGCGAGCTGCTTACGCAGTTGGTCCGGCGTGACACCGTCGGCCCGCTCCTTGGCCAGCGTAGATTCGAACACTGAACTCGCCAGGCATGGGGTGATGTGAACCCACAGTGGATCGACGCCAGTCATGCGGCTCAATTGTTCTTCCGTCATATCGGCGTTTTGGGCGAATGCTTGGGGGACGATCATCGCGCTTGCGCAAGCGAGCAAGGCGAGGAGCATATGGGTACGAGACATAGGCGGGTCGTTCGGGTAGCTATGAACGGTGGCGGGGCGGCAGCGATAACACCGTGCAGACAGCGGTTGAGTGAACGTATTTCAATGGATGCGCGCGCAGGCGCGGGATAGCGGGTATATCGGCAGCGCCTGTGCAGACTTTATAGAGCTTGCGGCTGGGCACGCGCCGGGGCAAGCTCGTCCCGAGCGCTCGCGTTCGTATCCGTTGCCTCGCTATTGATTGCTTTCTACTGGGCGTGATAGAAAGCCTTAAATTCAGGGGCGACACATGCTTGAACGCGCAGCAAGGAAAGCATCGATGGATGACCACCCGCTCGACGAGGCGATATGGAATGCACTCACGGGCGAGCAAAGTCGCTTTGCGCTCGGCGGCGATAGGGCGTTACGGTTTCCGGCGGCCATCTCGCCCTTTGCGGCGATGGCCGATACTCATCCGGCGTCGTTCGCGGCTTTACGCGAACTCATCGAGGCGGAGGGACCGGCTTCTCTGCTTACACCGGACGAATTGGACGTTCCGGCCGGCTTCACGGTTATCTGGCGGGCCAAGCTGCTGCAAATGGTCTGGCAAGGCATGCTCGAGTCCTCAAGTACATGCGACCACGTCAGGCTCTCCGAAGCCGATGTGCCGGAAATAATGGCCTTGATCGCCGCCACGCAGCCCGGCCCCTTCGGGACGCGCACCATTGAACTCGGTTCCTATAAGGGTGTGCGCGAAGACGGGAAGTTGGCTGCGATGGCGGGGGAGCGCTTACGCGTCGACGGATATACGGAAATCAGCGCCGTCTGCGTGGACGCGGCGTTTCGAGGGCGAGGCCATGCGACAGGGCTCGTGAAGCAGCTGATCACGGCCATCAGCGCCCGAGGCGAGACCCCCTTCCTGCAGGCTCTCACGTCGAACCATGGGGCCATTGCGCTCTATCGCGCGTTGGGCTTCGTCGAACGGCGCGAGATGTACCTCACGGTGCTGGGCTAACTCGGGGTACTCACGCATTCGAATTTCCGCCACGTATCAGCGAGTATCGATCGATATCCGTTCTCAGCGTCCATCCTTGGCTACTCCAGTAGGAATGCGCGAGTTGGTTCGACTTGAGGACATCGACGTGACTTTTAACGATGCCGAGTCTTTCCAATTCGGCTAAGCACTTTTCGACAAGCGAATGGGCAATGCCCTTGCGGCGATGCGTCGGTAGCACGATGAGATGCTGGAGATATCCGCGACGGCCGTCGTGCCCGGACATCAGGCATCCCACGATTTCATCGTCGACAGTTGCAACGAAGCTCAAGCCGGGGTTCCGGTCGAGGTATCGTCGCGTGGCCTCGCGCGAGTCGGCGTCTCTGAACGTAATG
This sequence comes from Trinickia dabaoshanensis, assembly GCF_002879885.1. GTDB lineage: Bacteria > Pseudomonadota > Gammaproteobacteria > Burkholderiales > Burkholderiaceae > Trinickia > Trinickia dabaoshanensis. The sequence continues at coordinate 49,608 of NZ_PNYA01000026.1, forward strand.
CCCGGTGTCTGCTTCATCAAGTGGATGACCGCATCGTAGTCTTCTATGGTCATTGCCCTGATGGAAAACATTTTTGTGTTCCTCTGAGTTTCGATTGCCGTTGCGTTAGAAACCGCTACGTGGTTGCATGCAACGGCGTTGACTATGCTCCAGACTTGAGCGTTAGTCGCCTGCGACGTCACCCGTGCGGGCAACCGTCTCGAATTCGAGCTGCATGTGCTGATCCCATGCCGATACGCACGCTGCATCATCGCATTTCCGATCACGTTCATCCCAGCGGCGTTGGGCAAAATTTTCAAGGTCCGTTTGGTTCTTTGCAACGAGTTGCGCAATGAAATAGCTTTCGGCGAGACGCCAATCCGCACGCGTCAGGTCCGGATTTGCGCAGATCAAGTTCTCAGCCGTCGTATGTGCGCTTTTGCAGTCGAAGCTGGGCGCCAACGGATTCTTGATTGAGACTGCGTAAGGCGTGGATATCCATGGTCGCGGCGCGTTGACGAGGTTCCACATGCGCTCCCCCGCGTCCTGCGGTGGGCCAGAGTCGCCTTGGACAGCCTTTCCGAAAAGAACCAGCTTGTCATCGATCGCATCTTTTATGATCGAACTCAGTACAGACGTTGATGGCACCGCGACGGTTTGGACTCTTGGTGCAAGTGGCGGCACGATCTGTCCGAGCGTGGCAACCGAACAGGGCAGTGTGCAACGGATATCCAAGCTCTCCAACGGCTCGTAGTCGTGCTGGATATTGATCTCGTATTCATCGCCGTGGTGGCCGACGTACGAGGCCAGTACGAGAGGCGTGCCCGTAGTGCCGTTACGCCGCTCTTCCTCTCCGGGCGAACGCTCGTAACCATATGTCCCGTCGCGGTCGTACACGTAGTTGTGTCCGCTCTGAGCGGGCTCTTGGGACGTGCCCGGGATCGCTGAATTCTGCGCGGCGGATACTGCGCTATTGAACATTAAAGCGGTGGTGGTGGCGAACAAGAAAAATCGCGTGATTGAGAGCATCGTCGTGGGCGTGAACGGTTATGCGAGATCGTTTGGCGAATTGTCGGCGATTGAGCCGATTGGGTCGAGCGGTTGAATTTAACTCTGTCATGATGTGCCGTACACGTCGCGAATCATTTCGATCAGCTAACATGCTCGCTCCCAAGCTCGTTATGCGTGCGCCACATGGACGTGTTCTCGCCCAGCGAACGATATCTGCAGGATTTCCATCAACGCGTGCCAGGCGCGACGAGTGCTGCTTTTGCCGGTTTGCCGGCCGAGACCAGGTTTCGTACATACAAGTCTTCTTACGAGGTCCTCGCCGCTGCCGCGCTCGATTGCCCCGCTCATGGCACCATTCTCGATGTCGCTTGTGGCGATGGATATCTCCTTGGCCTTCTCGATGCGGCCTCGATCCCATCCAAGCTAATTGGCGTCGACCTCAGTGACGGCGAACTTGGCGTCGCCAGGCGACGCCTGCCGCGTCGAATACTTCTGCTGAGAGAGCTTGCGCAACGCATGTCTCTGGCAGGCGGGTCGATCGACGTCGTCGTGTCTCACATGGCCCTGATGCTCATGGACGACATCGAAGCCGTGCTCTCTGAGATTCACCGGGTTCTGATTCCCGACGGGAGATTTGCCGCGATCGTTGGGCGCACGTTTTTGTTGGGCGAGGCGAACGATATCTTCCTCGATATTTTTCGACCCATTGCGAAGGTTGATCTTCGACCGATGGCGATGGGGGATCGTAGAACGCGCAGCATAGACGGCTGGACAGGCCTCTTGGACAGCAATTTCCATGATCTAAAGATGGAAGACGTCGATGTCCCATGGCAACCGACGCTGGACGAACTCTGGGGTGCGCTTATCGAAACCTACGACATCGACAGACTGTCGGGTGCGGCTCGGCTCAAGCTGAGAGAGGCGCTTGTTGGAGAACTGTCCAGCATGCTCGACAGAGAAGGGCGGCTCCGTACCGGTTGGGGGCTTCGCCTGATTGAAGCACGCGCGACGAGGCTGCGCGAATGACATGACTGTGGCATTGTGCTACGCACAAGTCGCCGAATATCGCCCCGAACTTATTTTTATCGCCCGCGCCCCTCATGCCCCGCAAACCAGTCGCCGCATGCCAAGACTGGATATCGCACGCCAAAACGGCGGATGGTATCGAGCGGATAGAGGCTTGGTTTCAGGGCAACGCGTATGCGATGCATCGGCACGACACCTACGCTATCGGCCGTACGCTCGCGGGCGTGCAAAGCTTTAACTATCGCCGTGGCCGACGAGATAGCCTTCCCGGAAACACCATCGTCCTTCATCCCGACGAACCCCATGACGGCCAAGCCGGTACCGGAGAGGGTTTCCGCTATCGAATGATTTACATCGAGCCCGCGCTCTTCCAGGACGCGCTAGGCGGTTGCGCGTTGCCGTTCCTAGACGGGGGCGTCACGAACGATCCCCGTCTGGCGGCCGCAACCGAAACCTTGCTGCAAGGTATCGGCCACACGCTCGAACCGCTCGAACAAAGCGACGCATTAGCTGAACTCGCCCATGCGCTTGCCGCTGTCGCCGGACAGCCCCGCGTCCGCGGAAAGGGCGATTACCTTGCCGCACGCCGCGCGCGCGAATACCTGAATGCGAATTTCACGCGCACCGTCGCGCTCGATGAACTAGAAATGATCACGGGCCGGGACCGTTGGAGTCTTTCTCACGATTTCCGCACCTATTACGGCACGAGCCCCTATCGCTACCTGACGATGCGCCGCCTCGATGCCGTGCGTCGCATGGCGCTCTCGGGCGTGCCGCTCGCGATCGCGGCGGCAGATACGGGGTTCGCCGATCAGAGCCATATGACGCGTCATTTTGTGAAGACGTTCGGACAGACGCCGGGGCATTGGCTCCAAGTTGTGAGCGCCGTGCGGCGCGCCTGAACGCTTTCCCACGATCGTTCAAGACGCGGCCGGGGCGACCGCGTATTCTCGGCCCCACATCCCCACCTGCACGGAGAGCACGATGTCGGCGTCAACGCATTCTGAAACCACCCCCGCTACGCGCGGCCAATGCGAATCGATCGATTTGGTCGGCAAGATCGGATTGATCGACGGCCATTGGCAACCGCGCGTAGTCGCGGAAATGAACGACTACCAATTCAAAGTCGCCAAGCTCTTGGGCGACTTCGTTTGGCACGAACATAGCGATACCGATGAGACGTTCATCGTGCTGGACGGCGAGTTGCGTATCGATTTTCGCGGTGGACCGCAGGGCGATGGATCGATCGTATTGAAGGCCGGTCAAATGGGCGTCGTACCGAAAGGCGTCGAACATAAGCCTTGCGCCCAAGGCGAGGTGAAACTGCTGCTGATCGAGCCGAGAGGGGTGGTGAACACGGGTGACGGTGCAACGACCGAACGCACGGTGGCGAACGATCAGTGGATCTAAGGTGCACGCTTTAAGCGCGAAGGAGGGGGCGAATGCGCTAGCTCGCCCCCTCCTCGAAAGAAACCGCGCTGGCGCGTTTCTTTAACGCATACCGCCGCTTGCGACGATTCGTTCACCCGTGAGCCAGCCCGAGTCGTCCGATGCGAGGAATACGGCAATCGATGCGATATCGTCCGGCTGACCTGTCCGGCCGAGCGGCGTTTGACTCACCGCCATCGCTTCGAAGTCCGACCCGGCGATCCCCGCCGTGTGCGTACCTTCCGTGATCACGATGCCGGGATTGATCGCGTTGACGCGGATCTTTCTCGGTCCCAGTTCGCGCGAGAGTACGCCCGTGATTGCATCGACGGCCCCTTTCGTCCCCGAATAAACGGCGCTGCCCGGCGGCGTGATCGTAGTCACGACGGAACTGACGTTGATGACGCTCGCGCCTTCGTTCAAATGCTTGAGCGCAGAGCGCGTCGTGAGCAACACGCCGAGCACGTTGATATTGAACTGCCGGTGGAACTGCTCCTCGGTGAATTCTTCGATTGGGGCCAACTCATAGACGCCCGAATTGTTGACGAGGATATCGAGGCGCCCATACGTTTCGACGGCCGCGTCGATGATGCCTTGCGCGTCGGCAGCCTTGGACACGTCGCCGCCCACGGCAATCGCTTTACCATTGGCCGACGTGATCTCGGCGACGACGGCGTCCGCCCCCGCCTTGCTGCTGGCGTAGTTGACGACCACCGACGCGCCTTCGCGCGCCAAAGCTTTGGCGATACCTGCACCGATACCCTTGGAGGCGCCGGTCACGACGGCCACTTTGCCTGAGAGCTTGCCCATATCCATTTCTCCGATCGAATCGAAAGCATTGAAAAGAACCGGCTGCTGCCGAAGCCGACCGGTTCACGGTGAGATGAATGTAGACAGTCGACGTACTTCTAAAAAGCGGCTCGACGCGAATTGACTTGAGGGTTTTGACGAACAATCGGTTCGAAGCGCCTACGCGGCGGGTTTGAAGGGTTGAGGTCGCCGGCTCGATTCTTGGCGATCGACCATCCAGCCCGGATAGAAGGGCGGCAGTGCACTCACGGCGTCGAGCCGGGCCAGCTCTTCCTCGGTAAGGAGAACATCGACTGCGCCGAGATTGTCCTCGAGCTGTTCCACGCGTTTAGCGCCGATGATGACGCTCGTGACGTGGGGCTTCGCGAGTAGCCAGGCCAGCGCGATGCGGGCGACGGAAACGCCGCGCGCGTCGGCGATGGTGCGCATTTGTGCAACGCAAGGCCAGGCCCGTTCGAGATCCACCGGCGGAAAATCGAAATTCGTTCGCCGCGATCCTTCTTCCGTCGCTGCTCCCGGGCCGAATTTCCCAGAAAGCAAGCCACCGGCGAGAGGTGACCAGACGAGCAGCCCCATTTGTTCTTCGACGACGAGCGGCACCAACTCTCTCTCGATATCGCGCCCGGCGATCGAATAATAGGCTTGCAGCGTCTCGAAGCGCGTGGCGTGAAGGGCCGCGCTGAGCCCGAGTGCCTTACCGATTTTGCCTGCGCGCCAATTCGATACGCCCACGTATCGAACCAGCCCCTGCCGAGAGAGATCGTCGAGGGCGCGCAGGGTCTCTTCGACAGGCGTGACGGAATCGTTCGCGTGAATCTGATAAAGATCGATGTGGTCGGTTTGGAGCCGTTCTAGACTTCGCTGTACGGAATCCATGATGTGGCCGCGCGATGCCCCCTGATCGTTCGGGCCCGGGCCCATCGCGCCGGCTGTCTTCGTCGCGAGCACGATGTTGCTGCGCGGCACGCCGATGTCTTTCAGCGCTTGCCCGACGAGCCGTTCGGATTGACCGAAGGAGTAAATGTCGGCGGTGTCGATGAAATTGATGCCTTCGGCCAATGCGCGGGCGATCAACTGATTCGCTTCTTCCTGGCCGACAGATCCGATCGCGCGCCACATGCCGGCGTCGGCATTGCCGCCAAGCGTCATCGTGCCGAGACACAGTTCGGAGACGTATAGGCCGGTGCGGCCAAGCTGCTTATATTTCATGCCGGTTCCTCGAAGATTGGATTGAATATCGTGTGACGGCGGTCAGTTGGTTTGGTGTCTTCCCGACCGAAGCTGCGAGGCGATCAATGCGACGCGTGCCCCATAGCGGCGCGCCGTCTCGAGGTCACCCGGCGACATTTCTTCGGGCGATGCATCGGCCGGCGTTTGCGCCATCGGTCCGATATAAGAACCCATGCGGTTCAGATCGTCGCGCACGGACGCTTTCAAGTTAGCCGGCTTGATGTCCATGCTGACCCAGATACCGCTGTGCTGCCCGGCGAGTAGGACGAAGTATTCGAGCGTATTGAGTTTGTCGCCATTGATGCTCGCGCTATTCGTAAAGCCGCCGAAGACCTTGTTCTTCCATCCGCCTTCAAACCATGTTTTCGACGATGCATCCGCGAACTTCTTGAACTGCCAACTGGGTCCGCCCATGTAGGTCGGCGAGCCGAAGAGGATCGCGTCCGCGCGGGCAAGCGTTTCCCAGCCGTCCTGAGCTACGTTGCCGTCGGCGTCGATGGCGACGAGTACGGCGCCGGCACCTTCGGCGACAGCCGCTGCCATACGCTCGGTATGCCCGTAGCCGGAGTGATAGACGACGGCCGTTTTAACCGGCGAGGTGTGGTCAGTCATGTTTGCTTCCTTTCGTTTGACGGGGCCTCTTGCGAGGATATGGAGTGCTAGTCTATTGAGTCACTAATGAGTTATAAATGAGGCCAAATCGAACGGTCCGTTCCTCCTGCGGTGAACAATGCAAAACCTTGACGCACTTTTGATCTTTGCTCGAGTGGCCGAAATGACGAGCTTCACGCGGGCCGCTGAGAGCCTGGGTATCCAAAAGGGGCGTGTTTCCACGGTGATTCGTACACTCGAGCAAGAAGTGGGGGCGACGCTCCTGCATCGGACGACGCGCAGCGTGCAACTGACGGAAGATGGGCGCGCTTTTTATTCACGCGCGCGCGACCTCTTGGCTGAAGTGCAAGAGTTGCAGTCGATGTTCGCGGATAACGGCGCGCCGCTTCGGGGCAAACTGCGCGTGGACATGCCGACTGAGTTGGCGCGCGGCGTTGTCGTTCCGGCTTTGCCGCAACTGTTGTCGGCAAATCCGGAATTGGAGCTGGAACTGTCGAGCACCGATCGGCGCGTGGATCTCGTTCAGGAAGGGTTCGATTGCGTGATTCGTTTGGGCCCGATCGTCGACGAAACGCTGATCGCTCGGCCCCTGGGCAAGCTGCGCATGATCAATGCGGCGAGCCCGGGTTACTTAGCGCGCCATGGCGCGCCGCATACGTTAGACGATCTTCGCACTCAGGGGCATCAAATGGTGCACTACACGCGCACATTCGGCGGCAAGCCCCCAGGATGGGAATATCCGGACGGGGACGCATATGCCACACTTTCGCTGCCCGGGGCGATGCAGGTCAATAACGTGCAGGCCTATCATGCAGCCGGACTCGCGGGGATTGGGTTGATCCAGGCAGGTTCACCGGGCCTCGCCCAATACATCGAATCCGGGGCGTTAGTGGAAGTACTGCCGAATTTGCGGCCCCAGCCGTTGGACGCATCGATAGTCGTGGCACATCGGCGTAACCTTTCGCAACGGGTGAGGGCGTTTATGGGTTGGATCGAGAAGGTGATGCAGCCTTACTTTGATTGATGTGAGCGGGGCGCCTACGGCACCTGCGGTTGCTCATATGGACTCGCCGAGATTCGCGCTTTTTTAAAGCCGAGCCACGTCCATGTGACGCCGCTCCTGCGGTTGCCTTGCTGAACCGACTCTGCCTCCGCGTTAAGCACGAGGGCAAGGCCGTGAGCTTCGGCAAGCGCTATCGTCTCGGCGGCAGAAACATCAAACATGCGGCGGCCGATCGGCGTCGGCCCGTGACGCAGCGACATGATCAAATGACCGTCTTCCTCAATGAGTTTGCCGATCACGTGCATCCCCTGCTGCCGCTGCGACTCGTCAAGGTGCATCCAGACTGCGGTGATCAAGACAGCATTGAAGCGAAATGCGAGCTTCGTTATGGTCGCCAGTTCGGGAAGGCTGTCATCGAACCAGTGGATGTTGGGAGCAGGGTATAAGCTCGTCGCCGCCACACGTAGTTCGTCAACGGGCTCGACCGCCACGACTGAGTGCCCCATCGCCGCTAGAGCTGCGGCATCTCGGCCCATCCCGGAGCCTAAATCGAGAACGCGCGCTGGCGATTTCGGAACGAGATGCAAAACCGGGCGGTGAAGGTTCTCAAAAGAGACGTCACGCCATTTGGCGATCAGAGCGGGGGCCTCCTCGGCGTAGCCCTCGGTTCCGGGCACATTAGTTGACATTCGCTGGGCGGGGGGGGCAGGTGGACGGTATTCGATCCTACCGGTTTGATAAGGTCGGTGTCATTGGGCGGCAAGTCGCAGTGAACATCGCAGCGCTCGAATCCAGTCATCGCGAGCAGACCGTGATAGCTTGCACAAGTGCATCCTGCTCGCTTGGATTTCGAAAGAACGCTTCGAGGGTTGTGTGCTCCTCTTATGCCATCTCCTTCAGACAACGTTCGTTCACCGCAGGACGAGTAGAAATGCTTCGGACGGCAGCCGTGATGAACAACCCGAGAATCGTCAGCGTCACCACGACGCCTTTTACCCATTGTCGAGTCTCGAAGCTCGAGCCGTAGAGCTTGTGCCACCTAGGTTTCGTACTTACAGTCGATTCACACGCAGCCATTTCGCTCGCCCTATTTGATTAGCATGCTAATTATATGTTCCGTCGAATCCGTCACTCCAACGATTCCCGGACCGCTCGGATGTCGGTAACAGTCGCATCGAACAGAGTAGAACCAATTCGTTGTCGTAAACTCTTTGCGATCCGAGCGCTCGCTTGATTCAAAGGGTCGCCGATCAGCTTTCCGGATTCGGTAGGCTCCAACTGCCATTCACGACCGTCCGTTTCAGCTCGGCGGCGCGTAACCAGTTCCTTGACGCACAGGTTGTCGATCAGCCTTGTTGCGGTGGGACGTGAAATCCCCAGCACATCGGCAACCTCGCTGCCGAGGCAGCCGGGCTTAGCCAGGACGACGCGGAGTACGAACCCCTGTGCCGGCGTCAAATCGAAAGCCGCGTATGCGGCCGTCCACTCTCTTTCGACGAGGCGGGCCAACGAGGCGGAATTGAAGTAAAGGCAATGATCGAACATGTAGCCATTCAAACACAAAACGATTAGCAAGACAACTATATCGTGTGAAAAGAGTGTGCAGCCGGGGCAGTGCATGGGGAACTGCGGCTACACGGCGCCTTAGCGACCGTGCCATGGACCGATAGGCATCGCGTTGACCCGGGCCACCTGGGGCGTTGGCAGCATTGGGGCGTAACACCCATCTCTTGCCTTTCTGTTCACCCCGGCCAATGACTTGCAAAATCAAACGACAATTGCCTGTGGTGGCGAATGGAAAGCAGATACACCGCGCCCTCGATGGACGCGTACAGGACCAGGTAGTCCGTCATCACGTACTCGCGCAGTTCGCTTCCTTGCGAGATGGCGTCGAGTTGTTTAGTCAGACGAGCGATGCCGTTGCTCACCTCGACCGAACGAGCACGACGCTCGAGGAAGAGGTGACCCATGCTGGGAAAGCGCTCCAAATTAGGGACGACCGTATCCATCAATTCGTCCAGCAGCACGTCGAACGCCTGCGGAGCGCCGGCTTCCAACAGGAATGCTTCCACTTCTTCAAGGTTGCGTTCGAAGTTCGCGGTGAGCTTAATAGTATGGCGCGCTGTCACTGTGCAATCGAGTCAGTTAGCCTGCCGCCTTGACGCGGCGGCGCTTGATGGCAGACAGCGTGCTGCGGGCGTCTTTCACCTTACGTGCGGAAACATCGGCCAAGCCTTTGCTGGCGTCTTCTATCAGCAACAAGTGGATGCGCTCGCGCTCGAGTTGGTGGTAGTAATCGAGCCGCTGTGCGTCGATGATGGCAACGTAGCTTTCGCCGTTTTTTGTGACGATTTTCTCGGCCCCGGCCTTCACTTGGTCGGCCAGTTCGGAGAGATTGGCCCTGGCTTGCGACAGCGAAATCACATCGCTGGCTGTGATTGACATGGTTCACTCCCGGCAAGATGCTGTACAAAATAGCGTACATATTACCGTAGTTCGCCATAGAAGGCCACGGCCAATAGGCTTACTGCGCGAGCCCTACGCGACGCAATGCCTCCTCGGCGGCCTCGTGGTCTTGGGCCGATGTTCCCCCGGAAATACCGATGCCGCCTACCAGGCGCCCTTCATGGAAGATCGGCATGCCACCGCCGACCGGCATGAGCCGCGGATGGTTCGCCAGCGGGGCGACAGCAGGTTCGGCCATGTACTGATTCCATTGATGCGTGGACATTCCGAACGACGCAGCCGTCCATGCCTTGTCGATGGCGACGTCGACGGTCAGGAACGGGGCGGAATCCGCGCGCTCGAACGCACGCAGGTGGCCGCCTGAATCGGTAATGGCGATCGTCGCCGCGAACCCGCGCGCGGCGCACGCTCGACGTGCTTCTGCCAGCAGTTCTTGCGCAGCTTCGAGGCTGATCGTGGCCGTGTTGACGATTGGCGATTTCATGTTGATGCTCCTTCCCAAACGAGTTCAGTGGTTGGCAACGACGACCTTGCCGATCATGTTGCCTGCCTCGACCAGCGCGTGCGCTTCGATGAGATTTGCCGCATTGATGCCGTCGATACGTCGGGTCACGGTGTGCTTGAGACGACCCTGATCGACCAGTTCCGCCGCGCGGCGCAGCAAGGCATGTTGCCGTGCGATGGTGTCGGTGGTGAACATTGCGCGGGTGAACATGAGCTCCCAGTGAATCGAAATGGATTTCCCCTTGAATGGGCCGATATCCAGTCCAACCGGGTCGTCGATCAGCGCAAATTGGCCTTCCGGACGAAGCACGGCGGCGATTTGAGGCACATAGGCGGCGCTATGGGTCAACCCGGCGGCGTGGGTGACGTGCTCGATGCCCAGCGCGGCCAATTGCGGTGCCCAAGGTTGATGGTGATCGATGACGTGATGCGCGCCGTGAGCCAACGTCCACTCGCGCGTTTCCGGCCGCGAAGCCGTGCCGATGACGGTCATGCCGGTCAGCTCGCGCGCCAGTTGGGTAAGAATCGAGCCGACGCCGCCGGCCGCTCCGACTACGAGCAGCACGTTGTTCTCGGTCGGGTCGGCCGCCTGAACACGCAGGCGATCGAACAGCAGTTCCCAAGCGGTGATCGTCGTCAGCGGCAGCGACGCGGCTTCCGCGAAATCCAGCGATTTCGGCATGGGGCCGACGATACGTTCGTCCACGGCGTGCAGTTCGCTATTGCTGCCGGGGCGCTTGATGTCGCCTGCGTACCAGACTCGGTCGCCCGGCTTGAAGCGCGAAGCGGACGCACCCGTTGCGCGGACGATTCCCGCCGCGTCCCAACCGGCGATGCGCGCCGTTCCTTCCGGAATGTCGCCGCCACGACGGATTTTGGTGTCGACCGGATTCACCGACACCGCTTTCACTTCGACCAGCAGATCGTGGTCGCGCAGTTCCGGCGTAGGCAGCTCGATATCGCGCAGCGCCTCGGGGTGGTCGATGGGATGGTTTTGATAGAAGCCGACGGCTTTCATACATGCTCTCCAAGAGGGTTTGAGACCATGTTATCTTTCGTCGAAACGCGGATAAATATCTGCAGAACTCAAACACTTTCGGTATTTCGGTGAAAATGATTCGACTCGATGATGTCCAAATCTTCGTGCATACGGTGGACTACGGCAGCTTCTCGGAGGCGGCACGTCAGTTGAATATCGCGCCCGCGCATGCGAGTGCGTCGGTGCAGCGGCTCGAGAGGGCGCTGGACACGCGTTTGTTCACCCGTTCGACGCGAAGCATGCAACTGTCCGAGGCTGGCGAGCGTTATCTGCCGCACGCGCGGGTCATGATCGATGCGCTGGTGCAAGGGGAGCAGGCGCTGGCGAGCGGCCGAGGGGCGCTGTCCGGGCCGCTGCGGCTGTCGGCACCGTCTGACTTTGGGCGAAACCTGCTGTTGCCGTGGCTGGATGAATTTCAGCACCAGCACCCAGGGTTATCGCTGCACATCAAAATGAGCGACCGCGCGGCCGACCTCATCCGCCAGCCGCTGGATGCGGTCGTGCGCTACGGGGCGTTGCCTGATTCTTCTTTGCTGGCCCTGAAGCTCGTCGACGACAACCACCGGGCATTGTGTGCCGCGCCGTCATACATCCAACGACATGGCGCGCCGGCCAAAGTCGAGGACTTGCGGCGACACAATTGTCTGCGGTATGTCTGGAGCGAGCAAATACATGAACGCTGGCGCTTTACGCCGCCGGGTGGCGAGCGCACCGTGGCAGTGACAGGCAACCGCATCAGCGATGACGCCGATGCGGTTCGTCGATGGGCGATAGCCGGGGAGGGGATCGTCTACAAGTCGAGACTGGATCTCATCGACGATCTGAAGGCGGGACGACTGGTGGAGTTGTTTCCTCCGGAGCATTGCGAGCCTTCGCCGCTGCACTTGATCTGTGCCCACCGCGCGCAACTGACGCCGGCGATCACCGAGTTACATGCCTTCCTTCGTGAGCGCTGCGCCGCGTTGCTCGCTAGCTATCCCTTGGGAAGCTTTCGGGCTGTGTAGTGGAGGGAGCGCGGATCTTCCCTACGAGCGAATTTCGGTGTCAATGTCGGCGCTATCAGCGGCGACCACAGCGTTCCGTCCACTTCTTTTGGCCGCGTACAGCGCTTGATCGGCTAATTCCGTCAATTCGTCGAGCGACGAGGGCCGTGAGCGTCGACCAGTGGCGCATCCGATGCTCACCGTGAAGGGCGCGATTGTCGCGGAGCCCACGGTCGCTCGGTCATGCTCCACTTCACGACGGATTGCTTCAGCCACTTTAGCCGCTCCCTTCTCGTCCGTGTCGGGTAGCACCACGACGAATTCCTCCCCACCATATCGCGCCGACACATCGCCGGGACGATGTACGTGACGGTTGATGCACACCGCGAGATGCCGCAAGGCGAGATCGCCATGAGCATGGCCGTGGCTATCGTTATATTTTTTGAAGTTGTCCGCATCGACGAATAACAGCGACAGGCAACCGTCGTTGCGTTGAAGCCGGTTCCACTCGTTGTCGAGCACCTCGTCGAGAGCACGGCGATTCTTGAGCCCTGTCAACGCGTCGGTCTGCGTCAACTCCGTAAGCCGCGCCTGCACCTTCGCTTGTTCTTGCAGTGCGAACGCGAGCAACCAGACCGCTGCGCAAAATGCCAGGCTGACGGACGATGCAGCAATTCCGACAACCCACGACAAGTGCTTCCATGCGGCCAATACGTCGCTTTGCGCTGGCGCTACGACGGCGATGAGCGGCGTGCCGGGAATACGCTGGAAGGTATACAGGCGAAGTACCCCGTCAGAGATCGATTTCGCGGCATAGAACCCAGAGTCATGATTGACCATACGCGGAAACACCGGTGAGCGGCCCACATTGACCAGCGCGGCCCTACGGCTTGGGGGATTTCTGGCCATCAGGGTGCCGTCCGTTCGCACGATTGCCGAGATACCCCTTGGCCCCACGTTCAATTGCGTGAGGAGTTGCGTGAAGTACTCGACGTCGATAGCGACAATCGCTACTCCCGCGAATGACCCGTCGGGCCGGTTTATCCTTCTCGTGATCGCAATCGACTGCGCGCCCGGCCGAGAGCGCGCGCGATAGACTGATGACACGTACAGGCCGACATTCGGCGAGTCACGATGAACGGTGAAATAGTCCCGGTCGCTGAAATCCCATTTATGTGTGGAGGAACAGCAGCCATCGATAAGATGACCGCGATCGTCCGTCACGCCCATCCCCGTGACGTATTTCGCAGCGGTTCGATCAAACAGCAATTCGTGGCGCAGGTCGGAGTCCATGTTTTGGACTTCAGGCTTGTCCAGCGCCGAGATCAAGGCGAGAAGCGAGTTATTCGACGTTTCAATCGTCCTGGCGATGTTGCTGACCAACACGGCCGTGACGTTTCTGGACGTTTCATGGGCGTGTTCGATGGCAGCCTCACGGGAGGCCCGCAGTGTGATCAGACTTATTGCCAATACGCCCAATGCCATCAGACTGCCGAGCGTACCGACGATCAAAGGATGGCGGCCGGCGAGAACAGACAGTTTTCCGGGAGTCATGGAAAGAGACGCGGTAATGTTCTAATGGTGTTGCCACGGTCCTATCAACGTCTATCGGTAGTCGCCACCGTCAAGTCGGGCGGGCTGATGGAATCAGCCGCGAACGGTTCTCGAGGTTACTCGGATAGCCGATGACCGGGTTAACGGCAGCGGTCGAAAAAAATATACCCCGGGCGATCGCGGCCTTACTGCGGAGGCAACCCGTCGGCCAATTGCCACCGCAATACCGGGTGGGTCCACCCGGCCGGCATGGCCCAGGCGCCGGTTGCGCTGAAATCCCAACCCACGAAGCTGTCGGGATGACTCATTTGCGCGGTGGTCAAGCCGTTGCTGGCGGGCGCGCCGCCGCCGTTGGTCAGTCCTGTCGTTTGGACGTTCCAGTAGCTGTCGGGCGCGACGATGGCAGTCGTGTCTCCTGTAATCGCACCAGGGTTGGGATCAATGAAGATATCCGCGGGGACCTGGCCCGTGACGAACGACTGGCTGATTGTCCCCGTGTTGAAGAAGGCAAGCCCACTCGCTATGCTGTGGGAACCCGTGACCGGGCCGGTCGAATAGGTTTGAGAGATCGTGCCGGTATTCTCCGCCACCAATCCGGCCGCTAAGCCGAAGTCGGATTCGACCGTAACGTCCGTGGCCGATCGCTCAATGAGGCCTTCGTTCAGCCCCACAAGGCCGCCCAGAAACCTTAGCGCGTCGCTGGTGAGCGAGCCGCTAGCGAACACATTCGCGATATGTCCTTGGTTGACGCCGGCGAGCAGGCCGGCAAAGGGGGGCGGGTGATTAGCATCTCCTGACAGCGACGATCGGCTGTTCGTCAGATTCAGGTTGTGGACCACCCCGGCGATGCCGATGGCACCGAAGAGTCCAAACGATTGCAGCGAGGCGTCCGTCGAATACACAGGCATGATCGTGATGTCGTCGATCGAATGGCCCATCCCATTGAACTCGCCCGCAAACGGCGTCGTGGCGTTACCCATCGACGTAACGTCGGCCCCCGCGCCGTCGAGGTTCTCGCCGAGCGCGTATTTGCCGTTGAGATCTTGCGAGACGTTTTGCAGGTCGGAGATCGAGTTCACGAGCTCGTAGCCGGTGATCTGCGTCGGGGCACTGACTGGCGAGGGCATCCATACCGCGTTCGCTAGTTGCGTGCCGGGCGCGTAGGTGCCGTTCATGTCGTAGAGCGCGTTCACGATACCGGTGCTGTTCGACCAGTCGAGCGTACCGTTGTTGGTGACGCCGCCGTGATTGTCGATGCCCGTCGCATCCGCGCGCAGCGTGAGGTTGCCGGCGCCCTGATTGCCGATCGTCTTCCCTCGGTCGACGGTGATCGAGCCATATGCCCCGAGCATCAGCGACGCGTTGCCTTTCCAGCTCAGATTCGCCCCAACCTCGATGCTGCCACTGGTCGTATCGACGTCGACCGATGTGCCCGCGTTCAAACTATTCGAGAGCGCGGCGCTGATCGGCCACGTCACGGTCAAACTCGGGGTCTTGATGTTCCAGATGCCGGCCCTCACCGTGGTGCCGCCAAGCAGGGAAGGCGCGAACGTCGCGGCGATCGTATCGACGGTGCCGCCCGTGCCGTCGGCGTTCGTCGCATCCCCTCGCCCGACCTGCTTCACGTAGCCGGTATCCGCAACGAGCCAGATATGGCCGTCGCGCGCCGCCGTGCCGGTCGCCCGGATGACGGAATGATTGCCACAAAGCGCGTAGATGTTGCCGTCAGCGCCTTGCAGACTGATTTGCGCCGCCTGCAAGGCGCCGCGATTCAACACGGTGCCGTGGCTGCCCGTCTCCACAAAAACTTGCCTGCTCGTCGTTGAATCCTGCAGCAGCACGTTTTGGCCGACAACGAGTTCGATCGAACCCGCCGGAGCGGCGATACTGCCCGAGTTGCTCACCTCGCGACGCGCGATCATGAAGACGTCGCCGCCGCTGGAACCGATTGTGCCGAGGTTCACGACCTGTGCGTTCGAGTTGCCCGTGAACGTCAGCAGCCCGCCGTTCATGAAAGAGTTGTTGCCCACATCGAGCGTGGATACGACGAAACGGCCCCCCGTCGAAATGACGCCGCTCGGCGCGACGATGACGCCTTGCGGATTGATGAGATAGACACTGCCGGTGGACGTGAGCGTACCCGAAATCCACGACAGGTAATCACCGGTGACGCGATTGAGCGTGGCACCGTTGCCGTTATCGATGTCGACGCGATTGTTTCGGCCGATCGAAAAACCCTTCCAGTCGATGATGCCGCGGCTCGACGTCTGATTGATCGACAATCGCTTGCCGTTGTACTCGATCGACCCGGTGCCGGCGACGAAGTGACCGCCGGCCGGAAGTAGGCCGCCGGCGTGCACGTGAACCGAGGCCAACAGCGCGACCACGGCGAATGAAATAGCGGAAACGGATCTAGCTTTATGCGACGCAGAATTCGAGGATTTCACGGCCCCACTCCTTACCGTTTCGTCGGCCTGGTCGCGCGGCGGCGGCACGTCGCATTGGCGGACGCTGCTATGCGCATTGGATATGGACAAACCGATGAAGCGCTGACTCGAAGCGTTCGCTACGCCGGAGCGGTAAAGTCGAGTACGAGAGATGAATCTATAGGGAGGATAGCTTTTCGTCGTGCAAGGATGCCGGCCTAATCAGTCAATATTGAGGTGTTCCTGGACGTTTTTGGCCAAGCTAACAACCCAATAGCGCGGCGGCCTAAACATCGACGCCTTCATGAACCACGACTTTCGCGCCAATGATCGCGCCGATACGTTCAACAGCAACGGAGATTGCCACGGCTGCTTCTCGTCCCGCAAAAGCGGCCGGCCTCCGATCGATTCACGACCCTACGGAATCGCTACGGCCCGCATACAACGCGAGAAACATATCCGCGGCCGATCCAGCCACCTTCTTCTGCTCGGCCTTACTCAAAGGCGGTTGCCCCATCGTCACCTGCGGCCAAAACGCGAACGCTTTCATGAGCCCTTGCAATTGCAACGCCGCAAACAAAGGATCCGATGTCTTGATCCGGCCATCGGCCGCGGCTGCCCGAATCCATACGGTGAGGTCTTCCTCGCGCTCACCGATACGCGCCACCATATCGCGCGCCCGCTCCGGCGAGTGGATCCCCGCAGCGATAGCCACACGTGCGAGCGACACGAACGCGTCGTCGTTCAAAAGACGCAGCTTGCGCATCAGCAACTCGAGCAACTGCGGACGTAACGGCTCATCGGCGCGATAAGCCGGTGCTTCGCCATCTCGGCTTTCGTCCCAAAGCTCGCGCAAGATCGCCGCGAACAACGCCTCCTTGCTCGAGAAATGGTTATAAACCGTGCGCTTGGACACACCCGCGCGAGCGGCGACGCGATCCATGCTGGTCGCTTCGAAGCCGGCCGCTTGGAATTCCTCGATGGCCGCATCGATGATGGCCGCGCGTTTCCGGTCGGTTAGACGTTGAGGGGGAGTACTTGATTGCATTGCAAAATTCTACACCAGACAGTTTACTTTTCTTGAAAACAAACTACACTATTCAGTCTACTTTTGTCTCGGGCCCTCAGCATGCCGTCGATCATAGACTTCGCCAGCCGTACGCTCGGTTTCACCGCTGCACAGCGTGGGCGCGTGTTATCGCACACGTCGCCGCAACACGACGGTCAGCGTTTTCGCAACGTGAAGCCACGTCCCGTCGAAGGATTCGGTAAAACGCTGAGCATCGCTTGGAACGTTTTATTCAACAAGCCGCGCGGCACGGTTCCCGCAGGCGCGTTGCCGGTCGATACGCTCAACCGCGACGATCTCCATGCCGCGCCCGATCGCAGTCTCTATCGGCTCGGACATTCCACGATGCTGCTGAAATTGCGCGGCCAATACTGGATGACCGATCCCGTTTTCGGCGAGCGAGCATCGCCTTTTCGTCGCGTCGGCCCCAAGCGTTTCCATGCGCCGCCTATCGCGCTCGAAGCGCTCCCGCCGTTGCACGGCATTATTCTGTCGCACGACCACTACGACCATTTGGACCGCGAGACCGTGCTCGCACTCGCGAAGACGACGAACGTGTTTCTCGTCCCGCTAGGCGTAGGGGACAGGCTGATCGAATGGGGTATCGATGCGGCGAAGGTGCGTCAGTTCGATTGGTGGCAGGGCACGGAGATCGACGGCCTGCAGTTCACGGCCACGCCCGCTCAACACTTCTCTGGGCGCAGTTTGTTCGACGGCAACAGCACATTGTGGGCGTCGTGGGTGATCGTCGACGACGACTTGCGCGTGTTCTTCAGCGGCGACACCGGTTATTTCGACGGCTTCAAAACGATCGGCGAAAGGCTCGGCCCGTTCCATGTCACGTTGCTTGAAACCGGCGCCTATGACGCCCACTGGCCGTATGTTCACATGCAACCCGACGAGACTGTGCAGGCGCATATCGATCTGCGCGGCGAATGGCTGGTCCCGGTTCACAACGGTACGTTCGATCTAGCCATGCACCATTGGCACGAACCGTTCGAGCGCGTGACCTCGCTGAGTGCCGCCCAAGGTATCGCGCTTTCGACGCCGCGTATGGGTGAGCGCCTCGATCTCGCTGCGCCGCACCGCGGCGAGCGGTGGTGGCGTAACGTCGCCGAGATCGCCCAGGTCACCCGGCGCACGGGATGGAAGTTTCTGTGTCGAGACGCTGGGTAAATCGATGAACTAAACTGCACGAACGCAGCGCGCCAAACTCGATTCCATATCTGGGAACAGCACATGGACATCAAAGCGGTGATCGACGAACACGAGCGAATGCTTCGGCAAGCCATGCTCGAAAACGATGTCGATGTCCTCAGCCGCTTGTTGGCCGACGAACTCGTTTTTACGGGGCCGGACGGGCGGGTGTTGTCGAAGGATGACGATTTGAGCGTCCACCGGAACAAGCTTTTACGTCTGGATCGATTGGATCTCTATGATTCCCAAATCCACTCGATCGGATCGTTCGTCTTGGTGACGACGAAAGCCAAACTAGCCGGCCGTTTCGCATCGACGCCATTCGACGGGGATTTCGCCTATACCCGCCTGTGGAGGCAAAACGGCGCCGGCTGGCAAATCGTGGCAGGGCAGGCCGCCCAAATCGGCTAAGCCTGGCCTATACGATGGTCGGCTCGAAAAATCGAACCCGAGCCTCGACCGAACTCAGTCGTTCACCGACAAAACGAACGTCGGCGCCGGAATGTCCTTGGCATCGATCTCGACGTGCAGCGGGGCGACCGCTGTGCCGATGGCGAAAAATTCGATCACGTGGCTTTCCCAGCGGTACGACTTCTCGTGAATGGTGGTGCCGATCACGCCTTCGGCCTTCGCCGTTTGCGCTTCCACCTGCATGCGTTCGATCGCCAACTCGCGAGCGCTATAAATGGCTTGCGTGAATTGCTCGAGTTCGACGTTGCGGCCTACCTGGCTCCACGCCTTCAACATGCCGCGATGCGCGACGTGGTACACGCAGCTTCCCATCACGAGTTCGATCGGCCGATAGCCGGAATTGAGCAGCGTATAAAAATCTTGCCCGGATAGGTCGGAAGTGAACGGCCCGCCGTCATGGGCGCGGAATCCTTCACGGTCGTGATTGTGTACGACACCGGTGCCGATCGCGACGAACTCCAGAATGTCGGCGTCCCATTCCACGTGCTTGATTTCGAGGCGCACGCCGACGATCCCGTCCGCGCCCATCCCGCGAGCCTCTTCGCGCATACGCGACATGGCCAATTCGCGCGCGTGATACATCGCTTGCGAAAGCACTTCGAGTTCTTGATTCTTGCTCCAGGAGCCGTATTGAATCCCAACGTGGTAAATGCTGCTGCCGACGCACAGGCCGATCGGCTCGAACCCGGCCTTGCGCACGAGCAAGAACTCATTGACCGATAGGTCGGAGGTAAACACGGCGGTAGGGTGGGCACTGCTGCGCAAACCTTGCAGGCGCGCGCGTGCGTTCGCGGGCAACTGCGTCGCGGGGTTTTGCGTGGTGGTTTCGCTCATGGTGTGTTCTCGTTGATGGGCACGTCAAATGCCATCGTTGTAAGAATTGTGATGAACCGAGGTCGTCCGCAAATTGTCGGGCTTGCCGCTCAGATCGAGCACGAACTCGACGGGGTGGTGGAACGTGGCGCTCTCTTCGCAATCCACCACGGTCCCGATGACGATGTGCCGGCCAAGGAGCCGGCCCGGCTCCGGGCTCTCGACCTTGAACAGTTGACTGAATTGCAACTGCGCCAGTACGCCCGTTCCTTGTCTTGCGGCGTCGGCTCGTAAATCGGCGTGCGCATTGCGCCGGATTTGTTCCCAGAACGCGGTGGTCTGTTTAAGCGCTTGATTGCGCCAGGACGCGGCGGAAGCGGTGTCCAACGGTCCGTTGCTCCACTGAAAGCGCGCCCCCACCGCCAGCCCCACCGGAATGATGCCGGCCTCCAACAATTGGACGAATTCGAGCGCAGGCACCGTCGATACGACAGGCGCGCTGCTCGGCGGTAAGCCTTCCACTCTCACGGCCGTGCCGACGAGCGAATAGTCCATGCTGTTTTCCATCGCCAGATCGACCGTCACCATCCGCGTATCGATCACGGCGTTCGCGCCGAGCGCGGCAGCCTCGGCTTGCAATCGGTTCAATGCGCTACGCCACCCCTGCGCGTGGCCCTCCGTCCAGGAGAAGCCATAGTGCATCCAGCAGGTAGCGGCGATCGGCGCCAGCATCTTCAGTCCGTGACTGCGCGCAAGCGACATCTCCGGTGCCGTCAACGTGGACACCCACGGAAGGGCACCGCTTTTCGAATCGGCTAGACGACGATGCACGAGGCGCGGCACGCCGTCTTCGTCGAAGAAACTTTGCTCGGGCACGACCGGCGCGGATTTGTTGCCAAACAGCGAATTCAACCAGCCCATCGGGTTCTCCCAGGCGTAATCGACAAGCGTTAAAGCGCGGCCAACATCTCCGACATCGCGCGCGCCTGTTCGGTGCGTTCGCGCACGTGCGCCATCAATCCGCTCATCCAGGTATGGGCGTCGACTTGGCGAGTGGAGAGCACCACGCCTTTGACCTTCTTCTCGATTTCAGTGGCGAGGTGATGGCCGTCTTTCAATCGCATCCAATACGTTTCGTTCTCGAATGCGACGGCGATGCCGACGATCTCCTCGGTTTTGCGAATCAGTCCGCGCCGCACTTTTTGGACTTCGGTTTGATGCGGCAACGCTTGCGAGACGATCGCGACGAAGCGCGAGAGAAACGCCCCGCGGTCGGCTTCCGCATGACGCAGCCATGCCGCTGCAAGATCGAAGTTCATCGGCGTATCGAAATTCCCGCTGCCGGATAGGCTATCGAGTTTGCCCATGTCACTCTCCGAGCGGTCGCGAGAGCGCCTGGGTCTGGACGCCACGCATGCCGGCGACGAGTTTGTCCCGGATCGCGATCAGTTTCTGTTCGCGTTCGCGATCCTGCGCAAGGACCTGTTGCTCGATTTCTTGGACTTCTTTCATCGTGGCGATCGATTGATCGGCAGCGGCGGCGAGCGTTTCCAGGTTCCGCGGGTCCCCGCCAAGGCTGCGCGCCGCGTCCACGGCGGCGGCATGCGTGCCTTGAACGGCCAACTCGGTGATCTTGCGCGCGGCATCGTCGAGTTTCTCGCTCTCCTCGCCGGCACGCCGTGTATCGGCCTGCACGACGGCCTGCGCGGCCACGGCCATCAGGCGCGGTATCGTCACCATGATGCCGGTGCTGAGCTTGCTTGCACGTGTCTCGGCGGCTTTGCGGTTCGAGGCGATCAATGGAATGAGGCTTGCCGCGGAAATCACCGCTTCGCGCAGATCGGCGATTCGGCCGCGGAAATTGGCGAGCGTATTGCGGTAATCCATTGCAATGGCCGCGTCGCCCGCGGTATTCGTGCGTAATGCGACCTGACGCAATTGCTCGGCTTCGAGCAGGCCGCGGTCAAGCGCGATCTGCATGGCGGCGATGCCGATCGACAACTCGGATACGCCGGTCCGCACCGATTGAGATTGCTGGTCGAGCTGCTGAATCGTGATCATCAAGTCGCTTTTGATGCGACGGGCTCGGGCAACCTCCTCATCCATCAGCGCGAGAAACGCCTTGCGGTTTTCTTGGAACGATTTGATCGCACCGTGCGCGACTTTGCCGAGCCGGCCCAGGCGGCTGAGAAAACCCGTCGCCTTCGGTGCGACTTCGCGGGCTTCTTCCTGCAATTCCTCGATTCGCAAAATCTTGATTCCGTCGATGACGGCGGCCGCGATGCGCCCGATTTCACCGGCTTCGCCCACGGTCGTTTCCGACAACAGACGGCGCGACGCCGTGGCCAGCGGAGCCAGGGCGTTGTCGACGAAATTCAACGTGGACGTGGCGTCGTCGAAGCGGATCGCGTCGGCCCGCTCCTGCGCGATGGCGCGCTGCTCGGGGGACAGCGAGGACAGATCGACGAACCGCGCCATCGGCGCCATCGGGGCGAGGACTTCGGGCGGAAGATTCGCCGGAAGCGCCGGCTCGGCCGCCACGATCGCCAGGGACGGCTCGGCGGCCGTGGACGGCTCGGTTTCTTGGTTGAGATAGGCCGATAGATCGAGCGGTGTCTCGGACGTATCGGTAGGTTTCATATTCGACGTTTCGTCGGTCATACCTATGCTCGGTTAAGAGGACGGAAAAAGCGGAACGGCCCTATGCGCTTTAGCATCTAGATAGGAAGGATTCTTATCTCGATGTCTATGTCATTTAGCTTTCATTTTCGTTTGCGCGCTTCGGCGCCGGCGGCGCCAAATTTATTCCGCGAATTTATATCACGCGTTTGAGCCCGGCGGTATAGGTCGCTGTCGAATTCGAGGTTTGCTCGAACGATTTTGAGGTATGTTCGACGATTCTCGGTCTTTCGGAACAGAGCAAATTCATGCAAGCGAGCCACGGTATTTCCTTGGGGGTTCGGAGGCTATCTCCGGCGGAATGGCCCAAAGCGTTTCCCGTCATTGCACAACTGCGTACGCTGGACGAAGCGGAGTTCTTGCGGCGTGCCGCTAGACAATCGTTTTCCGGTTACGAGCTAGTCGGGGCTTTCATGGCGGGGCAAGTCGTCGGCGTGCTCGGAATGCGTCCGGTTCATACGCTGGCACGCGGCGCGTATTTGCATATCGACGATCTGGTCGTTACCGAAGAGGCGCGAGGCAGCGGAGTAGGGGCGGCGCTATTGGAATTCGCGGAAGCCGATGCGCGCGTTCGCGAGATGACCTCGGTATTTCTCGATGCTCGGCCGCAAGCGGTTTCATTTTACGAAGGCCGCGATTACGTCTTGCATGCGGCGCCGTCCATGAAAAAGATGCTATAAAAAAAGCCCGGCCGAGGCCGGGCTCCGAATGCACCGCGCTTCCCAACGAAGCGCGGCACCTGCAAAAACGCAGTGAATGCTTACGCCGCCAACAGCGAACGCAGCACGAACGGCAAAATCCCGCCGTGCTTGTAGTAGTCCACTTCGATCGGCGTGTCGATACGAAGCAACACGGGTACGCGCTGCGTCTTGCCATCTTTACGATGGATGACGAGCGTGACTTCTTGTTGCGGCTTGAAGTCGTCGCCGAGTCCTTCGAGATCGAATGTATCGTCCCCCGTGATGCCGAGCGATTGGACGCTGTCCGCCCCCTTGAATTGCAGCGGCAGCACACCCATGCCGACGAGGTTCGAACGGTGGATCCGCTCGAAGCTGCGCGCCACGACCGCCTTCACGCCCAAGAGTTGGGTACCCTTCGCCGCCCAGTCGCGCGACGAACCGGTGCCGTACTCTTCGCCCGCGAAGATCATCGTCGGCGTACCTTCGTCGATGTACTTCATCGCCGCATCGTAGATCGACAGTTGCTCGCCGCTCGGCTGGTGAATCGTCAGGCCGCCTTCCACGCGTGTGCCGTCGGCCTTCGCCGGGATCATCAGGTTCTTGATCCGCACGTTGGCGAACGTGCCGCGCATCATCACGTCATGATTGCCGCGGCGCGAGCCGTAGCTGTTGAAGTCGGCCTTTTGCACGCCGTTCGCCTTGAGCCACTTGCCTGCCGGCGAATCCTCCTTGATCGAGCCGGCCGGGCTGATGTGGTCGGTCGTCACCGAATCGCCGAAGATGCCGAGCGCACGCGCACCCTTGATTTCGACGATTTCATCGGACGGCGTCATCGAGAAGTCCTGACCGAAGAACGGCGGCTCGGCGATGTAGGTCGATTTCGGCCAGTCGTACACTTGGCCTTCCTCGCCTTCGATCTTGCTCCACAGGTCGCCTTGCTTCGTCAGATGGGCGTAGTTCGTGCGGAACGCGTCGGCGTCCAGCGCGTACTTGAGCAGCGCGTTGACTTCCTCGCTCGACGGCCAAATGTCGCCGAGGTAGATGTCGTGGCCGTCCTTGCCCTTGCCGACCGGTTCGGTCATCAGATCGCGCGTGATCGTGCCTGCGATCGCGTAGGCCACGACGAGCGGCGGCGAGGCGAGGAAGTTGGCGCGAATATTCGGGTGGATACGCGCTTCGAAGTTACGATTGCCCGACAGCACGGCCGCGGCCACGACGTCGTTCTTCGTGATGGCTTCGTTCAACTCGGGCGTCAGGTCGCCCGCGTTGCCGATACAGGTCGTGCAGCCGTAGGCCGCCAATTCGAAGCCGAGCTGCGACAGGTACGGCAACAAGCCCGTCTTCGTCAGATACTCGGTGACGATGCGCGATCCCGGCGCGAGCGACGTCTTGATGTGCGGCGCGACGGTGAGGCCCGCTTCGACGGCCTTTTTCGCGAGCAGACCGGCGGCGAGCAGCACGCTCGGGTTCGACGTGTTCGTGCACGAGGTGATCGCGGCGATGAGCACGTCGCCGTTCTTCAGCTTTACGCCGTTGGTCGTTTCGTACTGGGCGTCGAGGTCGGCCGGCTTCTTGGCGAAGCCGTTTTCGGCGACGGGCTTGCTGAACAATTCCGAGAACGTCGATTTGACGTTGCCGATTTCGATGCGGTCTTGCGGACGCTTCGGACCGGCCAGCGACGGCGCCACCGTGGCTAGGTCGAGCGTGAGCGACTTCGTGTAATCGATCTGGCCTGCCTTCGGAATGCCGAACAACTGCTGCGCCTTGAAGTAGTTTTCGAAGGCGGCGATTTCGGCTTCGGTGCGGCCCGTGCCCTTGAAGTAGTCGATCGTCTTCTCGTCGACGGGGAAGAAACCCATCGTCGCGCCGTACTCGGGCGCCATATTGCCGATCGTCGCGCGGTCGGGCAGCGTCAGCGAGGCCGTGCCTTCGCCGAAGAACTCGACGAACTTGCCGACGACCTTCTCCTTGCGCAGCATCTCGGTGATCGTAAGCACGAGGTCGGTCGCAGTCACGCCTTCGCGCAACTTGCCTTTCAGTTCGACGCCGACGACGTCCGGCGTCAGGAAGTACACCGGCTGGCCGAGCATGCCGGCTTCCGCTTCGATGCCGCCCACGCCCCAGCCCACCACGCCGATACCGTTGATCATCGTCGTATGGCTATCGGTGCCGACCAGCGTATCCGGGTAGTACACCGTATCGCCGTTCTCGGCCTTCTTATGCACGCCGCGAGCGAGATATTCGAGGTTCACCTGGTGCACGATGCCGACGCCCGGCGGCACGACCTTGAACGTGTCGAACGCCTGCATGCCCCACTTCATGAACTGATAGCGCTCGTTGTTGCGCTGGAATTCGAGCTTCATGTTCAGATCGAGCGCGTCTTTCTGACGGAAGTAATCGATCTGCACCGAGTGGTCCACCACGAGATCGACCGGTACGAGCGGCTCGATCGCCTTCGGATTCTTGCCCGTACGCTGAGCCACCCCGCGCATCGCCGCGATGTCGGCCAAGAGCGGTACGCCCGTGAAGTCTTGCAGCACGACGCGCGCGACCACGAACGGAATTTCATCGACCCGCGCGGCCGTCGGCTTCCAATTGGCGAGTTGCTTGATGTGCTCTTCCGAGACTTTCTTGCCGTCGAAGTTGCGCAGCACCGATTCGAGCACGATACGGATCGATACCGGCAGCCGGTCGATCTTGACGTTCAGTGCCTTGCCGAGTTCGGGCAGCGAGTAGAACTTGCCTTTGCCGTTACCGCTATCGAATTCCTTGAGCGTGTTGTGCAGATTGTGGGCCATGGTTTTTCCTAGGTTTAGAGCGAGGAAATGACGTTGCTACGTTTTTCTTGAACCTTGAACCAGCGTTCGGAGATGCCCGCACGCGGGCGTCCTGAATTGCCAAATCACCAAATGCTAAATCACATACAAGTCGACGTACTCGTTCACGGGCATCGACTCGAGCTTCGCTTGATCGAGCGAGGCGTCGAGAATCGCCCGGCGCTGCTTCTCGGGAAAGCGGCGCGCGAGATTCGTCTTGAACTTCTCCACGAGCAGCGGGATACCTTCGGCCCGGCGCCGCTTGTGTCCGATCGGGTATTCGACCACCACTTCGTTCAGCTTCGTCCCGTCCGCGAACTCCACCGTCAATGCGTTGGCGATCGAGCGCTTGTTCGGGTCGTGGTAATCGGCCGTGAATTGAGGATCCTCCACGCAAACGATCTTCGCGCGCAACGCGTCGATGCGCGGATCGGCCGCAATCGCGTCCTCGTAGTCGGCCGCCGTCAGCCGCCCGAAAATCATCGGCACCGCGACCATGTACTGGATGCAGTGGTCGCGGTCGGCGGGATTGGCGAGCGGGCCGGTTTTATCGATGATGCGGATTGCCGCCTCGTGCGTGCGGATCGTGATCTTCGCGATGTCTTCGATCCGCCTGCCGTTTGCCCGCAGTCGACCATGCAGCGTCATCGCCGCTTCGGCCGCCGTTTGGGCGTGAAACTCGGCAGGGAACGAAATCTTGAACAGCACGTTTTCCATCACGTACGAGCCGTAGGAACGTTGGAACGTAAACGGATGCCCCTTGAACAAGACATCGTAAAAGCCCCAAGTCTTGGCGGTGAGCGCTGTCGGATACCCCATCTCGCCGGTCTTTGCGATCAACGCGAGACGCACGGCGCGCGCGGTCGCGTCGCCGGCCGCCCACGACTTGCGCGAGCCCGTATTCGGCGCGTGCCGGTAGGTGCGCAGCGCGTGTCCGTCGACGAAGGCGAGCGACACGGCATTGACGAGTTCGTCGCGCGATAAGCCGACCATCTGCCCCACGACGGCCGTCGATGCGAGCTTAACGAGCAATACGTGATCGAGCCCGACCTTGTTGAACGAATTTTCGAGCGCGATGACGCCTTGGATCTCATGCGCCTTGACCATCGCGACGAGCACGTCCTTCATGACGAGCGGCGGCTTGCCGGCCGCGACGGCGGTGCGCGATAGCCAATCGGCGGTCGCGAGAATCGCGCCCAGATTGTCGGACGGATGCCCCCATTCGGCGGCGAGCCAAGTGTCGTTGAAGTCCAGCCAACGAATCATCGCGCCGATGTTGAAGGCAGCCTGCACGGGATCGAGCTGGAATTGCGTGCCGGGGACCTTGGCGCCGTTCGGCACGACGGTGCCCGGCGCGATGGGGCCCAGCAGCTTGGTGCAGGCAGGGTAGGAGAGCGCCTCGAGCCCGCATCCGAGCGTATCGATCAGGCAGTTGCGCGCCGTGTCCAGCGCGAGCGCACTGTCGATCCGATAACCGAGTACGTAATCGACGATATCGACGAGTACCTGATCCGGCGCGGGCCGGACGCTTGAAATCGGTGCGGACATGGGTCGAGGCTCCCTTGCCGGGGTTTAGCTACCCGATTTTTGCAGCGCGTTCGATTGCGTCGGAGCCGGGGCGCCTTGCGTCATGGCGGCCGTCTTGCATTCGTCGGCGAGACGCGAGCCGTCGTGATCGGAGAACAGCATGGCCTTCGTCGGGATCACGACGAGGTCGAGGCCCGTGGCGGCGTCGTGGAAGCGGTCGGCGCCCGTGGTCGTGGCTTCGCGCGGCAGGTTGTAATTCTTGTTGGCCCAGTGAACCGTCACGATTTGGTCACGTTGCATGTCGCCCTTCAGCGCGAACGACAGGCCGTCCTGGCAGGACCACTGCACCGAACCTTCCGGCACCGGATCGGTCTTGGCGACGCTTTTCGTCGACTTGCGCTTGATGAGGCGATGCTTCGGTGCCGGCGCCTTGGCCTTCTTGGTGGCCGTCCTGCTGCCGTTTTGTGCGAATGCGGGGCTCGCGACGAAGAGCGTCGTGGCGGAGAGCGAGGCAACGACGGTGGCGATCAGCAATTTCTTCATGGAATCAAGACCTTTTGAATAACGGTGAGACAAATAGAACACGAGCCGCGCGGCGGGGGCGCCCGCCGGCTTGCGCGCATCGGGGCGCGCGGCGGTGGCTATTTTCTCCTATTTAGCGATACAAACTTCAGATTTTCGGGCCCGGTGTAGTTTGCGCTCGGGCGGATGATCTTATTGTCGATACGTTGCTCGATGACGTGCGCGCTCCAACCCGACGTGCGCGAGATCACGAACAGCGGCGTGAACATGGCGGTCGGCACGCCCATCATGTGGTACGAGACGGCGCTGAACCAGTCCAAATTCGGGAACATCTTCTTGGCGTCCCACATAACGGATTCGAGCCGTTCGGCGATGTCGAACAGCTTCGTATCGCCGGCTTGCTTCGAGAGCTGCTTCGCGACGTCCTTGATGACCTTGTTGCGCGGGTCGGAAATCGTATAGACAGGGTGGCCGAAGCCGATCACGACTTCCTTGTTCTCCACGCGCAAGCGGATATCGGCCTCGGCGTCGTCGGGCGAGGCGTAGCGCGACTGGATCTCGAAGGCGGCTTCGTTCGCGCCGCCGTGCTTCGGTCCGCGCAGTGCGCCGATCGCGCCCGTGATCGCCGAATACATATCCGAGCCCGTACCGGCGATGACGCGGCCCGTGAAGGTCGAGGCGTTGAATTCGTGTTCGGCATATAGGTTCAGCGACGTATGCATCGCCTGCACCCATGCCTTGGGCGGCTCTACCCCGTGCAGCAGATGCAGGAAGTGGCCGCCGATCGAATCGTCGTCCGTTTCCACCTCGATGCGGCGGCCGTTGTGCGAGTAGTGATACCAATAAAGCAGCATCGAGCCGAGCGAGGCCATCAGGCGGTCGGCGATATCCCGCGCGCCGGCGATGTTGTGATCGTCCTTTTCGGGCAGCAACGTGCCGAGCACGGACACGCCCGTGCGCATCACGTCCATCGGATGGGCGGAGGCCGGGATCCATTCGAGCGCGGCTTTCAAGTTCGCGGGCAGGCCGCGCAATGCCTTCAGTTTCTTCTTGTAGGCCGTCAGCTCGGCGGCGGTCGGCAATTTCTCGTGCACGAGCAGGTGAGCGATTTCCTCGAATTCGCACGTGGTGGCGACGTCGAGAATATCGTAGCCGCGGTAATGCAAATCGTTGCCCGTGCGGCCAACCGTACACAGCGCCGTGTTGCCGGCCGTCACGCCCGAAAGCGCGACCGACTTCTTCGGCTTGAACGTGCCGGCGGCCGGCGCCGCACCTTGGCTCGCGTCACTCATGGTCTTGTCCTTAGGCGCCATACGCTGTCATTTTTGAGCGGCGAAGAGGGCATCGAGCTTCTCTTCGTAGCTGTGGTAGTCAAGGTATTTGTAAAGATCCGCGCGCGTTTGCATCGTCGGCACGGCCGCCTTTTGCGTGCCGTCGCGGCGCACGGTCTCGTAGAAGTTCAGCGCCGCCGCGTTCATCGCGCGGTAGGCGCCGCAGCAATAGAGCGCAATATCCACGTTCGCCGTTTTCAATTCGTCGGTCGTGAAAAGCGGCGTCGAGCCGAACTCGGTCAAGTTCGCGAGGATCGGCACCTTCACGGCCGCCTTGAACTTGCGGTAGTCGTCGAGCGTGCGCATCGCCTCGGGGAAGATCATATCGGCGCCCGCTTCCACATAGGCCACGGCGCGCTCGATGGCCGCATCGATGCCTTCGGAGGCGGCTGCATCGGTGCGCGCCATGATGACGAATTGATCGTCGGTGCGCGCATCGACGGCCGCCTTCACGCGATCGACCATCTCTTCCTTCGGCACGCACTCCTTGCCGGGGCGATGGCCGCAACGTTTTTGTCCGACCTGATCTTCGATGTGCACGGCGGCGACGCCGGCTTTGATGAACGAGCGGATCGTGCGCGCGATGTTGAAGGCGCCGCCCCAGCCCGTATCGATGTCGACGAGCAGCGGCAGCGAGCAGGCGTCGGTGATGCGGCGCGCGTCGATGAGCACGTCTTCCATCGTGCTGATGCCCAGATCGGGGATGCCGAGCGAGTTGGCGGCCACGCCACCGCCCGACAGATAGACGGCCTTGAAGCCGGTGGCCTGCGCCATCTTGGCGGCATAGGCGGTGATCGCGCCGACGACTTGCAGCGGCTGCTCGTTCGCGACGGCTGCACGAAATGCGGCGCCGGGCGAGGGAAGGGGTGATTGAGGTGCTGTCATGGCATTTCCTTCGATACGGGGCCGAACAAGGTGGCCGCGTCTGGCGGCAACGGCCGGCCGGTCGCGCGCGCCCGGCGCAGCACCGACCAGTAGTAGCGGTAGCTCGCGCGGTCGTGCAATGTGTCGCCGTGACGCGTGGGCCCCCACTGCGCGGCTTGGGCTTGCAGCAAGATCGCGGCCGCGTTGGCGATCGCTTCGTCGCGTGGCGCGAACGCGGCGACGATCACGGGCACTTGCGCGGGATGGATGCTCCACATGCGCGTGTAGCCGAATTCGTCACGCGCCCGGGCCGCATCGGCGGCGACCACCGACATATCGCGAATTTCCGTGGTGACGTTGTGCGAAGGTACGCGCCCGTACGCATGGCACGCCGCTGCGATTTCGAGTTTCGCGCGGCGCACGAGCGGATGGTCGAACTGACCGGGCGAGCGCATGCCGGCATCCGGAATCGCCCCGCCGTGAGCCGATACGAAGTCCATGAGACCGAACGAGAGCGCCTCGACGGTCGGTAGCGACGCGAGCCGAAAGACGTCGGCAAGCGCACCGTGCGTCTCGATCAGGAGTTGAGTGGGAACCGGTTTCTCGATGCCGAACTCGCGCCGGGTGGCCTCGATGAAGGCGCACATTTCGGCGGCGTCGGCGACGCTGCGAATCTTAGGCAGCGTGACGTAAGCAGGGGCGCGCTTTGCCGCTCGAAGCACGAGCCGCACGTCGTCGCGCCAGTGCGGGTGCGCGAAGTCGTGGATGCGAATGCCGACGCGCCCGAAGCGGTCGTGCTCGCCGCCGATCAGCGATGCGACCAGCTCCGCATGCTCGGCCTCATGGCCGACAGCGGCTCCGTCCTCGCAATCGAGCGTCACGTCGAACACGGGCCCGAGTTCCGCCTGCAGCGCGAGCGATTTGAGCATCAGCTTTTCGCTGCCCGCGTAGTGATCGCATACGGGCAGCAACGCGGGCGGCGTTTCGCCGTCGAACAACACTTCCGCGGGAGTGAGGGCGCGCATCTTCGGCGTCAGAAGCTTTCAAATCTGTTCAAAAACCGGATTCGGGCGGGCTCTGCAAGCAACGCGTGCCGTTGGGCCTCGATGCGGGGAGCGTGCCGAAAGGCTGTCTCGCCCGGTGATCGGCTACCCGGCGCTGCGACACACTGTCGCAAAGCGCGCGCGAATCCGAGATGGTGAGACGGCGCCGGACGCCTGCGTCATGACGACGCGGCGTACACGGCGCCGGACTCTCGAATCGTTCGCGGTACGCCCCGCCCATGCGGAGCGCACCGACGCCTCGGCGATTAGCCGAGCAGGTGTTGCACGCCGTCGCGCTCTTCGAGGAGTTCTTTCAGCGTGAAGTCCATCTTTTCGCGCGAGAAGGCGTCGATTTCGAGGCCTTCCACACGCTTGTACTCGCCGTTTTCGCAAGTGACGGGCACGCCGTAGACGATGTCTTCGGGGATGCCGTACGAGCCGTCCGAGGGGATGCCCATCGTGACCCACTTGCCGTTCGTGCCGAGCACCCAGTCACGGACGTGATCGATGGCGGCGTTGGCTGCCGAAGCCGCCGACGACAAGCCGCGTGCTTCGATGATGGCCGCGCCGCGCTTACCGACGGTCGGCTGGAACACGTCGCGGTTCCATTGTTCATCGTTGATCAGCGCTTTGACCGACTGGCCGTCGGCCGTCGCGAAGCGGTAGTCGGCGTACATCGTGGGCGAGTGGTTGCCCCAGACGGTGACCTTCTCGAGCGACGAAACCGGCTTGCCCGACTTGGCTGCGATTTGCGACAACGCGCGGTTGTGGTCGAGGCGCAACATGGCCGTGAAGTTCTTCTTCGGCAGATCCGGTGCCGACTTCATGGCGATGTAAGCATTCGTGTTGGCCGGGTTGCCGACCACGAGGACCTTTACGTCGCGGCTGGCGACTTCGTTCAGCGCGCGGCCTTGAACCGTGAAGATTTCGGCGTTGGCCGAGAGCAGGTCCTTGCGTTCCATGCCCTTCGAGCGCGGGCGCGCACCCACGAGCAGCGCGATGTCGGCGTCCTTGAACGCCACCTTCGGGTCGTCCGTCACGACCACGCCGGCCAGCAGCGGGAACGCGCAGTCTTCGAGCTCCATGACGACGCCCTTGACGGCGGCTTGGGCTTGCGGGAGGTCGAGCAATTGCAGAATGACGGGCTGGTCCTTGCCGAGCAGATCGCCGTTGGCGATACGAAACAGCAGCGAGTAACCGATTTGACCTGCGGCGCCGGTGACGGCAACGCGCTTTGCGGACTTAGCCATTTAGAACTCTCCAGGAAATCAGGAAATGCGTTGGTGCGTGGGTGCGTCTACGCTACGGAAAACGCCATTCTATGCGCGTTACGCGAAGCGTGTAGGTGTACTGTTCCTTGCCCGCGACGGAGTGTAGGAGCGAGGCTGTGCAAAGTCAACCGTATCTTATGTCTTATATAAGACATATGAATTCCGCACGAAAGCCTGGACGGGCGCGGGCGCTTTGTGTTGAAATGCGCGGATGAATGCGAACGAGGCAAGCGCGGGCAACCCGAAGAACGGCCAGGCCGGCGACGGCGCGGCCGCGGCCGCCCCATCGCCGACGTTCAGCCCGCTGTACCAGCAGATCAAGGGGCTCATTACTCAGAGCCTCGAGTCCGGCGAATGGAAGCCGGGCGAGATCATCCCGAGCGAGGTCGAGCTCGCGGCGCGCTACAAGGTCAGTCAGGGTACCGTCAGAAAAGCGATCGACGAATTGGCGGCCGAGAATTTGCTCGTGCGACGCCAAGGTAAAGGTACGTTCGTTGCGACTCACAACGAGGATCGCGCCCAATTCCGCTTCCTGCGGCTGTTGGCCGACGACGGCGCCGAACATCCGCACATCAGTAAGCTGCTTGAATGCCGCCGCCAGCGCGCGCCGGCGGAGATCGCACGCCAACTCGACTTGAAGCCGGCCGATCCCGTGGTCCAGATCAGGCGGCTGTTGCAGTTCGACGGCGTGACGACGGTGCTCGACGAGATCTGGCTGCCCGGGGCCATGTTCCGCGGGCTGACGCTCGAGCGCCTGAGCGAGTACAAAGGCCCCCTGTATGCGATGTTCGAGGCGGAATTCGGTACGCGCATGATTCGCGCCTCGGAGAAAATACGCGCGGTGGCGGCGGAGCCCGCCGTCGCGGAGTTGCTCGCCGTGCCGGCCGGATTTCCGTTGCTCTCGGTGGAGCGCGTGTCCTATACCTACGGGGATCGGCCTGTCGAAGTTCGTCGTGGTTGGTATGTCACAACCGGGTACTACTATCAGAACGACTTGAGCTGACAGAGGGCCGACATGGTCGAGGCGCGCCGGCGCGAACTCGCGTCGCGGCGCGATCATTGCGCAAACTGGAAGAGTCTTCACCGGTTTTCGCTGCGCTGCGGAATGAAAAAGCGCTAAAATCGCGGGTTAGTGTGACTACATAGTAGGGGTCTAGCATGACAGAAGCGGTAAAAAAACCGAGACCGGAGTTCCGGAACATCGGAGTGGGGCAAATTTTGACGGCATACCGTCTACCGCTAGCAGGGCGGGTATCGATCCTGCATCGGGTTAGCGGCGCGCTTCTCTTCGTTTTCCTTCCCTTCCTGCTCTACCTCTTCGATCAGAGCCTCACTTCCGAAATGAGCTTCGAGTTCTTCAAGCTCTTTCTCTCCAATATCGTCGTCAAGCTCGTCACGCTCGTGCTCGCGTGGGCATTTCTCTTTCACTTCTGCGCCGGCGTACGCCATCTCGTGATGGATACGAACCACGACGCGGTGTCGAAAGAGAGCGGCAAGCGCACGTCCGTCGTGGTTTTCGTGGTGTCGTCGGTCTTGACGATCGCCTTCGCGCTCAAACTGTTCGGAGCATTCTAAGAAAATGGCAGCCAACAACCGAATCGGCTCGAAGCGCCTCGTCGTCGGCGCGCATTACGGCTTGCGCGACTGGCTCGCGCAGCGCGTGACCGCCATGATCATGGCGATCTATACGGTCATCCTGCTCGCCTGGTTCTTCAGCGCACAGGCTTTCTCCTACGACGGCTGGGCCTCGATCTTCGCCACGCAATGGATGAAGCTCGCGACGTTCGTCACCTTGCTCTCGCTGTTCTACCACGCGTGGGTAGGCATTCGGGACATCTGGATGGACTATGTGAAGCCCGTCGGCACGCGCCTCGTATTGCAAGCGTTGACGATCGTCTGGCTGCTCGCGTGTGCGGGCTACGCTGCGCAGATTCTCTGGAGAGTGTAAAAGAATGGCTGCAATCAAGAATTCTCTGCCGCGTCGCCGCTTCGACGTGGTCATCGTCGGCGCGGGCGGTTCGGGGATGCGCGCGTCGCTGCAACTCGCGCGTGCGGGTCTGTCGGTTTGCGTGCTCTCGAAAGTGTTCCCGACGCGTTCGCACACGGTCGCGGCGCAAGGCGGGATCGGCGCATCGCTCGGCAACATGAGCGAAGACAACTGGCATTACCACTTCTACGACACCATCAAGGGTTCCGACTGGCTCGGCGACCAAGACGCGATCGAATTCATGTGCCGAGAGGCACCGAACGCCGTCTACGAACTCGAACACTTCGGCATGCCGTTCGACCGTAACGCCGATGGCACGATCTATCAGCGTCCGTTCGGCGGCCACACGGCCAACTACGGCGAGAAGCCCGTCCAGCGCGCGTGCGCGGCGGCCGACCGTACCGGCCACGCCCTGCTCCACACGCTCTATCAGCAAAACGTCGCCGCGAAGACGCAATTCTTCGTGGAATGGATGGCGCTCGATCTGATTCGCGACGCCGACGGCGACGTGCTCGGCGTGACCGCGCTCGAGATGGAAACCGGCGACGTCTATATCCTCGAAGGCAAGTGCACGCTGTTCGCCACGGGCGGCGCGGGCCGGATCTTCGCGGCATCGACGAACGCGTTCATCAATACCGGCGACGGTTTGGGCATGGCGGCCCGCTCGGGTATCGCGCTGCAGGACATGGAGTTCTGGCAGTTCCACCCGACCGGCGTGGCCGGCGCGGGCGTGCTGATCACGGAAGGCGTGCGCGGCGAAGGCGGTATTTTGCGTAACGCGAACGGCGAGCGCTTCATGGAGCGCTACGCGCCGACGCTGAAGGATCTGGCGCCGCGCGATTTCGTCTCGCGTTCGATGGACCAGGAAATCAAGGAAGGCCGCGGCGTGGGTCCGAACAAGGATCACGTGCTGCTCGACCTCTCGCACATCGGCGCCGAGACGATCATGAAGCGTCTGCCGTCGATCCGCGAAATCGCGCTGAAGTTCGCGAACGTCGACTGCATCAAGGAGCCGATCCCCGTCGTGCCGACGATCCATTATCAAATGGGCGGCATCCCGACGAACATTCATGGTCAAGTCGTCGGCACGCCGCGCGGCCACGAAGAGGTCGTGAACGGTTTTTACGCCGTGGGCGAATGCTCGTGCGTCTCGGTGCACGGCGCGAACCGCCTGGGCACGAACTCGCTGCTCGACTTGGTCGTCTTCGGCCGCGCCGCGGGCAACCACATCGTCAAGCACGTGAAGGACCTGAAGGAGCACAAGCCCCTGCCGGCCGATGCCGCCGATTTCGCTCTGTCGCGCCTCGATAAGCTCGACAAGTCGACCTCGGGCGAGTACACGCAAGCGATCGCGGGCGATATTCGTTCGACGATGCAATCGCACGCGGGTGTGTTCCGCACGTCGAAGCTCCTGGCCGAAGGCGTCGAGAAGATCAAGGAAGTCGCCGAGCGCGTTAATCACGTGCACTTGAAGGACAAATCGAAGGTGTTCAACACGGCTCGCGTCGAAGCGCTCGAGTTGGCGAACCTGATCGAAGTGGCGCGTGCAACGATGGTTTCGGCCGAAGCGCGCAAGGAAAGCCGCGGCGCGCACGCGCAAAGCGATTACGAACATCGCGACGACGAAAATTGGCTGCGCCATACGCTGTGGTTCAGCGAAGGCGATCGCCTCGATTACAAGCCGGTGCACATGCAGCCGTTGACGGTCGAATCGGTGCCGCCGAAGGCGCGTACCTTCTAAGCCGGTGCATTCAAAGGACACACGCGAAATGGCAAAACGTACTTTCGAAATCTATCGTTACGATCCGGACAAGGATGCCGCGCCGCGCATGCAGACGTACGAGCTCGATCTCGGCGTGGGCGATCGCATGCTGCTCGACGCGCTCGTCAAACTGAAAGCGGTCGACGAAACGCTGTCGTTCCGCCGCTCGTGCCGTGAAGGCGTCTGCGGTTCGGATGCGATGAACATCAACGGCAAGAACGGTCTCGCCTGTCTGACGAACCTGAACGATCTGCCGCAAAAGATCGTTCTGCGTCCGCTGCCGGGTCTGCCCGTGGTGCGCGATTTGATTTGCGACTTCACGCAATTCTTCAATCAGTACCATTCGATCAAGCCGTATTTGATCAACGACACGCCGCCGCCCGAAAAGGAGCGCCTGCAATCGCCCGAAGAGCGCGACGAGCTCGACGGCTTGTACGAGTGTATTCTTTGCGCGAGCTGCTCCACGTCGTGCCCGAGCTTCTGGTGGAATCCGGACAAGTTCGTGGGCCCGGCCGGCCTGTTGCAAGCCTACCGGTTCATCGCCGATAGCCGCGACCAAGCCACGGGCGAGCGCCTGGATAACCTCGAAGACCCCTACCGTCTGTTCCGTTGCCATACGATCATGAACTGCGTCGACGTTTGCCCGAAGGGGCTGAACCCGACGAAGGCGATCGGCAAGATCAAGGAACTCATGGTGCGCCGTACGGTTTAAGCAATGAAATTCGCCTTTAGGCGCTCGCTTCATTCGCCGTCCCCCGAGGAGTCCTTCGGGACATCCGGGGGCGCCTCGGCGCATAATGACGCATCGCATCAATCAGACCCGCTGCGCCGCGCGCGCCTTCGTTGGCGCTCGAGGCGCGGTCTGCTGGAAAATGATTTGATCTTCGAACGTTTTTTCAGCCGTTACGAAGAGAGCCTCAGCGACGCGGACGTGGGTGCGCTGACACGTCTGCTCGAGCTGAGCGACAACGACCTGATGGACTTGCTTCTCGCTCGCAAGGAACCGGAAGGCGACCTTTCCGACCCGGACATCGTCCGGGTGCTGGGCCTGTTGCGCGCTGTTTGAGCGCCGCATTGCTGGAACGCGCCGCGCGCGCATGATCGGAAACCCGTTCCAACTTCGATTGAGGATGCTATGACTCCGTCAGATGTTAAAGCCACGCTCTCGTTCAGCGATAATTCGCCGAGCGTCGAACTGCCGATCTACAAGGGCACGATGGGCCCGGACGTAATCGACATCCGCAAGCTGTACGGCCAAACCGGCAAATTCACGTACGACCCCGGCTTCATGTCGACGGCATCGTGCAATTCGGCCATCACGTATATCGACGGAGATAAGGGCGAGCTGCTGTACCGCGGCTTCCCGATCGACAACCTCGCGCAAAACGCGGACTTCCTCGAAACGTGCTACCTGTTGCTCAAGGGCGAACTGCCCACGGCGAAGGAAAAGCAAGAGTTCGTCAGCACGGTCACGCGCCACACGATGGTGCACGAGCAGATGCAATTCTTCTTCCGCGGTTTCCGGCGCGATTCGCACCCGATGGCCATTCTGGTCGCATCGGTGGGCGCGCTCTCCGCGTTCTACCACGACTCGCTGAACATCAACGATCCGCATCATCGCGACGTCTCCGCGATTCGCATGATCGCCAAGCTGCCGACGCTGGTCGCTATGGCGTACAAGTACAGCATCGGCCAGCCGTTCGTCTACCCGAAGAACGATCTGTCGTATAGCGCGAACTTCATGCGCATGATGTTCTCGAACCCGTGCGAAGAGTACAAGATCAACGACGTGCTCGTGCGCGCGCTCGATCGCATCTTGATTCTGCACGCCGATCACGAGCAAAACGCGTCGACTTCGACCGTGCGTTTGGCCGGTTCGTCGGGTGCCAATCCGTTCGCCTGTATCGCTGCCGGTATCGCCTGCCTCTGGGGCCCGGCGCACGGCGGCGCGAACGAAGCGGCGCTGAACATGCTCGAGCAAATCGGCTCGCCGGACAACATCCCCGAGTTCATCAAGCAAGTGAAGGACAAGAACTCGGGCGTGAAGCTGATGGGCTTCGGTCACCGCGTGTACAAGAACTACGATCCGCGCGCGAAGCTGATGCGCGAAACGTGCCACGAAGTGCTCGAAGAGCTCGGCCTGCACGACGATCCGCTGTTCAAGCTCGCGATGCAGCTCGAAAAGATCGCGCTCGAAGACGAATACTTCGTGTCGCGCAAGCTGTATCCGAACGTCGATTTCTACTCGGGCATCGTCCAGCGCGCGCTCGGCATCCCCACCTCGATGTTCACGTGCATTTTCGCGATGGCACGTACGGTGGGCTGGATCGCTCAGTGGAACGAAATGATTTCGGAAGCCGAGCAAAAGATCGGCCGTCCGCGTCAGTTGTTCATCGGCGAAACGCCGCGCGAAGCAAAGCCGATCGGCCAACGCGGCTAATCGCAAGCCCGGTGCCGGTTCGAACGAACCGGTTTGCCGAGCGCAGTATTCAAAGCCCCGACGGGTCATGCCGTCGGGGCTTTTTCGTATGGGGCGCCCGCTGCGGAGCGATGCGTTCTCGAACGACTATGCCGTTCGGAGGACTGCTCGTCGCGGGGCCGAGCCGGTATCGTGCATTCGTCAGCAACCAAGGTTGTCACTTGACAACCTCTTAACCGGGCGGTACTCTTGCCGCAGTGACAAATGCAACGACCACATCCGAAGAAGGAAATTGAAGCAGCGCTCGTGTACGCGGAAACCTGCGGCTGGCGAGTGCAACCGAAGCGAGGAAACGGGCACGCCTGGGGCAAGATGCTTTGCCCCTATCACGACGTTCAGTGCCGGTGCGGCGAGTTTTGTATCACGAGCATCTGGAGTACGCCGCGCTGTGCGGCCAATCATGCGAAAGACTTGAAGCGGGTTGTCGATCACTGCGCGGTAGTGCAGCAGATCGTCGCGTTCAAAGCGGGCGTACTCGCCAAAATTTAGGAGTCCAAATGGAATACGTTTTTACGCTGAAATATCAGCTTGCGGACGAAGATCAGGACCACGAGCAGATCGTCGAGCGACTGTTCGAGGCCGGGTGCGACGATGCCACGATCGGCATGGGCCAACCGGGAAGAATCGCATTGGCATTCAGGCGAGTGGGGGCCGATGCGTGGTCGGCCATTCATTCGGCGCTGCACGACGTGAAGAAAGCGCTGCCGGCCGCTAGGTTGGTCGAAGCGGGCCCCGACTTCGTCGGTCTGACGGATGTCGCGGATTTGGCCGGCATGACGCGACAGAATATGCGCAAGCTGATGCTGGCTCATGCATCGCGCTTTCCGCTGCCTGTCCATGAAGGGAGCGCGTCGGTTTGGCACTTGTCGGACGTGCTCGTGTGGCTGACCGGCCGCGGCGCCTATTCGATCAACTCGGGGCTCGTCGATGTCGCGAAGGCCACTAAGCAAGTGAATCTGGCGAAAGAGGCACGCCAAATCGAGCCGCGTCTGAACCGGCAGTTGGCGTTGCTTGTCGTTTGAGCGTTGCCAGTGCGCGGCAGCGTAGGAGCGGTACGGCCACGATGGCGCGGTCAGTCGGTGCCGGCGATCGACCCGCCGGGCAGGACGTAGTGCATCTCGTAGAAGAGAAGGTCACCCCGCGAAGGCAGCTTGAACGGTGGCGATGCCGATGCGAAGCCCAGTGCTTCGTAAAAGCCGCGAGCTGTTTCGCGCGCCGTGCACCAGGCGAGTCCGCCTCCGTGTCGGCGTGCGTGGTCGCAACACAGTTTCATCAGCGTGCGGCCGAACCCGAATCCGCGCGCATGCGGTTGGACAGCCACGCCACGCAGGCGCCAAGCCGTGTTGCTTCGTGCTCCGGGCCGCGGCAGCGCCTCGCGGCAGACAGTTGAAACAGCGATGATCGTGTCGCCTTGGTATACCGCGAGATGCAACGTCGTTGGGTCGTCGTCGCCGCGGAACCGGCAGGGATCGGTTTCATTGTCTAAAAGAATCGACGACCGTAACGGTAGAACGTGTTCAGTCGCAACGGCATGAATGGAAAAAATTGCGGGGCTGTCGGGCATAGGAAATTGTATCGCTCGCGGCGAATAAAATATTTAGAATTCGCGCAACAATTGAACCGGTTTGTATATATAAAACGAGATCGCCGGCGTTACATTAAGAGATCGTCAGCATCGTCTTCGGTTTGGCGCCGGTCGAAAAACATTCCTTGTTTGGAACATAGCTGCCGGGCTTGCTTTATCGGTCCTGTCGGTTGCCGCTGCCGCGGGTCCTGCCGGTAGATATGCCGCGGTCGCCGCGTCAATACTCCGAAAAATATCAGGTTCTATTCGACCGGTAATGCGGTAAGCTGTTTCTGAGCCGGAATTATTCCGAAATAACTATCTAATTGAGATCATAGATGACGGCTGACCGTCAATCCGATACGCACACCGCCTATACACAAATACGCTCTCGAATTCTCGATGGGCGCCTGGCACCTGGCAATCCGGTTTCTCCGCGCAATATGGCCGATGAGTTGATGCTGGGTCATATGCCCGTACGTTCAGCAATACAGCGGCTCGTGGTAGAGGGCTTGGTGGAAGTGGTTCCGCGTCGAGGAACCTACGTAACGGCGCCGACCAGAATCGATTTGCGCGAGATTTTCGAAGTCAGACTCGCATTGGAAAGCACGGCCGCCTATTTGGCGGCGGTGAGCGGCGCGACCGAGGGGCTGTCGGCAGCGGCGGATCAATTGCGCCGGATTGCGGGCGGCGAATCGACGGACCTGATGACGGAGCAGCGCGTCGGTTGGGTGTTCCATCAAGAAATGTTCTCCGCTGCAAAAAACGAGCGGCTCTACACCTCGTACCGGCTGCTACGCGCACAGAGTGGACTCGCACTGAACGAACTGCATCGGGACGACGCCTCGACGGTGCGGCGCGGCACGTCGGAGCACCTCGTTATCTACGATTCGATCCGGTCGCGGGAACCCGAAGCGGCGCGACGGCACATGTGGAATCACATCCTGGACGGGACCGACGCGCGCATCAAACTGATCCGGGGCCAACATGACGCAGCGACGTAGACGTATTCCCGTCTGCCTATAGAGCCGTGCTTCGCCGAGAATCGCGTCGACAGGCGGATTAGCGGCCGCCTCGCCCGCCGGTCGCATTTCTTTTCGCTTACGCGTGCGCTTGTCAGCGCTCGATCGCGCCATGGCGTTCGACGATCCTGGCAAAGTGCGTTGCCGCCTTTTCTATCGTCGCGTCGGCGAGGCCGGCGTAGCCGAGCACGAAGCCGTTGTACGCCTGACCGTTCGCGACTCGATAGTGGCTCAATGGCTGCAACATAAGACCCTCGGCGAATGCGTGCCGCGCAATGTCCGCGTCTTGAACGGGCACCGCAAGTTCTGTCGAAAGATGCATGCCGCCGGAGCTTTCGCGAAGGGTAAGCGCTGCCCCGAGACGCCGGCAAAGCGCACGCTCGAGCGTGCCTCGCCGATGGATATAGAGCGCCCGCATTCGACGCAGATGGCGAGCGAACAGCCCCGTGTCGATAAATTCCGCCATGGCCAATTGATCGGCGGGATGGCCGCGATGAACGAGCTCGCGCAGTGTGTCCCGAAAGCGCACGACCAACACGGGTGGAACCACCATGAAGCCCAGCCGCAGCGCAGGAAACATCGTCTTGCTAAACGTTCCCAGATAGCAAACCGGCGCGTCGGCCGCCAACCCTTGGATCGCCGGTAGCGGTTCGCCGCTGTGGCGAAATTCGCTGTCGTAGTCGTCCTCGATGATCCAGGCACCGCACGCGCGCGCGTTTTCGACGAGCGCCGCGCGTCGCTGAATGCTCATCAAGGACCCGAGCGGATATTGATGCGACGGCGTCGTATAGATCAGTTTGGGCGGATGGCGGCGCCACGCGTCCTCGGTCGGCGCCATCCCCTCGCGATCGACTTCGATCGGAATCAGTTGTAGCCCGGTCGAGCGGAACGCGGTCCTTGCGCCGCCGTAACAAGGGTTCTCGAGCCAGCCGTAGTCGCCGGGGTCCGCGAGCATGCGGGCGCACAATTCCAGGCTGCTTTGGGTGCCATCGGTGATGAACACTTGATCGGTTTCGCAACGGACGCCACGCGACACCTTGATATACGCGGCCACGGCGCGCCGCAACTCGGGTAGGCCCTCCGCGGGACCGTATGCGAGTTGCCCCGGTCCCATGCGCCGCCAGGCTCGATCGACGCAACGGCGCCACTGAACCAGCGGAAATTCGTCGAGCGAGGGCAGTCCAGGGACGAAGGGCAACATTCGATCGGGCTCGGGTTGCGCGTTTTCCAGTCCCCGGACGCGATCGGACAGGCTGATCGAAAGCGGCGCGGCCGCCTGCCGTGGATCGCGACGCGCGCGCCCATTCCAAAGCGTCACGGTACCGTTGCGCGTTGCAGCCACGAAGCCCTCTTCGGCGAGCCGTTCGTACGCGTAGACGGCCGAATTGCGGGCGATCCCGAGCTCGTTGGCGAGCACGCGCGTGGACACCAAACGCGTGCCCTCCGCAATGCGACCATCGAGCAGCATATCGCGCAAGCTTCGATACAGCACCTCTTGCTGGCTGCGCTTACCCGAGTCGTTTTGCGCGGAGAACGTGGAGATCAGAAGAGCGAGATCCATGTCGTGGTTCTAAAGTTTTTTGCCGCGTTGGCTCTTTTTCACGTTCGTCTCGTCTTGTATCGTTCGATCCCATTCAAGGCGAGGCGCGATTGCAGGTGGCCCTCGTCGGCGAGCGCGAGCCGCGGTTCGCAGTTTAAATTGCGTGAATAGGATAGTTAAAGATGAATCAGTCCACGACCGTATCGCCCACCGACCGCACTACGATTCGTCGTCTGCCTGAACTGGCCAATCACGATCGAGCGACGCTTCACCGCATCGTCGACGAAGCGTATGTCTGTCACATTGCGTTTGGCGCCGACGATGATACGCACTGCATTCCCACCGCGCACTGGCGAAGCGGCGATTATCTGTATATCCACGGGTCCAACGGCAGCCGCATGATCAAGGCCTTGTCCGCGGGCGCGCAAGCATGCATTGCCATGACGCTCTTGGACGGTCTGGTTCTGGCGAAGTCCGCGTTTAGTCACTCGATGAATTATCGGTCCGTCGTCGTATACGGGCGATTCGAGCCCCTACAGGCAAGTGCCGACAAGTTGGCCGCCTTGGACGCGTTCATGGACAAGATCGCACGAGGGCGCAAGCATGAAGCGCGGCCCGGCAACGGCAAGGAGATCAATGCGACCAGCGTGCTGCGGATTTCGTTGGCGGAGGCGGCGGTAAAGGTGAGTGCCTCGCTTCCCTCCGATAAGCCCGAGGATCTCGAGCTTGCCGTATGGGCCGGTGTCTTGCCGTTGAGGATGGCACACGCAATGCCGATCCCCGCTGAAACCAATGGGAGCGTGGCCGTGCCGGACTATGTCACGGGTTGGGCTGATTGAATCGCCTTCGGGATGTCCGTGCTCGAAGGTAAGC
This sequence comes from Trinickia dabaoshanensis, assembly GCF_002879885.1. Classification (GTDB taxonomy): domain Bacteria; phylum Pseudomonadota; class Gammaproteobacteria; order Burkholderiales; family Burkholderiaceae; genus Trinickia; species Trinickia dabaoshanensis. The sequence goes on from NZ_PNYA01000026.1 coordinate 93,189, forward strand.
CGAACCATGTATGGGCGCTTCCCGCAAGGCGCCGGGTAACAGCGAGCCTAGTACTGGAACTACCACCCAACTCTATGTTTCTTATCGCTTTTTTCTAAATTGCCGGTGCCGCGGGGGCGTCGTGCGTGGCATAATCGACCGCACCGGGAATTGCCCGTTGCCACGATTACCGCGCATACCATGTCAAAGACTCTTTACGACAAGCTGTGGGATTCGCACGTTGTCCATACCGAAGAGGATGGCACGACGCTGCTCTACATCGACCGCCATTTGCTGCACGAAGTCACGAGCCCGCAGGCGTTCGAAGGGCTCAAGATGCACGAGCGTCCGCTCTGGCGCGTGAGCGCCAACCTGGCGGTGTCGGACCATAACGTCCCCACGACCGATCGCAGTCACGGCATTGCCGATCCGGTTTCCAAGCTTCAAGTCGATACGCTCGATGCGAACTGCGACGCCTACGGCATCACGCAGTTCAAGATGAACGATATGCGTCAAGGCATCGTTCATATCATCGGACCCGAGCAAGGCGCGACGCTGCCCGGCATGACGATCGTCTGCGGCGATTCCCATACGTCGACGCACGGCGCGTTCGGCGCGCTCGCGCACGGCATCGGCACGTCGGAAGTCGAACACGTGCTGGCCACGCAAACGCTGCTGCAAAAGAAGAGCAAGAACATGCTCGTGAAAGTCGACGGCCAATTGCCGCGCGGCTGCACGGCCAAGGACATCGTGCTTGCCATCATCGGCAAGATCGGCACCGCGGGCGGCACCGGCTACGCCATCGAATTCGGCGGCTCGACGATACGCGCGCTGTCGATGGAAGGCCGTATGACCGTTTGCAACATGGCCATCGAAGCCGGCGCGCGCGCCGGCATGGTGGCCGTCGACGATACGACGATCGAATACCTGAAGGGCCGCCCCTATTCGCCGCAAGGCGCCGAGTGGGACCATGCCGTCGCCTATTGGCGCACGTTCGCCTCCGATGCGGGCGCGCACTTCGATCGCGTCGTCGAACTCGACGCGGCCCAAATCGTGCCCCAGGTCACATGGGGTACGTCGCCGGAAATGGTGACGGCGATCGACGGCCGCGTGCCCGATCCCGAGCGCGAAAAAGATCCCGTCAAACGCGATGCGATGGAGCGCGCGTTGCAGTACATGGCGCTCGAACCGAACGCGCCGATCGAATCGATCAAGATCGACAAGGTGTTTATCGGCTCGTGCACGAATGCGCGTATCGAAGATATCCGCGCGGCGGCCTACGTCGTGAAAAAGCTCGGGCGCCGCGTTGCCTCGAACGTCCGCCTGGCGATGATCGTGCCCGGTTCGGGCTTGGTCAAAGCGCAAGCCGAACGCGAAGGGCTCGACAAGGTGTTCGTCGATGCCGGGTTCGAATGGCGCGAGCCTGGATGCTCGATGTGCCTCGCGATGAACGCGGACCGCCTCGATCCGGGCGAGCGCTGCGCATCCACCTCCAACCGCAATTTCGAGGGGCGTCAGGGCGCGGGCGGACGTACGCACCTCGTGAGTCCCGCGATGGCTGCGGCCGCCGCGATCGAAGGGCATTTCGTCGACATTCGGAAGTTGGGGTAGCGCCATGAAAGCTTGGATGTTTTTGCGGCGGGCCGCGCTGCTCGCATTGGCCGGCGCGTTGCTCGGCCTCGCCGGCTGCCACACGGTTTCCGGTTTCGGTCAGGACATGAGCGAAGCGGGTCACGCGATCAAGAAGGCTGCGGAGTAATAGGAACATGGACAAATTCGTCGTGCATACGGGGCTCGTTGCCCCCCTCGATCGCGAGAATGTCGATACCGACGCGATCATCCCGAAGCAGTTTCTGAAATCGATCAAGCGCACCGGCTTCGGTCCGAACCTGTTCGACGAGTGGCGTTATCTCGACCACGGCGAACCGGGGCAGGACAACTCGAACCGTCCGCTGAACCCCGATTTCGTGCTGAACCAGCCGCGCTATCAAGGCGCATCGGTTTTGCTCGCACGCAAGAACTTCGGTTGCGGCAGCTCGCGCGAGCACGCGCCGTGGGCATTGCAGCAGTACGGTTTCCGCGCGCTGATCGCGCCGAGCTTCGCCGACATCTTCTTCAACAACTGCTTCAAGAACGGCGTACTGCCGATCGTCCTGTCGGAGCAGCAAGTCGATCACTTGTTCAACGACACCTATGCGTTCAACGGCTATCAGTTGACGATCGATCTCGAGGCGCAACTCGTGCGTACGCCGGACGGCCGCGAGTACAAGTTCGAGGTCGACGGTTTCCGCAAGTACTGTCTGCTGAACGGCTTCGACGACATCGGCCTCACGCTGCGCCACGCCGATAAGATCCGCGCGTTCGAAGCGGAACGGATCGCAAAGCAGCCGTGGCTTGGCCATCGTATCGTCGGCTAACGCTTTAGGCGAACCGGTTAGGCAATCGCAAACTCGATAGGACTCCGAATGAAAATCGCAGTGCTCCCAGGTGACGGCATCGGCACCGAAATCGTCGCGGAAGCGGTCAAGGTATTGAACTCGCTCGACGAGAAGTTCGAGATGGAAGAGGCGCCCGTCGGCGGCGCCGGTTACGAGGCAAAGGGTCATCCGCTGCCCGATTCGACGCTTGCCCTCGCTAAAGAGGCCGATGCGATCCTGTTCGGCGCCGTGGGCGATTGGAAATACGATTCGCTCGAGCGCGCGCTGCGTCCCGAGCAAGCGATCCTCGGGCTGCGTAAGCATCTGCAGTTGTTCGCGAACTTCCGTCCGGCTATTTGCTATCCGCAATTGACGGGGGCTTCGTCGCTGAAGCCCGAAATCGTCTCGGGCCTCGACATCCTGATCGTGCGCGAACTGAACGGCGACGTTTATTTCGGCACGCCGCGCGGCACGCGCAAAGCGCCGGACGGTCCGTTCGAAGGCGCTCGCGAAGGGTTCGATACGATGCGTTATTCGGAGCCGGAAGTGCAGCGCATCGCGCATGTCGCGTTTCAAGCGGCGCAAAAGCGCGGCAAGCGCTTGACGTCGGTGGACAAGGCCAACGTGCTCGAAACGTCGCAATTGTGGAAGGACGTCATGATCGACGTCGCCAAGCAATACCCGGACGTCGAGCTCTCGCATATGTATGTCGATAACGCGGCGATGCAACTCGTGAAGGCGCCGAAATCGTTCGACGTCATCGTGACGGGCAACCTGTTCGGCGACATTTTGTCCGACCAAGCGGCGATGTTGACGGGCTCGATCGGCATGCTGCCGTCGGCCTCGCTCGACAAGAACAACAAGGGCCTGTACGAACCCTCGCACGGGTCTGCGCCCGATATCGCCGGTAAGGGTATCGCCAATCCGCTCGCGACGATTTTGTCGGCCGCGATGATGTTGCGCTACTCGTTGAACAAAGCCGAACAAGCCGAGCGTATCGAGAAGGCCGTTCAAAAGGTGCTCGAGGCCGGGTACCGGACGGGCGACATCGCCACGCCGGGCTGCCGGCAGGTCGGCACGGTCGAGATGGGCGATGCGGTTCGCGCGGCACTCTGATCGATCCGGCACGCTTTGACGTAACGGGCTTTCGGGCCCGTTCGTTCGAAAAAGTGCCTAAATAGCGTGGTTTTTACCGAATCGGCCGCGTCGCGGGGCGCGCCGGCGCGGATTTTTCGTGTAGACTGTGCCGATGGCGAAAGTGACCCAAATCTCCTCGATTGACAACCTGCACGGCGATACGGCCCGTGTGGGCGGGTTCGCCATCGCTGGTGTGGTCGGCATTGCCGGCATCGCCATCATTACGATTACCCCCAAAACGATCACGAAACGCTGATCGTCCGTCGTGCCCGCTCGTCTTCCCCGCGCGGTCACGCCGGGCAAAGTTGCGGGGAAGCGTCCACTCCAAGGGTTAGTCATGAACGTAGGTCTCGTAGGTTGGCGCGGCATGGTCGGCAGCGTCCTGATGCAGCGGATGCAGCAGGAAGGCGATTTCGATCTGATCGAACCGGTGTTTTTCAGCACCAGCAACGTGGGCGGCAACGCGCCGTCGTTCGCCAAGAACGAGACGAAGCTCAAAGACGCCACGAGTATCGACGATCTGAAGAAGTGCGACGTCGTCATCACCTGCCAAGGCGGCGACTACACGAACGACGTGTTTCCGAAGCTGCGTGCGGCGGGTTGGAACGGCTACTGGATCGACGCGGCTTCGTCGCTGCGCATGGCCGACGACGCGGTCATCATCCTCGATCCGGTCAACCTGGACGTGATCAAGGATGCCCTCGTGAAGGGCACGAAGAATTTCATCGGCGGCAACTGCACGGTCAGCTTGATGCTGATGGCGCTCGGCGGCCTGTTCAGCGAGAACCTCGTCGACTGGATCACGGCCATGACGTATCAGGCCGCATCGGGCGCGGGTGCGCAAAACATGCGCGAGCTGCTCTCGCAAATGGGCACGCTGCATGGAGCGGTCAAGGAGCAATTGGCCGATCCGAGTTCCGCCATTCTCGACATCGACCGCCGCGTGCTGGAAACGATGAATTCCGAGGCGATGCCCACGCAGCATTTTGGCGTGCCGCTGGCGGGTTCGTTGATTCCTTGGATCGACAAGGATCTCGGTAACGGCATGTCCAAGGAGGAGTGGAAGGGCGGCGCCGAAGCGAACAAGATTCTCGGCAAGCCGGCCATGGGGCAGCCCGGTTCGATCCCCGTCGACGGTTTGTGCGTGCGTATCGGCGCAATGCGCTGCCACTCGCAAGCGCTGACGATCAAGCTGAAGAAGGACGTGCCGCTCGACGAAATCAACGGCATCCTCGCGTCGGCCAACGACTGGGTCAAGGTCGTGCCGAACGAGCGCGAAGCGTCGATGCGCGACCTGTCGCCGGCCGTCGTGACGGGCACGCTGTCCGTGCCGGTCGGCCGTCTGCGTAAGTTGGCGATGGGCGGCGAGTACCTGTCGGCGTTCACCGTCGGCGATCAGCTTCTGTGGGGCGCGGCGGAGCCGCTGCGCCGCATGCTGCGCATCTTGTTGGACCGTTAAGCCACGTGGGGCGGGGCGCTCGATCGGAACCCGAGCGCCATCGCGGCCCTCTGCATGGTGGTCTTGACCGGGTTCCTCACGTAAACTATGCGGTTACGACGCATAGGAACCCCTGAAAGGCGTCGCTTTGCCGCGACGCCTTTTTCTTTTGCAGCAGCCATTGTGGTTTCTCCCAAACGCCATATAGAGGCGCGCTCCCAAGCGCGTGACACCTCCATGACAATACGTTCGACGCGTCGCGCCGTCTCGCTTGCGATCGCCTGCGCTTGGCTCGCTTGCGCGTCGCCCGCCGGTGCCGCGGCTGCCGCCGCGCCGGCCTCCGCGCCGGCGGCGCAAAGCGCCGCATCGGTTTCGGCCCCGACACAGGTCACGGTTAAAGCGGGGCAGTCGCTGGCGGACATCGCCGCGGCCGCCACCGGCTCGCACGACAAGATCGTGCTCGGTCGAGCCTCGCGATCGATTTTCGAAGCGAATCCGTCGGCGTTCATGCGCGGTGATCCGAGTCTGTTGAAACTCGGCGCTGTGTTGAACGTCCCGGCCCTCGACGCGACGGGCGCGGTCGCCAAGACCGAGAACGCAACGGCCGCGACGGCGGCGAGCGCACCGAATACGACCCCTGCCGCCAGCGCGGCATCGCAGGTTGCCGCAAGCGGCGCGAAGGCGAGCGGCGCTCAGGCGGCGAAGCCGGCTTCGCCCGCGGCGCCGGCCAGCGCTTCGCCCGCCGCGAGTGCGGTCGCGCCCACGGCCAATATGGTTCCGCATCCCGTCCCCGCGCCCGCGCCTGCCCATGCGCAGCCAGCCGTGCCGAGCGGCGCGAGCGGGACGCATGCCTGGTCTGGCGCCATCGAACCTGCGCCCGTCGCTCCCGCTAGCGCGGCGGCGCAGGCGCCGGCCAGCGCAGTCGGTGCCTCCGGCGAGCCGGCCGCATCGGCCGTGGCACAGGCATCGACGCCTGCCGCTGCGGGCGCCAGCGCGCCGGCGGCAAGCGGCACAACGCCGGCGGCGCCTGTTTCCGCTGCAGCGCCGGTGCGAGCGCCTGCGCCGGTTGGATCGGCACCGGCCGTTGCTTCCGCGGCCGTCGCGGCGTCTCATCCGAAAGTGTCGAGCCTTCAACAACTGCTCGCGCTGAAGAATCGTGTGCTGATGGAATTGCAGCGGCACGGAATCGGTGCGCCGGCGGGGCAGCACCCCGTAGCGCCGAACGGTGCGTCCGGTTTTGCAGTTCCCCCGGCGTCCGGTCCCGTGAGCGCACGCGCGCCCGGTCAATCGCGGGCCGCGGCCGCGGCCAATCAGCGATTCATCGGTATCGGCGATTACGGCGTCACGTTGGCGCGAAATCAGATTCCGGTCGTCGCGGCGATCGTGGCCGCGATCGTGGCGGCGTTGCTGGTCCTTTTGATCGCGCTCGGCGTGAGTCGCCGCCGCCATAAACCGGCGGCGGCCGGGTCGGCCGACGGCTCGGGAGCCGGCACAGCGTCGGCGGAGCGCGGCACGCAAGCCGAGCCGGCGGCGGCTTTGTCCGCCGCGCTGCCCGATGATCCCATCGAGGCGGAGTTCTTGGCGATCCTCGCGCGGACACCCTCGAGCAAGCGAGCCCTGATGGGGCTAGCCGCGCATTATGCGGAGCGCAAGAACGTACAAGGCTTCGACGAGATCGCCCAGCGCATCTACCGTCTGTCGGGCGGCCGTGGTCCGAATTGGACGCATGTCGCCGCGATCGGGCGGCAACTCGATCCGGAGAATTCGCTCTTCGCGCTCGAAGCCGGGGCAACCGACGAAACCGCGTTGTCGCCGGACGATGAGGACGCTGCACCGGGCGCGGCAGTCACTGACGAGCATGCGGCGTTGCCGCCCTCGGAAGCCGTTGCGCCTTCAGAGGCGGCCGCGCCGCTCGCGCATCAGGACGAATTGTCGCCGCCACCCGTGTCCGGGCACGGCGAATCCGAAGCGGTGGGCGGGCTCGAGCCGGAGGCGCACCGGCCGCAAGCCGTAGGCGAAGCCGAGCACCGAGAGATGCCTGCTCAGGCGCCCGAACCGAGTCCGCCGGAACCGCACGAGCCGGCGGTAGCGCACGAAGCGCCGCCCGCGCCTGTCGAGCCGCAGGCCGAGCCGACGCTTCCGCCGGAGGCGATCGCCGCGCTGGACGGACTCGACATTGGTCTGCCGCCGCGGGTCGGCCCGGCGCCCGAGACGCAAGTCGAGCCCGGAGAGGCGCAAGGGGGCGAGCAGGAGGAAGCGTTGCCCGCTGAGCCCACCTCGGCCGAGCAGCCATCGCACGAACACAGTGACGAGGCGGAGCACGCGGACGAAGAACCCCCAGCGGCGATACATACACCTTCGGCGCCCCCCGCCGTAACGGGCCTGGGCGCCGCGCCGGTCGGCAAGCTGAACTTGTCGTTCGATCTGAATTTACCGGGTGCCGACGCGGCCACCGGCGAGGGAGCGCAAGCGGAGGCCGAGCCGCAACCGCAATTCACGCCTGAGCAACTCGCGAGGATCGCTCGCAACAAACTCGATCTGGCCGCCGAATACATCGCGCTCGGCGATCTGGGCGGCGCCCGCACGCTGATCCACGAGGTGATCGAGTCGAACGATACGGCCACCCACGACGAAGCGCATGCGATGCTCGCCACGCTTGCGCCGCTGTCTTGACGCCGGCCACCATGCGCATCGCTCTAGGTGTCCAATACGACGGCACGGCGTTTTGCGGCTGGCAGTCGCAACCGCATGGCAAAACCGTGCAAGACGCGCTCGAGCGCGCGTTGGCCGATTTCGCCTGCAAGCCGCTGCATACGGTCGTCGCGGGCCGCACGGATACGGGGGTGCACGGCCTGGGCCAAGTCGTTCACTTCGACACGGACCTCGATCGCGAGGATTTTTCGTGGGTGCGCGGTACGAACGCCTTTTTGCCGCCGAGCGTGGCCGTGCTGTGGGCCAAGCGGATGCCGGACGATTTTCACGCTCGGTTTTCCGCGTTCGAGCGGACCTATTACTACGTTCTTTATGTGAGCCCGGTTCGTTCGCCGATGCTGACGGGCCGCGCCGGCTGGATTCATACGCCGCTCGAGCTCGAGGCGATGCGCGCGGCGGCGAGTTGCCTGATCGGCGAACATGATTTTTCCGCGTTTCGTTCGTCCGAGTGTCAGGCGAAGACACCGGTCAAGCATTTGTATCAGATCGATATCCGCCCGGCCGGGGACTTGATCCATTTTCGTTTTCGGGCGAACGCGTTCCTGCATCACATGGTTCGCAACTTGATGGGCTGTCTCGTCGCCGTCGGGCGAGGGCGCTATCCCGTGTCGTGGATGGCCGATGTATTGGCCAGCCGCAATCGCGATCGCGCCGCGCCCACATTCATGCCCGAGGGGCTTTATCTAGCCCATGTGGGCTACCCCGAGGTGTTCGCGGTGCCGCCCGCGCCCCTCGGCAGCGTACCTTGGAGCGGCATCTGGAGCGAGTGAGCCGATGAGCAGCGCTGTCCCCGTTTCGTCCGCCGTGGGCCCCGTCGCCGGGCGCACGCGCATCAAGCTGTGCGGTTTGTCCCGCCGTGCCGACGTCGAATTGGCCGTCGACCTGGGCGCCGACGCGATCGGTCTGGTGTTCTATCCACCGAGCCCGCGCTCGGTCGGGGTGGCCGAAGCCATCGATTTGGCGAGCGCGTTGCCGCCGTTCGTCTCCGTCGTCGGCTTGTTCGTGAATCCGACGGCGGATTGGATCGGCGAAGTCACGAGCAACGTGCCGTTGACGATGCTCCAATTCCACGGCGACGAAACGAATGCCCAGTGCGAACAGCTCGCGAGCGTCGCGGGATTGCCGTGGCTGCGCGCGTTGCGGATCGGCGCCGATACGCGGCCTGCCGATTTGGTAGAATCTGCCCTTAACTATGCGACAGCCGGCGGCTTGCTGTTCGACACCTTGGTCGAAGGCTATGGCGGCGGCGGGAAGACATTCGATTGGTCACTTATCCCAGCAGAGCTCGCGCGTCGGGCCGTTTTGAGTGGTGGGTTGAACTCGCAAAACGTCGGTGACGCCATTCGACGCGTGCGCCCGTACGCGGTCGATGTCTCGAGCGGCATCGAAGTACCGGGCGCCAGGGGCGTGAAAGATCCCGCCCGAATGGCGGCGTTCGTGCGCGCGGTGCGCGAAGCGGATGCCGGGTGATATTGGCAAGGCGGCGCGGCAACGTGCCTCGCCGCCGCTGCGAAGAGTGACAACCATGTACAACCTTCCTGATCAACGGGGCCACTTCGGCCCATACGGCGGCACGTTCGTCGCCGAAACGCTCGTCCATGCCCTCGACGAGTTGCGCGTTGCCTACGAGAAGTACAGCAACGATCCCGAATTCATCGCCGAATACCAGCACGAACTCAAGTACTTCGTCGGCCGTCCGTCGCCCGTCTATCACGCGCGGCGCTGGAGCGAATTGCTCGGCGGCGCCCAGGTGTTCCTCAAGCGCGAGGACCTGAACCACACGGGCGCGCACAAGGTGAACAACGTGATCGGCCAAGCCCTGCTGGCCAAGCGGATGGGTAAGCCGCGCGTGATCGCCGAGACCGGCGCGGGCCAGCACGGCGTGGCAACCGCCACGATCGCGGCTCGTTTCGGCATGGAATGCGTCGTCTACATGGGCGCGGAGGACGTGCGTCGCCAGGCGGCCAACGTCTACCGGATGAAACTGCTCGGTGCCACGGTGGTGCCCGTCGAATCGGGTTCGCGCACGCTCAAGGATGCATTGAACGAGGCGATGCGCGACTGGGTGACGAACGTCGAATCGACGTTCTACATTATCGGCACCGTCGCAGGCCCGCATCCGTACCCGATGATGGTGCGCGATTTTCAGCGCGTGATCGGCGACGAGTGCCGCGTGCAGATGCCCGAGCTCACGGGGCGTCAGCCCGACATGGTGATCGCGTGCGTCGGGGGCGGCTCGAACGCGATGGGGATCTTTTATCCCTACATCGACGATACGGCCGTCAAGCTCGTCGGCGTCGAAGCGGCGGGCGAGGGCATCGAAACCGGACATCACGCAGCCTCGCTGATCGGCGGCAGCCCCGGCGTGCTGCACGGCAACCGCACCTATCTGCTCCAGGACGAGAACGGCCAGATCATCGAAACCCACTCGATTTCGGCCGGCCTCGACTATCCGGGCGTGGGTCCCGAGCATGCTTGGCTCAAGGATAGCGGCCGCGCGCAGTACGTCGGTATCACCGACGAAGAGGCGCTCAAGGCTTTTCACGATTGCTGTCGAATCGAGGGCATCATCCCCGCCCTCGAATCGAGTCACGCACTCGCGTATGCGGCCAAGATCGCGCCCACGCTGTCGCGCGATACGCATCTGCTCGTGAATCTGTCGGGCCGAGGCGACAAGGATATGCACACGGTCGCCGAACGTTCGGGCCTCGCGCTCTAAGCCACGCTCGGCATGCGTGATCTCATCGACGAATTCGACGCGCCGCCGCCGGCGGCCGCCGGTGGCGCGCCCGATAGCACGGGCGCGTCGCGGCTGCCCATCGATCTGCGCAATCGCGATTTTCTGGCGGATGCGCAGGCGTTGCCCGATGGCTCCATCGACCTGATCGTCGCCGATCCGCCGTACGGACTCGGCAAGGATTACGGCAACGATTCGGACATGCGTTCGGGCGAGGACTATCTCGCCTGGACCCGTTGCTGGCTCGAGCTGGCCATCCCGAAGCTGAAGGCGAGCGGTTCGCTTTACGTCTTTTGCACCTGGCAATACGCGCCGGAGATCTTCTCGTTCTTGAAGACGAAGCTCACGATGGTCAACGAGATCATCTGGGACCGGCGCGTGCCCAGCATGGGCGGTACGACGCGTCGCTTCACTTCGGTGCACGACAACATCGGCTTTTTCGCGGTATCGAAGGATTACTACTTCGATCTCGATCCCGTGCGGATTCCGTACGACGCGGCGACGAAGAAGGCGCGTTCGCGCAAGCTCTTCGAAGGCAGCAAGTGGCTCGAAGTCGGCTACAACCCGAAGGACGTGTGGTCGGTGTCGCGGTTGCATCGCCAGCACGCCGAACGGGTCGATCATCCGACGCAAAAGCCGCTCGAGATCGTCGAGCGAATGGTGTTGTCGAGCTGCCCGCCGGGCGGGCGCGTGCTCGACCCGTTCATGGGCAGCGGAACGACGGCGGCAGCTTGCGCGCGGCATGGGCGTGCGTTCGTCGGCTATGAGATCAATGAAAATTACTGCGCGATTGCGCGCGAACGCGTGGCAGCCCTAAGCGGCGCACCGTCCGACGCGCCCGCCGTCGCCTCTTGAACGGCGCGGCGAATCGCACTTATCGGTAGAGAAGACATCATGTCCCGTATCGAACAGAAGTTCGCGGCACTGGCCGCGCAGAACAAGAAAGGCTTGATCCCGTTCATCACGGCCGGTTATCCGGACCCGGCGCGCACGGTCGAATTCATGCATGCGCTCGTCGCCGGCGGCGCCGACGTCATCGAACTCGGTATTCCGTTTTCCGATCCGATGGCCGACGGTCCGGTGATCCAGCGCTCGTCCGAACGGGCACTGGCGAACGGCGTGACGCTCAAGCAGGTGCTCGCCGACGTCAAGCGCTTCCGCGAGCAAGATGCGGCGACGCCGGTCGTCCTGATGGGCTATGCCAACCCGATCGAACGGATGGGCGTCGACGCCTTTGCGGCGGCCGCGCTCGACGCCGGCGTCGATGGCGTGCTGACGGTGGATTACCCGCCCGAGGAAGCGGAGGCGTTCGCAGGGCGTCTGCGCGGAGCCGGCATCGATCCGATCTTCTTGTTGGCGCCGACTTCGACGGACGAGCGCATCGCCGCGGTCGGCAAAGTGGCGAGCGGTTATGTCTATTACGTCTCGCTGAAAGGGGTGACGGGCGCCGCAAATCTGGACGTTTCCGCCATCGCGAGTAGAATTCCGGCCATCAAGTCGCAGGTGCGGTTGCCTGTCGGGGTCGGATTCGGTATTCGCGACGCCTCGACGGCGCGTGCGGTGTCCGAGGTGGCCGACGCGGTCGTCATCGGCAGCCGCCTGGTCCAACTGCTCGAAGAGGTGCCGCCTCAGACGGCCGCTTCGGCGCTGACGAGCTTCGTGGCCGACATTCGGCAGGCGCTCGACGCCGCCTGAGGCGGCTTGATGCGGGGCGGGCTCGTTTCGTCGGACGAAAGCGAGCCCCTTCCCGCATGCGCGGAATCAATATTATTTGAAGGAACGACGATGAGCTGGCTCGACAAACTGCTGCCGCCTAAGATCAAACAGACCGACCCCAAGAGCCGCAAAGGCGTCCCCGAGGGGCTGTGGGTCAAGTGTCCGGCTTGCGAGGCGGTGCTGTACCGCAATGACGTCGAGGCCAACCTGCACGTTTGCCCCAAGTGCAGCCATCACATGCGCATCGGTGCGCGCGCGCGTATCGACGGCCTGCTCGATGCCGAAGGCCGTTACGAAATCGGCCAGGAAATCGTGCCGGTCGACGCGCTGAAATTCAAAGATAGCCGCAAGTACCCCGAACGTATCAAAGATGCGATGGACGATACGGGCGAAACGGACGCGATGGTCGTCATGGGCGGGGCCATCCATACGTTGCCGGTGGTCGTTTCGTGTTTCGAATTCGGCTTCATGGGCGGCTCGATGGGCTCGGTCGTCGGCGAGCGTTTTGCCCGTGGCGCGCAAAATGCGCTCGAACAGCAGGTGCCGTTCATTTGCTTCACGGCCTCGGGCGGTGCGCGGATGCAAGAGAGCTTGCTTTCGTTGATGCAAATGGCCAAAACCACGGCGATGCTGACGAAGCTGGCCGATGCCAAGCTGCCCTTCATCTCCGTGCTGACCGATCCGACGATGGGCGGCGTGTCCGCGAGTTTCGCGTTCTTGGGTGACGTGGTGATCGCCGAGCCGAAGGCGCTGATCGGTTTCGCCGGCCCGCGCGTGATCGAGCAGACGGTGCGCGAGAAACTGCCGGAAGGCTTCCAGCGCGCCGAGTTCCTGCTGCAAAAGGGGGCGATCGATATGATCGTCGATCGTCGCAAGCTGCGCGAAGAATTGGCGCGGCTCATCGCGCTGCTTCAACGCCAGCCCGCGGACGCCGTCGCCTAAGCATTCAACGTTGTTCTACGCGGGGCGGCCCGCGCTTTTCGATGACCACTTTTTCTTCTCTCGGCGCCTGGCTCGAGCATCTCGAGTCGGCGCATCCGGTCGGCATCGACATGGGCCTCACGCGCATCCGAAAGGTGAAGGATGCGCTCCGGCTCGAGTTGCGATGCCCCGTCATTACGGTAGGCGGCACGAACGGCAAGGGCTCGACCTGCGCGATGCTCGAGTCGATTCTAAGGGCAGGCGGCTATCGCGTTGGCTGCCATACGTCCCCGCATCTGCTGGAATTCAACGAGCGTGCGCGTATCGATGGCCGCAACGCCACCGATGAAGAATTGCTGCCGCACTTCGAGGCGGTGGAGGCGGCGCGCACGAGCTTGGCCGAACCTGTTTCGCTGACTTACTTCGAATTCACGGCGCTCGCGATCTTGCATCTGTACGCGTCGCTGCCGCTCGACGCGGTGATTCTCGAAGTGGGGCTCGGCGGGCGGCTCGACGCCATGAATATCGTCGATGCCGATTGTGCGGTCGTGACCAGTATCGATATCGATCACACCGAATACCTCGGCGATACGCGCGAGAAAATCGCTTTCGAGAAGGCGGGCATTTTCCGCCCGGGACGTCCCGCGATCTGCGCCGATCCGGCCGCGCCGCAGACGTTGATCGACCACGCGCACGCCATCGGCGCGCAGTTGTGGTTGTTCGGGCGCGACTTCCGCTACGAAGGCCAGGCGGGCAGCGAGCGGCAGCAGTGGAGCTACGTCGGGCCTACGCAACGGCGTTCAGCGCTCGCCTATCCGGCGTTGCGCGGCGCGAATCAACTGATCAATACGTCCGCTGCGCTCGCCGCGCTCGAAGCGCTGCGCGATCGGCTGCCCGTGTCGGCGCAAGACATTCGGCTCGGTCTCGCGAACGTCGAATTGCCCGGACGTTTCCAGGTGCTGCCGGGGCGTCCCGCGGTGGTACTCGACGTGGGCCACAACCCGCATGCGGCCGCCGTTCTCGCCCAGAATTTGGGCAGCATGGGCTTTTTCCGGTACACGTACGCGGTGTTCGGCGCGATGCGCGACAAGGATATCGCGGGCGTCGTCAAGCACTTGAAAGGCGAAGTGGATCATTGGTGCTTGACCGATCTGCCGCTCGGGCGCGCGGCCAGCGCGCAGGAGTTGGAGCAGGTTCTACGCGAAGCGGGCGTCGAAGACGGACCCGACAGCAGCATCAAACGATTCGCTTCTCCGGCCGAGGCGTTTCAAGACGCACTGAGCCGCGCGACAGAGGATGATAGAATCGCGGTTTTCGGCAGTTTCTATACGGTTGCAGGCGTCATGGCCTACCGTAAGTCTCGGCAACATTGACCGACGCCTGCCAGACGGGCCGTACCCTCGAACTCAGCGATTCATGGGATTTTTTTCGTTCGGCAAGAAAGACGACGCACCGCGCCGGCGGGGCGCCGCCGCTAAACCCACGCGCGGCGGGGCCGCGTTCGAAGGGCGCGAGACGCGACGTAGCCGTCGCAGCGAGCGTGCGGGCGATGCCGACGCGATGCTGCTCGATCCGACGCTGCCCGAAAAGCAGCGGGCGCGCCGGCGGCTCGTGGGTGCGATCGCGCTCGTGCTAGCCGCGATCGTCATCTTGCCGATGGTGCTCGATTCGCACCCGAAGCCCGTTACCGACGATATCGCCATCGACATCCCGAACCGTCCGGCGACGGTGCCCGCGCGCGCGGGCGACGACAGCGATGCCGACGCGCAAGCCGCTGTCGCTCCCGACCGCGCCGATCCGAGCGATGCCGAAGCGGGCTCGAGTGCCGCTGCCGCCGGCATTGCGTCCGCTCCCGCCCCCGCTACTGCTACTCAAAGCAAAGCCACGCACACCGAATCGAAGCCGGCGCCGGCCAAGCAGGCGCCATCGGGTGCTTCGTCCGCTCCGGCCGCGCGTCCGAGCACTGCTCAATCGTCTAAGCCCGCCGCCGTTGCTTCGCCGAGTCCGGCCGAGGCCGACTCGGGCACGCCCGCGGCGCCGCCGGGCGCGCGTTTTGCCGTTCAACTCGGCGTGTTCGCCGACGATGCGAGCGCTCGCGCGTGGGAAACGAAGCTCAAGGCGGCGGGTGTGCCGGCCTATATCGAACATCGCAAGCAAGCCGACGGCAAGACGCGTGCATTGTTGCGCGCCGGTCCGTTCGCGGATCGGGCGGCTGCGTCCGCCGCGATCGCGAAAGTCCGCGACGCGGGCTTGACGGCTAACGCCGCCAACGCAGGACAGTGACGACGCGATGCTGACGGCATTCGATTATGCGGCGCTGGCCGTGATTGGTTTATCGGCCCTGCGCGGGGCGTGGCGCGGCATTTTGTCGGAAATTTTCGGATTGATCGGCTGGGTGGTTGCTTTTTTCGTTGCCTGCCACTATGTACAGCTCCTGGTGCCCTATATTCCAAGCGACTGGCCTGGCGGTGCGCTGACTCAGTGGCTTTTGGCCTTTGCGGTGATCATGGTGGGCGTCGTGCTCGTGGCGAGTGTCGCCAATGCTTTGATCGCCCGGCTCGTCGCCGTTACCGGCCTCGGCGGAGTGGATCGGTCGCTCGGCTTGCTGTTCGGTATCGTGCGCGGCGCGGTGCTGGTACTGCTGCTGTTCACCCTGGCGAGCCTGACCGAGCTGCCGAAGCAAGAATTTTGGCGCAAGGCGCTCTTGCGGCCCTATGCCGAGCAAGGCGTGCGCGAGTTGAAGCCTTTGTTACCCCCGGCGCTCGCCGCGTACGTGCGCGTGTGATCGCGCTCGCGCCGGCCAACGGGCCGGCGTCAATGTTTTCGTATCTTTGAAGGACCCTGCCATGTGCGGCATCGTAGGCGTAGTCTCCCATTCCCCGGTCAATCAGCTGATTTACGACAGCCTGCTGCTGTTGCAGCATCGTGGCCAGGACGCAGCCGGTATCGCGACGGCGAACGGCAGCACGTTCCACATGTACAAGGCCAACGGCATGGTGCGCGACGTGTTCCGCACGCGCAACATGCGCAGCTTGCCCGGAACCGCGGGCATCGGCCAGGTGCGCTATCCGACGGCCGGTTCGGCGTCGAGCGAAGAAGAAGCGCAGCCGTTTTACGTGAACGCGCCGTTCGGCATCATCCTCGCGCATAACGGCAATCTCACGAACTGGCAACAGCTCAAAGACGAGATGTTCCGCATCGATCGTCGCCACGTGAACACGAACTCGGACACCGAGGTGCTGCTCAACGTGCTGGCGCATGAGATGCAACTGGCCAGCTCGGGCCTGCAGCTCGACCCGGGCACGGTGTTCAAGGCGGTGGCCGGCGTGCATCGCCGCGTGCGTGGCTCTTATGCGATCGTGTCGTTGATTGCCGGTTACGGGCTGCTCGCGTTTCGCGATCCGTTCGGCATTCGTCCCCTTTGTATCGGCAAGCATGAAACGGAGCACGGCGTCGAGTGGATCGTCGCGTCCGAATCGGTGGCCGTCGAGGGCATCGGGTTCGAGTTCGTTCGCGACGTGGCACCGGGCGAAGCGATCTTCATCGACATCGACGGGCATCTGCATAGCCAGCAATGTTCGGACACGCCGAGCCTGAACCCCTGCATCTTCGAATACGTCTATCTCGCGCGGCCCGATTCGGTGCTCGATGGCGTGTCCGTGTACAACGTCCGCTTGCGCATGGGCGACTATCTCGCCGAGAAGATCAAACGCGTGTTGCCGGGGGTGCCGATCGACGTGGTGATGCCGATTCCCGATTCGTCGCGTCCGGCGGCGATGCAGGTCGCGTCCAAGCTTGGCGTCGAATACCGGGAAGGTTTTTTCAAGAACCGTTACGTCGGCCGCACGTTCATCATGCCGGGCCAGGCGGTACGGAAGAAGTCGGTGCGTCAGAAGCTCAATGCCATGACGATCGAGTTCAAGGACAAGAACGTGCTGATCGTGGACGATTCGATCGTGCGCGGCACGACCTCGCACGAGATCGTACAAATGGCGCGCGATGCGGGCGCCAAGAGCGTGATTTTCGCGTCGGCGGCGCCGCCCGTGAAGTTTCCGAACGTCTATGGTATCGACATGCCTACGCGCAGCGAGCTCGTCGCTCACGGGCGCACGGATCAAGACGTCGCCAAGATCATCGGCGCCGATCATCTCGTCTATCAGGATGTGGATGCGCTCAAGCAAGCGGTCAGCGATATCAACCCCGCGCTGTCGCGTTTCGAGGCTTCGTGCTTCGATGGCGAGTACATCACGGGCGATGTGACGACTGAATATCTCGATGCGATCGAGCGCGCGCGCCTTTCGCCTCAGTCGCAGTCGGAGCGCGATTCGGCCGGCGATGCGGTGGATGGAACGGTGACCCGCTCGCAACTGCACTTGCAACTGTCGGTGGAGTGAGCGGGCGGGGGCGGGGACGCAGGTCGCTCGCGTCTCGTGCTACCATGCGAATCAGCGTCGATTTGAATTCAGCTTGCGGACGCGGGGCAACCCAAAACAGCTAAAGCGAAAGACGGCAGCCATGTCGTCCGACGCCGAACCGGCCCCGCACACGAAGCCCGCTTTTGCCGACGCGAAGCGGGCTTTTTGCTGGCTGCCGTTTCTTGCGGCCGCCGGCCTTGGGAAACGGCGTAGAACGCCTAAGGCATAGGGCATCAGGACCATGGACGACTCTTTGAACTTCGATACGCTCGCCGTGCGGTCGGGCACGTTGCGCACCGATTACAACGAGCACTCGGAAGCGCTCTTTCTGACATCGAGCTTTTGCTTCAACAGCGCGGCCGAAGCAGCCGAACGCTTCAAGCACTCCGAGGACTACTACACGTACTCCCGCTTCACGAACCCGACCGTCACGATGTTCCAGGAGCGTCTGGCCGTGCTCGAAGGCGGGGAAGCCTGTATTGCAACGGCCTCGGGCATGAGCGCCATCCTGTCCGTCGTGATGGCCGCGATGCAGGCCGGAGATCATATCGTCAGTTCGCGAGCGTTGTTCGGCTCGACGCTCGGTATGTTCTCGCAGATCTTCGCACGCTTCGGGATTACGACGACCTATGTCGATCCGAACGACCTCGACGCATGGCGTGAGGCCGTTCGTCCCGAAACGAAGCTCTTTTTCGTCGAGACGCCGTCCAATCCGCTCACCGAACTCTGCGATATCGAAGCGATCGGCAAAATCGCCAAAGCGGCGGGCGCGCTGTTCGTCGTCGATAACTCGTTTTGCAGCCCGGCGGTGCAGCAGCCGCTCAAGCTCGGCGCCGATGTGGTCATGCATTCGGCAACGAAGCTCATCGACGGCCAAGGCCGTGTACTGGGCGGCGCGCTCGTCGGCTCGCGGGCCTTCATCATGGAGAAGGTGTTTCCGTTCGTGCGCACGGCGGGGCCGACGCTGTCGGCGTTCAACGCATGGGTGTTGTTGAAAGGCCTCGAGACGCTTTCGCTGCGTGCGGAGCGCCATTCCGCCAGTGCGCTCGCCGTTGCGCGCTGGCTCGAGTCGAATCCGGCCGTTAAGCGCGTCTACTACCCCGGGCTGGAATCGCATCCTCAGTACGAACTTGCGCAACGCCAGCAGCGTTCGGGCGGGTCGGTGCTCGCGTTCGAGGTGGTGGGCGAGACGCCCGAGGAACAGCGTGCCAACGCTTGGCGCGTAATCGACGGGACCAAGCTGTGTTCGATTACGGCTAACTTGGGCGATACGCGAACGACGATTACGCATCCGGCCACCACGACTCATAGTCGCGTGACACCCGAAGCGCGTGCCGCCGCCGGCATCACCGAAGCGCTGCTTCGTATGGCGATCGGGCTCGAGGACGCCAGGGATATTTGCGCGGATCTAGCTCACGGATTGGGCGCCTAAGCGAGGCAGGGAATGCCGCTGGTTTAAGGAACAGAAGGGCAGCCCGGCGGCATCAATGCATTCGCATCGCCCGCCACTGCCCGGGCGCGAGCCCGAAACGCCGCGTGAAAGCGTGCGTAAAAGCGCTTTGATCGGCGAAGCCGACCGTCAGTGCCACGTCGGTCAACGTATGGCGCGTATCGCCGAGCAGGGTGAGCGCCGCATCGAGGCGCAGCCGCTGCAGGTAGCGGTACGGCGTCGTGCCGAACGCTTCATCGAAAAGCTGATGAAACCGCCGTTCACCGAAGCCGCAGTGCGCGGCGAGGTCCGGCACGCGCAACGGTTCCGATAAGTGCGCGCGCAACCATTTGTCGATGCGCAAGAAATCTAGCCGCGCGGCGGGTGCTTCGGCGCCGATGCTATCGCCGAGCAAAGCCGCTAACCGTGCCGCTGTCTCCCATGCCAATCTCCGCGCTCGATCATCCAAGGGCGGCGCGTCGCGCGCGGCATGCGCGGCAGCTTCCCGAACCACGCCGGCCAGCGCGTCATTGATCGTCAACGGCACCGCACGCGAGAAAAGACGCTCGGGCAACGCGAGCGAGGCGCAAGGCACATCGAGCACGAGCTGGCGATTCTCGCCGATCCCCGCATACTCGTGCCGCGCGCCCGCGGGAACCAGCCAAGCATGATGCGCATCGATGCGATGGCCGACGCCGTCTACGTCCATCTCCATCGCACCATCCACGCCGAGCACGATCTGATGGAACGCATGCACGTCGCATGCGCTCACCGCGCCGTAGCGGCGCAGCGAGAGCGCGGGCGAAGCGATCGTGTCCTCGTTGCTCGCCATGTGCGTCGCCAGCCGTCCGCGCTTAGGCTTGGAGCAATTCGACTTCGAACACGAGCGTCGCGTTCGGCGGAATCACGCCACCCGCGCCGCGCACGCCATAACCGAGTTGCGGCGGAATCGTCAGACGGCGCACGCCGCCCACCTTCATGCCCTGGACGCCTTCGTCCCAACCCTTGATGACCATGCCGCCGCCGAGCACGAACGCGAAAGGATCGTTACGATCCTTGCTGGAATCGAACTTCTGGCCGTCGGTGAGCCAGCCCGTGTAATGCACGGTAACCGTAGTGCCGGCCTTCGCTTCGGCGCCCGCGCCTTCGGTTACGTCTTCGTACTTCAAACCCGAATCGGTCGTGACGGTCGTCATGATTGTTACGCTCCCTTTTCAGAAGAAACCGTCATTGTAGGCGCTGCGCTCGCCGGGGTGCCTATAATGTTCGTCTACTCAACACGCTTATGGCGTCACCGGGCCGTCGCAACGGTGCGAGGGCGGCACTTCGCCCACTCGTTGCGGCGATATGGCCGGGATAGCCGAGCGATTTTCCGAGAGGCCGACCGTGTCGACGTTTCCCAACGCCGCAGCCGCATCCGACGAACGTCTCGCTCATCTGCGGGCGGAAGTCGCGCTCTTTATGCGTGACCATGTACTGTCCCTCGTATCGCACGACCTGCGCAGTCCCCTGAATGCCATCCATAGCTGGGCCTATGTGCTCGAGCGTAAATTGGACGCCGCCGATGCATCGGCCCAGCGCGCGCTGGCCGGCATCCGTTCGGGCGTGGAGCAGCAAGTCAAACTGCTCGAAGACGCTGTCGACAAGACCCGCGCCGAAACTAAATCGCTGCCGCTCGAACGTGAGTCATTTCCCATTCGCGCCGCCATCGAACGGGCGCTCGACGACGCGCGCCGCGCGCTGCTGGAGGCGCGCGGCACCGCGGTAGAGTTCGATTCGACGCTCGATGCGGAGCGATGCGACGGCGATAGCGAGCGGCTCGCCCAGGCGCTTTGGACGATGCTCGTATTCGCGTCGGAAGCGAGCGCGCCTGGAAGCACGATCGTTTTGAAAACCGCGTTGGAAGCCGGCGTTTGGCGCAGTGAAGTCGCTTTCACGCCCAATCTCGCCACGCTGGCCGATGCCGAGTTGCCGCACGCACTGGAGCCTTTCGCCCGTACCCAGGCGACGGCCCCGCGCGAAGCCGGGCGTATCGCTTGGGTACTCGCGTTGGTGCAGCGCGTCGCCCTGGCGCACGGCGGCACTTTCGAGCAAGGCACGATGAACGACGCCGAGCCGACCAGCCTCGTCCTGCGCGTGCCGCTCTCCGCGCAGTAAGCGCGCGCAAGCCCCGGTACGTCTGGGGGCACGTTTCGACCCTATCCGCATGCCGCCTACTCGCGCGGCACGCCTTCCTCCACGAGCAAGGCTACCGGCAGCGCACTGAGCGCATCGCGCAAAAAGAGCTGACCTGTCGCGTCGGCCTTGGGCGCGGCGGGACTGAGGCAGTCGAATAGCGCACGTCCCGCGAGCGCGGGGGGCAGTGCGATCGACGTGTCTTCCCACTGCGCCGGATCCACGAGCGGAACGTCGCTCGAATCGCTCATGATCGACGTAGCCAGCCGCGTGGCAATGACGATGGCATAAGCGTCCCCGTGTTGCCGAGCGAACGCGATCGCATGGCGGGCCCGAGGCCCCGTCACGGTCAGCGGAATATACGAGCCTTCGAGAAACAGCGCCGGAGAGACGGCACGCAACGTCAGCGCGCGATGGACGATGCCGAGCTTGACACGGCCGTCGCGCCAGTTGCGCAACTGTTCGCTCGGCGGCGTATCGACGAGCGACCGGTGGCGTTCGCCGAAATCCACGGGCCGGCGATTGTCGGGATCGACGAGGCTGAAGTCCCAAAGCTCGGTGCCTTGGTATAAATCCGGTACGCCCGGGCTCGTCATCCGCAATAGCGTTTGCGACAGGCTGTTGATTGCCCCTGCCCGTGCAATGCGCGCCACGAACGACGTCAATTCGCGCAGGAAGCCATCGCGTCGTTGCGGCGCCAAGACGTCGAAGAGAAACGCTCGCGACGCCGCCTCATACGCTTCGTCGTTCGCGTGCCAACTCGTTTGCAACTTCGCTTCGCGCGACGCCTTCAGTTGCCACGCGGCAACACGTTCGGCGAAGGCCCGCACCCCTTCGGCATCCGTGGGCTCGAGGCCGTAAGGCCAAGCTCCGGCCAACGTTTGATACAGCATCGCCTCGGCGGCCGGACCCGGCGCCCAATCGGGCGTCGGCCCGGGCAGCGGCGTGCAGGCCATCGCGAGCCCGGCCGGCGAGGTCGCGGGCGTTTGCCCCTTCGAGGACGGCACGTCGTGGGCGGACTGGGTCACGGGCGGCGTATCCACGCCCTGCGTCGAGTCGAACGCCCGGCGATGCGGCGCGTTCAGCGTGGACCATGCACGCAGCATCGCGGTCCATTCGCCGGCGATTTCACTGAGTACGGCAAGCCGGGCGCGGACGTCCTCGCCGCGTTTGTGATCGTGCGTGGCGGTTGCGATCAGCGCATGCGGAAAACGCTGCGCGCGTTCGAGGTTGGCCGCGTGAAAGCCGTCCACGTCGAGCGCGAATTCGCCGGGATCGGCGCCCACTTCGTTGCGCGAAAGCAAGCGCCCGTAGCGGTAGAAGACCGTGTCCTCGAGCGCCTTCGCCGCCAACGGAGCGGTCACCTGCGCAAAGAGCGTCGCAGCCGTGCGCCGTTCTCGGTGCGCGAGTCCGCTCGCGGCGACACTCGATTCGCCGGCGCGGCCCTCGCCGCCGAGCGTTGCCGCGACGTACGCAAGCACCGCGTGATCGCCGCGCGAGAGCGTGCGCCGCGCGCCGTCGAGCGCTCGACGGAAATAGGTTTCGTCGGCGCTCGTGCGCGCGCCGCCTAGCGGGTACATCCGGTAGACGGGGAAGTGAGCGGCCAACTCGGTCAGCGCCCGGCGAATCGCCGCATACGTGAAATCGCGGCTGGTAGGCTGCTCGCGTGCGATTCGATGGATGCCGCGGGCGGCGCGATCGAGTTCGGCCGATAAATTCTCCGCGAGAATTTTGCGTCGCGCCTGGCAAACGAGTTCCGCATACGATTCGGTCGAGCCGGAAAGCTCGGCCCATGTCGCCGTGAGCGTCGCTTCGCCCCGTGGATCGTGAAGCAGTGCGCCGACATCGTTCATGAAGTCGTAACCGGTCGTACCGTCGACGCCCCAATCGCTCGGCAACGACTCGCCGCGCGCGAAGATTTTTTCGACGACGACATACGGTCGCGAGCCGTCGAGTTGCGGCGGGCGTTCGGATTCGCGCTCGACGAGCTTTTCGCGCAGTCGCTGGCAGTACTCGCGCGGATCGACGAGGCCATCGACATGATCGATGCGCACACCGTCGATGACGCCTTGCGCGAACAGTCGCAACACGAGCGTATGCACGGCGTCGAACACCTCGGCGCGTTCGGTGCGCATGGCCGCAAGCGTGCCGATGTCGAAAAAGCGCCGCCAGTTGACTTCGTCGGCGGCCGTGCGCCACCACGCCAGGCGAAAGAACTGGCGCTCGAGCAGTCGATGCAAGCGCTCGCGCGATGCGGCTAAATTCGGCGCATAAGCGGCCAGCGCCGCATCGAACGGTTGGGCGCCGTGGGTCGATGCGAACGCGCGCAGCGCCTCGCGTGCGGCCTGCGCCTGGGCTCGCTGTTCGGGCTGAGCCGTCAAGCCTTGGAAGTGCTCGGCCAGCGCCGTCAACTCGGGGTGATGCGCGTGTGCGGCACCGCGCAAGATGAGCGGGTAGTCGACGGGGCAAATCGGAAAACGATGCTCGCCGTAAGAGACGAAGAACCGGCCTTGGGCCGCATCGAATGTCAACGTGATACGCCCTGCCGCGAGTTCGTCCCCATAGGGTGCGCCCAGGCACGGCGCGAGTACTTTGCCGCGCAGCGCCGGATCGGGCGAATGCCAGTCGATATCGAAGTACCGGGCGTACGTGGCATGGCGGCCCCATTCGAGAATGTCGAGCCACCAGGCGTTATGGCCGCCCGCGATCCCCATGTGATTGGGCACGATGTCGGCGATCAGTCCCATCTGCCGCGCATGCACGGCGTCGGCCAAGCGCAAGAGCGCCGGCTCGCCGCCGAGCTCGGGATTCACGCGCGCGTAATCGATCGTGTCGTAGCCGTGCATCGAGCCCGGCACCGATGCCGTGATCGGCGACAAATAAAGGTGGCTCACGCCGAGCGCGGCGAAATAGTCGACATGTGCAAGCGCATCGTCGAACGTGAAGCCTCGATGGAGCTGAAGGCGTAGCGTGGAGCGCGGGACGGTCATGGCGCTGTCTCTTATACACCTCT
>NZ_PNYA01000027.1 GCF_002879885.1 Trinickia dabaoshanensis
CTCCCCACCCCAGCAGGCTGCTAAAATAGCGGCCCTTCAAAAAAAGCGCGTGCGGCCTTGCTTGCGCGCGCCGTCGTTCGATCTCATGGCAAAACTTCTGACTGACACCGAATTCCAACGCTTTTCCGAACTCCAGCAAAAGCAAGCCAGCTTCGCCATCACGAGCGAAGAAGCCGACGAACTGCGCGGCATCGTCGAGCGCGCGCAGCAAAAGCGCGACGACCGCGCCGCGGCCATGCACGCGATCGAAACCCACATCGCCCAGTTCGAAATCACGCCCGACGAATTGTTCTCGCCCGAGCAGATCGCCGAGGCCGCACGCGCTTACGGGCTCATCGCCGCCACCAAGAAAGAACGCACGTTGCCGCCCTCGCTGACGCACAACGGCAAGACGTACCAGTGGACTCGCGCGTTGCCCGACGACATTCGCGTGCCCCTGTTCGATGCGTTCAAGGCTGGGCAGTCGATCAAAACTTTCTTGGCCACGCCGAAAGATACGGCGCGCAACGCGGCTACGATCGCCCGCCTCGAAAAGGAAACGGGCGTCGTCTATGCCGATAACTGGCTCGAGGAGCTTTCGATTCAGCGTTCGCTTGTCGACGACGCCGCCGCTAAGCTCGCGGCTTAACCGGTCGTCCACGCAGATCTGCCGGCCGCAACGGCGGCCGGCCACGCGCAATCAAGACGCAGGCGCCGCATCACGCAAGGGTAGCCTCACCTCGACGACGGCGGGATCCGCTGTCGAACGCATCTCGAAGCCCAACGTCTTGACGAGCCCGAGCATCGGGGCGTTCTCGCGCAACACCTCGCCGACGATCCATCGGGTGCCGCGCGAGCGGACATAAGCCACCATCCGCTCCATCAGCATTCGGCCCAATCCCCGCCCTTTCAGATCCGATCTCAATGCCACCGCGAATTCGGCGCACTCGTTATCCGGGTCGGTGATCGTGCGTACGACGCCCAGCGTCGCCTCGCGCCCGCCTTCGTCCGCCGTCGCAATCAATGCCATCTCGCGGTCGTAGTCGATCTGCGTCATGCGCGCGAGCTGCGTATGGTCGAAGCCGCTTACCGCCCCGAAAAATCGCAAGCGCAAGTCGTCCGGCGTCATGGCCGCGATGAGCGCGCTGTGAGCCGCCTCGTCTTCCGGACGGATCGGCCGTATCGTCAAGCGACGGCCGCGCCAATCGACGGTCTCCTCGAGTTGCCGCGGATACGGCACGATCGCGAGCCGCCCGCGCGCAGCACCGAGCGTCACGCAAGGTGCGATGAGTGCCACCTGCGTGCGCGTCACCTTCAGAGACGCCGTCATGCCGACGATCCACTCCACGCAGCAGACGACTTCCGACAACGCCGTGAGCGCGTCGAGCACGGGCCCGACGGCCGCGAGCCGCGCGTAGGGCGACCGGGAGACGATCTCGCGCGCCAGCACCGGATTGAGCGGAGGCAGGCCGTACGCGACGAACGGCGCCGACAAGCCGTCGGCGGCCGGCGCGATAAATTCGAACACGGGTCCGAAGTCGGGATCGTCCCGCAAGGTCACGGTGACATCGACGACATGCTCGTCGTCATGCTGCGCGCCGGGCGCAGGGTTCGCTCCACGCGCCTCGACCTGCAATCCAAAGCCACGCAGCATCCGCGCCGCCTCTTCTCCGCCAAGCTCGGTGCGCCCCGCATCGAGCGCCGCTTTCGCCTGCGCCTGCGCGGCCTCGATGGATGCGGGGACATGCGCGGGCAACCCCTCCGGGGTCTGCATCAGCAACTGTCGGCCGAGCCGATAGTCCACCAAACGGGCGAATGCGCGTGCGAGCCGGTGCGGCGTCGAATGCACCGCAATCCCATGCGCGCGCAGCGCGTCGCGCGTCGCTTCGTCCACGCCGCCGAAGAAGCAAGCCAACAGCCCGCGATAGGCGAAACGCTGACGCTCGATCAATACGCGCGCGACGTCGGCCACGGGCGCGCTCAACGTCGAGGCGTGCACGACGAAGGCCGTGCCGGTCTCGCGGTGCGGCGCGAGCGCCTCTAGGGCCGCCCCGAAATGTTCGGGCAGCGCATCGTTGCCGAGCACGAGCGGATTGCCGGGCGCGGCATGGGGCAACGCCGCGGACACTGAAGCCTGCGCCGCCCCCGGCCACTGCGCGAGCGTCGTGCCGGCTTGCGCGAACGCATCGGCCGCCAGCGCCGCGACGCCGCGGTCGCTCGTCACCACGGTGGCCGAGGAGCTCGCCGCGATACGGCCGACGCCGAGCGTTTCGATCTCGTCGATCAAATCGTCGAGCGATTCGACGCGCACCATGCCCGCCCGCCGAAACGCGGATGCGAACAGCGCGTCTCGCGGATCGGAGCGGCCCGTGCGCAGCACGAGCACAGGCTTGTTGCGCGCCGCGGCGCGCGCCGCCGACATGAACTTGCGCGCCGCTCGCACGACGGACAATTCGAGCAAAATCGCCCGCGTGCCGGAGTCGCTCGCGAGATAGTCCAGCACGTCGCCCGCATCGACATCGGCCTCGCCGCCCAGCGCGATCGCGTGGGAAAAGCCCAAGCCTCGCGCCTCGGCCCACCCCAACACGGCGTTCGTCAGGGCGTTCGATTGCGAGACCCATGCCACGCCGCCCGCCTTGACCGTGGAAGACGGTGCGCCCAAATGCGCATGGAGCGCCGGCGTGACGACGCCCACGCTGCCCGGCCCCACGATCCGCAGCAAGTAGGGCTTGGCCGCCGCCAACGCCCGCGCGAGCTCGGGCGAGTCCGCCCCGGACTTGGTATCGCTCACGACAATGGCCGCGCGCGTGCCGAGCCGGCCAAGCTTGTCGACGATCTCGGGCCACGTCTGGCTCGGCGTGCAAATCAGCGCAACACTGGGCGGTTCGAGCAGATCGGCGACGTCGCTGAAGACGGCCCGTCCATCGAGGTCGGCGTATTTCGGGTTGACGGGCCAAACCGGCCCCTCGAACCCGCCGGCCAGCACCTGGCGCCACACCTTGGCGCCGACGCTTTCAGCCCGAGCCGAAGCGCCGACGACAGCGACCGATTTCGGCCGGAATAACACATCGAGGTTGCGTACGGTCATGGCTGCGCACACCTACCGGAGAAAAAAGGAAGAAAGCCGCATCGAACGCCGGTTACCGCCCCGGTAGCATAGGCGATGCCGATGTCGATTGCGCGCGCTTGCATCAATCGAGCGACTTGCGAAACCGCAGCACGCTGGCGGTCAACATCGCCAGCGCCAATAACGCCATGGCCCCGAACTGCGGCCATAGCGATTCGAAACCGACGCCCTTTAGAAACACGGCGCGCAACACGACGAGGAAGTAGCGCAGCGGATTGAGGTACGTGAGCCATTGCAGCACGCGCGGCATCGCGGAGATCGGAAACGCGAATCCCGACAAGATGAAAATCGGATTGACGAGGAAGAAGTTCAGCGCGAACGCTTGCTGCTGTGTGCGCGAGAACGTCGAAAGCAACAATCCGAGGCCGATGACGGCGAACAAGAAAAGCACCACGCCCGCCATCATGACCCACGCACTGCCGACAAAAGGCACGCCGAACCAGGCGACGCCGAGCGCCGTGACGATCGCCACATCGCCCAGGCCGATCAAAAACGACGGCACGGTCTTGCCGAGAATGAATTCGACGGGCCGGATCGGGCTGACCATGATCTGCTCGAGCGTGCCCACTTCGCGTTCGCGCACTATGGCGAATGCGGTCAAGCTGACCACTTGCAGCAGCGTCAACGTGCCGACCACGCCGGGAATGAAGAACCATCGATCGTCGAGTCCATCATTGAACCAAGGCCGCTCGCGGATCGCAACGGAGACGGCCCGGGGCGCCAAGCCGGCGCGCGAGGGCCAAGCCGCCGCGACGCGATCGCTTTGGTACTGGGTCACGATGCTACTGACATAGCCAAGCGCGATCAGGGCGGTGTTCGAGTTCGTGCCGTCGACGAGCACTTGCAACGGCGCGCCGGCGCCATCGTTGAGCGACTGCGCGAAGCCGGCATGAATGACGACCGCCACTTGCACGTTCCCGGTATCGAGTTCGTGCGCAATCTCCTTTTGCGAGCGAGCGAAATCGACGATGTCGAAGCGGCCGTTCGCCGTAAAGCGTGCAATCAAATCGCGGCTCGCTTGGCTGCCGTCCAGATCGAGCACGGCCGTGGAAACGTGGCTAACGGTAAACGTCGCCGCATAGCCATAGACGAACACCTGCATCACGAGCGGCACGACGAGCCGAAAGAGCGCCCACCTGTCTCGCTTCAATTCGAGAAACTCTTTGACGAGCATCGCGTACACGCGTTCGAACATCGACGGCTCCCACTCGCTCAATCGTTTTTAAGTTAGGGTTCCTAAACGAATCAATCGAGGTGCTTGCGAAAGGCGCGCACGCTGAGCCAGCCGATGACGAGCGCATAAGCGGCGAGCGCCGCGACCGGAATCGCGAGGTCGATCAAGGTGCTGCCTTTCAGAAACACTGAGCGCAAGATCGTCACGTAATAGCGGGCGTACACCAGCAGCGTGACGGCCCGAATCGGCGCCGGCATCTGCTCGATCGCGAAGGTATAGCCCGAGAGCATCGTCGTGGGCAACATGGTCAGCAGCAACGCGACTTGGCTCGCGCCGAGTTGGCTGTGGATACGCACCGACATCAAATAGCCGATACCGAGCACGACCAGCGTGAACAAGGCCGTGGTAGCCGCCAGCGTGAGCAGGCTGCCGCGAAACGGGACGTGAAACCAATACACAGCGCCGACGATGCAGAAAACGGCATCGGTAAAGCCGATCGCGAAGTAAGGGACGAGCTTGCCGAGCATGAGTTCGAGGGCCGTGACCGGTGTCGAGATCAACTGCTCCATGGTGCCGCGCTCCCATTCGCGGGCGACCGTCAGCGAGGTCAATTGCGCGCCGACGAGCGCAAGAATGACGGCGACCACGCCCGGAATGATGAAATTGCGGCTGTCCAACCCCTCGTTGTACCAAACGCGCGGTTCGAAATCGATCGTGCCTACGGTGGGCACGGGCATCCCGTGATCGGCGGCCCAGCGCGTTTCGAAATCGGCCGTGGTTCTCGCGACGACGCCTTGCGCATAGCCGATCGCGATGTTCGTCGTGTTCGTATCGGTCGCATCGAAAACGGCTTGCACCGGCGCAACGCCGGTCGTCGTCAACACGCGCGTGAAATCGACGGGAATCGTGACGACGCCCGCGCAGCGCCCGCGGTCGATCGCCTCGCGCACGGACGGCTCGCTCGCCAAAGCGCGCTGCGAGGCGAACCACCCCGACGCGACGAAGCGCTCGACGAGTTCGCGGCTCGCCTGCGTGTGGGCCTCGTCGCGCACGCACAGCGGCACATGCCGAATGTCGAGGCTCACGCCGTACCCGAGCAGCAGCATCTGCATCAGCGGCATCAGCAACGCGATGGCGAGACTGCGCGAATCGCGCCAGATTTGCAGGGCTTCCTTGTAGGCGATGGCGAGCAGACGACGCGGCTTCATGGGCTCTCCCCCACCCGCGCCGAGCCGCTCGCGATGTCCCCTTTTGCGCTCGCCCGCGTAACGAGTTGCACGAACACGTCTTCCAAGCCGGGGCGAATCGGCGCGAGCGCAACCGCCTCGATGCCTTTGCCCGCGAGCCAAGCCGGTAAGGCCGCGGCGGTCGATGCGGCCGGCGCGCCGGGCCCATCGGCGAGCAGCACGTGCAGTTTGTCGCCGAAAATCGCGGCATCGAGCACACCCGGCGCTTCGCGCAGCGCGACGACGGCCTCGCCCAGCGCCGGGCTCGCACACTCGTAGAGCACCCCGCCCAACTGTTCGCCGCGCAGCTCGTTCGGGCTGCCGACGGTGATGAGGCGGCCCGCATCGATCAGCGCGATGCGGTTGCAATACTCGGCCTCGTCCATGTAATGCGTGGAGACGAGCACGGTCACGCCGTCGCCGGCCAACTGATGGATCAGGTCCCAGAATCGCCGGCGCGCTT
Organism: Trinickia dabaoshanensis; assembly: GCF_002879885.1. Taxonomy (GTDB): domain Bacteria; phylum Pseudomonadota; class Gammaproteobacteria; order Burkholderiales; family Burkholderiaceae; genus Trinickia; species Trinickia dabaoshanensis. The sequence continues at coordinate 5,970 of NZ_PNYA01000027.1, forward strand.
GCGGCTCGACGCCCGACGTGGGTTCGTCGAGAAACAGCACGGGCGGTCGATGCAAGATCGCGCAGCCGAGCGCGAGGCGCTGCCGCCAGCCCCCCGCCAAGGTTCTCACGAGCGTATCTTCGCGCCCCTCGATACCCGCCATCTCGATGGCGAACCGCATCCGCTCGGCGAACACCGCGCGCGGCACGCGGTAAATGCCCGCGAAAAAGCGCAGATTCTCGCGGCAGGTCAAATCGCCGTAGAGCGAGAACTTCTGCGACATATAGCCGATGTGAGTACGCACTACCTCGGGTTCGCGCGCGACATCGTAGCCCGCCACCGATGCGCTGCCGGCACTCGGCGCGAGCAGCGCGCACAGCATGCGAATCGTCGTGGATTTACCCGAACCGTTCGGGCCGATGAAGCCGACCACCTCACCCTTGCCGATCGTGAGATCGAGTCCATCGACAGCCGTGAAATTGCCGAAGCGCTTCGTGAGGCCGCGCGCAACCACGACCGGAGCCGGGGTGTTCATATGGCATCTCCCACCAGCGCCACGAAGACGTCCTCGATGCCGGGCTCCACCGTCTCGATCGACGTATGCTCGATCGCCGCGGCGCCGAGCCGCGCTTTCAATTCGACGCTGCGCGATGCGTCGTCGACCCGCACGTGCACGCGGTCGCCCATCAGCAACACGCCGAGCACGCCGGGCGCGTCCGCGAGCACATCGCGAATCGCGCGCGGGGCCGCGCCGGAGATCGAGAGCAACGCGCCTCGCAAACCACGTTTGAGCGACTCCGGCGTCGCGCAATCGCGCACCTCGCCCGCATGCAGCAACGCAAGCCGCGAGCACCGCTGCGCCTCGTCCATATAGGCCGTCGACATAACGATCGTCACGCCCTGATCGCGCAATTGGTACAAGATGGCCCAGAACTCGCGCCGGGAAACAGGATCGACGCCCGTCGTCGGCTCGTCCAGCAACAACACCTTCGGCGTGTGGATGAGCGCGCACACGAGCCCGAGCTTTTGCTTCATGCCGCCCGACAACTGCCCCGCGAGCCGATGCTTGAATGGCGCGAGCCCGGCCGCGTCGAGCAGTTGCGCCATGCGCTCGCGATAGGACTTGCGCGGCACTTCGAACAGCTCGCCGTAGAAGAAGGCGTTCTCGGCGACGGTCAAATCCTCATACAGACCGAAGCGCTGCGGCATGTAGCCGAGGGCGGTTTTGGCGCGCTCCGGATCGGCGGCCACGTCGATTCCTTCGAGCACGATGCGGCCGGAATCGGGATGCAATACCGCCGCGAGCATGCGAATGAGCGTGGTCTTGCCCGCTCCGTCGGGACCGACGAGCCCGAAAATCTCCCCGCGTTCGATCGCGAGCGTGACGTCGTGCACGGCTTGGAGCGCGCCGAAGCGGCGTCCGACGTGCTCGATGACGATCGCCGTCTCGCTCATTGCCCGCTCGCGCGCACCGCGATCGACGCATCGGCCGGCATGCCGGGGAGCAACTCGTGCGTTGGATTGTCGATGTCGATCCGGATGCGATAGACGAGGGTGACGCGCTGTGCATGCGTTTCGACGGTCTTGGGTGTGAACTCCGCGCGCGGCGAGATGAAGCTGACTCGTCCGCTGTAGGTTTTGGCCGGATAGGCATCGGTGCTGATATCGACGCGCTGTCCGAGCCGAATGCGACCGACGTCCGGTTCGTTCACATAGGCCCGCAACCAGACGTGATCCAGTTCGTCGATCGTAAACAGGGCGACGCCGGGCCCGGCCAGTTGCCCCAATTCGGCTTCACGCACCGTAATGACGCCATCGAACGGCGCCCGTAGCTCCGCGTACGACAACGTCGTCTCGTCGAGGGCCAGTTTGGCACGGGCCGCCTCGACGTTGGCCGCCGCCAGCACGACGGCGTTGCGCGCGGCATCGACGAGCGCCTGATCGTGCGCGAGTTGCGCCGCCGATTGCTCGCGCGCCGTCAGCGCGAGATCGCGGGCTTGTTGCGAAACGGCCTGGTGCTTGGCGAGCGTATCGGCCCGCGTGTAGTCCAGTTGTTTTTGCGCTAGGTCGAAGCGGTCGCTGGTCACACTGCTCGTCGCCGCCGCCAGCGTGCTGCGATTGGCCTCCACTTGCGCCGCCTGCACGGCGAGACTCGCCCGATCGATCTCCACTTGCCGCCGGTACAGCCGGTCGTCGAGCCGGGCGAGTACCGTGCCCTGGGCCACGCGGGCGCCCTCGTCGAACGGCAAATAGACGATGGGCGCCTGAACCTGGGTCACGCTAAGCACGCTTTCATGCGCCTCGATGTTGCCCGAGACGACGATGCGCGGCGGCAGATCGGCCGATCCGAACAACGACGACCAATGCCATGCCCCGTACGAACTCGCCGCCACCGCAAGCGCAACGAGCACCCAGAAGGGCATCGAATTCGCGCGCAACCGCGCGCGCCAGCGGGTGACGAAATCGGGGGCCATGTTCGGCACTCTACGCAGGCCCGGGCGGCGATCGTTTGATACGGGTCAAGGCCTCTGGGCATAGGCGGGCCGATGATGGCCGCATCGGGGCATGCGGCCCGGCGGACGATCGGCGTCCGTGCGGACCGGCGTCTCGTTGAAATAGAGGAATTGCGTGTCGAACGTTCGATCCGCCGGTGACGATGGCGACCATGGCGACGATGCGCCCCTTGTCCGTGAGGCGGGCGCAAGCGATCCCGCGCGCGCGGCCGGCTCGCACGCGCCCGATACGTCGGACGCGTCGGCGGTCTCGGCATCGCCCGCGCCGCCCGCCCCGTCCGCGCGTAGTGCCGCCAAGCCGCATCCGGCGCATCTGCGCAGATACCTCGCCTACTTCGGTGCCGCAGCCGCCCTCGTCGCCGCCGGCGCAGCCTGGTGGTGGTCGATGCAACCCGCGCCGCCTCATTACGTTACCCAATCGATTACGCGCGGCGATATCGCGCACTCCATCAGCGCGACCGGAACGGTCAATCCCGTCTTGACGATCATCGTCGGCAGCTACGTGTCGGGCGTGATCCAACAACAGTTCTGCGACTTCAATACACGCGTGCGCAAGGGGCAGCTATGCGCGAAGATCGATCCGCGCCCCTATCAGGCGCTCGTGGACCAAGCGCGCGCCGATCTCGCCAACGCACGCGCGCAAATCGTGAAGGATCGAGCGCAGCTCGCATACGCCAAGAGCGCCGCCGAACGTAACGCCACGCTGCTGCAACACGGCATCGTCTCGCGCGATACGGCCGAGAACGCGCGCAGCGCTTACGATCAGGCACGCGCGCAAGTGGCCGTCGATACAGCCGTGATCGAGCAGCGCAGCGCCGGATTGCGCACGGCCGAGGTCAACCTCGATTACACGAACATCGTCTCGCCCGTGGACGGTACCGTCGTCTCGCGCAACATCACGATCGGACAAACCGTCGCGGCCAGCTTCCAAACGCCGACGCTGTTTCTGATCGCGACCGACCTCACGCAAATGCAGGTGGATACGAACGTCAGCGAAAGCGACATCGGCGGCTTGCACGAAAACACGCCGGCGACGTTTACCGTCGAAGCCTATCCGAAGCGCCGGTTCGAGGGCCGCGTCGTGCAAGTGCGGCAAGCCCCCCAAACGGTCCAAAACGTCGTGACATACGACGTCGTGATCGGCGTACGCAATACCGATTTGAGCCTCAAGCCAGGCATGACGGCCACCGCCCGGATCGTCCTCTCGACGCGCGAGCGTGTGCTGCGGGCGCCCGACCCGGCGCTGCGCTTCACGCCTTCGCGGGCATCGGCGCAGCCCGCGCTGCCCGCATTGCCGGCCGGCTCGGGACGCGTTTGGGTATTGCGCAACGCGCGTCCCGTGGCGGTGACGGTGACGACGGGCCTCGACGACGATTCGTACTCCGAAATAACGAGCGGCGATCTGCACGAGGGCGACGCCGTCATCATCGGCGAAACGACGGGCGGCGCATCCGCGCCGACGGCCGTCGGTCCCCGTCTCCAGCGGTGACGCGCGCGAGGCCGGCAATGAGCGAAACGGTGGTCGAGCTGACGAATGTGACGAAGGTGTACGCCGCGGGCGGCACCGAGTTGCGCGCGCTCGACGACGTGAGCCTGACGATCGAGCGCGGCGAGTTCATCGCCATCATGGGTTCGTCCGGATCGGGCAAATCGACGTTGATGAACGTGCTCGGCTGCCTCGATCGGCCGAGCAGCGGGCGTTATGTTCTCGAAGGCGCCGATACGGCAACGCTCACCGAGCCCGAACTCGCGCGTATTCGCTCCAGCCGCATCGGCTTCGTGTTTCAAAGCTTCAACCTGCTCGCGCGCACGAGCGCATTGGAGAATGTCGCGCTGCCGCTGTTCTATGCAGCCGGCGGTCCGGCCGATCATGCGCAGCGGCTCGAACGTGCCCGCGCCGCGCTGCGCTTCGTGGGGCTGGGCACGCGCGAGAGCAATTGGCCCAGTCAGCTTTCGGGCGGTCAGCAACAGCGCGTCGCGATCGCCCGGGCCCTCATCGGCCGCCCCAGCATCGTTCTCGCCGACGAGCCGACGGGCAACCTCGATACGCGCACGTCGCACGAGATCATGGTGATGCTGCGCACGCTCAATCGCGAGCAAGGTGTCACGCTCATCGTCGTCACGCACGAACCCGATATCGCGCAATACATGGATCGCGTCGTCACCATGCGCGACGGCAAGATCGTGGCCGATGAGCGCCGCGTCTCGACGCAGGCGGAGCGTAACGCTTCCGGCCGTGCGGCGCCTTCTTCCAGCGCCGCCGGGCCCGCCGCGATACCGGCCCGCACGGCCGGTGCCGTCGCGACGGGTTTCGCGAAAATGACGCTGTCGGCCGCCGCGCTCGCCCTTTGGCGCAACAAAATGCGCTCGGCGCTCACGGTGCTGGGCGTCTTCATCGGCGTGGCTGCGTTGATTGCCATGGTGGCGATCGGTCAGGGCGCGAACGAGGCGGTGCGCAAGCAGATCGAGAGCCTTGGGACGAATTTGCTCGTCGTCGTTCCAGGCGCCACGACCGCAACGGGGGTGCGCGCCGGCTCCGGCAGCGCATCGACGCTGACCGTCGACGACGCACGCGCGCTCAAGCGCGATGCGCCCGCCGTCAGCACCGTGAGCTACCTCATCCGGCAACTGGGGCAAGTCGAGTATGGCGGACGGAACTGGGCGACCAGCATTCAAGGCATCGCGCCCGCCTACCTCGATATCACCGGTTGGCACATCGCCTCGGGTCGCGCCGTGGACGAGGACGACGAGCGCGACGCCGCGATGGTCGCCCTCATCGGCCAAACGGTCTATCAGCAGCTCTTCGGCGCCGCCGAAAACCCGATCGGCGCGACGATCCTCGTCAAAGGCGCGGCGTTGCGCGTCGTCGGGCTGCTCGCCGCCAAAGGGCAAACGGCCTACGGACAAGACCAGGACGACGTCATCATCATCCCGTTCAGCAGCGCCGAGCGTAAAGTGCTGGGCGTGGCGGTCCCGAGCCAAGCGCAGACGAACGCCAACCCCAACTTTCCGCCGGTGCCGAATCCGTATGGCACGCCGCCGCGGCTCACCGGGTACGTCAACCAGATCTACGTCCAGGCCGCGAGCCCGCAACTCGTCCAAACGGCCATCGCTCAGGTGACCGGCACGCTCCGTCGCCGCCATCGCCTGCGCGCGTCGGACGACAACGACTTCGCCGTCCGTAATCTGAGCCAGATCGCTCAGACGGCGGAGGGCAGTAGCCGCATCATGGCGCTCTTGCTGGCCGCGATCGCATCGATCTCGCTGCTCGTGGGCGGCATCGGCATCATGAACATCTTGCTGGTATCGGTCACCGAGCGCACGCGCGAAATCGGCCTGCGGATGGCGATCGGCGCCCGGCGCCTACACGTTCTGCTGCAATTTCTGATCGAGGCCGTCTTCTTGAGCGTGAGCGGCGGCATCGGCGGAATCGTATTCGGCATCGCCGTATCGGAACTCGTTACAGTCATCGCCCGCTGGCCGACGCTCCTCTCGCCCGCTGCCATCGTCGGCGGCTTTGCGTTTTCCGCGGCCGTCGGCGTGTTCTTCGGCTACTACCCGGCCAAGAAAGCGTCGCGGCTCGATCCCATCGAGGCTCTGCGCTATGAGTGACCGCTCGATCCACGCATCCGGGCGGCATCGCCCACCCGGCACAGCGCTGCCGGCGCCTCGCGCGCGCCGCGCCACGGCATGGGCCTTGATGTCGTCCTTCTTCGCGGTGGCGCTTGCCGGGTGCATGGCCGGTCCCGACTTCGAGCGACCGGCGGCGCCAAACGTCACCGGTTACCTAGCCGATCGGACCGAACTGCCCGCGGCGGGTCCGGCCGACATCGCGCAACACCTGCAATGGGACGCGCACATCGATCCGCGTTGGTGGTCTGCCTATCGTTCACCGGCACTCGACGACACGGTCTCGCGAGCCATCGCCGGCAGCCCGACGCTCGATACCGCACGCGCCACGCTAGCCCAGTCGCAGCAGGCGATCGTCGTGGCTCGAGGCGGACTTTATCCGCAAGTCGACCTCGGTGCGAGCGCTCAGCGTGAGCGGGCCCGCGTTGGAGGCAAGGACGGCGCATCCGCGACCGCGAATCTATTGACTGTCGGTCCGACCGTCAGCTACGCACTGGACTTGTTCGGCGGAAAGCGCCGCGAAATCGAGGCGCAGACGGCACTGGCCGACTACCAGCGGTACGCGCTCGCCGCCGCGTACCTCACGCTCACCGGCAACACGGTGACCGAGGCACTGACGGCCGCCACCGTTCGTGAGCAATTGCGCGCCGTCGACGACATCATTTCGGTGGACAAGCACAACGTCGAACTCGTGGCGATCGAGCGCCAAGTCGGCAAAGCCGCGCTCAGCGACGAGCTTGCCGCACGCAGCCAACTGGCCGCCGATCTCGCGCTATCCCCGCCGCTGGAGCAGCAGCTCAGCGCCGCCGACGACGCGCTCGCGATCTTGGTCGGCAAGACGCCCGCGCAATGGCAACCGCCGCGCTTCGACTTTGCGATGCTGACCTTGCCGGCCGACGTGCCCGTCGCGCTTCCCTCGGCTTGGCTCCGGTCCCGTCCGGATATCGGCGCTGCCGAGGCGCAACTGCATGCGGCAAGCGCCGCGATCGGCGTCGCAACGGCGCAGCTTTACCCGAACGTGACACTGAGCGCGTCGTGGACGCAAGCCGCGGCATCGATGGGACCGCTTTTCGACGCCGGCAACGGTCTATGGACTGTCGCAGCCGCGCTAACGGCCCCGCTCTTTCACGGCGGAGCGTTGAGCGCGCAGAAACGAGCGGCGGTCGATGCCTTCGACGCGCAGCTCGGCGTTTACCGGCAAACGGTGTTGCAAGCGTTCGGTCAGGTGGCGGACACGCTACGGGCCCTGCAACACGACGCCGACGCGTTGGCCGCGCAGCGCACGGCCTTGGACACCGCGCAGGCATCGCTCCAGTTGCTGCAAGAAAGCTACCGCGTCGGCACCGCCAGCCTCGTGGACGTGCTGCAAGCGCAACGGCTTTATGCGCAGGCACGGCTCGGCTATGCGAAGGCGAAGGGCCAGCGCTATGTGGATACGGCGCAGTGGTTCGCCGCAATGGGCGGCGATGCACGGGAATGGGCGCAAAACGATAACGGCCGCGAGCCCGGCCCAGGCACTCCCCCCACGGCGCGTTGAGGCATCGGCGCCTTTATGGCTCACCATCATGGCGGGGATTATGCGCATAAATGTTATATTGCGGCATAACATTCAGGGAGGCGGTGCCTTATGCATTTCACGGATCAGCTTGCCGCGCTGCGCGCGCGCCGGCGCATGAGCTTGGCCGCCGTCGGGGAACGCGTCGGCATGGCCGTGCCGAATCTGTCCGCGGTCCTGCGCGGCCGCGGCGACACGAAAGCCTCGACGCTCGAATCGATCGCGACCGCGCTCGATGCAACTTGGCTGCTGGTGCCGAACGAGCGGCTCGAAGCCGTGCACCGGGAAATCGACGCGAGCGAGGCCCGCGCGACGGCCCATTCCAATGCCATCTCCGACGCTCCGCGCTCGCGCACGATCGAAATCTCATCGAGCAAGAAGTAACGGACCGCCGCGCGGCCTATACGTTGACGACGATCTTTCCGAACTGTTCGTTCGATTCCAAGAACCGATGCGCGGCCACGATATCGTCGAATGCGAAGGTCTTGGCGATCACCGGCCGCAGCGCCCCCATAGCCAAATGCTCGAGCACGAACGCCTTAGCCGCCGCCAATCGCGTAGGACTGCTAATCACTTCGTGAACGAGATAACCGCGCAGCGTCAGCGTTTTAGCGAGCACTTCGGCCAAAGGAAACGGCGTCGGTCGTTGGCTTAGCCCACCGTATTCGATCAAGATGCCGCCGCGCGCCATCGCGGCCGTCAGCGGTTCGAAGATCGGCCCACCGATCGGATCGAGCACCACCCGCACCCCTTGCCCGCCGGCGATATCGCGCAAGCGAGCGGCCAAATCCTCCTCCTCGAACGCGACCACATAGGCCGCGCCGTGCTCGAGCAAAGCCTGGCGCTTGGCCGAGGTACGCGTGACGGCGATGGGTATCGCACCCATGGCGTTGGCGATCTGGATCGCGGCCAGACCGACGCTGCTCGACGCCGCCGTGACGACGACGAATTCGCCGCGCGCCAATTTCGCGACGTCGATCAAGGCTCCATAGGCGGTAAGCGACGACATCCACACGGCCGCCGCCTCTTCCCAACCGAGCGACGCGGGATGCTTGACGACGAGTTCCGCCGGAAACGTCGCGCGCTCGCCATACGCCGGCCAGCGCACCATCGACAGCGGCGGCACGACGCTGACCGCATCGCCGGGCGCGATGCCCTCGACACCTTCGCCGACGCACTCGACAATTCCCGCGGCCTCGAGACCGAGTCCCGACGGCAAGCTCGCCGTCTCGATGTAGGTCCCTTTGCGCAGCAGCGCTTCCGCACGGTTGAGCCCGAGTGCCTTGACGCGAATGCGAACCTCGCCGGCATTGAGCGGAGCCAGATCGACTGACTCGATGCGCAGCACTTCGGGGCCGCCATGCTCATAAAAACGGACGATGCGTGTCATATCGACTCGAAAGTAGTTGTATTGAATACACTATGCCCCGAGCTCCGATACGGAAAAATCGCAGGGAGACAGGACACAAATAACCAGGAGTTTCGAATGATGGATCGCCTGACCAGCATGGCCGTGTTCGTGAAAGCGGTCGATCTGGGTTCGTTCGCCGCCGCGGCCGACGCGCTGGATCTATCCGGCCCGATGGTCGGCAAGCATGTCCGGTTCTTGGAAACACGGCTCGGCGCGCAACTGCTCACGCGCACGACGCGCCGCCAAAGCCTGACCGAATTCGGACGCGCCTTCTACGAGCGATGCCGCCTCGTGCTGGCGGAGGCCGATGCGGCCGAAGCGCTCGCGGCGGACCAACGTTCGGACCCGAGGGGCAAGTTGCGCGTGACGATGCCCGTTCATTTCGGTAGACGTTGCGTCGCGCCGGTTTTGCTCGAGCTCGTCAGGCAGCATCCGTCGCTGGAGCTCGACCTGTCGTTCAACGACCGCTTCGTCGACTTGGCGGAAGGCGACTACGATCTGGCGATTCGAACGGGAGATCTCGAAGACAAGGCGGGGATCGTGGCTCGCCGTGTGGCGCGGCAACGGATGGTGGTATGCGCCGCGCCCTCCTACTTGGAAACGCACGGCACGCCACACCGGGTGGCAGAGTTTGCCGGCCACGAGGGGCTCGTCTACCGGCGCTCCGGCCGCATTCGGCCGTGGCTCTTTCCACGCGACGATGCGGCGCCGGACGAGTTCGTTCCGGTCAACCGTGTCCGGCTCGACGATCTCGACGCGATCGCCGATGCCGCCGTCAGCGGGCTAGGTCTCGCTTGGCTGCCCTCTTGGCTCGTTCGCGACCGCATCGAGGCGGGCACGCTCGTCCAGCTCGTGCCCGAGAGGCCCGCGTTTCTTTACGACGCATACGCGCTATGGATACAAACGCCGCATCTGCCCTTTAGAGTGCGTCTCGCCATCGATACGCTCGCTGCGCGACTGGCCGATCTCACGCGCTAGCTTGCGCGATACGTCGAGCAGATCTGCCGATGCGGCCCTTCTTTAAAGGTTCTTTTTAAACGGTGCGCCCGAGTGTTCCCGCAGTTCGTTGAAGACGATAGTGGGCCATGCTTTTTGCGCCACCTCGATCTCCGAAATATGCGAGGCGAGGTACGTGGGCGCGTTGGCCGCGTCGAGCGCCATGCGAGCGGCATACGCATCGGTAAACCGGCGCAATTCCGCGGGATCGCTGCACGTGACCCAGCGCGACATCCGATAGCGCGCCGGCATGATGCGGACATCGACCTTGTACTCCGCCGACAGCCGGTGCGAGACGACCTCGAACTGCAGTTGCCCCACGGCGCCGAGGATGATCGAGCCGCCATGTGCCGGGCGGAACACCTGGATCGCGCCCTCTTCGCCGAGTTGCTTCAAAGCTTCCCCAAGCTGCTTGGCGCGCATCGGGTCCACGACCTCGACCGTTTGGAAGATTTCAGGCGCGAAGAACGGCAGCCCCACGAATTGCAGCGCCTCCCCTTCAGTCAACGTGTCGCCCAAGCTCAGCGTGCCGTGGTTCGGGATACCGATGATATCGCCGGGATACGCTTCGCTGACCGTCTCACGGCGCTGCGAAAGGAAGGTGACGACGTTGTTCGCGCGAAACGTCTTGCCCGAGCGCGTGACCTTCAACGCCATGCCGCGCTCGAACCGTCCCGAACAGACGCGGATGAACGCCACGCGGTCGCGGTGCGCGAGGTCCATGTTGGCCTGCACCTTGAACACGACGCCCGTAAACTTCGGCTCGTCGGGCTGCACGGGCCGCTCCACCGCCATGCGCATCGACGGCGGCGGCGCGAGCTCCACGAGCGCATCCAGAATTTCCTTCACGCCGAAGTTGTTGATGGCCGAGCCGAACAACACGGGCGATTGCTGGCCCGCCAGGAACGCCTCGCGATCGAACGCGGGCGTGGCGGCGCAGATGAGATCGATCTCTTCCTTCGCCTTCGTCCACGCGAAGCCGAAGCGGCGCTCGCCCTCCTCGTCGTCCAGCGCCGAAAGCGTCTCGACCTCGCCCCCCGCCGTGTCCTGACCCGCGCGAAACACGCGGACTTGATCGCGGATGATGTCGTAGACGCCCTGGAACTCCTTGCCCATCCCGATCGGCCACGTAAACGGCACGGCCGATACGCCCAAATGCTGCTCGATTTCGTCGAGCAAATCGAGCGGCGCGCGCACTTCGCGGTCGAGCTTGTTGATGAACGTAACGATCGGCGTGCGGCGGCTGCGGCACACTTCGAGCAGCTTGAGGGTCTGCGCCTCGACGCCGTTGGCGCCGTCGATCACCATGACCGCCGCATCGACGGCCGTGAGCACGCGATAGGTATCTTCGGAGAAGTCTTCGTGACCCGGCGTGTCGAGCAAGTTGATGACGGCGTTGCCGTATTCGAACTGCATGACCGAGCTCGCGACGGAAATGCCGCGCTGCTTCTCGATTTCCATCCAGTCGGAGGTCGCGTAGCGATTACTCTTCCGACCCTTCACCGTACCGGCAATTTGGATCGCACCCGAAAAAAGCAGGAGCTTTTCGGTGAGGGTGGTTTTCCCCGCATCGGGGTGGGAAATGACCGCAAACGTGCGGCGGCGCTTGAGTTCGGCGACTGACATCGTATGAATGGGGCTTTTCGGTATTGAGCGGCGCGGGGGCGATGATACACGTGTCGCCTCACGCACGCCGAATGCCGCGAACCCTTAGCGTATGCGCGCCGATACGAAACGTCCCGGCGCACCACCGCTCCCGAATGCCCTCACCGATCGGATGCCGAACGAGCGCCGCTCGATCAGAGCGAGACGGCGGCCGAGCGACCGAGCGCGCCCAGCGCGTCATCGGCCGAGCGAGGGGCGCCGGACCGGCCGATCGAGTGATACTCGATCCCGAGTTCATCCATCGCCGAAGGCTCGTACAGGTTGCGTCCGTCGAACACGATCGGTTGTTTGAGCCGCGCTTTCAGGCTGTCGAAGTCCGGGCTCTTGAACGCCTTCCACTCCGTCATGATGACGAGCGCGTCGGCATTGGCCGCCACGTCCATTTGGTCCTCGACGAGCGTCAAGCGAGCCAGCGCTTCGGGTTCGCCTCGCAGGTCGGCGGCCAACGCGCGTTGGGCTTCTTTCATCGCCACCGGGTCGAAGGCGACCACGCGCGCGCCACGCTCGAGCAGCGCGGCGATCAGCACGCGGCTCGGCGCTTCGCGCATGTCGTCGGTGCCGGGCTTGAATGCGAGCCCCCACACGCCGAACGAGCGATCGCTCAAGTCTTGACCGAAACGCGCCACGATCTTGCTGACCAGCACCTGCTTTTGCGCGGCGTTGACTTCGGAGACGGCATCGAGAATACGCAGCGCCTGGCCCTGCTCCTGCGCCGTTTGCATCAACGCGCGGACGTCCTTCGGAAAACACGAACCGCCGTAGCCGCAGCCGGCGTACAAGAAGTGATAGCCGATGCGCGGGTCGGACCCGATGCCGCGGCGAACGGCCTCGATATCCGCGCCCACGCGCTCCGCCAAATTCGCCAACTCGTTCATGAACGAGATGCGCGTGGCCAGCATCGCGTTGGCCGCATACTTCGTGAACTCCGCCGAACGCACATCCATGAACAGCATGCGGTCGCGGTTACGGTTGTAGGGGGAATAGAGCCGCTTCATCGTGTCGCGCGCATGTTCGCCCGGCACGTCCTCGTCGCAACCGATGACGATCCGTTCCGGCCGCGTGAAGTCTTCGATCGCGGCGCCTTCCTTGAGGAACTCCGGGTTGGACACGACGGAGAACATGGCGTCCACGCCGCGTTGGGCCAATTGTTCGGCGATCGCCTCCCGCACTCGGCGCGCGGTGCCCACGGGAACCGTCGACTTATCGACGACGACCGTGAAGCCCTCGATATGGCGGCCGATCTCCGAGGCCGCCGCGAGCACGTATTGCAGATCGGCCGATCCGTCTTCGCCGCTCGGCGTGCCGACGGCGATGAAGATCGCCTCGCGCTGGGTCATCGCGCGACGCGGGTCGGTGGTGAACGACAGCCTGCCGGCCGCCTTGTTGCGCGCGACGATTTCGTGCAGGCCCGGCTCGTGAATCGGAATACCGCCCGATTCCAAGATGGCGATCTTGTCCTGATCGACGTCGTAACAGCAAACGTCGTTACCGACGTCCGCGAGACATGCCGCCGTTACGAGGCCGACGTAGCCGCAGCCGATGATGGTCACATTCATAGTGGTGGCCCTTCAAAGAACAACGAGAAATGGGGCAGCGTCGGACGGACGAACTCGCGCGCGAGCCGCCCGTCATCGGCAAAGTGATCATCTGGCGACAACAAAAAGCCGACGGCAAGCGAAGCAAATCCGAAAAAAATCGGGTGCTTGCATCCGTCGGCAATCTTTTCGAATTTTTTTGTGGCAGACGCAAGGAACGCCTCTCGCAAGCGCTCCAGACGCCGTTACGGTTTTTTTGTCGATTTACTTCCTGTCACACTTCTTAGGTCCCAATGCACGCTGTCACACCGATGACCCACACCGCTCGTACCCGCTCGCCGCGCGTTAAAAGCGCGGCTCGATTGCGACTCGCGCCAGCCGCCGGCGCGCTCGCATGCGAGCGCCCGGCGGGATCGTCCGTGCAAGTTTTACAACGGTACGCGTCAAGCGTGGAAGAGCAACTCGGGGGGCTTGGTGTCGCCGCGGCCGTCGGGATGCGCATGAATGAGCCATTGCGGAGTACGGCTGCGAATCATGCTGGGATCGAGCACGCGCGCGGGCTGCGAAGCCTGTGCGGGCGCCGCGGCCAACGCGGGCGCCAGCGTGGCATCCTCGGCGCTCGCCGGTTGGGCGGTGCTGACAGCGCTCATCTGTTCGGCCGATTCCAAGCGCGCTTGCGCGGCGGCTTCGTGCCGATCGATCCAATCACGCGCCCATTCGAGCGCATAACCTTCGGCCGTTGCGTTGTCGGTGAAGCGCGGACCGATCAGCCCGGAGCGCTCGATGCGCCGCCCTTCTTTGACGATCTCGGCCGACGCGCGGTAACTCAATTGCAGTTGTTTCGCCACGGGCTGCGCGCAGGCGTGAATCACGTAGCCACGGTAATCGTCGGAGCGTTTGGTAACGGTCAGCGAATCGACGGGCGGGGCTTGATCGGATCGCTCGCTGGCAGCGCGCAACACCGCGCCGGGCGTCGGCGCGCGGCGCGACGATGCCACGACCGGCAACTCGCGGCGCACCGTGCTCGCGCAAGGGGCGTTGACGCCGTTCGCATCGAGCGTTTCGACCGCTTCGCTGGCCGCGTGCCACGATTCCGGGTTCGTCCAGAACACGCCGCGCAAGCGCGGCGATTCGGGCGCGGGCATGGGCGCGGCCTTCGGCGCGGCTTGAACCATGGCGTCCGGCTGGGGCACGTAGGCGAAGGTGCGGCCGAACTCGGATAGGATCGCAACGATCTGTCCGAGCGTACCGTCCGCGAGCCAATCGTCGAAACGGCGCCGGCACGTGGGTCCCGACGGATATCGAGCGGGCAACTTCGACCAGCGCTCGCCTGTCGTCAGAATCCACAGCACCGCGTTCGTCACGACGCGTGGCTCGGCACGAGGCCGGCCACGGCGATGCGGGTGCACGGGCTCGTCGGCCGCCAGCGGCGCCAGGCGAGCCCACTCGTCGTCGGTCAATTCCTCAAAGAACATGTTTTTCTCCCCGCAGCCTGGCCGGGCTGCGACACTTGGTCAATCCGAAATGGCCTGCTCCGGACGACCGCCAGGTTGCACAAATTGTTTTGTTCTCGGTTACCACCAATCAAAAATCGCACGCGGGCAGTGCGGCTTTGCCCTCGGTTGAAGCACAAAAGGCAGTCACGCTCGTGCACGGGAAAATAGTGCAGAAAGCATACCATCGGGACGACGTAACAAAAATCATGCCACGCCTAAATGGCCGCGCAGAACTATCGCCCTAGCGCGGACCACTGGCATGCGTAAGTGAATTCCTGAGAGGTGTCCATATTAGAATATTTTTTGCGGACCGCAATCGGGTGATATGTAACGAAGTGATTCCGAAACGATTTCGCGGCTCGTAACGACGCGCAGAACTGTCATCTCGCGCAATAAATCGACCGCGCAATCGTTTGCGTCAAGCAAACGTACCCTAATTTATAGAAGGTCCTCGATTAGGGCTTTTCGGACAGGCTCCTCAATGGCGATAGGGGCCACGCGGTAGTTCGGGTGATCGCAGCCGATCCACAGAGGGGCCTTGCCGTGTAACGCCGATTTCATGGAATCGGTCAATTCGAAACATAAAAAATGGACAGCGGAAGTTTTTTCACTATTCTCGCGTTCGAGGTCCTCGTCGGCGATGGCAAAGACGGGTGACTCGTCCCCGACACGGATAAACACCCGGTCTTCGATACCGATGAGCCTCCCGAGCGCCGCTCGCCGCTCGATTTCGTTCTCGTACTCTATCTGCATCGTCGCTTTGAGATTGCTGCCGTCGGGTACGAGCGGTAAATACGCCTCTAATTCGGCAGCGATTCCCGGCTCGTCGAAAATTTTTTCGATATACAGCATTTCCTGTATCTGATACCGAATTGTCGTTTCATCTTCGAAGAGAAACGTCAGATGATTGCCAAGTCGAACGCACCGGTTTCTCTTATGGGCAATAACATGGTCCCGGAAGCGATCGCGCACTTTGGCATACGCTTCGAGAGTCAATAGTGAATCGCGTAGGATCGTCATTTCCTTTTCCTAGCAAAAGTGCAACGCAGTCGAGTTAGATGCCGTACGCGATTCGCAGCAACGATAAAGGATGCGAGAGCGGCGCGGCGGCCCCGCCGCTCTCGCGGATGCCTTGCTCGATATGGTGTCCCGCGAGCTGACAATCGGAGGCGATATAAGCTGGAGAATGCTCCGACATCGCTTTGAAAACCGGCTTGCCGATTCGCATTGCGGTTGCGTGGAATTCTTTCTTCACACCGAACGTTCCGGCGTGGCCGGAGCATCGTTCCACTACGTTCAGTTCCGTGCCCGGTATCAACGAAAGCGCATCGAAGGTCTTCCGTCCCAAATTCTGAACGCGCCCGTGACACGGGACGTGATAAGACACCTTTCCTAGCGGACGCTTGAAGTCGGTCTTTAAAAGACCGTCGCGATGACGCGCGACGAAGTACTCGAACGGGTCCCAGAACGCGTCCGCCACGATGCGCACGTCGGCATCGTCGGGAAACATCAACGGCAGTTCCTGCTTATACATCAGCACGCAGCTCGGAATCGCGGCCACGAGCGCGTATCCCTCGCGGGCATAACGCGCGAGCATGGGGATGTTCTGCTCTTTTTTAGCGGCCACGCCCTCGAGGTTGCCCTGCTCGAGCAGCGGCATGCCGCAGCAGGCCTCCTTATCGACGAGTGTATAGGCGATCTCGTTGTGCGCGAGCACGGCGAGCAGGTCGTGGCCGATACCGGGCTCGTTGAAATTGACGTAGCACGTCGCATAGACGGCGACCTTGCCCGGTGTTCGCTCGCCGTCGCGGATCGGCACCTCGGGGCCGGCGCTCGCACTCGAGCGGAACTTGCGCGCCGCGAAGCGCGGAAGCCACGCGTTTCGGTCCACGCCGAGCGTCGCCTCCATCGCGGCGCGCGCGGGTTTTGTTTCGTTGATCGCGTTCACCGCCTGCGTCACGATCGGGATGCCCGCGAAATGGCCCAGCGCATCGGTGTTCGAAAGCAGCTTGTCGCGCAACGCCACCTGGCCGCGCCGATAACGCGCGGCTTTGGCGCGCAGCATGAGATGCGGGAAGTCCACGTTCCACGCGTGCGGCGGAACATAGGGGCATTTCGTCATATAGCATAGGTCGCACAGATAACATTGATCGACGACCTTCGCGTAGGCCGTATGATCGACGTCGTGCGCCTCGCCGCTTTGCGTTTCGTCGACGAGATCGAACAGCGTGGGAAACGCGCCGCATAGCGACACGCAGCGCCGGCAGCCGGCGCAGATGTCGAACACGCGGGCGAGCTCATCGTCGATCGACGCTGGGTCGTAAAAATCGGGTGAACGCCAATCGAGCGGGTGGCGCGTGGGCGCCTCGATACTGCCTTCCTTGTGGGGCATGAGGTGACGCTCCGTGACGCCTCGCGCGTTACGGTGAACGCGCGCTGCAAACCAAGCGCGCGGCACCATGCGCCGCGTGCGCGGCGTGCGCCATCGATCGATACGACGGCGCGCCCGGGGACCGCCCGCGCGGGCGATCCCGACTCTCAATCGGTCAATCGGCCAACGCCTCCAGCGCCTTGACGTAGCGATTGGCGTGACTGCGCTCGGCTTTGGCGAGCGTCTCGAACCAATTCGCGATTTCGTCGAATCCTTCTTCACGCGCGGTCTTCGCCATACCGGGGTACATATCCGTGTATTCGTGCGTTTCGCCCGCGATCGCCGACTGCAAATTCAACCGGGACGTGCCGAACGGCAGCCCCGTCGCGGGATCGCCTACCGCTTCGAGATACTCGAGATGGCCGTGGGCGTGTCCCGTCTCGCCTTCCGCTGTCGAGCGAAAGAGCGCGGCGACGTCGTTTTGACCTTCGACGTCCGCTTTCGATGCGAAATAGAGATACCGGCGGTTGGCCTGCGATTCGCCGGCGAACGCCGCTTTCAAATTGCCTTCCGTCTTGGAGCCTTTCAACTGAGACATTGCGAGCCTCCTTCGTGGATCGGCGCGCGGCGCGCGGCTCGTGGCCGATTTTTGATGCGGTAGAGGAAGAGGGTATGCTGAGCCGCCGGGCTTTGCGCAAAGTCCGGCTCCTTCAATCTAGGACGTGACGGTAGCGTTCCCCAATTGGCATTTTCTATGCGGGCGATAGGCTTTTCGACGGCGAACGCGAACGCGGCCGGCCGAGGTGCACTCGACCGGCCGCGTCTTGCCAGGCTAGCTCATTAGCGTGATTAGCGGCGCGAACGAAGCCTGTTACTGCTCGAGACGGATATCGCGCGACGATGCGCCGACGTAGAACTGCCCGCCCGGGGCGATCTTCCAGCCATTGCGGTTCGTATCCCAAACGCGCCGCATTTGCGCCGGGATTTCCACGCGGACGCAGCGTGCCTCACCCGGGTTCAGGCTCACCTTCTCCCATCCCACCAGGCGCTTCGGCGGCTCCACGGGGTCGTTCAAACCAGCGAGATAAACCTGCGGCACCTCGGCACCGGCAACAGGGCCGTCATTGCGAAGCATGAAGGACACCGTGGCGGAGTGATCCCGGTGCTGATGCACGCGCAAATCCGAGTAGGCGAAATGCGTGTACGACAGACCATGGCCGAAGGGGAACATCGGCTGGATATGCTGCGCGTCATACCAGCGATAGCCCATCTTGAGCCCCTCCGAATACACCGGATTTTGCGCGATATCGCCGCCGTCCCAGGTCGGCGTATCGGCGTCGCGCAACGGGAACGTGACCGGCAGCTTGCCCGAAGGATTGACCTTGCCGAACAGCACGTTGGCGATCGCATTGCCGCCGCCTTCGCCGGGGTACCAAGCATCGACGATAGCCGAGACCTGGTCCTTCCACGGCATCAAGACCGGGTTGCCGCTTTCGAGGACCACCACCGTGTGCGGGTTCGCTTGCGCCACGGCTTGCACGAGCGCGTCCTGGTTGGACGGATTCGCGAGCGCGAGACTATGCAGTTCGCCGAAGTCCTCGCCGCCCGATTGCGTGACGAATACGATCGCCACGTCCGATTGGCGCGCGAGGTTCACGGCAGCATCGATTTCCTGCTGCGTGTAGGCCCTGAACGGCGATTGCATGTCCTCCCTACCCGCGAAGGTGACCGTCGCATTCGGCGCGAGGTTCTTGATCGCCGCCGTGATCGGCGTGGGCAGCTTGATCCAAGGGTTGGGCCACCAGTTGCATCCCGTGGAGTTCGGGAACGTGAGCCCGCCGCAGCCGGGGAATGCCCCCGTGACCGGATCGCGGGTGTCGCCCGACCCGCCGCCCGTGATGACGCCGACGTCCGCGTGCCCGCCGATGACGGCGATGTGCTTCACGCTCGACGCGTCGAGCGGCAACTGCCGGTCTTGATTCTTTAGGAGTACGATCGATTGTTCCTCCGCATGCTGCGCGAATGCGCGAGCCGCGTCGAAATCGATCGTCTGACCGCCCTTCGGCGGATCGTCCATCACGCCCGTACGAATCATGACGTACAGCTTGCGGCGCACCATGTCGTCGAGTCTTGCCTGCGTGATTTGGTGATTGGCCAGCGCTTGCTTGACGAGGTCCGGCGTGAGGAAGACCGTCGGGCCGACGTCCTCTTCCTCGTCCAAGCCCGCGTTGATGGCCGGCGCCGTGCTATGCGCGGCACCCCAATCGGACTGGATTTGGCCTTGGAAGTGCCAATCGCCCTTCAATACGTCGTTTAGCACGTGGGGGTTTTCGCACGCGTATGTGCCGTTGATCTTGTTGTAGCTGCACATCACGTTTCCGGGCTGGCCTTGTTCAACGGCAAGTTCGAACGGCAGCAGATAGAGCTCGCGCAGCGTGCGTTCGTCGATGCTGTCGTTCCCGCCCATACGGTTCGTCTCTTGCTCGTTGCCGACGTAGTGCTTGACCGTG
This sequence comes from Trinickia dabaoshanensis, assembly GCF_002879885.1. Lineage (GTDB taxonomy): Bacteria > Pseudomonadota > Gammaproteobacteria > Burkholderiales > Burkholderiaceae > Trinickia > Trinickia dabaoshanensis. The sequence continues at coordinate 25,631 of NZ_PNYA01000027.1, forward strand.
GCGATTACCTTGTTGTTTTGCGTGGCACGCGTGCGTGCCGCCAGCATCTCGCCGGCCAAGACGGGATCTTCGCCGAGGTACTCGAACATCCGGCCGCCGCGTGCTTCGCGGGCCAGGTTCGTGCCCCCGCCCAGCCCCATCGCGAATCCTTGCTGACGCAACTGACGAGCGATCACGCCGCCGAATTGATAGGCCAGCATCGGATCCCAGCTCGCCGCCAGCGCGATGGTGGCCGGGAACGTCGTGCTCGGCTGCACGGTGCTGCCCCCTCCCGTGGCCGAATCCACCATATTGATGCTCGGGATACCCAAACGCGGCACCCCTTCGATGTAGCCCGCACCGCCGCCCGGCACGTCGCTCATTTGGTACTTCGAATGGATCAACTGCAGCTTTTCGTCGAGCGTGAGTTGCTTCACGAGCATATCGGCACGACGGTGCGCCGCGTCGTCCCAGAACGTGTTGGCCGCCGGTGCGTCGGCAGCATGGGCCGCCGTTTGGGCGAAAAGGCAGAAGGCGGCGGAAGCGATGGCGAGGGATAAACGCTTGAGCTGCATGGGCTTGTCTCCGTGATTAGTGGCATGGCGATGCACCGCCTTGCGGCGCTTGCGCAGCACCCGCAACGGGCGAGCGAAAGCACGAGCGCATCGTCTCGTCGCAAGGCGTCTTACGGATGAAACTCAGTCATGCGGCGCGGAATACCGCTCCGCCCGAAGAACGAATTGGGCGGAATCGGTTTTCAGCGGGATGTAGCGAAACTCCGGGGTTAGTAATAGCGCATAAGTAGCCTGACTACAAGAAAAGTTTTGAATGAATTCTTAAGTGCGCTGACGCATCGTTCAGAGTAGGGATTTATTACTTATTGAAACCGAAAATGTGGGACGCTCGCGCGTATGTTCGGAAAATTTTATAGAGAACGCGGGAGCCGGACCAGCGCCGAATGGGCCTCAGGCGGCGCTCAGGCGGCATCCATCCATCAAATGAGTTTCTGTGCGCTTTATCCAGCTACCGTCTCAATGCGGTTGAATCGAAGATAAAGGCAGACTTTATGTTGTTACTGAAAAGCAAATCGAAACGGGGTGGCAACGGCTCGTTCGACGAGCGCGACCGGTAGGCTCATCACCCTGACGCGACCAGAAATCTAATGATTTATCCGGTGTCAATTGATTAAATCGCATTCTATTGCCTGCCCCTATCTCCCGAATATCCTCACCATGGTCCAATGCGCGGCGACAACGCCGGCCGCCGGCCTCCGAGCCCGCTGATATTCCTGCCAGTTTTCGGTCGCGGAATCTGCCACTACATTGCGCATACCGCCTCATCTGCCCGCAAGTGCCTATCGCTCCACGATCATCAAGGACTCCTAACTGATCGCATCCGACCACGAGGCGATCGCATGGCGGTCCAGCCAAGCACCGTGCCGGCGAACTGAGATTTCTGTCAGTTGCCCGTCACCGGCACGCCTCCTACGGTTATATCCAACGATAGATGCACGACCGGCGGACGCGCCACTCCTGGGGGTCTCCATGCATTCGTCGTCGTCACCGCTGCCTAGTGCAACCGCAACCGCAACCGCAACAGCGACAGCGCCAGCCGCCTCGCCAATGACCGTGGGCGCCACCGGCAACGCCGCGGCTGCGCTTGCGGAGCGACTCGCGCGGCATCGGCGCCTCGCCTTCCGTTGGTTCGCTCTCGGCCTCGTCATCGCCGCGATCGCCGCCGGCAGTGGGTGGTGGACGCTCATGCGCAATGTCGTCTCGACGGACGATGCCTATGTCGCCGGCGACGTCGTCGAAGTCTCGCCGCGTATCGAAGGAACCGCCGTCGCCGTCTTCGTGCAAGACACCGATACCGTCGAGGCCGGCGCGCCGCTCGTGCGGATGGACCCGACCGATGCGCGCCTCTCGCTCGACGCGGCGGTCGAAGCGTTGGCCCATGCCGTTCGCGACTACCGCTCCGCCGGTGCCGACGCAGATCAGGCACGCGAGCAAATTCGCCTCAGAGCGTCGGAATTGGCGCGCGCGCAGGACGACTTCGACCGGCGTGGCGCGATCGCGGCGCAAGGCGCCGTCTCGAAGGAGGAGTTGCGCCATGCGGGCAGTGCGGTCGCGGCCGCGCAAGCCGCGCTCGAGTCGCAGCGCGCCGCGTTCCGTTCGAGCCTCGCTCACATCGAGGGCACCACGGTCGCGTCGAACCCGCTCGTGAAAGAAGCCGCGGCGCGCGTGCGCAGCGCGGCGCTCGCGCTGGCGCGCACGGTCGTACGCGCGCCGATTTCCGGTCGCATTACGCGCCGTATCGTGCAAGTGGGGCAGCACGTGACACCGGGCACGCCGTTGCTCGTGATCGTTCCACTCGATCGCGTGTGGGTCGACGCGAATTTCAAGGAGTCTCAGCTTGGCCGATTGCATCCGGGCCAAGCCGTCACGCTGACCTCGGATCTCTATGGTGGCGCCGTGACTTACCACGGAACGATACAAGGCTTCGAAGCAGGCACCGGCGCCGCCTTTGCCGCGTTACCCGCGCAAAATGCAACGGGCAATTGGATCAAGGTGGTTCAGCGTGTACCGGTTCGCATCGCGCTCGATGCACGCGAGCTGCGCGCCAATCCGCTACTCATCGGTATGTCGATGGATGCTCAGGTGCGCGTCGATCGACCGGGCGCATCGCATGGCGCGCTGACTTCGGCATCGGCCTCGACGGCCCCGGGCCTGCGCATGCCAGCATTGCCGCGCACGGCCGACACCACGTATGTCTATGCCGACGACGCGAAGGCGGGCGAGGCGCTAGTCGACGAGACGATTCGCGCGAATAGCGCCAGAGCCGGTGCGAACGACGACAAAGGTAGGCGGCAATGAGCGCGTCCATTCGCCGCGAGACGCCACGGCCCACGCCGCTGCCGCTCGAGCCGTTGCACGGCGGCACGCTCGTGGCCGTCGCTATCGCGATCAGCACCGCCAATTTCATGCAGACGTTGGACCTGACCATTGCGAACGTCGCGGTACCGACGATCGCCGGCGATCTCGGCGTCTCGCCCGATATGGGCACCTGGATGCTGACGTCGTTCGCCACGCCGCTAGCCATCACACTCCCGCTGACGGGATGGCTCGCGCAGCGCTTCGGACAAGTGCGGCTGTTCCGCATCTCGGTGGCGCTGTTCATCGCGACCTCGATGCTGTGCGGCCTGGCGCCGACGTTCGGCACGCTCATCGTGCTGCGCGCGTTGCAAGGCGCCGCGTCGGGGCCGATCACCGCCCTATCGCAAGCCTTGCTCGTCGCCGTTTTCCCGCCGGCGAAACGCAATAAGGCGCTCGCCGTTTGGCAAACCACGACGTTTATCGCGCCCGTGCTTGGACCGATAGCGGGCGGATGGATCACCGACAACATCGCTTGGCCTTGGATCTTTTATATCAACGTGCCGGCGGGCGCGGCCGTGCTCTTCATTTTGCTTCGCGCGCTCGGGAGGCGCGACAACAGCACGCGCAAGCTCCCCGTCGATGCCGTGGGCCTCTTCTTGCTCGCGCTGTCCTTCGGCTCTTTGCAACTGATGCTCGACCGAGGCCAAAACCTCGATTGGTTTGCCGCTACGCCCATTCGCGTGCTCGCTGCGATCGGCATCGTGAGCTTGGTCGCTCTCGTCATATGGGAGCTCACCGAGCTTCATCCGATCGTCGATTTGAAGCTATTCGCCGATTTGAATTTTTCCGCGGGCACGCTTGCCGTCACCGTCGGATTCGGCGTCTACTATGCGGCGCTCGTGCTCGTGCCGCTTTGGCTGCAAACCCAGCAAGGCTATACAGCGACCTGGGCCGGCATCGCCACCGCGCCGCTCGGCATCGCTGGGATCGTGGTGGCGCCGCTGATCGGGCGCATTCAGCATCGCGTCGATCCGCGCCGCTTCGCCACGCTTGCCCTGCTCGGCTGGGGCGCCGCCTCTCTATGGCGCATGCGGTTCGACACCGACGTACCGATCAGCGAGATCGCCGCCAATTCGCTGTTGATGGGCGCGGCCACGGCGTTTTTCATTACGCCGCTCGTGTCGCTCTCGCTCGCGGGCTTGCCGCGCGAGAGGCTGCCGGCCGCTTCCGGGCTTCAAAACGCACTGCGCCGGATCGGCACGAGCGTGGCGACCTCGCTCGCGCCGACTTACCTCGAACGCCGCGCGCGCGTGCACAGCACCTATCTCGTCGACCGGCTCACGCCGCTGAACCGCAGTTTCAACGAATGGTTCGAGGGGTTGCGCCATGCCGGCCGTTCGCACGATGCGGCTCTCGCGGCGATCGCCAAGGCCGTCGAAGTACAAGCCCACATGCTCGCGCTCGACGACTTCTCCGGCGGATGCGCGCTACTGTTTGCCGCGACGCTCGCGGTCGTTTGGCTCGCCCGATACCGGCGCGCCGGCTAACGCGTCGTCATGCGGCCATCGCCCATGCCGGCATCGTTCGCAATGCAGGCAGCCGGGGCGAAGCCTGCGCACCGAGCGCGTCATAACCGAACACCCATCGCGCATCGGTTTCACCGCGCATGAACGTATTGGCAGCCGAGACCCGGTGCACTTGCGTAAGCCGCTTGCGACGCGCCTGAGCGAAGCTGCGGAACGCGGGTTCGAAATCGCCGGCGCCCACCAACGCACGCGTCAGCATCACGGCGTCTTCGAGCGCCATGGCCGCGCCTTGCGACATGAACGGCCGCATGGGATGGCATGCATCGCCAATCAACACGATGCGCGACGTCCCGAATTCGAAGTGCGGCGGCCGCTCGAACAGCGCCCATTTGGCGACGCCGGCCCGCGGAGCGTGGGCGAGCATTCGTTTGACGTCGGGATGGAAATCGCGAAACGCGTGGCGCATCTCGTCCGGATCGGCGGGCATCGACGACGCCTCGGTCGACCAACTCGCTTGCGGCATCATCGCCGCGAAGTAGAAATCGCGCCGAGCGCGATCGAGCCAATACGATAGAACGAACCGTTCGGCGTCCCACCACTTCGTCAGGTCGTCGACGGCCAAGCCGCGCAGATCCTCGCGCGGATACGATCCACGAAACGCGACCTGTCCCGAGAAGACCGGTTGCTCGCGCCCGCGCAATGCGCCGCGCACGCTCGAGCGCAAACCATCGGCAGCGATCACCGCGTCGCACTCGACGCGGCTACCGTCGTCGAACCCGAGCACAATCGTTTCGCCGCCCCAATCGATTCCCGCCAAGCGCTTGGCCCATCGCACGCTACCTGGCGTCACGGCCGACATCAGCGCCGTATGCAACTCCCCGCGGCGCACTGCGACGAACGGCGCGCCGAATTGCCGATGCGCGCTCTCGCCGAGCGAAAGTGCAAACAGCATCTCGCCGCTCGTTCCGTCGCGATTCAAGAATGCGCACGGCTCTTGTCCCTTCAGCAATACATGCCGATGCACATCCAGATGGCGCAACACGCGCATCAAGTTCGGGCTCAAATGAATGCCGCCCCCGGCCGGCGCAAATCGTTCGTATTGCTCATAGACGGTCACCTTGTAACCGGCTCGCTGCATCAGCGCGGCGACCGCGGCCCCACCGATGCCCGCTCCGATGACGGCGACCCGAGCGCCGCCGCATGTGTCATGTTTCGAATTCATGTTGCCTCCCAGACCTGCGCTCGCACGCGCAAGCAACGGATACTCGCAAATGGCCTGCGCTGTCCGAAACGCATGACATCCGGACCACGCACCGGCTTGCGCTACATGCAAGGCGCGCAATTGAGCAGCGGTGATGAGCCGGCCGGGCATGATTTGCGGCCGATGAGCAACGACAGTAGCCATGGTTTCCTCCGCTATCGACGGCGCGACGGTGAGCCGCGTCCTCTCGAATGGGACGCATTAGAACGGAGGCCGATCGATGAGAAAACTGGCAGAACTCTCAGAAAATACCGGTTCTCTGACACTTCTCTCAGGGCGTGGAATAAGCGAGAGACCGGTTAAGGCGTGTGTGTTCCTATCGCGGGCTAAGGCGTCACGAGCGGTTCCGAACGCGGTCGCGGCGCGGGTGGAACGGTTTCATAGCGGGATTGGGTTAGGACTGCCGAAAGGCAAGGCGGCCGAGGCGAGCCGAGAGGCGACCGGTGCGGCCCTCTCGTTCGCCGTGCGAGAGGTGTCAATTAAAAGCGATGATGCCGAGCATAAGCGCCTTGACGGCGGCATGGGTTTTGTTCGACGCATTCAGTTTTGAAATCGCGCTGGCCACGTGGAAGTTGATCGTGCGTTCCGTGACACCGAGAATCATCCCGATCTCGCATGAGGTCTTGCCCACGGCGGCCCAACGCAGAACCTCGCGCTCGCGCTCGCTCAGCGGCGATACGCCCCTCGCATCGCCGCGCAATGGCAAAGGCGGAATGGGCGCCTCGCGCTTCATCACTTGCTCCATTTTCTGCTCCGCAAAAGAATGCAAACATGCCAAGTCAGCTGCACCACCTGCAACGAGCCATGCCTGGAACGGCAATATCCGCCGCCTCCGAATAAAAACGGGCCGGCCTATTCGCAAGAAAACACGCCCCCGCGCACTCAATCAGGGGGTCAAGGGAAAGCGAGAATCAGCGGTTCGTTCGAGGCTGGGACTGTGAAGCCCGCCCTGGGAGCGGCAAGCGCGCCAGAGTCGAAGGCATGCGGATCGGAGCCGCACGTCGTGTGACCGCCCGATGTAAAAAATAGGCGTCGATACCCCGTACCGTTTTCTTATATATCGCGTTCAGCATAATCGCTGTTTTCGCAGTGCGGAAGATGCGTAGGGCGCACTATATTCATGATTGCAACGCCATGAACGCGAAATCGCCGGTGGCCGCCATGACTTCGATCGACCTGAACATGCTCGTCGTACTCGACGTACTGCTCACCGAGCAAAGCGTCGTACGCGCCGCTCAGCGGCTCGAATTGAGCCCTTCCGCGATGAGCCGCGCGCTTGCGCGGCTACGCCTCGTCACGGGCGATCAGCTGCTCGTGCGCGCGGGCCATACGCTCGTGCCCACGCCGCTTGCGCTCGAATTGCGCGGTAAGGTCAGCGCCGTGGTCGCCGATGCGCAAAACGTCTTGCGGCCATCGATTCGGCTCGACCTGGCCTCACTCGAACGCACGTTTACGATTCGCGCGAACGACGGGTTCATCGAGCGCTATGGCGCCCGAATCGCCGGGCTCGTCGAAGAGCAGGCGCCGCTCGTTCGGCTGCGTTTCGCGGCCAAGCCCGACAAGAGCGGGACGATGCTGCGCGACGGCATCGCCGATCTCGAAGTGGGCGTCGTGAACCACATGGCGCCGGAGCTGCGCATCCAGGCGCTCTTTCGCGACAAGTTCGTCGGGGTCGTTCGCCTCGGGCACCCGCTGGCTGGCGAAGACGTGACCGCGGCACGCTATGCGGCTTATCGGCATATCAGCGTATCGCGCCGGGGCCATGCGTTCGGGCCGATCGACGATGCCCTGCGCGAGTGCGGCGAGAAGCGCATCGTCAGCGTGATCGTGCCGAGCTTTCCCGACGCGCTCGCCCTGGCGCGAACGACCGATTTGGTGGCCAGCGTTCCCGAACGCCAAACCGACGCCGCGCGCGCGGGAATGGTCACGTTCCCGTTGCCGGTTGCCACGCCCGACGTCACCGTCTCGCAGATCTGGCATCCGCGCTTGGACGGCGACGGCGCGCATCGCTGGCTTCGCACGTGCTTGCGGCACGCATGCAGCGATGCGCCTGAAATGCTTCAATAGCGCCCGGGCGGCCATCGTTCCGGCTATTTTCGACAGCCCCGGCGATCAGCCGCGCGGCATCTCGGCCATCGCGCGCTGCATCTCCTCCATGCTCGGCTCACGCTTGTGCGTGGCGACGTGCCAGCGGTGGCCGAACGGGTCTTCGACTTCGCCCCAACGGTCGCCCCAAAACATATCGGCGAGCGGCGCGCGCACGGTCATTCCCGCCGACACCGCGCGATCGAAAGTCCGATCGGCGTCTTCGACGTATAGATAAAGGCTGACAGGCGTGCCTTTGAGCGTTTGCGGTCCGGCCATGCCGCAGTCGGGGCTTTCGTCGGTCAGCATCACCACCGAATCGCCGATCTTGATCTGCGCGTGAGCGATCTTGCCGCTCGGTCCGGGCATACGGAACAACTCCACGGCGCCGAAAGCCTTCACGTAAAAGGCGATTGCCTCGCTTGCGTTTCTGCACACGAGGTGCGGGGTAACCGTGTGCATGCCTTCGGGAATGGGTTTGACGGACGAAGTCATTGTAGGCGCTCCATTTTCAGTAGTTCGTTAATGAGTGGGCCTCGTCGTGGCAGGACGAATGCGGTTTCGCATTCCCACTGACCTTCGGGGTTTCGCGCCTTGCGAACAGCGGGGCTCCACCCGTACGACGACCGAACACCGGGCATTTCGACATTGGCTCAAAGAATTTTTGCGCGCCGCGTTGCATGCGCTCGCCGCTGCAACAATTTCGCAACATTAGAAAAACATAATGCGCTCTCCTCATTAATTGTCATACTTTTCCATGCGACATCTCGCGATTGCTTCCCCGCTGCGCCTTTCGCTGCTTGCCAGTATTGCTGCTCTGGCTGCATGCGGCGGCGGCAATGGTCAATCTACAAACGCGTCCATCCCGGCGCCGCCGCCTACGCCGAGCTTCGTCGACAGTGCGCAGATCCCCGATGTGCCCGCGTTCGTGGACAACATCGCCACCAATCAGCGAGGCGATGCGCGATACGCGACGCTGGGAACGAACGCGGGTGTGCGCGTCGTGTCCCGATTCCTCGATATCTGGCAACCGCTCACCGAGATCGTCGATGCGGGCGTCTCGGCACCGGCGAACGGTTCATTCCCGGCCGTCGTTCAATCGACGTGGACAGGGTTGCCGAACGACGGAACGCCGGGCGGGGCGGTATTGAATAGCGCCGTGCATGCGGCGAACATCCAGTTCGTGGTGAACGAGACGACGAGCCGCACCCAAGCGCAAGCCGACGCCGCGTATTACGACGACCGGCGCGGCAAGGGCTATAGCGTGACGGATGGCATGGGACCGCTCACCAGCGCGTGGCGCGCCGCCGCGCAGCAGACCACTTCCATCACCACGATTCCCGCCGACGCGACGACCGTGCTTTACAACGACAGCGGGAACAACACGGGCGTGGGGACCAGCGGCGGCAACGCGGGCTTCGGGCAGGTTGTCGATTTGTTGAACGCCATGGGTGCGAATGCGTCCACCGAGCCGGCCAAGCGCTTTTACAAGTACGCGCGTCCGTACCGTTGGAGCACGAGCGTCGTGGTCGATCCCACACTGGTGCCGGCCGAGAGCACGACGCCGACAACCGACGGCGGGTTCATCAGCGGTCATGAAGCCGAAGCCATGCGCGACGCCATGACGATGGCCTACGTGCTACCGGAGCGCTTCCAGGAAATGGCGAGCCGCGGCCTCGAGCTCGGCGAGAACCGCATTTTCGCGGGCATGCACTCCCCGCTCGATGTGATCTCGGGCCGTATGTTCGCGCTGGCCGCGACCGCCGCGAACCTCTCCGCTTCGGCCAATGCGACGCTTAAGAGCAATGCTTTCGCACAGGCGCATGCGGCCCTGATGCAGGCGACGAACACGAATGCGGCGACGTTCGCCGCGTTTGCGCATTCGGGGACGACTACGACGGACCGATTCGCGGACTATGGGACGAACAAGGCGAATTTCATTCGGCGTATGACCTTCGGCTTCGCGCCGATCGAATCGACCGATGCGCCTCCCGTCGTGCCGAAGGGCGCGGAAGTCATGCTGGAAACACGCTTTCCGTATTTGAGCGCGGACCAGCGGCGCGTCGTGCTGAAGACGACCGAGCTGCCGTCCGGGTATCCGGTGATGGACGACGCGGAAGGTTGGGGACGTCTGAATATGTTCGCCGCAGCCGATGGGTATGGCGCGTTCAACGGCAGCGTCGTTGTCTCGATGGACGCGTCGCAAGGCGGGTTCAACGCGGCGGACCTGTGGCGCAACGACATTTCGGGTACGGGAAAACTCACGCTGCAAGGCAGCGGGACGTTGGCGCTGGGTGGAAACAATACGTGGTCCGGTGGCGCGCAGGTGAACGGCGGTGTGTTGCAAGCGCAGTCGGCTAATGCATTTGGAACCGGCGACGTGTACGTTGGCGCAGGCGGTGTGACGATCGCGGCTTCGTCGCCGGTGACCGTTGCGGGCAATTACACGCAGCTCGCCGGCACGACGCTCGAACTCGATATCGACGGTACGGGCGCGGGGCGGTTGCGCGTCGGCAATCTGATTACGATCGCGGGCGGCACGCTGCACGTGAAGCTCGTCAACGGTTATTCGCCGAAAGCGGGTGATGTGGTCGAGTTAATCGATGGTGCTGGGTCGATGAAGCAGTTCACCACGGTCACGGTCGATGGGCATAAGGCTACGCCGGTGTATACGGGTGCCGGCGTTTCCGTGCATATCGATTCGTAGTTCGTTGAGCTAATGGGGCATGCCGAACGGACAACAGCCTGCTAGAAGGCGCCGTTCGGCTCCATCGCTCATTGGTTTCGCACCAGATCCTTGCCGATGGCCGCGACGATGTTTTTTTCACACGACTGCAGTCCCTCGACCGATTGATCGAAGTTCTCCTCGAGCGAGCCGAAGGTGCCGTAGCTATAGGTCGCATCGCTATCGACGTGGACGCTGTTCGACTTGATGTCGTAGCCACAGGCGTACGTTTTGAAGTACATGTCCTGTTTGGTCTTCGCATCCAGAATGCGAGCGCGAACAACCACCCACGGAACGAACATGGCGCTCTCGGGCGGCGACACGTAACCCATCGTAGAGATTGACACGTTCATGATGGCATCGGCATCGGTGTGAATGCCGGAGTAGTCATCCGACTTGCCGTCAGCCGAGAGCTTCGCGTCCTGACCGTCGAGCTTGACGACTTGATACCCGTCCGCAGTGAGGCGGTCCATCACGCCATCGGCCACGGTGGGTGCGAACACGACCTTACCGGTCGCTATTTTGGTTGTATAGGTGCTTGTGTGGCTGGAGTTAACGCCGGCTTGGACCAAAGCGCCGACAAGACCAAACCCCGCCGCCGCGCCGCCGAAATTCATAACTGGCTCGGTTTTGGGTTCCGCGACATTGAGAATGGCGATCGAATGCAGTTTGCTACGGGCATCCGCGTTCAGATCGGTCTTCGGCAGAGACGCGCAGCCCGCTAGCAGGACAGCGGACAAGCCGAGGGTGAGACATTTGGGGTGGGAAAAGCTTTTCATTGGCCGGTAGTTTGTTGTAGTCGTTCAAACCCCGGGAGCGGGGCTGGAAATGGAGCAGCGGAACGATGGACGTCGACGCTCTATTTCCGTTTTCGGCAGCGTTGCCGCAAATCTTTAGGTCTTTATGGGCACGATGCGGGACTACGCAGTCATTGACATCGTTATCGCTAGCCAGTGTGGCATTCGGTGGAGTATCGCCGGTTGCTAGCGGGGCCGCTTGTTCCGAGCCGATCCAGTCCCGCCGGGCGACGTCCGTCTTGCAAGAAAATGCTGCAATGACGGGCGGCGAACGAGGACGTGCCGAAGCCCGTTCGACCGCAACGCTGGGCGATTGAGTGCCGGGAAACTCGATTGGCCTCGGCGTTACTCACTCCGGGAAGAACACCGGATCCAACACCTGCTCCATCGTCCATGGACAGCTTTCCGGAAACCCTTCAAGACCGGTTTCGTTCTCGGCGCTCAAGACGGCTTTGCTCCACACCAAGTCCAGCCATTGCGCGTCATTGAATTTACCTCGCAGGCTGGGTGCTTCGTGCAGTACGTAAGCCGCGTCCTTTCGTTGGACGGCAATCGTGCGAATCCAACTCTTGCCTCGCAGCGCGGGCTGATACTGCCATTTCAGAAGGTGGGCTAGCAGAACTGCCATACGGCTCGCCAATTCCCGTTGTTCGCTTTTACCCACGTCCTCGATCTCCTGCGCAATATGCTCAACGTCGAGGTCTGCAAGCTTGCCCGCACGCAACAACGCGACCTGTTCGTTGGCCCATGCCACCACGTCCTTCTCGTAGCTCGTTCCCATTTTCCGGCCCCTAAGCTCAGTCACGCATGGCGCCATTTTAACCACTCCCATGAGGTTCCCCGTTTTACCCGCTCTGTCCGCGACGCACGCCTCGGCGTCGCGGACGCGTTAGGGCCTCAATGTCGCACGGTTGTGATCCGACGCATACCTGGCCGATCGGATATCCTTTCGCGGGCGGACGCGAATTCCTATCCTTTGGCTGTACCTGTTGCCTTCGACGTAGCCCCTCAAGGCCATTCCCCTTTACGCTATGACTACGCCACCCAAGCAGTTGGACGAACTCAGCAAATATCTGAGCTACATACTCCGCCACGAACCACACGCCATTGGTTTGCAGCTCGATACGGAAGGATGGGCGGATATCGATGCTTTGATTTCGTGCTCCGACAAACACGGGCGAGCAATCGAACGATCGATGATCGAAGTCGTCGTTGAGACGAACAACAAGAAGCGGTTTGCGCTCTCCGAAGATGGCCGACGAATCCGGGCCGTCCAGGGGCACTCGAGCTCGACCGTGCAACGCACATACCCCGAGTCGGTCCCTCCCGAGGTGCTATACCACGGCACCGCGACTCGATTTCTAACTTCTATCGTCGAGCATGGGCTGCGCGCCGGATCTCGTCACCATGTCCACTTATCTCTCGATATATCGACGGCGACCGCGGTGGGGAAGCGCCACGGCAAACCAGTGGTGCTCGAGATCGAGGCCCTGAAAATGCATCGGAACGGCGCTAAGTTCTTCCTGTCGGAGAACGAAGTTTGGCTTACCGATGCGGTGCCGGCTCAGTTCATTCGCGTGCTCGAGTAGATGATGGGCGGCTGGGCTTGCGTTCGTCAGCGCGACGGCTTGCCCGGGGGGAGAGGCGATGCAGGGCGACGATGAGCGGGAATTCAAGAAAGGCAGCGTGCGTCCAACAAACTTATGCAGCAGGGATCCGGCGAGAACGCAGCGGACGCTGCCCTGCCAATGGCCCCATATCCAACACCCGAGGCAACCTCCCTCCGCAACGGCCCGCAAGCCTCGACGCGGCGCGGCTTTGCAGGCCGTCATCGCCTAGGCGCGGTTCGTTTCGGGGATTTTTTGCCCAGACGCGGTTTTGCAGCCCACCGAGGCGTCGGCGAAGGTAGTTAAAGAACGATGGCGCGCAAGCGCCGCACGCCGATTGTATCGGCCGCACAGGCGGTAGAACGGGAAGGAAGAGAACCGCCCAAGGGCGGATAAGAAGGAAGCCGGCTCGCCGCATCCCGCAGTGGCCGTAAAAAAGCCAGCCCGAAGGCTGGCGTCATATTCAGGGCAACCCAATTGGCTTGGGCTTCACTGCGGGAAGAACTCCGGATCGATCGCCTGCTCCATCGTCCACGGGCACGACTCTGGCAGCAGCGCCACGCCGATCTGCATCTCCGTGGCGGCCTGTTGACGTGCATCGCCCCACATATCGCTAATCCAGTCGTCATCGACCAGCATGGGCTTCAGACTCGGTGTCTTGTTCAGCCGTCGCACAATCGCCGCTCGCTGAATCTGCAGCGTCGTCTGCCAACTCGCACCACGCCTTTCCGGCTGGCATTGCCACTTGAGCAGGTGTGCCAGCAGCACGGCCATGCGGCTCGCCAGTTCACGCTGTTGGCTCTTACCCACGTCCTCGATCTCCTCTGCGATGTGTTCGATGTCCAACGCAGAGAACTTACCCGCGCGCAACAACGCAGCCTGTTCGTTGGCCCATGCCACCACGTCCTTCTCGTAGCTCGTTCCCATTTTTCGGCCCCTAAGCTCAGTCACGCATGGCGCCATTTTAACCACTCCCGTAAATTCACCTATTCCTCCGTTTCGCCCTCGGCTTGCGCCTCGGCGTCCAGTGCTTCCAGTAAGTCGGCCACCGTCGCCGGCGCCTCATCGGGTTTCAGTGTCGCACGCGTGAGCCGTGCCGGATGCGTAGCCGAATGGATATCCTTCAGCGCCCGGATCCTCACCCGCGTGCAGACCTGCGTCGTCTTGATGTCCGCGTGACCCAGCATCGCCTGGATGAACCGAACGTCCGCCCCGTTTTCCAGCATCTGCGTGGCCATCGCGTGCACGGAACAAGTGACAGCTCTCGATGTTGCCCAGCCCCGCCGCTCGCACGTGGTTGCGCATCATTTGCGTCATCCGCCCCCACAGCGGCGACGCGAGTGCACTGGCCGCTCTCCCAATGGCCCCGACCATGCATCGGGTCGAACACGGGGGTCAGCGACAACGGATAAATGGACGAAATCTGTCTCTTGTCTGCCCCACTATGAGCCCCCTCCGTGGGGGCACGAAGCCGCAACGTCTTCAGAAAATCGAAAACGATAGCCCGTCATGATCCGGTACTAGCCTGCCGGCTCTCCAATCGTCGATGATTTGCCTGGCGACCTCTTCATGGGTCCCGGTGTATTCCGTCGCGGGCGCCCAGCCGACAGCGTTTGGCTTACTTTTTACCGGTGCCGCGCCTCGTCTAAGAAGCGCTAGGATGCACCGATATCCGAAGTCATCAAGCCGCTCCCCCGATAACCCAAAACCGTCTGCGCCAACCGGAATAATTTGCCACAGCCCGACAGCATCCAGCTCCAGTTCATTGGGGATACGTTCGATCCACTCGCTCATCGGAATACCAAAGTACTTATCAACGGGCTCTTGGGTCATTGCTGGTGGGCCTTGAAGCCTTTGGGATACCCCGGGCCGCCTCTCGTGCCTTGGTTCAAGCCCTCCGGCCGTTGGCTCGAGCAAGCCGGCTTCATGCCTTACCAACGACTTAAGATCGACGTTCAGCTCGGCAAGCTCGTCATCACGCATGCTTGAGTGAGCTTGTGGGTAGCGACCGATACTCGACCGGGTTCGCTTCACGGCTGCGATTAGCGATCGGCATCCGCATGTTGCCGATGATAAACCATTTCTGATCGCGCTCGAATACCATGATCGTCAATTCGACAACACCACTTTACATCTTCATTGCCGTTCCTCTTTGGAACTGAGCTGTATACCGTTACGGTGCCAGCCGTTGAAATTTAATCATTTCTATACCAAAGAGCCATCTTCATCATATCGCCGCCTCAAGTTCGGCAAAGCAACCAAAATCCTTTCGAGCTCCGACGTTCGCTTTGGATATACGGTCTTGAATTCCTCACTGCAGTAACGCTCGACAAAATCAAAATCACCATACATCATATGAACGACACACATTACGACACCCTCCTCCCTTTCCATCTCATCATAAATAATCCCATTCCGGGTAGTATACGGTGGCGGCAACGCCTTGAGGAGGTGCTCCTCATCAGTCAAATCGTAATAATCATCGAAAAACGAAATCCCATCTTTCATCATCGCCTCTAACACTACAGACATATCGCCAAAATCCAACGATCGTTCCTCGATAGTTTTCATTGCGTTGCCATCGAAGCGATTTGCCTTACGAATCTCTGCCAGGTACGTCGATTTGTTTTCGCAAATGAGACACGACAACCTCAGCTGCTCCGGCATGAATTTTAATAAGTGCGCGATTGTTTGAAAGCTAACCGTTGATACGGGAATGGCCTCATCAGTCAAGCGCTTGGTCAGGCTTTCTGCTCGCTTGTTCTTAACAACAACGCATGGCTGCAGATGTACAAAACCTCGATCGAAAGAGAAGCCCGGATCGATAATTAAATCCGTATGCTTCAGCAGGCTATTCTTAAATTTTCCGGACACAAACTTCCAGTCGGGAAACTTCTTCACGACCTCCGCACATACATCTTGCACTCGTTCTTTCAACATTTGCATAGTCAATTCTTTAGTTTCGAAGCCTGTAGCGGGCGCTAAATCCGGACCGCCAGGCATACTACCGCTCGCGTCCGGTGCCGCCGATGCCCCGTTATACGCCCCTTGGGCTGCCTGCGCCCAGGGCAATTCAGACGTTATCTTTTTCGCACCGGATTGCACTGATCCGAGAAACTGGCTCATCGGCCCCTGGCCCTAGTTCACCCCAGCTTTCTCCGCATTCATCCCATCAATGAATGCACCGGCCAGCGTGCTCAGCACACCACCATTTTTCGCTGCATCAGCCGCGTGCGGATCGGTGTTCTTCAACACCTCGTTCTGCGCACGCGTCGGCTCGCCCTGCACATTCTCGCCCGCCAACGCAGCTAGACCAACGCCGAGCAGCGTCGCAAAGCCCGCCATCGCCACCTTCTGATCGGTACTGCTCGACGACGCAGCTTGCACAGCCGAAAGCGGTTGCACACAGAGCGTTGCCGGGATGGACAAGTTAAGCCCTCGCCTTCCACCCCACCCACACCGCTCCACGACAAGCGCGCTACAGTAGATAACCGGAGACACCCCCACTCGCCCGTCCCACCCGGCCGCAACCCAGGAGACACGCCTTGACCTCCCCCACCTCCAACGAAGACCTCTCGAACTTCTGGATGCCCTTCACGGCGAACCGTCAGTTCAAAGCCGCGCCGCGCCTGTTGGCCTCGGCGCGCGGCATGTACTATCGCTCGCATGACGGCCGCGAAATCCTCGACGGCTGCGCGGGGCTCTGGTGCGTCAACGCCGGTCACTGCCGCGACGAGATCGTCGCCGCCGTGAAAAGCGCCTCGGAAGAACTCGACTTCGCGCCGACGTTCCAAATGGGCCACCCGCTCGCATTCAAGGCCGCGGCCGAAGTCGCGAAGATGATGCCGGCCGGGCTCGATCGAATCTTCTTCGTGAACTCGGGCTCCGAGGCCGTCGATACCGCCTTGAAAATCGCGCTCGCCTATCACCGCGCCCGCGGCGAAGCGCAACGCACGCGCTTGATCGGCCGCGAGCGCGGCTACCACGGCGTTGGCTTCGGCGGCATTTCGGTCGGCGGCATCGCGCCGAACCGCAAGACGTTCTCGGGGTCGCTGCTCGGCAATGTCGATCATTTGCCCCATACGCACGATCTCGAACACAACGCATTTTCGAAAGGGCAGCCGGCTTGGGGCGCGCATTTGGCGGACGAACTGGAGCGCCTCGTCGCCCTGCACGACGCCTCCACGATCGCCGCTGTGATCGTCGAGCCCGTCGCCGGCTCCACCGGCGTGCTGATCCCGCCGCAAGGCTATCTGCAACGCCTGCGCGAGATCTGCACGAAACACGGCATCTTGCTGATCTTCGACGAAGTCATTACCGGCTTCGGGCGCCTCGGCCACGCAACCGCCAGTGAACATTTCGGGGTGACGCCCGACCTCATCACGCTCGCGAAAGCCATCAACAACGCGGCCGTGCCGATGGGCGCCGTCGCAGCGAGCACGAGCGTTCACGACACGATCGTCCAAGGCGGCACGCCGGGCGCGATCGAGCTTTTCCACGGCTACACCTACTCGGCGCACCCGGTGGCCAGTGCAGCGGCCATTGCAACACTCGAGCTCTACCGCAAAGAGCAACTGTTCGAACGCGCTCGCGATTTGGCGCCCGCCTTCCAGCAAGCGGCGCATGCCCTCGCCGACGCACCCTATGTAAAGGACATCCGCAACCTCGGCCTCGTGGCCGGCATCGAACTCGAATCACGCCCGGGCGCACCGGGTGCCCGTGCCTACGAGGCATTCGTCAAGTGCTTCGAAGCGGGCGTGCTCGTTCGATATACGGGCGACATCCTGGCGTTTTCACCGCCGCTTATCATCAGCGAAGAACAAATCGGCCGCATCTTCGACACCGTTCGTCAAGCACTCTCAACGATCCAGTGACTCCAAAAAATCGACTCGCTCGAACGCCGAATTGCCGCTCGCGGTTCGCCGCGGCGCAGCATTCGGCGCGGCCTCACGTCGATTCAATCATACGTAGTCGCACCCATTGTTAAGTAACTAACCACATGCCAAGCTGTGCCGGGGGTGCCCATGCCAAACGGGCGTCGATCGGCTTGGCCGGCCGCATAGGCACTCAAAGGATTCGGCCACAAAAACGCAGAAGAACCGATGAGGCGAAGATGACCAATCAGCAATCCTTAGCAATCGCAGCGCGGTTCGACCGCCTGCCGCCGTCGCGCACCGTCTGGACCATGGTGATGCTCATATCGCTCGGCGGCGTATTCGAGTTCTACGACCTGTTCTTCACCGGTTATGTCGCACCGGGCATGGTGCAATCGGGGCTCTTCAAGCCCGAGTCGCTGGGCTTTTTCGCGGCACTCGCGCCGATTGCGGTCGCGGGATTCGGCACCTTCGTCTTCGCGACGTTCGCGGGTCTCTGGCTAGGCACGCTCGTGTTCGGTTTCGTCGCCGATCGCTTCGGGCGACGCTTCATCTTCACCTGGTCGTTGATCTGGTACGTCGTCTGCACGGCGATCATGGCGTTCCAGCACTCGGGCCAAGCCATCAACATCTGGCGGCTCATCGCCGGCATCGGCATCGGCGTGGAACTGGTGACGATCGATTCCTACATCTCCGAACTCATCCCGAGCGGCGAGCGCGGCCGCGCCTATGCGGTCAATCAGTTCATTACGTTCTGCGTGGTGCCGCTCGTCGCCTTCCTCGCATTCGTTCTCAAAGGCACGCATCCGTTCGGACTCGACTACTGGCGCGTCGTCATTTTGATCGGCACACTCGGCGCGGCGTTCGTCTGGATCATTCGCCGCAACGTGCCCGAAAGCCCGCGTTGGCTGGCACGCCAAGGGCGTGTGGACGAAGCGGAGCGCATCGTCGCCGACATCGAGCGCCGCGTCGAAGCCGAGAAAGGGATCAAGCTGCCGCCGCCGAAGCCCATCGGCACCGAAACGGAAGGCCGCGGCTCGTTCCGCGAAATTTTCGGGCCGCTGTATCTGAAGCGCACGCTCTTGCTGTCGGTCTTCAACATGGCGCAAGCGATCGGCTTCTACGGCTTCGCCGCATGGGTGCCGACGCTGCTCATCAGCCGCGGCGTGCATGTCACGACGAGCCTCCAATACGCGTTCATCATCGCGATCGCGAACCCGTTCGGTCCGCTGCTCGGCACGCTCTTTGCCGATAAGATCGAGCGCAAAACGCAGATCTGCGGCGGTCTGCTCATCATGGGCATCGTCATCGCGCTCTTCTCGCAAGCGTCCGCCCCGGGTCTGCTGATCGTCCTCGGCGTGCTGTTCACGCTCGCGTCCAATGTCATGTCGTACGCGTATCACGGCTATCAAGCGGAGCTGTTCCCCACTCGCGTGCGCGCGCGTGCCGTGGGCTTCGTCTACTCGTGGAGCCGGCTGGCGGTCGCCTTCGCGGGGCTCGCGATCGGCGTATTGCTGCACAAGTACGGCGTACCGGGCGTGGCGGTATTCATCGGGGCATCGATGGTGGTGGGCATCTGCATGATGCTCATCGGCCCGTCCACGAAGGGACGTTCGCTCGAGGCGATCAGCCACTGACGGCACTTGCAGCACGCACGCGGCCGAATAGCGCGTGCGCTCGCGGCGCGAGTGGCGTACTCTTTTTCCAAAGTGGTTTTTGGCATCACGCGGGAGACGGGGGCATGAACGCCCTCCCTCCGCGGCCAGCCGAAGTGCTAACTTGGATTCGAGGAGGCTCGCGATGACCGCACCCGTTCGCACTGGTGTCCATATCGAAGGTATTCATTGGGTCGCCGAATACCTCGAAGCCACGCACGAAATCCGCGTGCTGCGCGAAGGATTCGAAGTGGGGGTATGCGACGCGCCGCCCAGCCTATTCGGCGAGGAAGCCGAAGCCGGCTCGAAAAGCGTAGCCGATCACCGGGCGCTCGAAGCCGCCCTGCGCGCGTATCTACTTCGGTTCGTAGCCGAGCATGACGCGGAGGAATAGCGGCCGCGCATCGCCATACCGCTAAACCGGCATTCAGGGCGAGGTCGGTGCCGAGAGAAATCCGAGCACCGTGCGCGTGAATTCGTCGGCCCGCTCGATGTTCGAGAGATGCTGCGCCTCCAGTTCGACGAAGCGTGCACCTTCGATGCCCTGCGCAAGCGCCCGGCTATCGTCGGGGGGGACAGACGGATCGGCTCGGCCCGTCATCACCAGCGTCGGCGCACGGATCGCCCCAAGCTCGGCGCGCAAGTCCGCGTCGCCTATCGCCTCGCAGTTGCCGGCATACCCTTCACCGTCCATATGAACAAAGGCGTCGCGGATCGCCGCGTGCACGAGCGGTTCGCGCGCGGTGAAGGCACTGCTGAACCACCGCTTGAGCGTTGCATCGGCCAACGAGCGTGTTCCTTGCTCGCGAGCTTGTTGCGCTCGGGCGCTCCATACATCGGCGCTGCCGAGGCGAGCCGCCGTATGGGCCAAGACGAGCCGGTCGATACGGTCGCCGTGGCGGGCCCCGAGTGCTACACCGATCAGTCCACCCATCGATATCCCGCAGAAATGCGCCCGTTCGATCGAAAGCGCGTCGAATAAACCCAACGCGTCGGCGCACCAATCGTCCACCGTATACGGACCGGGCGGGGCTTCGGAACACCCCAACCCGCGCGTATCGAAGCGCAGCACGCGAAAGCGCGAGGAAAACGCCGCGATCTGCGCAGACCACATCGTGAGGTCGGCGCCAAGCGCGTTGGCGAGCACCAACCAAGGCGCATCGCTGTGCTCCGTACCGTCGATGCGGTAATGAAGACGTATCCCGTTGATGGCGACGAATGACATGGCGGCAATTCCTCGGCAATCGTAGGTGTTGGGACGACTGTGCGCTATTGTGCTACAGCGTTGGACCGCATAGGCGCATCGGGAAAAATCGTGAAACAATGCCTCTCATTGCGCAAGCCGTACGGGCGAAAAGAACGAGGAGTCAGCGATGAAGGAAGCTTCGCGAGAAAAAAAGGCAAGCCGGGCGGGCACACGCAAGCACGCGGAGGCGTCGTCCGCGGCACCCGCGCGGCCGAGCCGCGATGAAGCGGAGCAGGCCGTGCGTGTCCTGTTGCGCTGGGCCGGCGACGACCCGGCTCGCGAAGGGCTGCTCGACACGCCGGCCCGCGTCGTGCGCGCCTACGAGGAGTTTTTCAAAGGCTATGCGCTCGATCCGCGAGAGATCCTCGCCCGCACGTTTTCGGAGGTCGAGGGCTACGACGAAATGGTCGTGCTCAAAGACATTCGTTTCGAAAGCTACTGCGAGCATCACATGGTGCCGATCATCGGCCGCGCGCATGTCGCCTACTTGCCGAACCATCGCGTGGTCGGCATCTCCAAGCTCGCACGGCTCGTCGATGCATTTGCGAAGCGTCTTCAAATCCAAGAGAAGATGACGGTGCAAATCGCCGATACGTTGAATGACATCCTGCAGCCGAAGGGCGTCGGCGTCATTCTCGAAGCAGCCCATCAATGCATCACGACGCGCGGCGTGCACAAGGCCGGCGTTCAGATGGTGACCTCGCGCATGCTCGGCTCGTTCCGCGACGATCCCTCGACGCGACGCGAGTTCCTAGCCATCGTCGGTAACGCGGACGGCATGAGCGTCCCGAACGTGTAAAACGTTCGAGGATCGCGCTCGCGTCTTCCGTACTAACCGATTCGCACACGAGCCGCCTGCGTCGGCTTGGCCTTGCGCGGTGTCGAACGGGCGCCGTCGCATGCGATCAGCAACACGGCGCCGAGCACGCAGGCGATCGCCCACCACTGCGCAACGCCGATCGCTTCATGCAGAACAGCCGCCGCGAATGCGGCCGCGGAAACCGGGACGAACGCGGTCAACGCGCTCGCTTGCGCACCGGCGATGCGCGCCGCCCCCGCAAACCAAAGCAGGAATCCACCGACGGTCGGTACGAGCGCGTAATAGACCACGCCCGCAACGGCGAGGCCGTCGTAATGCAAGGTCCATGGCCGCTCGAGCAGCGCGGGCACGAGCGACAGCGCAAGCCCGATACCCGACATCGCGGTCGACATCTGCAACGGCGAGACAGGGGTTTTCAGCCGCTTGTTGAGCAAGATGAATAGCGCTTCGCACACCACGGCCAGTAAAACGAAGGCATCGCCAAGCAGCATCGGCGCCGGCGCGCCCGCCGCGCCGTGCGCCGATGCTTCGCCCGAGTGCGCCGTGCAGACGATCACACCGGCCGTCGCCAATGCCACGGCGCCCAGCGTCAGCGCGCCGGGCCGCTCGCGCAGCGCCACGATGGCCACGAGCGCGGCCACCGCGGGGAGGGTGCCGGCGATCACACCGGCATCGGTGGCCGATGTCAGCCGCATGCCGCTCAACAGCAACACGGTGTAGCCCACGCTGCCCGAGCCCGACTGCAACACGAGCAGCCACGCCTCGCGGCGGCTCACGCGCGGCCATGTCTCGCCGGTCAGTTTCATTGCCAACAAGAACAGCGGGAAGGCGATCGCAAAACGCAGCGCGGTAGCCGCGAACGGCGGCAGTCCATGCGCAATCAATTTGCTCGCCACCACCGTGCTGCCCACGCCGATCATGGCGAGTGCGCAAAAGAGATAGCCTGTCAAACGCGAACCCATCTCGTCGCTCCGAAGTAAAGGAATGCGACGCAGATTAGAGAACGCTAGAGAAGCGGTCTTGAACGAAATTGCAGGGACTGGACCGGAGGCCCGGTCATCGGCGAATCGAAAATCGCCGGTTCGGCTAACGAACCGCGCCCGCGTACTGTGCGGGAGTAATGCCGAAGGCTCGCGCGAACGCTCGCGTCATATGGCTCTGATCGGCGAAGCCCGCGCCCGCGGCCGCCTCGGCCAACGGCAAGCCGCGCTCGATGAGACGCCGGGCGAGCGCAATGCGCCGCTGAATGAGGTAGGCATGCGGCGGCAAGCCGGTATCGCGCGCGAACCCGCGCAGCAACTGGAATCGACTCAACCCCGCCTCAGCGGCGAGACCCGTCAGCGTGATGGATTCGCAAGGATCGTCGTCGATGCGCGCCTTCGCCCGGCGGATACTCGCGCTCGTACCGTCGGCCGCTTCGCCGGCCTGCCCACGCAAGCGCACCGTCGAATGACGGCGAACGAATTCGGCCATCAGCATGTACAGCGCCTCGTCGCACGCCAGCCGCTCCGACGTAACGCCGGCACCCGTCGCCTCGGCGAATCCACGCTCGAAGCGCGCGGCGAATGCCTCGTCGTGCAACACGGGTTGCTCGAGTTCGACCGACGCGGGCGTCGCCGCGCCGAGCTCGCCCGCCACGTCGTGCACCAGCGCCGGCTCGAAGTAGAGCATGCGCCACGCCCTGCCGCGGTCGTCGAACGGGCTGCCGTCATGCACCTCGCCGGGATTGACCGTAATGATGTCGCCGGCCCGCGCTTGCACCGGCCCCCGCCCGCTGGCCGAACGCTGCGCGCCGCGCAGCACGAGACCCACGCCGAACGTGTCGTGCGAATGGCGCGCAAAGGTTCGCGCGGTATCCGCCGACGTCGCCTGTACGCCGGCGACGGTGCACCGATACATGACGACGTCGGCGCGACTCATCGCCGCCCGCGTCCCCGCGTCTCGGGGTCTTCCCCGCGCGCGCCTTCGCGTACGTTGCCCTGCGACACGCTCGTGCCCGCCGCCACGCTGTGCGTGAGCCACACGTTGCCGCCGATGACGGCACCGCGCCCGATCGTGACCCGCCCGAGAATCGTCGCGCCGGCATAGATGACGACGTCGTCCTCGACGATCGGATGGCGCGCATGTCCTTTCACGAGCGTACCGTCGGCATCGGCCGGAAAGCTCTTCGCGCCGAGCGTCACCGCTTGATAGAGCCGCACGCGCTCGCCGATGATCGCCGTCTCGCCGATCACCACGCCGGTACCGTGGTCGATGAAAAAGCTGGGACCGATCTGCGCGCCGGGGTGAATGTCGATACCCGTGGCCGAATGCGCGATCTCGTTGATGAAGCGCGCAAGTAACGGCACACCGAGCCGATGCAGCGCATGGGCAAGCCGGTGATGCATGACGGCGAGCACGCCGGGGTAGCACAGCAGAATTTCGGTGATGTGCTGCGCCGCCGGATCGCCGACGTGAGCCGCTTGAATATCGCTGACGAGCGTCGCGCGGATACTGGGCAACTGCGCGCCCAGTTCGCGCGTGATTTCGAACGCGCGGACTTCGAGTTCGGGTTCCGGCGTATCGGCGTGCTCGGGCAAAAACCGCAGCGCGCGGCGCACCTGCTCGCAAAGCAGCCGCAACGTGTTTTCCAGCGTCTGCCCGACGTAGTAATCGACGCTTTCGTCGGTCAAATCGGGCGCGCCGTAGTGCGTCGGAAACATGACGGCGCGCAGGTTTTCGACGATGCCGACGATCGCTTCTCGGGAAGGCAGCGCTCGTATGCCGCGCGGATGCCGGGTTCGATGCAGCTCTTCGCGCGAGGCGCGTAGCTCGGCCACGATTTGGTCGAGGCCCCAATGGCGGGAAAGCGGATTCGACATGATGATGAAATGAGCGGCGATGCAGCTTCGAAAGTCGGACAATCCGAAGAGATTACCGCGTTTCGTTCCGTCTTGTACGCGCGGCACGCGCGCGGTTGCGCGCTAAACGGTGAGACTGCTCGCGTCGATCCAGCGCACCGCCCAATCGCGCGCATGAGCGATCGCCGCCGCTTCCTCGGAAAAACGCAAATCGTTGGGGAAAAAGCGGTTCGCCACGAGCTCTCCGTCGCTGGAGCGCGAGATGACGACGTACGGCTGAAACATGCCGTCTCCAGCCCTCGCGGGCGCGCAATTGAGCAAGTAACCGCGATGCGTGAATGCGGCGTCGGGGTGATGCATGAGTCGCCTGCCTCCCTGAATACGCTTGCTGCGACGTCGTGCGATGCGTCGCGCAGCCGCGAGAGAAGAGCGCCTGACTGCGTTTTCACCACGGGCGCCGGCTCGCAGGATTCGAATCATACTCTGTAGGGAACGCCGGTTCTATGGAAAAAAACGCCGTTTTTCCGCCCGCCACGGCGGACGGGCCGCGGGGCCAAGCCCCGCCGAAGCCGGAACGGGTTTTGCATCTCTCGCCGGCCGTTTGCGCGAACGTGTCGTGCCCCGCAACCGTGCGCCGGCCCACCCACCGCACTTGCAGTTGTTCGCGGCTGCGATACGATGGCGGAACGAGTGTGCACGCTCGATGCTGGCTCGAGTTCAAGCCGACGAATCGTGCCCACCTATCAGCGAGCAGACCATGAACGCGAGCCACCCGTTACCCGACGCCCCGATGCGGCGCGTGAGCCAGGCCCTACGCGCGCGGCGTACGCCGCTCGAGCCCGCCTCGGCCCGGCGATTCTCGATCGCGCTCGCGTGTCTCGGGCTGAGCTACGCGCTCGCCTGGCTGGAACTGCCGCTCGCGCAATTCGCGTCGATACCGGCGGAGAACGCCGCGCCGGTGTCGCCGTCGCTCGCGGCCGCGTTGACGGCGCGCGTAATCGTCGGCGTGCTCTATGCGTTCGTCGCGCTGCGCCATGCTTGGGCACGCTGGCTGACGGTCGCGCTATGCCTCGCGTCGATCGTCCTCGTATCGCCGCTACTGCCGCAAGAGTGGGTCGCGTTTCCGCTCGGTGCATCGGTGACGGCCCTGGAGTTGGCGGCCAAGCTGATCGCGGCGGTGTTACTCGTGCTGCCTTTGCGCATTCGGCTCGATACGCGCCCATAATGCGCCGACACACTGACGCCCCGACGAGGCGGGCGTGCCACGCGTGGTTGTTCATCGAGGAGCGAGGATGAAAATCGTGGTCATTGGGGCGAGCGGCACGCTAGGCGGGGCCGTATGCGCTCAATTGAAGCAACGCCATGAGATCGTCACCGTCGGCGCGTCGCACGGCGACTATCACGTCGACGCAACGAACCTACCGAACGTCGAGCGTCTCTTCCATGAAATCGGGCGCGTCGACGCTGTCGTCACGACGATCGGCAAGCTCCACTTCGGGCCATTTCATGAAATGACGGCGGACCAGTTTTGGATCGGGCTGCGCGATAAGCTCATGGGACAGATCAACGTGGTGCTGGCGGCTCAGCATCATGTCAACGACGGCGGCTCGTTCACGTTGACGAGCGGCATCTTGGCCGACGAGCCGATTCGCGACGGCATCAATGCGACCACGGTGAATCTCGCGCTCGAAGGCTTCGTTCGCGGCGCCGCGATCGAGTTGCCGCGCGGATTGCGCATCAATCTCGTCAGCCCGACCGTGCTCGAAGAATCGCTCGACGCCTACGGCCCCTACTTCCGCGGATTCGAACCGGTCAGCGCGCAACGCGCCGCGCTTGCATACTGCCGCAGCGTGGAAGGCGCGCAAACGGGCCGGGTTTATCGCGTAGGCGGTTGAGCGCCCCCGAGGCGGCGGAGCCGCCCTGAAAGGCGAAACGGGCCGCTACCGAAGACGGTCGGCACCGTCTTCGGCGAACCCGGCCGCTACTTTTCTCAACGGCGCTCGAACGTGCCGTCGCGTAGACGCCAAAGGTTCAGCGGATTGTCGTCCTGCACCGAGGACGGCAGCAGCTCGGACGGCAAGTCCTGGTAGCAAACCGGCCGCAAGAAGCGCTCGATCGCAAGCGTGCCCACCGACGTGGAACGCGGATCGGACGTAGCCGGGAACGGCCCGCCGTGCACCATCGCATGCGCCACCTCGACGCCCGTCGAGAAACCGTTCGCCAAAATGCGTCCGGCCTTGCGCTCGAGCGTCGGCAAAAGCCGGCGCGCGAGTTCGACGTCGCTTTGCTCCATGTGCAGCGTCGCCGTCAGTTGCCCTTCGATATGCTCCGCCAGCTCCACCATCTCATCGACGTTCGCGCACGTGACGATCAAAGACGTGGGGCCGAAGATTTCATCCTCGAGCGGCGCTTCGGCGAGAAAGCGCGATTGCGACGTCGCGAACAGCGCGGGCAACGCTGCATGTTGCGCATCGGTGCTCGCGCCTTGTCCGACTTGCGTCACGCCCAAGACCCCGGCCCGCTTGCCCACGCCATCGCGATAGGCGCTGGCGATGCCCGCGGTCAGCATCGTTTGCGCGCCCTTCTTTTCGAGCGCCTTCGACGCGGCCTCGACGAACGCCTGCCGGTCCGGACCGTCGAGCACGACGACCAGCCCCGGGTTCGTGCAGAACTGCCCGACACCGAGCGTCAACGAATCGACGAACCCGGTCGCAATCGCTTCCGCGCGCGCCGCCAGCGCCCCGGGCAATACGAAGCACGGGTTGATGCTGCTCATTTCGGCGTAGACGGGGATCGGCTCGCGCCGGCGCGCGGCGATATTCATCAGCGCGATGCCGCCGCCGCGCGATCCCGTGAAGCCGACGGCCTTGATCGCCGGATGAGCGACGAGCGCTTCACCGACGGCATTGCCCGCCCCGATCACGAGCGCGAACACGCCGGCCGGCAAGCCGCATTCGGCCACGGCCTCTTGAATCGCCCGCCCCACGAGTTCGGACGTGCCCAGATGCGCGGGATGCGCCTTGACGACGACGGGGCAACCGGCCGCCAACGCGGAGGCCGTATCGCCGCCCGCGACCGAAAACGCGAGCGGAAAGTTGCTCGCCCCGAAGACGGCCACGGGGCCGACGGGAATCTTTTGCAAGCGCAGGTCCGAGCGCGGCAGCGGCTTGCGCTCCGGCATCGCGGAATCGAGTGTCGCGCCAAGCCAGCGGCCGTCGCGCACCAGTTGCGCGAACAGCTTGAGCTGACCGACCGTGCGTGCCCGCTCGCCTTCGAGACGAGCCTTGGGCAACGCCGATTCGGCGTGTCCGCGTTCGATCAGCGCATCGCCGAGCGCGAGAATGCGTTCGCCGATAGCCTCCAATAGCCGCGCGCGCGTCTCGAGCGGCGCTTGGCGAAACGGATCGAACGCCGCTTGCGCCAGCCGGCACGCGCGATCGACGTCGCCGGCGTCGCCCGCCCCGAAGATCGGCTCCATCTCGGCGTTACGGGCGGGGTCGAACGCGCGCAACGTCCCGGCGTTACCGCGCACCGAGCCGCCAGCGATCAGCATGTCTCCCGTGATCTGCATCGTCGGATTCTCCAATTGAGCCGGCTCGCAGTCCGGCAGTAGTCGCAATGGCGATGACGGGCGAAGCCACGTCGGAACTATCGATGATCGCATGAATCTCGCTCAGGAGACCAAGGCTGTCCGGGTTGCCCACATGTTGGAATTCAGTGCTCCCGAAAACGCTCACCTTCGGGGAATCACAGTGAGGCGAACAGCGCTTAGTGTCTCACTCGAGAGCGGCATATGAGCCTGCGCTGAACCGGCTAGCGTGGTTTTTAGGCGAGAAAGGGCCGGTTCGATAGCCGGTTGTACCGCTAACGTGAGGCGGAGCGAGGCCATGAAGCTCACCGGCGCTATCTCCCGCAAACGCTCACCTTTGCGCCGGCGGCGATGCATGACGGCGCAACGTAAGAACCCGCGTTCACGCAAACGGCCAAGTCCGCGCGAGGAGCACGGCGTTCATCGCCACGACGACGCCGAAAATGGCAATGGCCAGGATGTGCAGCGCGCGCCCCAGGCGATGATCGCCCATCACCGCGCGGCTCCGCGCGAATCCGATCAGCGCCAACATCGGAACCGGCACCGCGAAGCTCAACACCACTTGACTGAGCACGAGCGAGCGCGTCACGCCCAAACCGCAGGCGACCACGATGAAGCTCGGCGCCATCGTCACCAGACGCCGCAACCACACCGGCAGCGATAGGCCCAGGAAGTCTTGCATGATCATCTGACCGGCCATCGTGCCCACGACCGAACTCGAGATACCCGACGCCATCAGCGCGGTCAAAAAAAGCCCGGCGGCCATCGAGCCGAATAGAGGCGTCAACGTGCGATACGCGGCGCCGATTTCCGTGACCTCGCGATGGCCATCGTGAAACGCGCCGCACGCCATGATGACCATCCCGATGTTGACGAGCCCGGCCACGGTCAGCGCGATGATCGTTTCCGCGTTCGCGTAGCGCACCAGTTGCGTTCGCTCTTGTTCGTTGCGCGGTTTGATGCGCTCGCCGCTGAGTCCGGAATGCAAGAACAGCGCATGCGGCATGATCGTCGCCCCGACGATGCCGGCGCAGACGAGCAGCGCCTCGCGATCGGGGATCGTGGGCACGATGAGACCCTGCAGTACGGGACGCCATGGGACGGACACGAACGCAAGTTGCGCGACGTAGGCGACGGCGATCAAACCCACGAGCGCGCCGATCGCGAGTTCGATTGGACGATAGCCACGCCGTTGCAGCGAGAGTAGAGCCCAGGTGAGAACGGCCGTGATCGCCATACCGGCGATCAAGGGAATGTGGGCGAGCAGCGAGAACCCGATCGCGCCGCCAAGGAATTCGGCCAGGTCCGTCGCCATCGCCGCGATCTCGCTGACACCCCACATCGCCCAGACGACGGGGCGCGGCAACCTGCGCGCGCACAGCTTGGCCAAGCTCTCCCCGGTCGCGACGCCGACCCGCGCCGACACCGCTTGAAACAGCATCGCGGCGCCGTTCGCGAATAAGACGGCCCACAGCAACGCATAGCCGTATGCGGCGCCCGCTTGCAGGTTCGTCGCCAGATTGCCCGGGTCGATGTAGGCCACGGAGACGACGACGGCCGGACCGGCAAACGGCAGCAGAAAACGTACTCCGCGTCGATGACCGCTCAACGCTTCGCGCAATCGCGAGGTCGTACGCGCACTCCAACTGGATTCGCGCTCTGACACCGGCGTGTCGTTCATGGGGCAAGCCTCGTTTCAAGACGGAGAAGGGCGGCGCCGGCCCGCCGGCGATGACGAGCCTAGCGGCGAAGCGGCACGCACCCCACTTTCCTACTCGCGCCTAGTGCTGACACATGGAGTTTGGCAGCGTTTTGCGCTTTCGGCTGCCGCGCGCTCGGAGAATCGGGAATGCATCGTGCTGACAGCATCGCGTCCGCTTCGCGCAACGATGGCGTCGAATGAAACTACCGCGTGCCTTGCCCACTCGCTTCCGGCGCTCGCTGACGTCGATCGTCGACACACGCGGCGCGCATGTCCTTGCAAGGGCCGTGCCGGTCGCTCCTCACGGGCGTTGCTCTATCTGGGGCCGTTCGAAGGAAAATGATTCGTCGATGTGAGCGAAAACGCACTGTATTGGTGTTTCGTCGTATTGAGTTGGCTGCCGATCTATGCGGTCATCTACATTGCGCCCCGGATGCTAGGCGGCCTCATCATGTGGGTGCCGGGCGGCGTGGCTTTTCTCCTCGGCGCGCTGACGGTCGCATGGCAATGGCTCGCTCGAGGGCCGAGGACGTCGCAGCCGCACGAACGGCTACCGCTCGGCGCGCAGCCTCGCCTTATATCGGGGAAGCAAACACGATGAAAAAGCCGCCACGCACGGCAACCGATTTGGTCATGCTGACACTGCCCGCCGTTCTGGCGATCGCGATGGGCGGCCCGCGCCACGGCCCACCGCCGGCCGCCCCGGCGCACGTGCAGGCCGACGCGGCGACGCTCGCGCGCGGCGAGTACGTCGCCAAGGCCGCCGACTGCGCCGGTTGCCACACGGCGACGCAAGGCGGAGCGCCTTTCGCGGGTGGGCTCGGCATGGGTTCGCCGTTCGGCACCATCAAGACGAGCAACATCACGCCCGATCCGCGTTTCGGTATCGGCGCCTACACCTACGAGGACTTCGAGCGCGCCGTTCGCCACGGCCGCGCCCCGGGCGGCAAGGTGCTTTATCCGGCGATGCCTTACCCCGAATTCTCGAAGATGTCGGACGACGACCTGCACGCGCTCTACGCCTACATCATGCTTCGCATCCCGCCGGTCGCGAAGCCGACCGAGCCGGCCGACGTCGCTTTTCCGTTCAACCAGCGTTGGACGCTGTATGGCTGGCAGTGGGCCTTCATGCCGCGCGGCGGATTCAAGTCGCGCTCGCCGGACGACCCTCGATGGACTCGCGGCGCCTACCTCGTTCAATCGCTCGGACACTGCGGCGCTTGTCATACGCCGCGCGGGTGGGGATACCAAGAGCGCGGCTATGACGAATCGGACGCTCGCTTTTTGACCGGGGGAGTGAACGACCACTGGTTCGCGCCGAACCTGACGGGCGATCCCGGCTCCGGCCTAGGCCGCATGGGAGAGGCCGATATCGCCGCCTTCCTAAAAAACGGCCATGCCCACGGCAATATCGCGTACGGCAGCATGGTCGAGCAGATCGAAGACAGCACCGAATACCTGTCCGATGCGGATTTGCTTGCCGTCGCCCATTATTTGAAGAGCCTGCCGGCGCAACAGTCGTCGAGTACCTTCGCCCCGTCGGCGCAGCCGGCCCGCACGAGCGCGAACGGCAACCACGTGGCCGACGCTCAATCGCTCGGCTACCTACAACGCGAAACGCGTACTCCCGAAACCGGCCACGGCGCAGGGAATAGCGATTGAGGGTTCGCTGGGCGCAATCACGCTGAGCCACGAAATGGTGAAGCGATGCAATCGCATTTGTGGTGCGTGACGCGGTCGGTCGCTTTACACTTCGCGTATTGCGATCCACGCGGCTTTCGAAACCGCTTCCAGTCATGGCGATGCAATTCAACGACGACGAACGCGCGGCGGTGTACCGCGCGATCTACGAACGGCGCGACATGCGCCATTTCGTGCGCGGCGCGGTGGACGCGACAGTGCTCGCTCGCCTGATCGATGCCGCCCACCATGCGCCGAGCGTCGGCTTCATGCAACCATGGCGCATTTCGCGCATTACCGATCCGGCGCTGCGCAGCGCGTTGCACGGTGCGGTCGAACGCGAGCGCGTACGCACGGCCGATGCGCTCGGCGAGCGGCACGACGAATTCATGCGCCTGAAGGTTGAAGGCATGCTCGAGTGCGGCGAACTGCTCGTCATGGCGCTGATGGACGGCCGCGAACGGCACGTATTCGGCCGCCGCACGATGCCCGAAATGGATTTGGCATCGGTGGCTTGCGCCATTCAAAACATGTGGCTTGCCGCGCGTGCCGAAGGGCTCGGCATGGGATGGGTTTCGCTATTCGACGTCGACGAAGTGCGTACGCTGATGCGAATGCCGCCCGGTGCGAAACCGGTTGCGATTCTCTGCCTGGGACACGTGGAAGGCTTTTATCCGAAGCCGATGCTCGAACTGGAGCAATGGGCCAAACGCATGCCGATCGGCGAATGCGTCTACGAAAATCACTGGCCGGCCGATCAAACGACCGCGCCGGCCTCCCACGATGACTGAGGCACCGCCGGTGCGTCAGCTTTCACAGCGGTAAAAGTCCATTTGCTGGCCAGCCGCTACAGCGCGGCGCAGCCAATCGGGCGGATCCCCGTACCCGTCCCACGTGTTGCCCATCGCGTCGCGATAAAGAATCGGGCGCTCCGCCTGCTTATCGGCGGAAATCGATTCGGCAACGGCTTCCACGGTAATGCCGTATTCTTCCATGCGGCGTCGCAGCCAGCGAATCAGCCGTTCGCGAGCTTCGCCTTCAAGCTGTTCCATCGATGATTCCGGTTATGGTTGATGCGGGGCGCTAAATCCCCAGTTGACCCGAGCCGAATCATACTCGACTCGTAGTCGAAAGGTTGCAGCCGCCCACGGGCGCGTACCAGGGAAGGCAGCGCACGATCGTGGTCAAGCGGTGTCGGCTTGAATTATCGATACAAAATCGGCAAAAAGCAAAACTGCAAAAAGCCAGGGTACCGTTTCACATGCACGGAACGTTCCAACCGCCGCGATCACGCGCCTTCCGGCGCAACCTCGCTGCGGCGCAGCTTTCCTCACACGTTTGATCAGGCTTGCGAACGCTGTCCTCGCCGCTCGTGCCGCCTGCGCCTTCGCGCATGCCTGCGTGCGCGGCCGCGCTGCAAACGACGCTGGAGCATAGTCGGCGCTTTGACGCGAGATTAACGTACGATCACCGACATTGCGATATTTCTTTCATAATCGTTTTCACGCATGCATTGAATAATTCCTACAACAAAGTCCGATTAATGCTGCCAGCGCTTGCCTCCGCAGGCAAAAAAGACATCGAGTCGCGCGCTCCTGAAAAGACTCACCTTACTGCGCTCGACCGCGCTAATAGGTGAGTCTTTTCGGGATGCTATCCGGCGCGATCGCCATCGGCCGCATCGCTCCCGAATCTTCTCACCGTTCGTCGCTTCGCGTTGCTTTCGAAGCCGGGAAAGCGTATCTCAAATCGATGGCATGCGCTTCGCCTTCTCCTTCTCGCTCTCGTTGGAAGCAAGGGCCGGTATGGCCCGCTGCTCGATGGCCGCACGCGAGGCGCCCGCGGCCAGACGCGCGGCCATCGCCGCATTCATCGCTTCCTCGATTCGCTCTTTGTTATAGGGCTTGCGCAGCAGCATCGCGCCGGCAAGCGCTTGGTGATCGCTGTCCTCGGGCAACGCGTCGTAGCCCGTCGCGAATATCACGCGCAAACCCGGCTGCAATGCGAGGGCCCGCATCGCGAGTTCGTCGCCCGACAAATCCGGCAACGAGATATCCGTGACGATCACGTCGAAGGCGTGCTCGCTGAGCAACCGCAACGCGTCGGTCGCATCGCCCGCCTCCGTCACGGCGTGACCGAGGTAGCTGAGCATATCGGCCGTCGTGAAGCGAACCATGGCGTCATCGTCGACGAGCAGCACGCGCGCGGGCACCCGCGCTGCGTCCGGCACGACTTCTTGCGCCGGCGCGGGCAGAATCGGCGTCTCGACCGGCACCGGTTGAGCGCGCGCTTGGTTGCGCAGAACATAGCGAATCTTGCGCGCCATCGCTTCTCGGCTATACGGTTTGCTGAGCAGGTCCACCCCTTCGTCGAGGCGGCCGCCGTGCACGATCGCGTTGTCGGTGTAGCCGGAGGTGAACAGAACGGCGATATTCGGCAGGCGTTCGCGCGCCTTACGGGCCAGTTCAGGACTGCCGAGCGGCCCGGGCATCACCACGTCGGTGAACAGCAGATCGATGGGCACGCCGCTCTCGACGATCGCCATCGCGCTTTGCGCGTCCTTCGCTCTCAGCACGCGGTAGCCGAGTTCGGAAAGCAGATCGACCACGGTTCCACGCACATCCTCATCGTCCTCGACGACGAGCACCGTCTCGTTGCCGCCGGTGATCGCCCCCGTTTCGAGATCGGTTTCGACCTCCTCCGGCTGCTGCGCGCGCGGCAAGTAGATACGCACGGTGGTGCCATGTCCCACTTCGCTGTAGATCTTGATGTGCCCGCCCGATTGCTTGACGAAACCATACACCATGCTCAGGCCGAGGCCCGTGCCTTGCCCCTCGGGCTTGGTCGTATAAAAAGGCTCGAATACGCGCTCGAGCAGCTCCGAGGGAATCCCGCATCCGGTATCGGTCACCGCCACCATGACATACTGCCCCGCCGCGACGTCGGTGTGACGCGCGACGTAGGTATCGTCGAGAAAGGCGTTACCGGCTTCGATCGTGAGCTTGCCTTGCGCTTGCATGGCGTCGCGCGCGTTGATCGCGAGATTGAGCAACGCGTTTTCGACCTGGACGGTATCGACGAACGTGTTCCAGAGGCCGCCCGCGATGATCGTCTCGATCTCCACGCCTTCGCCCAGCGAGCGCCGCAGCATATCGTCGATGCCGCGAATGAGCCGGCCCAGGTTGACGCTCTTCGGCGAAAGCGGCTGCCTACGGCCGAATGCCAGCAACTGCGAGGCAAGACGCGAGCCCCGCGAAGTCGCCGCAATCGCTGTCTGCAAGCGCTGCTCCGCGCGCAAATTGCCGGCCACGTCGCGGCTCAACAACTGGAGATTGCCCGCAATCACTTGCAAAACGTTGTTGAAGTCGTGCGCCACGCCGCCCGTCAGCTTGCCGATGGCTTCCATCTTTTGCGCCTGCCGCAGCTGCGCTTCGGTATGCACGCGCTCGGCGATCGCGGCTGCGACGCGCCGCTCGAGGACCACGTTCGCTTCTCGCAAAATATGCTCGGCTTCTTTGCGATGCGTGATGTCGATGATGGAACCGATGTAGCCGAGAAACGCGCCATCGTCGCTAAAGCGCGGGGCCGCGGCACTGAGCGCCCAGCGATAAACCCCGTCCGAGCGCCGGACCCGGCACTCGGCGCTGAACGGTTCGCTACGACTAGTGGCCGCCGCGAAAGAAGCTTCGTACTGCTTACGATCTTCGGGATGCAATGCCGCCCAGGCACCGGCGCCCAATGCGTCTTCCAATGCCTGGCCCGTGAACTCGCACCACAGCCGGTTCAGGTACGTCAGCGATCCGCTAGGCTCGCTGACCCACATCATCACGGGCGCATGGTTGGCCATGTTCCGGAAGCGCGCCTCGCTTTCGAGCAACTCGCGCGTCGCGTTGCGCCGCAAGCGCGCCATCTCCAAGTTGGCATTGACGCGTGCCATCAGTTCGCGCGCCGAGAACGGCTTCGTCAGGTAATCGTCGGCGCCCGATTCGAGTCCTTCGACGCGCGCCTCTTCGCCCGCGCGCGCCGACAGCATGACGAACGGCAAATCGCGCAATTGGGCGTCGCCGCGAATCTCGCGCAACAAGCCGAAGCCGTCGAGCACGGGCATCATCACGTCGCTCAAGATGAGGTCGGGCTTGCACCGCCGAATCGCGTCGAGCGCGGCTTGACCGTCGGGCACCGTCTCCACCTCCCAACGAGTCCTCAGCATGCGGCCCACGTAATCGCGCATGTCGGCGTTATCGTCGGCGACCAACACGCGCGCGCCTACCGTACCGCTGCCGAACGACCATTCCGGTATGTCGTCCGCGCGTTCGATCGATGCGTCGTCCTCGGTCTCGCCGCCCAATTCGTCATCGAGCGGGAGCCAGCGCAGCGCTTCTTCCACATAGGCGTCGGCACGCGCCGAGCGCTGCGACGGCGTGAGCGCGGAACCCACGCGCTCCGCCGGCAAATGCGCATAACCGAACGGTAGCCGAAGGACGAACGACGTTCCGTGCCCCACCTCGCTGCTCACCGTGATGGTGCCGCCGTGGAGCTTGACCAACTCTTGAACCAGCGCGAGCCCGATACCCGATCCTTCGAACGAGCGGCTGCGTTGCCCCTCCACCCGATGAAACCGCTCGAACAGTCGCGGCAATTCTCGCGCGGGGATGCCTACCCCCGTGTCGCGCACGACCACTTCAGCGGCGGTGCCGTCGCCGCACGGACGCACGATAACGCCGATTTCGCCTTCGAACGTGAACTTGAACGCGTTCGACAGCAAATTCAAGACGATCTTCTCCCACATGTCCCGGTCGACGTAGACGGGTTGCGGGAGCGGTTCACACTCGATCGACAGCGAGAGCCGCGCGCGTTCGGTCGCCGATTCGAAGTTCGATGCAAGCTCGGCCGTCAGTTTGGAGAGATCCGTCGGCTCGAACGCGGCGACCACTCGTCCCGCCTCGATCCGCGAAAAGTCGAGCAGCGAATTGACGAGCTTGAGCAGGCGCAAGCCATTTCGATGCGCCGTCACGAGACGTTGCCGCTGCGCCGCGGCAAGCGCCGCATCGCTCGTATCGCCGAGCGCATCTTCGATTGGCCCGAGCATGAGCGTGAGCGGCGTGCGAAATTCGTGGCTGACGTTAGAGAAAAACGCCGTCTTCGCGCGGTCGATTTCGGCCAACGCCTCGGCCCGCCGGCGCTCTTCCTCGTAAGCTTGCGCGTGAGCGACGGCTGCTCCGATCTGGCCGGCGACGAGATTCAAGAACCCGCGATAAGGCTCATCGAACAAGCGGAAGGGATTCAAACCGACGACGAGCGCCCCGGCGTGACCGCTCTCGCCCGACGGCAGGATCGGCATTACGACACCCTGCGTGGGCGGCTCGGGCCACGGTCCGGCCGGCAGCGGCGATGCGACGAGCTCTCTCAGGTTCGGCACGAGAACGGGCCGATGCGTGCGCAACGCCTCATGCACCGGCCACGGAACTGCACGATCCTCGGGCAGGCGTGCCGGCGCCGCTTCGTGCCCGGCCTCGATGCCCGAGGCCGCGATGAGCACGATGTCGTCCGCCCCCGACGGCGCGAGATAGAGCAGGGCGAAGGGCAAATCGCGCGTGTGCCGCTCCAGCGCGGCGACACTGCGTTCGCTGGCATCTTGCCAAGTACGCGCGTCGGCCGCACCCGCGGCGAGATCGCGCAACAGGGCAAGCTGGCGCTCGCCGATCACGCGCTGCGTATCGTCGGTGTTGGCGCAGATGATGCCGCCAATGGTGCCGTCGTCGTTCGGGATCGGGCTGTAGGAGAACGTGTAATACGTTTCCTCGCGATAGCCGTTGCGCTCCATGATCAGAGGCTGCGCTTCGACATAGATGGCCTCGCGGCCGCTCATGGCGAGTTCGAGCATCCCGCCGATGTCGTCCCAGATTTCGCGCCAGACTTCGGCGATGGGACGTCCGAGCGCCCACGGATGCTTGCCGCCGATGATCGATTGATAAGCGTCGTTATAAAAATAGATCAGCGACGAACCCCAGCCGATCCACATCGGCTGGCGCGAATTGAGGATGATGCGCAGCGCGAGCTTCAGGTTTCGAGGCCAATGCGCGGGATCGCCGAGCGCCGTCTCGCGCCAATCCTGAGCGCGGATGAGCCTACCGAGCTCTCCGCCCCCCGAGAGGAAATCGTTGGTGTCTTCGTTGGGCAACATGCTAGATGCGTCGCTCATAGGGGTTCCCTATTCCGATTCGGCAAAAATATGCACCAGGCACGCAAAAGCCAACAGCCGTCGGTCGGTTGCCGGGCTTGCGCGTCGAGTCGTAACCGGGAGGTTGGGGAATCGCGCCGCGACCCATTCGCCCGCCGTGCAAATTGCAGCACGGCGCAAAGCATCGGGAACCTAGACCGATCGTAAGGGAGCAGACACCGCAGCGCGTTGACGAATTCATGGGGCGCACTTGCTCCTTACGTTCGCCTCAAAAGCGG
Organism: Trinickia dabaoshanensis; assembly: GCF_002879885.1. Classification (GTDB taxonomy): domain Bacteria; phylum Pseudomonadota; class Gammaproteobacteria; order Burkholderiales; family Burkholderiaceae; genus Trinickia; species Trinickia dabaoshanensis. The sequence continues at coordinate 63,349 of NZ_PNYA01000027.1, forward strand.
CGACACGAATGCTCGATCGGGAAAAGAAAGCACGGCGCATGCCATGGCCGGGCATCGATGATGGAGCGGTCGGCGTCGAGCGGCAGGCGTTGGCCGCAGGCGCGCACAGATCACGTCGGATCAAGCACTGGCATGGATTTGCGTCGCACTCTGCGCTGTGTCGCGTGCGCATGGCGCGCGGGCGAGCGTCGAAAGAACCGCGCGTGGAAGTATTTCCTTTTTGCACGGCGGGTGAAGCAACGACATACCTGTCGCCGCACGGCCCGTTTCAACCACGGGCTTGTCGGCGGGCCCCGGGCTTCTCGATTTGGCGGGTACTGCTCCCGCAAAAGCTCACCTCACTGCGACTCGAGTCACGCGACCTGGCAAAGGCCGCGGCAAGCGCATCCGGCGACTCCCGAAAACGCTCACCTTCTCGGAATCGGAAAGTCCTTTGCCGTATTGGGCGGGCCGATGACACTTGGCGTGAAGGTCCGGGCCTACTGCGTCCGCCACTTCCCGAAAACACTCACCTCAAGCCGCCTAAATCGCGCATCCGGGGATGGAAGCGCGATACGGGGGCAATCGTTCGAACACAGGCCTCATCTCCCGAAAACACTCACCACAGGTTGCCGATCCCTCGGCGAGCCGAGGCGAACGGCTTTTCGGACAAGAGCGGCTCTGATGCTTCTGCAAGGCGCATTTGATCGACGGGAGTCGTCGAACGCGATGCCGGTGACGCTGTCGTTGACGCTATCGATACCGCGATGAGGTGAGTCTTTTCGGGATAGTGAGCTTTTTCAGGAGCGGTCAAAACCCGACTTTCAACTGAAACCCGATGGTGAACGGCAGGTTGTCGGACGGGATTGGCGGGATGAGGATGAAGTTCATGCCCACGCGCTTATATACGACCATGACGACGGGCGCGGCCACTGGCCCGATCGAATGATCATGGCCGAAGCCATAACTGCCGTAGTTGTATCCGGAAATCAGGCCGCCCATCACGGCTAAGCGCACGAAGCCCCAATGGGCGAATTCGGGCGCCCATACCCCACCGCCGTACCACGACGGATGGGAAAGCGAATTGCGAAATCCCCCGGCCGTGACGGCCCATTGACCATTGAGCCAACACTCCACGCCCAATCCGGGGTTGACGTCCTCGAACGATTGCTTCGGATGAATGTGATGCGACGCGATCATCGCATCGACCCACAGGCCGCCTCCACACCAATCGGCCGCATGCGCTTGCGTGGACACCATCATGGACGCCATCGTGCCAAGCACGACCGCCGATATCGCCTTCGCCGCGCGCGCGCCGATGCGGCGCGCAGCCGCCATCCTCAAACGCATGTCCTCTCCGTTTGCCGGTCGGAGCCGGCGTGGTTGTCGTCTGTCGTCCCGTTCTCTCGGCTTTGCGCCGTTCGTCGCGCACTCTACTACAGCAATGTTGACGACGCGATGATTAGAGGCCCGACTCGAGCGCGGGCAGGCGAGCAAGACTCAGACCGCAGACTCACACCGAAGACTCATACCGCCGACCTTATCGGAGGGCTCGCGCGCTCAAAGGCCCAAATCGGAGAGGCCGGGATGGTCGTCGGGCCGCCGGCCTAGAGGCCAACGATACAGACGTTCGCTTTCGCGAATCGGCAAATCGTTGATGCACGCAAAACGGCGCGCCATCAAGCCTCGTTCGTCGAACTCCCAGTTCTCGTTGCCGAACGAGCGAAACCAGTTGCCGGAATCGTCGTGCCACTCGTAGGCGAAGCGAACGGCAATGCGGTTGCCGTCGTGCGCCCACAGTTCCTTGATGAGGCGGTAGTCGAGTTCCTTGGCCCATTTGCGCTGCAAGAAGGCGACGATCTGCGCGCGCCCGGTCACGAATTCGGCCCGGTTTCGCCATACGCTTTGCGGCGTGTAGGCCAGCGCGACACGCTCGGGGTCGCGCGAGTTCCAACCGTCCTCGGCCGCCCGCACTTTCTGTTTCGCGGTTTCGAGCGTGAAGGGCGGCAACGGCGGCCGCATTTCATTAGGACTACTATCCGACATACGCTTCTCCTAGGTGGATACGCGCTTCGCCTTGGAAGCGCGCGGTCGCGGCATCGACGCCGCATGATCGAGCAATTGACGCGCGGCGGCTTGCGCGTCGTCGGCGGCATCGGCCGCTCCGCTCACGAGCGCAACGCCGATCGCGCCGTCGACGAGCACGAGCCATTGCCGCGCGAGCGCCGTGGCTTGACGCGCATCGATACCGTGCTCCTCGGCGAACGCCGCGAAGCATGCTTCGATAAAGCGCAGCAGCGCTGCCTTGTGCTCGCGGGCAACGATCCGAATCGGATCGGCGGGCGAAGCGATTTCGCCGGATGCATTGAGAAACGCGCATCCGTGAAAGCCGGGCGAGGCAAACCATTCGCGCAAGACGTCGAACATGCCGAGCAATTGGCCGCCGGGCGAGTTCCCCTTGCGCCGCGTGCTCTGTTCGAACCAGTCCATCCACCGCAGATGCCGTCGCTCGAGCGCCGCGGCCACGAGCGCATCCTTCGATTCGAAGTACGCATAAAAGCTCTTGCGGGTCGCCTGCGAAGCGCGAACGATCGCATCGACCCCGGTGGCATGAATACCGCCCGCATAGATCAGCGCCTCCGCCGCGTCGAGCAGCCGGTCGCGCGGGCCCGGGAGCGTTTTTGGATCGGCATCGCGTATGGCCGGTGGCGAATCGTCGGTTGCTGTTTTCATGCCGACAAAGGTAGAACGATCATTCTCCTTTGTCAATACGATGCCTGCATATAAGCTATCGCCCCGAGGTGAAGTTTTACGGGAGCCGAGCGGGCGGTACGGCGCGGCCGGCGATTGCGAGTAACGACGAAGAGGAAAGCAATGAAGGTGACGACGATCAAGCGCTGGTTGATGCATCGGGCGATGCTGAGCGCGGCCGCGCTGGCGATGGGTGCGCTCGCGATGCCGGGCTGTACGCCGCTACAGGTCGTGTCGCACACGGTATCCGCCGACGAGGCTGGGGTGCCTGTTGGCGAATACGCGCTCGATGCCGATCATTGGAGCATCACGTTCGACGTCGAGCACTTGAAGTACTCGCGCTTCGTGATGCGTTTCGACCGCGCGCACGGCACGCTTCAATGGAAGCCAGGCGGGCTGGAAGCCAGCACGGCCGACATCTCGATCGACGCTGCCAGCGTCGATACGAAAGTGCCGTTGCTCGACAAGATGGTGAAGGGCGCCGACATGTTCGACGCGGCGACGTTCCCGACGATTCGTTTCGTCGGCAACCACTTCGTGAGGACCGGGCCGGCGCAAGGCAAGCTGGAAGGAGACTTGACGATTCGGACGGTGACGCGTCCGGTCACGCTCGACGTGACGTTCAACGGCTATGGACGCAACCCGCTCACGCACGCGGATACACTGGGATTTTCCGCGCACGGCGCGTTCAGCCGTGCGCAGTTCGGATTGGCGACCTGGTATCCCGCGGTCGGCAACGACGTGCAAGTGCGCATCGAAGCCGAGTTCGAGCGACGCTCGAGCGCTACACCGTCCAATCCAGAATGACTTTGCCGCTTTCACCGGAGAGCATGGTGGCGAACGCTTCTTGGTAGTCGTCCACCGCGAAGCGGTGCGTGAGGATCGGCGAGAGATCGAGGCCGCTTTGCAGCATCGCCACCATCTTGTACCAAGTCTCGAACATTTCGCGCCCGTAAATGCCCTTGATTTCGAGCCCCTTGAAAATCACCTGATTCCAGTCGATAGCGGTTTGCGCGGGCGGGATACCGAGCAACGCGATTTTCCCGCCGTGGTTCATCGCCTCGAGCATGCCGGTGAATGCGCTGGGCACACCCGACATTTCGAGGCCTACGTCGAACCCTTCCGTCATGTGCAGCTCGCTCATGACGTCGCGCAACGACTCCTTCGAGATGTTGACGGCTCGCGTGGCGCCCATCTTGCGCGCGAGGCCGAGCCGGTATTCGTTCACATCGGTGATCACGATGTTGCGCGCGCCGACGTGCCGCGCGATCGCCACGGCCATGATGCCGATGGGTCCCGCTCCGGTGATCAACACGTCCTCGCCGACCAAGTTGAACGACAGCGCGGTGTGCGTCGCGTTGCCGAACGGGTCGAAGATCGCGGCGAGATCGTCGGAGATTTCGTCGGGAATCTTGAAGGCGTTGAAGGCGGGAATCACGAGATACTCGGCGAATGCGCCCTCCCGGTTCACACCGACGCCGATGGTGTTGCGGCATAGATGACGCCGGCCCGCACGGCAGTTACGGCAGAAGCCGCACGTGATATGTCCTTCGCCCGAGACGCGATCGCCAATGGCGAAGCCTCGCACCTCTTGTCCCATTTCGACGATTTCACCGACGTACTCGTGGCCTACGTGCATCGGCACGGGAATCGTCTTTTGCGCCCAGTCGTCCCATTTCCAAATATGAATGTCGGTGCCGCATATCGCCGTGCGCTTGATGCGGATCATGACATCGTTGTGGCCCACTTCGGGCTTGTTTACTTGCGTCAGGGTGAGCCCGGGCGCGCGTTCGAGTTTGGCGAGTGCCTTCATGTTCGGGGCTCCTTAAACGATGCCGAGCGAGCGGCCCACGCGCGTGAACGCATCGACGGCGCGATCGATTTGCTCCGGGGTATGCGCCGCGCTCATTTGCGTACGGATACGGGCGCGGCCCTTCGGCACGACGGGATACGAGAAACCGATCACATAGACGCCTTCCGCGAGGAGCGCATCGGCCATCTTCGATGCAACCGATGCATCGCCGAGCATCACGGGAATGATCGGGTGTTGACCCGGTACGAGCGTAAAGCCCGCCGCGCTCATCGCCTCCCGAAAACGCTCACCGTTGGCGCGGACGCGCCGGCGCAATTGCGCGCCTTCGTCGCTTGCGAGCAATTCGAGCACTTCGAGAGAAGCCGCCGCGATGCTCGGTGTGAGCGTATTGGAAAAGAGGTAGGGCCGCGAACGCTGGCGCAATAGCTCGACCACTTCGCGCCGTGCCGCGACGTATCCGCCCGAGGCGCCGCCCAGCGCTTTGCCGAGCGTGCCCGTGATGATGTCGACGCGTCCTTGCACACCGCAAAACTCGGGCGTGCCGCGGCCGTGCTCGCCGATGAAGCCGACCGCATGCGAATCGTCGACCATCACGATCGCGCCGTAACGGTCGGCCAAATCGCAGATGCCGGCGAGGTTGGCAATGATGCCGTCCATCGAAAAAACACCGTCGGTGGCGATCAGCTTGAAGCGCGCGCCGGCGGCATCGGCCTCGCGCAACTTCGCTTCGAGATCGGCCAGGTCGTTGTTCTTGTAGCGATAACGCTTGGCCTTCGACAAACGGACCCCGTCGATGATGCTCGCGTGATTGAGTTCGTCGCTGATGATCGCGTCGGTTTCGTCGGTTAGCGTTTCGAACAAGCCCCCGTTCGCGTCGAAGCAGCTCGAATACAGAATGCAGTCCTCGGTACCGAGGAAGGCGGATAACGCCTGCTCGAGTTCCTTGTGCACCGTCTGCGTGCCGCAGATGAAGCGCACGGAGGCCATGCCGAAACCGTCCTTGTCGAGTCCCTCTTTCGCGGCCGCGATCAAGCGCGCATCGTTCGCGAGCCCGAGATAGTTGTTGGCGCAAAAATTGAGGACGTCTTCACCGCTGGCGAGATGCACGTCGGGCGATTGCGGGCTCGCGATCACGCGTTCGGTTTTATAGAAGCCATCGGCTCGGATCTGATCGATCGTGCCGCGCAAGTGGCCGAGAAAAGTGTCGCGCATCGGTTCGCTCCTGACGGGAAGGGTGGCGCTTGCGCCGGATGGCGGGCAAGGCAGCCGTCTATTGCTGTTATAGTCGGTTGTCCGGTTTTGCCGAACAATTCCAATTTTCCGAACACAAGTTCGATATAGCGAACGACTTTAAGCGATCGAAAACAAAATGGCAAGCTCCGCCAATCGGCGCACCGCGCCCGCACCCGCTCAAGCCGGATCCGTTGCCGCCTTGGCACCGCCTCGCGTCGGGGAGCACATTCAGCGGCTCCGCATGGAGCGAAAACTGACGCTGGACGACTTGTCGCGGGCGGCCGGCGTCTCGAAGTCGATGCTTTCCGAAATCGAGCGGGACAAGGCCAATCCGACGATCGCCGTGGCGTGGCGACTCACGAACGCGCTCGGGGTAAGCCTCGATCAATTGTTTGCCGCCCAGCGCGCGCCCGAAACGATCGCCGTCTCGGGACCGCACGAGATCCCCACGCTCGACGGACACGAAGCCAAATACCAGCTACGCGTCTGGGGGCCTATCGAGCTGGCGGGCAAATTCGAATGGTATGAATTGACGTTGCAGCCGGGCGGCGCACTGACGTCGAACGCCCACGAGCCCGGTACGCGCGAGCATCTCACCGTGCTCGCGGGTTCGATCGAAATCGAAAGCGCGGGCGAGACCAAGCGACTCAAACTCGCCGATACGGCCCGCTACCAGGCCGATGTGCCTCATGCAATTCGCAATGCCGGCAAAGCCGAAGCGAAAGCGCTGCTCGTCGTCATTCATGGTTAGTCGCTGACGAGGCAAGGAGGTTTGGCCGCCTCGTCCGAATACTGTATATTTCCACAGTATCTCGATATTCGGAGAGCGGCCATGAAAGAAAACGATCTTGCCGCGCTGCGCTTTCAGGCCGCGGCGCGCGACCTCGACCACATCGTCCGTCATATCGCGGGACGCTATGTCGTCCAAGGCGTACCGCTGACGTGGCGGTTATTGCACGGGATCGAAGCGGAAGCGCTGGCGGACCTCGGGTTTGCTAGTCGGCATGAAGCCGACGTGCTCGATTTGTTCAAGCGCCCGGAAGATATGACGTACCCCGAAACGGACGACCCGGCGACGTTCGGTAAATCGAACGCTTTGCCGATGGCGTTCGCGTTCGCGGTAGCGGCCTATGAAGACGCGCAAAACGCGCCGTCGCCCGATAAGAGGACACATCGCCAAGACGCGCCGCGCCAGCCTCGGGGCGTAGGGCAATGACGCCGAGACTCCCGTAACGGCTCACCTCAAGAGTCCCGAAAAGCCTCACCTCTTGAAGAGGACTGGTGCAATCAAAGGTAAATCAAGCGTTTATGTTCGAGTCGTCGATGCGCGCGGCAAGCATGAAACGCGTCACCGCCTCGAGCCGCGATCGTTTGATCCCCGACGAATGATCGCACTCGGGACACAGCAGCTCGAAGCCATCGTCGGCGCGTGCGAGTTCGGGCTCGCCATCGACGCACTTCGGACAATGTGCCGGAATCTGCGCGAGCGCGTCGGCCGTCGTACCGAGCGCCGCAAAGTCGGCATCGTCGAGTCTCCCCGTTTCCGCCCAGCCACGCAGCAACGCGGCCAATTCGGGCGAAAACGCGCCGCGTTCTTGGGATGCGGCAAGCTCGCGCGTTAGCGCATCGATTTCGTCCGATTGCTCGCGCACTTGCGCTTCAAGGCGATCGCCTCGCCCTTTTGCCGCGCTAAGTTGCTGAATGAAATCGAACTCTTTCCGACTCGCGTCACGTATGCCGGCTTGATAGGTCGCGGCCATCGTGCGCAACGAATCGAGTTCCACGAGCATGGGCTTCACGCGCCGTTCGGCTTCCGAAATGGCGTCTTTGATTTGTGTCGCATAGTGTTCCGTGCTCTGACGCAGTTCTTGATGCAGCGAATCGATGCGCTCGCGCAAGGCGGCATTGGCGGCCCGCTCCGTCTCGAGCTGTTGCTCCAGGCGTGCGCGTTCGGTTTCCAATCGAACGACCGTCGCTTGCAGCGCATCTTCGCTGCTCGTGCGTTTGGCCATGGACGCGCTGACTTGCGCTTCGAGCATCTGCGCGCGTTCCAAGGCCTCTTGCGCTCGGGCTTCGCTGCGCTGCACGGCTTCATTGGCTAGTTGTTGCCGGATTTGCGCTTCGCGCTCAGTGCTCTGCGCTTGCGCCAAAGCATCGACAAGCTGTTTGCGCTCATCCTCGAGCGTGAGTTTTGCCTCCGTAAGCGCGTGCTCGAACAGCGCACCCAAGAGTTCGCCTGCTTTCTCTTCGAGACCTCGAGGAATTGCACCGGCGCCGATCCTCACGCGCGACGCGTCGCGGATGCGCTCCCAAAAATGGTCGATATCTTTGGGGATATCGCTTGCGCTGCCGGTTTGGGTCAGTTCGCGAACGGCGGCTGCGGACGGGCGGATTCCCAGATCGAAGAACAATCGTTTGCAGGCATGCAGCGAAAGTTCGCGTCGGTGCGCGCCCGTATTTCGCAACGATTCAAGTTCGTTTCGGATGGCTTCGCGTTGCTCGTCGAGGGTCATGGGCGCGGTGATTGGCTTTTAAACGTATCAATAATAACGGATCACGTATCGAATGATACATTCATTGCGTCAATGTTGGCTGGATGTCAGAAAGACCCATAGATGATAGTCGCGGCTTACGTCCATCGCCATGCGTCGTCGGAATTTCGTGAAACAAAGCGAGGATTGTGGGATAAGTTATTGGGGATAAAGGCTTTTTAGAAGGGGCTGCAGTATCGGCCGTTGTTTCACGCGGCGGTGCTCTTTTTAGTCTGCTGTATGTCTCGGGAACACACGGGGCACGTCTTGAGAGTAGTTAAGTAAACACCCTTGAACCTTAGTTAAAAACGTTAACGCCTTGTGAAACCCTTGCTGGGCAAGGATCTCCGACCGGTTGGGTGAAGCTTTGCGGGAGGTGACGTGAGCTTTGGCGGGATCGGTCCGTGATGGGGTTCAGGGACACCCGTGAGAGGTATCGGGAAAGGATGTGAGGGGATTCAGGAAGGGACGATCGATGCCAAAACTTCGAAGGTGAGTGATTTCGGGAGTTGGCAGGCCGGCAACCCCCGTGGGCGCGCGAGCCGGCTTCTTCGATCGGTTTGCCTTCGGTGAGCGGTTGCGGGACGGGTAAAAACGGCGAATTTCGGGGTCGAGAGACAGTTAAAAATGGCTTGGGTGAGGCGTTGCGGGAAAAAAAGCGTCTTCGGGGTGAGGCTTTTCGGGAAAACATCGGCCGGACAGAGCCGTAAAGGGGCCAAAGGTGAGGCTTATCGGGAGCGGGATCGATGATTCGTAGCTCGTCGCCTCGGTTGCTCCGCGCGATCTCTTGTCGAGGTGAGCCTTTTCGGGATCGCTGCGGTGCCGGTTCGCGGGCATGGCTCCAGTATCCGCTTGCGACTCTGAAGTGAGCGTTTTCGGGATGCGAACGGGCTGGGGAACCTGCGCCATTTAGGAAGTTAGCCTCCACTTTCACGGAAAGCTAGGCGCTATCGCATTGGTGAGCCGGCGCGAAGCGGGATGAAATCGACAAAGGTGAGTGTTTTCGGGGACGTTGCGGGATGAGTCGGTAGCCCTCGCTGCGCCGAGCCGTGGCCCCAAAAGGTGAGCCGATTCGGGAGCTGTGAGGAAAGAGCACCGGGTCGTCACGCTGGTGCTAAGTATCGGATCTATTTGGGAAATGTTGCGCATGCTCCGATAAGGTGAGCGTTTGCGGGAGCACCGCCATTGGGTGCGGAATGGTGTCCGGCCGGCCGATAAAAGCGGTTCAGGTGAAGGTTTTCGGGACCCGAATGCCACGTCGAAGGCGCTCCAATGGGCCAAGCGCCCGGCAGTTGGTCGTTTCTGTCCCGATGAAGGTGAGCTTCTTCGGGACGACGTTATTCCCAATCATTATCATCCGCCGGCCCTGCCCTATCGCTTGCCAATGGAGCGTACGGAATATCGATAGGCGAATGCGGGACTGAAGCGGGGCTCCGGCGCGACCTCGCGAGGGGCCGGTGTCGCATTCTTGCAGCGATCCCGGTCGTGGCCCGGTCGCGGTCGATGAGCGTGCGAATCTATCGGCGATTTCAGTGCCGAATTGCCGTCGCTAAATAGCGACATTTTTTGTGGTGAGTGAATACGGGAGGCCGCGAACACGCTTCGAGCACGGCGGTCAGGCACGCTTGGCGGTGAACGCTAAGCGCCGTAAAGGAGCCGTTTGCCCTCCCATATGCGTTCCGGTGAGCCTTTGCGGGAGCCAATCGAGGTGAGGCAGCGCGTTCTGACGCATTTCACCGCGAAGGGTGAGAGCGTGCTTGTAGACGCCCATCACCGCACTCTGTATCCTGTCGGAAATTTTCTTTCCCGACCGACGCATGGCAACGAAGCGCGCGAAGAAAACCGATGTGGTAAGTCCAAGCTCCGCCGAATTGCGAAAAGCCGTCGAAGCGATCGCGATTCAGCCGAAAAGCGGCAAGATCACGTTGCTCACACGAAAGCTGTTCAACGTGTTGTTGGCGGTCGCCCAACAGGCGGACGAATCGGGCGACACCTATCGTGCGCTCCTGTCCGACATCGTCGCCAACTCCGCTTTCGATTCGAACGATACCGCGCTCGTGAAGGAGCATTTGCGGCGCATGGTGTCGGTCCAGGTGGAATGGAGCCAAGGCACGTCGAGCCAGAAGCCCGGCCGCAAGTGGGGGATCTCCACGCTGATCGCCGACGCGGAAATTCTCGAAGATCCCGCTACGAGGCGGGTGTGGGTCGAGTTTTCGTTCGCGCCGAAGATCAAGAAGAAGCTGCTCGATCCGGTGCAGTACGCACGGTTGAGCTTGCAGTTTCAAAGCCAGCTGCGAAGCAGCGCGGGCCTCGCCTTGTATGAGATCTGCGTGCGCTATCTCACGAATCCGAGCCATCTGACGATGCGCGAGTCGTGGGCTTGGTGGCGCCCGATTCTGTCGGGAACGCCCGATACCGAAGCCGGCGACGAAGCGAAGCGCGAGTACAAATATTTCAAGCGCGACTATCTGCGTCCGGCTATCGCTGAAGTGAACGCCGTGACGAACATTTTCGTGGAACTGATCGAGCATCGCGAAGGCAGGCGCGTCGCCGAAATCCAGTTCCGTGTGACCGAGCGCAAGCAGCCGATGCTGGCCCTCGACGAGCACCCGAACGTTTTCGACAGCACGCTGATCGATCGGATGGTGAAGATCGGTATCCCGCTCAAGGAAGCGCAGACGCTGTATGCGGATAGCGAGGAAAACCGCATACGAGCAGCATTGCAGATGACGGAACAGCGTATGCGCAGCACGTCGCTGCCGCCCGTTCGCAGTGCTCCCGCTTTGTTCAAGGACGCGCTCAAGAAAGGGTATGCTCCGGCGGTCGACCTCATCGATCAGCCTACCGGGGGCGCAGGCAAGGCCATATCGGCTGCGGTGCCGGCCGATGAGCTCAAGGCACGGTTGCTGGACGAGTACGCGGCCTACCGCCGGAAGGAGGCGCGCGTGCTGTACGAGGAGCAAGGTGAGTCGGAACAGGAGGTGGCGCGGCAATCGTTCGAGGACGATATGCTCCCGCAACTGGGGTCCCACCTGCGGGAGGATTGGCGCCGGCGGGGCCTGAGCTCGAAGCTCGGGGAAACGGCCTTCTTCGACTGGCTAGCGCGTAAGACCTGGGGCGAGCCGACCGACGGCGATCTATTGGCGTTCACCTTGAGCCAATCGCGCGCGGCATAACGTTTAAAGCTCGAGACGGCTTACCCTGCCGCCGCGCTCCGGCGCGGCGGATTATTTTGATGGGGTCGCTCAGCTCGCCTGCAGCATCTGTTCGATTTGCCGCAGAATCTCGTCTCGCTTATCTCGAGACAGCCCACGTAGTCGCAACTCTAGGCGGTCGTCGCCGTACGATTTCAAATCCCCCACGGCAACGCCGTCGAGCTTGATTTCCATCCGTTGTGCGTAGCGCTGGCGGGTCGCGGGTTTGACGTTCTCCTCTGGGTTCGCCCTGCCCTTCACGATGTCCGCGACTTGGCGCGTGCTGAGATCGTCGGAAACGATGCGGTTGATCAAGCGCAACGTCGACTCGACACCCCGCGCCGAGTAATACCGGCCGACCTGATAGGCCATGTTCGAACCGAACCGCTCCGGGCGGCCAACCATCTCCTGCATGACCGCTTCCGGCAGTTTGGCGAGAGAAAGCGCGACGGCCACGGTCGACTCGTCGAGTCCCAAATGCTCCGCCAATTCCTTTTGACTTTGAAAATGCTGCTCGTCGAGGAATCGGCGCCAGACGACGGCGTTGTCGAAGACGGTTTGCGAGTCGCGTTGAACGTTTAAATCGTAACCGAGCTTGTAGCTTTCGATGCCGATCGGGAGATCGACGACAACGGCTTTGACCGTTTCTTTGTTGGCCTCTTTCAAGGCGCGGACGCGTCGGCCCCCGTCGCTGACGAAGTACGTCCCCGCATTGGCGTAGTCGGGTATGACGTGAATCGCTTGTTGCTGCCCTTGCTTCGCGAGATTCACGGCCAATTCGGCGATCGACGCTTTCAGGTAGAAATGCCGGGGATTGAACGGGCTCGGCTTAATGGCCTTCAGATCGAGTTCGATGACCTGGCCGGGCTCATAACCATTCACTGCGCGCCACGCGCGGTATTCGGCCGATTCGTTGGCGTTGATGGCCTCCGTCGCGGGTGGGACGGCGCGCAGCGGCGCTTCGGCTCGCTTCGTCGCAGTTTTCGCAGACGGTGCGCCATCGCTTTGAACGAGGTCATCGATCGCATTGAGCCGGTCGAGGGCGGTGCGCTTCTCGCTGCTCGTGGTATCGGGGCGCGCTTGGAAGCCTTTGGCGAACTGGGAGGGTTTCATTCGGTGTCCTTTATGCGCATAAAGTCAGGGGAGCATGGACGCTATTTCCTCCGCGCAAGCGCGGATTTCCGCGGCGGCCAGCTTCGCGCCGCGGTCAGTCATTTGCAATACGGTCTGCCCGAGCGCCATCGCCTGCTTGTAGGCCTCACGCGTCGGGATCTGGGTCTTCAACAAGGGGAAGCCGAGGTCTTCCAACGCGCGCTTGAGTTCGCGCGTCAGCATCCGCTTCTCCTCGGTTTTGTTCAACAGAAACACGGCGCGGAGGTCCTCGTTCATGACCTGCGCTTGCTGTACGAGTTTCACCAAGCCGACGCTCGACCAGTAATCGGCTGGCGATGACGAGGTTGGAATGACGGCAATCGATGCAGCGAGGAGGACAACGCCCGACACTTTCTCTGTGATAGAGGGTGGGCAGTCCACCACGATCACATCGTAGTCGCCGATGAATTTCTTGATCTCCCGATGGATTTGCCCGCCCGCTTCGGACAGGTTCACGACCGGGAATGGAATGCCTGTATCACCGTCAGCGGAAGCGCTGGCCCAATGTACTAGCGTATTTTGGCCATCGGCGTCGACGACAAGAACGCGCTTACCTCTTTCGTGAAAAGCCGCGCCTAGATGCATGGCGATCGTGCTTTTTCCTACCCCGCCCTTCTGTTGAGTTACCGCGACGATTTCCGCTGCCAATTTTTCGCTCCTTAACAGATCGCCGAATTTTACCTTGTATATTTTTATTTTCAATAATTTCGTCGCGATGACACCACGAATTGGCCGTTCGGCCGACGATTTATGCGCATAAAGATGGTGGTTAGCGAGTGACGGGCAAGGGAGGCGCGCATCCGCGTATCGTTGGCTTAGCGCTGGAGTCAGCGAACGTCTCGATGCAAATCTCGATCGCCGAAGGCTGTTGCTCCGACGAGCGCGAGGTGATGTGCGACCGTGGCAGATCTGAGTGCATCGCGATGTAGCCGCAGCTACTCCAGAAGGGGCTGTGATTGCGCGTGTCATAGCGTTGGCACGCAGCGAACGCCCATCCGCATGATGGTGAACGTAGTACCGCTCTGCGCCGCCCTAGCGTGGCTCATCGAACTATTCGCGTCGATAGATCGGTTGCCTTGAGATCGGGATTGACCGGGCGCTGTGAACGGTCGCATCCACCGTCGCGGCAGAGGGTGCCTGCTCGTCTTTATGCGCATAAACATCCCGCCGCTCGAATCCTCTCAGGCGCTGCGGATGCCCAGAAGCCAACACCTTTGAAGTCCAAGCGGCGTTGAAGTACAAGTTCGCGGCGGAAGCCGCTCTGAGGTGACGGAGTCGCTTCCGATGCCCCGTGGCCATTAAAATAACGGTCCCAAAGGCAAACGCACTACGACAATGATCACCATTTACCATAATCCCCGCTGCTCGAAATCGCGCGGAGCTTGCGAGCTAGTCGACGGTCGACTCAATCAGTCGGGCGAAGAAGTGAGGGTCGTCGAATATCTAAAGGAACCGCTGTCGGTGGACGCTTTGAAAGCACTCCATCAAATGCTCGGCGGCTCTGTGCGCGACATGATTCGCGACAACGAAGCGCCCTATAAGGATCTCGGCTTGGCCGATTCCGGTCTCAGCGACGAACAGCTTTACGAAGCGCTGGCCCAGCATCCGATTTTGTTGCAGCGTCCGATCGTCGTCCGCAACGGCCGCGCCGTCATCGCGCGGCCGCCGGAAAACGTCGAAGCCCTGTTCGACTGAAGGGTCCCGGCCGGTGCAATCGGATCGATCCACGCAGTAACGGCACGAATCGAGACGCAGCGTCACGACAGGCGCCGCGAACTGCCCGTGCCAACCGAGCAACTGCAAAATCGGAAAGAAATCCGGAAGATCAGTTCGCCGCCGGCCCGCACGATGGCCGCGACGGCCGCAACAGCCGGCGGCGGCACGGGTATGTGATATTCGTTAGAAAACAAATAAGGCGTAGTGCCCCAACTGCGCAAATTTCGTCAATCGCGAAAGAAAGAAACACGCGAAATAAATAAAGCCTGACCGCGACCACAACCCGCGGTTGCCGTGACCTGTTCGTGCGGCGAGAGCAAGCATCCCGGCTTCCGTATTCCGCTCCGATTCGAACGCCACGTAAGCCGAGACGTTTTCGTTGACATCCTTTCCGCCCAAAATCGAGCTACCGAGCGTGCTTTTGAACTCCGTCGACGTTTCCGGCGACGAATCAGGTGCTCTTCGCCGCCGCTTCGAACTCACCGTTGTCCGCGTTCTTCGTCGCTTGTCCCACGTACCAGTGGCGCGAATCCGGACGAAAACGTCGCACCGCAACGTCATCGCTCCGACACATATGTGTCGATTCGTAACGGCGGGGGATATTGACGAGTTATCCACAGTTTCTGTGGAAAACTTTGTGGAAAGTGTGGCGCGAACCCACAGCCCGCCGGGCGTTTAGTGGGTTGACGGAAAAACGAGCCGGCAGGCGTGCGCACCGGCCGCTATGATGGAGGACCGAGCCCAATCTATGCGTTTCGGTGCGTCGTTCTCACTCAAAGGAGCAAGAACCATGGCATACAAGATCGAGGTCGTTGTCGGCAGCTTGCGCCGCGAATCGTTCAACAAGCAACTGGCACATGCCCTGACTAAACTCGCGAGCGACCAGTTCGAGTTTTCGTTTCTCGATATCGGCACGCTGCCGCTGTACAGCCAAGACTACGATTCGAACTTCCCCGACGTGGCAAAGCAATTGAAGGCGCGCGTCGAAGCTGCGGACGGCCTCATGTTCGTGACGCCCGAATACAACCGGTCCATGCCCGGCGTCCTGAAAAATGCGCTCGATTGGGGCTCGCGGCCCTGGGGGACGAACTCGTGGAAGGATAAGCCGGCGGCCGTGTGTGGGATTTCCGTCGGCGCCACCGGCACGGCACTCGCGCAGCAACATTTGCGCAATGTCCTCTCTTACCTCGATGTGCCGACCCTGGGGCAGCCGGAGATATTCCTCAAGCATACCGATGCGTTCTTCGACGCTTCCGGCGCGATCGGCAACGACGATACGCGCAAATTCCTCACCGCCTTCATGCAACGCTTCGAGGCATGGGTGCAACGGCACCGCGCCGGCAAGTAATCGCTCACCTCGGGCCGGAGTTCGGCCCGTCGCCGCGATAGCTTTCTTCGTCTTGGAGGTATTCGTCGGGGACCACATTCGGGCGCGGCGGCGCGGCGGTTTGGGGCGCCGGGGCCGGGTTGGCATGCCCGGCCGCAAAGACGGCTCCCATGCCCGGCGCCGAGCCCGCCGCGACGGCCGTAGCGGTCGCCTCGGTGACGACGGTACGTGCGGCCGCTGCGTCCGTGTCCGGCGATGTGGCCGCGCCGTCGCGAGCATAGGTGTATACCGAGCCGTGCGATGCCGGTGGCGCAGGCACGCTCGGCCTAAGCCCGAGTTCTTCCAGCGGCGAATGCGAGCGGGTGGCATCGCCGGCCGGGGGACTCCACGTCGACGCCCGTTCTTCCACATCGAGCGGTCCCATCGCTTCCAGCGTCGTCCGCGTTAGTTGCGCGAGCCCATCCGTTGCGGCGTCCACGCAGATCATGACGGCCCCGCGGCGCACCGCCTCGGCGTAGTGGGCGCGCTCTCGCTCGCGAGGCCCGCTTTCGAACAGCGATTCGAAAAAGCGTTCGATGCTCGCGAGCAGACCTTCGTTCGCTGCCGGCGTCGACTCATAGGCCGTCGTCGCATCGGTCGCGTAGGTCGGCTCGCATTTTGCCTTCAGGGTGACATCGGCAGGCGCGATCCCGGCTGCGACGAGTGCGTCGCGAGCGGCTTCCGCCTGCGGATAGGTATCGAAAAACGCGATGACCGTGTGCTGCATGATGACCTCCTCGATGCCGGTTGCGATACGGTGCGCAAAACTCGCGCCGCGTCGCTCAACTGGCCCTGCCGTGCGCGTGAGCGCGGACTTCGCGTTCACGTCGAATCGTCTGAAGCATCGATTCCAACAAGGCGATATCGAAAGGTTTTGACAGCACACGCACGTTGACATTCCGCGCCCGTTCGAGCTCTTGCGCGTAACCCGTGATGAGGATCACCGGCAGCGGTTCGGCAAGCGCCTGCGCGGCCTCGGCCAAATCGATGCCGTTGGCGGTGCCCGGCATGTGAATATCGGAAATCACCACATCGAAGGGATCGGTCGGTTGCGTCAGCGCTTCGGCGATCAATTTCAGCGCTGCATCGGCATTGAACGCGCAGGTGACGCGATGACCCATCATTCGCAGTAGCGCTTCCGTCCCGGCCGCCACTTCGTCGTTGTCCTCCACGAGCAGCACGTGCAGCCCCCCCGCGGGGACGTCCTGCACGGGTTGCTGCGGATGTGGCGCGACAGCCGCGGGCACGTCGTGGGCGCGCGGCAGATAGAGGCGCACCGTGGTGCCGGAACCCGGCGCGCTATCGATCGTCGCGAGTCCGCCCGAACGGTCGCAAAACGCGAAGACTTGCGGCAGACCCAAACCGGTGCCCATTCCCTTGGGTTTCGTCGTGAACAACGGCTCGAACGCGTGGGCCAGCACCTCGGCCGGCATGCCCGCTCCGGTATCCTCCAATGAAATCTGCACGAACTCGCCGGTCAGGGCGAACCCGCCTTCGGGCTCCAGCCGCACGTTCGTCGCACGTACCGTGAAGCGGCCGCCGCTGGGCATCGCGTCGCGCGCGTTGACCGCAACGTTGATCAGCGCGAGCTCGAGCTCCGCGCTATCGACGTCGATCGGCCAGACATCGCGGCCGATATCGATGACGAGCGCGGCATTCGCGCCCAGCGAGGCGCGCAGCAGTTCGCGGCTCGCGGCCATCCAGCGCGACAGATCGATCGTTTCGCTGCGCAGCGGCTGCTTGCGGGCGACGCCGAGTAGTTGGCGCGTCAGCGATTGACCGCTTTTCAAGGCGCGCTCGATCGCGCCGAGTTCGCGATCGATGCTCGAGACGCCGCGTCGGCGGACGATTTGCACGTTCGTCGCGACGATCGTCAGCAGATTGTTGAAATCGTGCGCGACTGTGCCGACGAGATTGCCGAGCGCCTCCATCTTGCGCGATTGGCGATAGGCCGATTCGATCGACCGCCGCATCGACGCTTCGGCCTTCCACCGTTCCCAGGCTTGTTTTTCCGCCGCCAAACGTTTGAGCGAGAAGGCGAGCACGAACCAAAGCACGATCGACGGCGTAAACACGGACGCGGCGAACACCAGCGCGCGGCGATACCAGGCAGACCAGATTGCCGATTCGCTATACGCGCACGACACGTACACGGGATAACTGCCGACCTGCCGGTATGCGACGATTTGCCCGTCGTGGCGCCCGTGTTTGGCGTTGCTGCCCGGAAGCCGAAGCACGCCCGACCGGGCGCCTGCCGCGAGCGCGGCGGCGAATGTCGGCGAGACCACGGCTTGGTCGGGGCGAGGCGGATACGATGCGAGCACGGCCCCGTCCGTGCGAGTGAGCATCACCGTCATCGCGCCGCGTTCGCCGCCTAGCAGGTCCCGATAAAACGATTCGAAGTACGAGCGGCGCAGCGCCACCGAGACGAGCCCCGCGAACGCCCCATTTGCCCCTCGGCGGGCAATGCCCGTATTGAAGACGGCTTCGCCGCTGCCCGCATGCCAGACCATCACTTTGGACACATGCTCGAGGATGTGCCCGCCGCGAATGCCGACGAAATCGTCGCGCGCCGCGATCGAAGCGCGCGGCGTGGGGTAATAGCGGCTGTTTGCCAGCAGTAGACCTTCCGGGCCGAAGATCGATACCGAGGCAACTTGCGGATAACCGCCACCGATGCTTTGCAGTTTGTTGTGGATATCGGCTTCGCGCGCGCGAATCGCATCGTTGTCGAGCCCGCGCACCAAATCGTCGACGCGCGCGTCGAGCGTCTCGTTCAAGTCGAATACTTTGAGCGCATGTTCCTCGGCGATGCGCACCGTTCGAACCGTCGCGTCGGTCGCCGATGCCACGCGCGCTCTAAAGTTCGAATACACGATCGCGGCGGCATAAATGCCGGGCAGGATGATGGCGGCGGCGAGCAGTGCGATCAATGTGATGCGCCGGACCGCAAAATCGGGCTCGGGCATACCCAGCGCCGCCGAATCGTCTTGCCATTCCTCAGGCAAGGCCTTCGTCGTGGAGTCATCGAGCCGTCGGGTCATATTCGTAGTCGTCCAATCGGCGTTACGCCGTGCAGTCATCATAAGCGAGTTGGTTCGTCGCCGGCCTTTTCGTTCCAAGAGGCATTGCGCGACGCGTCCGAACGTTCGCCCTAAAACAGCGACGAAATCGGAAGCGCAAACGTACACAAAAGAAAAATCTGCGCATATTGGCCAGAAATCGCCATGTTTTTTTCTTCATACCGAAGAAACGAACGAGCTTGCCTGAGCGTTTGTGAAATTGGAGAGTTGATTTTCCGCCGGTTTGCTCCGAGAATTTCGCTTCATTTTTATGCGACATGATGCGCTCGGTGTAACGAGCGCCCGCGTAGAGCACTTGCCGCTCGCGCACGCCACCGCCCGTCGACACGCCCGCTCCCGTTAAAGAAAACGTTCCGAGCCGCCGTTAACGCGATATAGACCGCTTTCGTTTTTCGTCACGCTCTTGCCATGCCTTTGCCGATTGTGATCGCCGATGATTCCCTGCTTGCTCGTAAGGTTCTGACGAAAGCCTTGCCGGCCGACTGGGACGTCGACATCGCATACGCATCGAACGGCCGCGAGGCCCTCGCACTTTACCGCGAGGGGAAAGCCTCGGTGATGTTTCTCGACCTGACGATGCCGGATATGACCGGTTACCAGGTGCTCGAGGCCCTCAAGCACGAGGACTTGAACACCTTCGTGATCGTCGTGTCCGCCGACGTGCAGCCGCTGGCCCAGGAGCGCGTGCGCGCGCTCGGTGCCGTGGCCTTCGTCGCCAAGCCCGTGACCCCAGAGGCAATATTGCCCATCCTGAAGGAGTACGGGTTGTATGCGTGAGAACGTGTTCACCGAAGAGCAGCGCGACGCCCTGCAGGAAATCGCCAATTTGGCGATGGGGCAGGCCGCCACGCGCTTGGCTCGGCTGCTAGATACCTTCATCGAACTGTCGGTGCCGCGCGTGCGCGTGGTGGGTGCCGAGGACGCGGCGCAGACGCTGCGCGAGATGACGGGCATCGACGAAAGCGTGACCGCGGTGCGGCAAGGCTTTCGTTCCGACATCAAAGGCGAGGCGCTCGTCATTTGCCGTAGCAGCGGGGTGGGCCATCTGTGCGCGCTCGTGAACGACCCTTACGTCCATTCGGCTTACGAAGCGGTAAGCCAGACCGAGTTGATGTTCGACGTCGCCAACGTGCTGATGGGCGCGTGCGTGTCGTGCATTCTCAATCAACTCGACCGCACGCCGATTTTTTCGCCGCCGGGGATGCTCGGCGAACGCATTTCGCTCGACGATGTTTTCCAAGCCGATGTGCTTGCATGGAAGGTCGCGTTGCTGCTCGAGGTGAATTTCGCGCTCGAGGATCAAACGTTTCGCGCGCACCTCGTCATGCTGATGGCCGAAGACTCCATTCGGCGGATGAACGAAGCCCTTGACGGGTTGTTGTCGAGCCTATGAACGATGCGATCGAGCAATCTCTCAGCGATTTAGTCATCGAACGCGTCGGGTTCGGAATCTTCGTGCTCGACCGCGACATGAACGTGCTGATGTGGAACCGGTTCATGCAGGACCACAGCGGACAGCCCGCGGAAACCGTCGTCGGTAAATCGATTTTCGCGAGCTTCCCTGAATTGCCGCGCGTGTGGCTCACGCGCAAGGTCGAAAGTGTCTTTCAACTCGGCAGCTTCGCGTTCAGTTCGTGGGAGCAGCGCCCCTACCTCTTCAAGTTCGACCATGACCGCCCGATCACCGGCGGCGTCGACTTCATGCAGCAAGATTGCACCTTCATGCCGCTCACGCGCGGCCGCGAAGTGGTCGCCGTGTGCGTGACGATCTCGGATGTGACTCACGTGAGCGTCATGCAGCGCGAGCGGGAGGAGGCCGTCGAGAAGCTGCAGGAGTACGCGAATCTGGACGGTCTGACGGGCATCGCCAACCGGCGGTTTTTCGAGGACCGGCTGCGCGACGAATTCTTGCGCTGGCAGCGTTACGGCGGCGAGCTCTCGGTGCTGCTGTTCGATCTCGATCACTTCAAGGACATCAACGATCGCTTCGGGCACGCCGTGGGCGATACCGTGCTGCGCGTCATGGCCCAGCGCGTGGCGCAGGCCGTGCGCGTGCAAGACACGTTCGGGCGCTTCGGCGGCGAGGAATTCGCGCTGCTGTTGCCCTGCACGCCGCTGGCCGATGCAATGCTCGTCGCGGAAAAGATTCGGATGACGATCGGCGACACGCCGGTCGAGGCCGAAGGCGTGCGCGTGCCGGTGACGGCAAGCGTAGGCGGCGCGGCGGCGCGTCCCGGCTTGCCGAGCTACGAAGCGCTCATCAACGAGGCGGATGCGGCGCTTTACAGCGCGAAGCGCCAGGGCCGCAATCGGTCGGTTACGCTAGGCTGAGCCGCGCTCGCCGGGTTCGGCGGCGGCACCGCTTTGCCGGCGGCGAAGCCGGCGCCGGACCGTTCGGCGGCGGCACCGAATGAAACGTTGGTATACTTTTGCCCGTTTCCGGCTTCCTTGCTGGTGCGCCGCGCCGCTCATTGAGCGAAGCGCGTCCGAAGAGTGCCCGCGCGGCACGCCGCAAATAGCATCGATTCTCATGCGCCCCGCGAGGGCGCCACAGCGGAGTTCGCCTTGGCCGTATCCAATCTCGTCGCGGACGAAGCAGCACCCGACGCCGCAGCCGTTACGTCGAGCAGCTCGTTCTATCTCGCCATGCGCATTTTGCCGGCTGCGCAGCGCGAGGCGATGTTTCAGATCTACGCATTTTGCCGCGCTGTCGACGACATCGCCGACAGCGATGCGCCGCGCGCCGAGCGCAGCGCCGGGCTCGAGCGCTGGCGCGCCGACATCGACGCCTGCTACGACGGCGAGCCGCGCCGAGCGCTGATTCCGCTCGCGCGCCAGATCCGCGCGTTCGGGCTGCGCCGCGAAGACTTCCACGCGATGATCGACGGCATGGCGATGGATGCCGCGGCCGATATTTGCGCACCCGACGAAGCGACGCTCGATCTGTATTGCGACCGCGTGGCCAGCGCCGCGGGCCGCTTATCGGTGAGAGTGTTCGGGATGAGCGAGGACGCGGGGCATGCGCTGTCCCACCACCTCGGGCGCGCGTTGCAACTGACGAATATCTTGCGCGACATCGACGAAGACGCCGCGATCAACCGCTGCTACTTGCCGCGCGAATTGTTGGCGCGAGAAGGGATTGCCGCGACCAATCCGCTCGAGATCGCCGACGATCCTTCGCTGCCGCGCGTGTGTGCGACGCTCGCGCAACGCGCGCTCGAGCATTTCGCCAAAGCCGACGCGATCATGGACGGCGCACCGCGCAAAGCCGTGCGTGCGCCGCGGATCATGTCGGGCGTCTATCGTTGCCTGCTCGAACGCACGCTCGAGCGTGGCTTCGATGTGCCTCGCTCGCCGGTTGCGAAGCCGCGTCTGCGGCTGTTGGGAATCGTCGCCCGTTACGCGTTTTTTTGAGCCGCGCACCGCGCCCGCTCGCGGGTCGATGCGACCGCGGGCCGACGAGCTTAGACCGATAAGACGAACGACGAAGCCGCGCGCTTCGTCTCGAACACCATTGAGATGCCGATGAACGACGTTACCGCCCCTTCCGCCATCGTGGCGGCCTCGAACAACGCCGATGCGACCCAAACACGGGTTGCGCTCGAGGCCGCGATCGAGCGCGCGACCGACGCCATCCTCGCCGATCAGCGGCCCGACGGACATTGGGTGTACGAACTCGAAGCGGACGCCACGATTCCCGCCGAGTACATCCTGCTCGTCCACTACCTGGGCGAGACGCCCAATCTCGAGCTCGAACGCAAGATCGTGCGCTACCTGCGCCGTATCCAAATGAGCGACGGCGGTTGGCCGCTTTTCACGGATGGCGCGATGGACGTCAGCGCGAGCGTGAAAGCGTATTTCGCGTTGAAGATGGCGGGCGAGCGCGAAGATGCCGAGCATATGCAAAGGGCGCGCTCGGCCATTCTCGGTGCCGGCGGCGCGGAGGCCGTCAACGTCTTCACGCGGATCTTGCTGGCACTGTTCGGTATCGTGCCTTGGAGCGCCGTGCCGATGATGCCCGTCGAGATCACGCTGCTGCCGCAATGGTTTCCGTTCCATTTGTCGAAGGTGTCGTACTGGGCGCGGACGGTCATCGTGCCGTTGCTCGTGCTCAATGCGCGGCGGCCCGTGGCGAAAAATCCGCGCGGCGTGCGTATAAACGAACTCTTTCTCGGCGATCCGGCGCGCACGGGCTTGCTGCCGCGCGCGGGGCATCAGAGCCGGGGCTGGTTCGGATTTTTCCGCGTCGTCGATACGGTATTGCGTGCGACCGACGGGCTATTCCCGAGGAAAACGCGGGAGCGCGCGATCCGGGCCGCCGTCGCGTTCGTCGATGAGCGGCTGAACGGCGAAGACGGGCTCGGGGCGATTTTCCCCGCGATGGCGAACGCGGTGATGATGTACGACACGCTCGGCTACGGTCCCGACTATCCGAACCGCGCTATTGCGCGCGCATCGATCGAAAAACTGCTCGCGATCTCCGAAGACGAAGCGTATTGCCAGCCGTGCTTGTCGCCCGTTTGGGATACCTCGCTCGTCGCCCACGCGCTGCTCGAAACCGAAGCACCGAAGGCACAAGACGCGGTGCTGCGCGGCCTGCAATGGCTGCGGCCGTTGCAGGTGCTCGACGTGCGAGGCGACTGGATCTCGCGCCGTCCCAACGTGCGCCCGGGCGGCTGGGCGTTCCAGTATGCGAACCCGCATTACCCCGATGTCGACGACACGGCGGTCGTGGCATTGGCGATGGATCGCGCGGCGGCGCTGACGAGCTCGAACGTCGATCGTGAGGCGATTGCTCGCGCACGCGAATGGATTGTCGGCATGCAAAGCAGCGACGGCGGATGGGGTGCGTTCGAGCCGGAAAACACGCAGTACTACTTGAACAACATTCCTTTCTCGGATCACGGCGCATTGCTCGACCCACCGACGGCCGACGTTTCGGGGCGATGCTTGTCGATGCTCGCGCAACTGGGCGAGATGCCCGGCAATAGCGAACCGGCGCGGCGTGCATACGACTACCTGCTTGCCGAGCAGGAAGACGACGGCAGTTGGTATGGCCGCTGGGGCATGAACTACATCTACGGGACGTGGACGGCGCTGTGCGCGCTGAACGCGGCCGGTATCGCGCACGACGACACGCGCATCAAGCGCGCCGCGCAGTGGCTGATCTCGATTCAAAACGAAGACGGCGGCTGGGGCGAAGACGGCGCGAGCTACAAGCTCGACTATCGCGGCTACGAGAAGGCGACGAGCACCGCGTCGCAAACGGCGTGGGCGGTGCTCGGTCTGATGGCCGCGGGCGCCGTGGACCATCCGGCTGTGGCGCGCGGCGTGGCGTATCTCGTCGGCACGCAGCGCGAGCATGGCTTGTGGGACGAAACGCGCTTTACCGCCACGGGCTTTCCGCGCGTGTTCTACCTGCGCTATCACGGCTATCGTAAGTTCTTCCCGCTGTGGGCACTGGCGCGATACCGCAATCTGAAGCGCGACGCTCGCGTGCGCGTGACGGTCGGCATGTAATGACGGTTGGCGCGGCAAGGCCGCTCATCATCGTCACGGGGATGGCGTTCGAGGCGCGTATTGCGCGTGGGCCCGGCGTCGAAGTCGTCTACGCCGCGCGCGCCGATGTGCTCGAACGGTCGTTGGTCCAGGCGCTGGCCCGCGGCGCATCGGGCGTGATGAGCTTCGGCACCGCGGGCGGGCTTGCGCCCGGCTTGATGCCCGGCGCACTCGTCGTGGCGAGTGCGATCGACGGGCCGATGGGCCATCGATCGACCGATGCGCTTTGGAGCGAGCAAATCGCCGGCGCGCTGCGCGCATCGATGCCGGCGGCGCGCGTCGAACGCGGCTCGATGGCCGCGGTCTCGGCGCCCGTCGTCTCGCAACAGCAGAAGGAGGCGCTGCATGGCGCGACCGGGGCGCTCGCCGTCGATATGGAGTCGCACATCGCCGCCGAGCAGGCCGGCGCGTATGGGGTGCCTTTCGCCGTATGCCGCGCCATCGTCGATCCTGCATGGCGAACCTTGCCCTCGGCGGCGACCGCGGGCTTGCGCGACGATGGCACGACGGCGCTCGCGCCGATTCTGCGCGAACTCGCGCGCGCGCCCGGGCAGTTGCCCGCTATGATCCGCCTCGCCTTCGATGCGCGCGCCGCCCGCGTATCGCTGGTTGCCGCTCGCGCGGCGCTGCAACGAGCGGGCGCGCTCAGCGCGGGCACCGCAGCGTCCCCGCGCTAAGCTCCCAATCCTTCGTTTCGGCGGCGAAAACACTACCAGTTCTAGTAGATTCCAACCCATTGGTATTCCGATAGGCTCTTTCGATGGACCACTAGCCGGGTTCGATCGCGCGAATCATTCCGGAGACTACGATGGGCGTGCTCAAGGTTGGCCTAGCGGGCATCGGCGCGCAGATGCAGCAGAACCTGCTCCCCGCGCTGCTGCAAACCCCGGGTATCGAGATTGTCGGCGCCTGCGATAGCGAGGCGGCGCGCGCCGGCGCGATTCATCGCTCCGTTCCCGGCATTCGGACGACCGACAGCGTGGCGGCGATGGTCGATACGATGAGCCTGGATGCCATCGTCATGGCTTGCCCGCCGCATCTGCATTGGGAGCTGGCGATCAGTGCGATGCAGCGCGGTATCAGCGTCTTCGTCGAAAGACCGCCTTGCTCGACGCTGGACGAATTGCGTTTGCTCGTGGACATGGCTCGCCAGTGCGGCGTAAGAACCGGTGTGGGAATGAACCTGAGGTTTTCGCGGCCCATCCGGCAACTGCGCGAACTGACCGCGAGCGAAACGTTCGGCAATACGTCGAGCATTCAACTGACGCACTATGCGCATCAGCCGCGCACCGCATTGCCGGGGCACGACACGGCATTGCGTTCCGTTTTGCTTGGACATGCGCTTCAATCGATCGACTTGGCGGTAACGTTCGGCCGCGGCGAGCTCATCGATGTCCAGTCGCACGTGCGCCGCTATGGCGAAGCGTTGACCGTCGAAGCCGAGTGCAGGTTCGCGTCCGGGGCCACGGCAACCTTGCTGCTGGGAACGACGCTTCCTCACTTCGAATTTCACATCAAGCTCATCGGCTCGAACTCGGCCACGGCCGAACTCGACGATCGCGGGGACATCACGCTGCGGGGGGCCGAACCCGGCTCATATGCGGAAATCGACGCGCAAACGCCGTTCGATTTCGGCCCCGATCGCGGCGGTTACGATAGCGAACTGCATCGATTCTTCGAGGCCTGCCGGACGCGCACGCGTTTCGAGGCGGACTTTTACAGCCTGCTGCCGACCTACCGAATCGTCGAGGCCATTTGCGATGCCGATCGGGCGACGGAGCGCGAGCACGATAGCGCCGCCGCGACGCGCGAGGGGTGGCATATATCGCCGCCGGCCGGCACAGGGCTCGGGCGCTTCCCTCACTGAGCGTCTCAGCCGCCTGCTTCGCAGGCGGTGGCCCTCGATCCTGGGCGCTTAGCTTCCCTGATACCATCACCACGGTTTTGCCCGGGGTATGGCATGTTTCATTAAACAAGGAGTGAGGCTTTGGCCACGAGCGAGCGTGAAGGCGGTCGCGTGCGAATCACGTCGACCGAACTGCTGTCCGACAACTGGTACATCCTGCGCAAACACACTTTCGATTTTTTGCGCAGAGACGGCACATGGCAGACATTGACGCGAGAGGTCTACGATCGCGGCAACGGCGCGACGATCCTGCTTTACAACACCGAAAAGAAAACGGTCGTCTTGACGCGCCAATTCCGTCTTCCCGCGTTCGTGAACGAGCATGACGGCATGCTGATCGAAACGTGCGCGGGACTGCTCGATCGCGACGATGCGGAAACGTGCATCCGCAAAGAGACCGAAGAAGAGACCGGCTACCGCGTGAAAAACGTGCGCAAGGTTTTCGAGGCATTCATGAGCCCCGGTTCGGTCACCGAGCGCCTGTACTTTTTCGTCGGCGAATACTTCGGCAAGGATAAAGTGAGCGAAGGCGGCGGCGTGGAATCGGACGGCGAGGAGATAGAGGTGCTCGAGATGACGCTCGACGATGCGCTTGCGCGCGTGGATCGCGGCGAAATCATGGATGGCAAAACGATCATGCTGTTGCAATATGCCAAGCTGCATCGGTTGATCGATTAGACGCTTGCATCGCCAAGGGATATCACATGTCGCGCAATTTCTCGCTGCTGTTCGATTTGGACGGCACGCTCGTGAATACGGACGAGCTTCATTTCCATGCGTTTCAAGTCTTGCTCGGTGAGCTTGGGCGCAGCTTGACGCTCGAGACGTATCAGTCGCGCATCATGGGCGCGACGAACGACGTCATCATGCGCGAATTCTTTCCGGACGTGCCGCAGAGCCGGCATCGGCAACTGGCCGATCGCAAAGAGGCGCTGTTTCGTGCGTCGGTGAGCCGCTTGGAGCCCACGGCGGGGGCATTGGAATTATTCGATTGGGCCTGCTCGCGAGGCGTGGGTATCGCCGTTGTGACGAACGCACCGCGGGCCAATGCGCAGTTGCTGCTCAACGGGCTAGGGCTGGCGGATCGTATCGACACGCTCGTCATCGCCGACGAATTGGCGCGCGGCAAGCCCGATCCTTTGCCGTATCTGACCGGCCTCGAGCGGCTCGGCGGCGATGCTCGGCACGCTGTCGCGTTCGAAGATTCGCTTTCCGGTATTCGCGCGGCGAGCGCCGCAAAAATCTACACCTTCGGCATGCGCACGGCGCTGCCCGCCCAGACGCTGCTCGATGCGGGTGCCGGCGACGTGATCGACGATTTCACGGCGCCCTCGTTGTGGCGCATGCTCGACGAAGCCGTGCAAACGGTCTCATAGCCGGGCCATTGCCGTCAGGGCGCAAGCGCGCATCAGCTTGCGCCGAATCCTTGCACCGTCGATTGCAGCACCGCGCCGCAACTCGTCTTGTGGCCGTCGAATGCCACGGCGCGCCCGTCGACGACGAATTGCGGATCGCCTTCGACGATCATGCAGTTCTCATGTCCGTTTTGGGGGCAGGTGCACGTGTCGCCGACGCAGGCGACGGGAACGCCGTCGACTTCGAAATTCGAAGCGCCGGTCACCACTTTGCCGCCGTGGCTCGTCGGATCGCCGACACGGATCACGTTTTTCATTTGGCTTCCCTCGTTCGTCGATTTGTAATGCCCGCCATTATACGAAGGCCGAGCGGGCGGGTTGTGTCGCGCTCGCGAGACAACCCGCGCGCGGATAAGCGCTGGATTCGTGGGGTATTATGCAGCGCGCCCGGTCCATCGGCAGTCGGCCGAACTTTTACGCGAGGGGCAGTCACGAATGGAGGCAAGGATGCGAGTCGTCGTTGGTTGGATACTGTTGTTCATCGCGTTGGCATTTAGGCCGGCTTTTGCGTCGGGCGACGACGCGATGCTGACCGTCGGCGGCAACATCGAGCATGTGACCGATCAAGCTTCGCACACGTACCGATTCTCTAAAGCCGATTTGCTCGCGCTCGGCACGAGCACGATCAAGACCTCTACGAATTGGACGCCGGTTAGCGTGTGGCGCGGCCCTTCCTTACAAAGCGTTTTACAGAAAGTCGGCGCCCACGGGGAAGTCCTCCGTGTGTACGCGCTCGACGATTACGAGCACGACGTTCCGGTTTCGGACGTGCAAAAGTACGGCGTGATTCTGGCATTCGAACGCAATGGCGTCCCTTTGGCGCCGAATAAGTTCGGCCCGTTGATGCTGGTTTATCCGCGAGATGCCGAGCCGGACGCACTCAATCGGGCTTCGATCGAAGCCCGCTTCGTGTGGCAAATCTATAAGATCGTCGTCAAATGAGACTGCTTCGCCGGTTCGGTGCGAAGAAGTCCCTATCGACGACGGTCGGCCTGCTGCTCCTCGCGTTTGTCGTTTGGGTGTACTACGCCTATGTGCTGTTGCTGTCGCCGGCGAGTTTGAGCGCGCTTGCCGGTCCTCAGGAGAACTATTACTGGCCGGTAGCGCAACTTCAGGTTGCGACCTACAAGGCGAAGATCGCGCTGCTTTTGTACGCCGACGGCCGCGTGGATTTTTCCGAAGTGCAGCGGCGATTCGATGTGCTCGAGTCCCGATACTCGATTCTCGCGACGCCATCGGATTCCACGGCGATCTTTCAGGGTAATGAAACTTCCCAGCGGGCGATCGCCGCTATCGGTTCGGTAATCGAATCCGCCAAGCGCGAACTACCCGGCGTGCGGGCCGATCGCAGTCGCGCGATCGATGTTTCCGTGGGTTTGGATAAGTTTTCCGACCCATTCGACGAGATCATGGAGAGTGTGAGTTCCGTCGAAATCGCACGCAGAGACGAGGTCTACGACGATCTGATCGGAAAGCGGCATCTGTTCTTTCTGAGCGGCCTGTTGTTGATGGCATTGTTGGCCGGCACGGGCGTGCTCGCGATCAGATTGCTGCGTCATCGCCGCCGCTTGCGGATACAACAGGCGGCGGCCATGGAGGCGGAGCGGGCGGCCATCCAATCGAAAAATGCATTCTTGGGCATGATCGGTCACGAGCTTCGCACGCCATTGCAAAGCATCATCAGCGTGACCGATACACTGCTCGAGCGATCGTTTCCGGAGCGAGACGCGGCGCTGGTGCGTCGTCTCGCGGTAGCGGCCGCGCGCCTCGAAGCGCAGATGAAGGATTTGACGGATTTCGCCCGGCTCGACGCCGGCGTGCTGCAACTTCGGGAGCAAGAGTTTCAGCCGAGTGTGCTTATCGACACGATGATCGAGGAGGCGCGCGAGGCAGCCAGGAGAAAGCATCTAACGGTTCGTTCGGAGCTCTCGGATTTAGGCGGATGGTACCTGTCCGACCCTGACCGAATACGGCAAATTATGACGAACCTGATATCGAATGCGATCCGGTATACGAATGAAGGCGGCATTACGGTGCGCGCTTGCGTCAGTATGTCGAACAATGCGCCGACGCTCGATATCGTGGTGGAAGACACCGGGTCGGGTATGCCGGCCGACTCCGTCGAGCGCGTGTTTCGACCTTTCACGCGACTGGACGAACCGGGCATGAAGCGGATCGAAGGTGCCGGAATCGGTCTTGCAATCGTGAAAGGACTCGTCGGCCTGCTCCAGGGTTCGCTGCGTATGGAAACGGGGATCGGCGAGGGAACGAGAGTCTATGTGACGATACCGATTGCGATCGCTTCGTCCGGTAATGGCAATAGTGAAGCCGCGCTTCGCGATGCCTCGTCGATTCTCGGCAAACGCGTACTCGTGGTGGACGACGAAGACTCCGCGCGCGATTCGTTGGCGGACATCGTGTCGTCACTGGGTGCCGACGTCGATATCGCCGCTAATGCGCAGGAGGCACTCGAGGCGCTGCGCGAGTCCCGATACGATGCGGTTTTGCTCGACGTGCAAATGCCGGGCGAGGATGGCGTGCAAGTGGCGGGCAAGGTACGATCGGGAGACGGGCCCAACCGCGACGTGCCGATCATTGCGGTCAGCGCGTATTTCGGTGAGCAGTTGGTGATCGGCGATCCGCCGTTATTTACCAAGCATCTTCATAAGCCGGTTCGCAAAACGGTATTGCGCGATGCCTTGGTCGAGGTCTGTTTCGGGACGTAACGTGATGACCACACTGGACGATGTCGCTTGTTTAACGCATACGGGATCGTTGCTGTCGGCGCAAGGGCGGATTACCGCATCGTATGACCTCGAAGTGGCGGATGCGGCGATCGGCGAATATTGCGCACTGTCGACGTTACAGGGAATACATAACGCCAACGCCTGCGCCGGCAGCATCTGCTACGAAGGCGCCAGCCGTGCGCATATCATCAACGGGATGGGCGTGACGCTCGGCGACTCGATCGTCGGCCTCACCGCGTTGGCGGCGATCAAGCAACGGTATCCGGACTTATCGTTCGCGATCTATCGTCCCAGCCGAACGCCGCTGTTCGTCAAGGCGCTTTACCATCTCGCGGCGCCGCTGTTCGGCACGATACAGGACCTACCGGTGTCGCTCGATACGTTGCCTGCCGACGAACCGAAAGTCGATATCGGCAATCATCTTTTTTGGCCGAAATTTTCGACCATGCCCATGATCGATTTCTTCTTGTGGGCTCTCGGCCTCGATCCCGCGCAGATCCCATCGCAAGAAAAGAGCAATGGATGGCTCAAGCGGGTAGCGTTGCCCAAGCTTATGCCGGAATGGAAAGCGCGCCCCTACGTTCTGCTCGCACCGGCGGCCAGCACGCCCGTAAGAAGCATTCCTTCGCAATATCTTCCCGAAATCGTCAGCCGGCTATGGGCCGAATTTCGCCTGCCGATCGTCGGATTTTTCCCGATCGAGCATGAGCGCTATACGAACGTTTCAAGCAGCTCCGGTAGCACGGCGTCATATCTGGCGTGGGTGCGCGGCGCAACGCTGCTGGTGACTTCGGATACGAGCGCAGTGCATGTCGGCGCGGGCTTCGACGTGCCCACCGCCGCGTTCTTCACGACGATCCCTTCCGGACTGCGCGCGCGCGACTACGCCAAATGTGCCGCGATCGATCTGCCCATTCCGGCGTTGACGGGCATTCATGCAAGCGCGCGCCCTGAGGACTTGGCGTTAGTCGAGCGTGCGTACGCGGGATTGGAAGGGGTGGATTGGATCGGTGCCTTGCGGGCCCGTGCGGCTTAGCTCGTGCGTGATTTCGGAAAGAAGGATCGGCATTCGAATGGGTTTTTCGATCCATTTACAGCCGAATCGCTGGATCACTAGCGCGATTTCATCGACGTGAGCCTTGCCTGTTCTCAACTGTCCGGTAAGCAAAAAGATCGGCGCCGAACCGTTGTCGGACCGGCGAATTTCGCCGATGAGTTCTTCCACCGTTTCGTTGTTGACGAGCCAATCGAGAACGAACGCGTCGTAGGCCGTGTTCTTGAGCTGCTCTCGGAAAGTCGCTAGATCGTAGAACGCCTCGGCTTGAAGGCCGTGACCGTTTAGATACTCGCAGACGTTGTCTGCTTCGTTCGTATCGGTATCGTCATCGACGACGGCGATCGTCGGTTTGTCGGCCTGAGCCGTTAGGGGGCGGACCTCGAGCGAGAAGACGCTGCGCGCCTTTCCGGGCGGAGCGATTTCCGCCGGATAGGCGCGCCACGCTCCGCCGATTTCGAGTGCGACGAGGTCCAGGGGCGATGGGCCGGCGGCTTCGTCCCCCATGTGGATGATGCAAGGCAATGCGCGGGGACTCACCATGAGCATGCCTTCCACGGCCAAAGAACCGGCGCTTTCGTCTTCGGGCGTGAGCAATACGCTCGCGGCCTCGCCGAAATAACCGGCGACGGCACCCAACTGCTTCAAATCCCACGGCAGTTGGCCTTTCATCTTTCTGCTGGCGGCGGAGAAGCTGAGATCGAGGATACGGCTCAGCACGCTCGCCTGTGACCGCTTGGGCACGCCGTGCTTATCCATGAGTTGGCGAACCCGCAGCGCTACCGCGAGCGCCTCCGTCCCTTCACTTTCTCGGGCCATCACAGTCGGCTCCTCCTTGGGAGCGGACTTTATCGAAAACTGGCGTGCCGCGCAATGTTGGCGTGAATTTCCTGAGATCATGACTTGACACGCGCGTTTTCCATAGTAAAGTGACGTGAAGCGCAATTCCGAGGGCACATAAAAGCGCGTTAATCGTGTCAATAACGGCGCGAGGTGGTGGATATGAAGCATGCGAGACACGGGCGGCGGGGATTTTCGCTCGCTGTGTGATTGCCGTAGCGGCGTGACGCGCTGGCGTTGTCTGCCGTCGAATTGATGTCGAGTACTTTGTTTTCATTGCCATCCCTCGGCCCGGTGCTGCCCGCTTGGGGCCAGCCGGGTTTCCTGTGCCGACGACGTTGGTGCGTCGTCGGCGCTTTTTTGCTCCGTCGATCGGAACTCGTTGAGCGGCCGACATGCTGACGTGGATTGGCAGAGCATTGACACGTGCGTTCGAGTTGAAGCGGCTCGATAGAGAAGCCCGCGACCGCGTACGCGTTCAGGGATGCGAGATGGTGGGGCATACCGACCACCGGGCTGTTTGGCGCATCCGTGCGCCGGGATTGCCGGACAGTTTCATGACGGCGATCTCGGGCAACGGCAACCGAGACAAGCATGTCGTTCACGTGGACACCGAGTTGTTTTACCGGGCTTGGCTCGCCACGACGCCGACGCATTGGACGCCGCGTGAAGAGGACTGCGTCGTGCGCGCGGAGATGCGGAAGGCGCGCTTATACCCGGTCGCCAATAGCCGCTTCGTTCATAGCAGCCGTAAGCCGGTACCGTTGGCGGAAGCGATCGTGTGGGTGGAGCGGGGTGCTTTGCGCGTGGGTGTGGTGAGCGGAATCACGAGCGTGTTTTGGTTGATTGCGAATCGGGCGCAGTCGTTTCCAGTCGAGGTACAGGGCTATGACTCGGCCACGCGTTTGTATGAGTCCGTCGGATGCGGGCCCGCGCCGTTGTCTTTTAAGAACTTATTCGAGTTCGAGGCCGGCGTGGATGATCGGCAATATCGGAGCGGGTGGAGATAGGGTTGGATGTTCATGCCGGCACTTACGGTATGAAACGTAGGCCGGGAAGACGGCGCGCATCGCGCGCCGTAGCTGTTTTTTTGCGCCCGCTTATTGCTTGACGCGATCGACAGCGGGCCATTTCGCGAAGGCGAAAACCCAAATCATGATCAGGTTGACGACCGGTACGAGCATGGTGAGGAACCACCATCCCGAGTGACCGGTACGACGGATGATTCGCACATAGGGGTAAAGCATCGCAAGAGTGAATACGATGCCGATGAGCCACGCCCAAATATTCATTGCGCCCATTTTTTCTTCTCCGTTAGTGAATTTGCGTTGTGGTTTTCCCTCGACGCCGCAAATTATCTGCGAATCAATTCATAAAGGCAATGTATATGGATTGGCGTGCGCTCTCGGTGTACTCCTATGTCATTCGGGCGAGCGTAATGGCGCGCTCGGGACACGCCGTCACGCATAGACCGCAAGACCGGCAGGCCTGCGCGTTGGGCGTATAGGAGACTTTCATTCCATGCACGCGCTGCTTCAAGCGATGCAGCAGATCGAGGCTAAGGTAATCAGCGTTATCGATGCGCCGGATTTCGAACACGTTTTCAGGGCAAACGGTGACGCAGTCGCCTTTGCCTTCGCAGCGTTTTAGATCGACGATAGGCTTAATGACGCCCGGCATTTGTTTGCAGTCGCGCGTTGATTGATCGCGCATGATCACTCTCCTGTGCGCGGATTGCTGCCCGAGTGCCATGCCGCTCGGAAACGCTCGCGTTCTTCGGGCGTCATCGATTCCCACTTGCGCCAGTGGCGTCGGCCATGCCAGCCGCGATGTCCGCGGAATCCGCCGAATAGAATGCGGCTCAATGCGAGCAGGCCCAGCGCATGGGCGAAATCGATCGCACGGGCGCCTGCGAAGAGCGCCGGAATCACCCAATTCCATAGCATCATGACCACCCATCCGAGCGCGGCTATCGCGACTACGACGAGCAGCGCTTTGCCCGCGCATTTGATTCGAAGATTCATTCGTAGACTCCTTTAGAGATCCAGTTCGTCATAAATGGGTTGAAGCCGGGCGCGCAGATGCAGGACCGCATAGCGTTTGCGCGCGAGCAGGGTATTGAGCGCGACACCGCTTTGCGTGGCCATCGCCTTGAAGGGCAGACCTTCAAGTTCGTGCGCGATGAATACGTCACGTTGTTCGGGCGGCAACTCGTCGAGTGCATCCTGCAAGGCCTTGAGCAACAGCGTGCGAGCGTAGAGCGCTTCGGGACCCGCATCGTGCGCCGGCAGCGCGAGGTCCAAGCGATACTCGCCGTCGGCATCGTCCTCGCTCGCGAACACCTCGGTCAGCGGCTGCTCCTTCTTCTTGCGAAAACGATCGATGATCCGGTTGCGCGCGGTCCGAAACAGCCACGCGCTTGCCTGTTCAATCGGTGCGGGAAGCCGGTACGCCTGCACGAACTCGCCGAACACATCTTGGAGAATGTCTTCGGCGTCGTCCGGATCGCGTATCCGCCGCCGGATGAAATTCACTAGCCTCGTTCGTTCGCGCATCACTATCGCGGTGATGTCGCGGTCTGGTTCGGTCATCGTGCGCGAAGTGGTTGGCGATTGCATGCACCTGAAGACGTTTCAGGCGCGCGGATATTGTGGCGTGCGCGAAAAATTACCGGCCCCGTGGCGGTGGCGGCGGTAATGGCCGAACATGTGGCCGATTTGGCTGGATTGTATGTGCCTTCGCACCCTTGACGCTTAAGGGGCGCTCGACCATAGTGGGTCACTCGTTCGATGCGATTGGCTGATGTCATGATCGAGTTCTTTTATCGAGTTGAGGGGGTGGCCGGCTTCACGCTTGTGAGCGGGCAATTGAAGCGGCGCGCAACGCCCGCTTGGTCGCCGCGTTAGGAGCACCGGCATGAGCGACCAAACCGCTCGAACCTCGGATCTTGCGATCGCGTGTATTCATTGTGGTGGCCGAATTCCGGAGCCCGCCGCGTTTTGCCCGCACTGCGGCGCGCCGCTGGCTGCTCACGCTTCGGTTGCGATGCAAGCGGAAGGCGGTCAGTCCGCTCCTATGACGCGCTTCGAGCCGCCCGCGCGCTCGTTTGCATCTACCGATTTCGAAGGAGATCTCGATGCGCCATCCGGTGCACCGCCGGATCTGCCTGCCGCGATGCCGGAGAGCGAGCCGTATGGTGGGGCGGGTGGTGCTCGCTTCGCGGCTTGGCGGCAGTGGGGCCTGAAAAGCGGCGTCGGGTTGGCTCTCGCTGCTGGTGTCGTGCTGGCCGGCAGCCTGACTGTATTGCACCGGTACGACGATGCTTCGAATCCCGCCGGATTGGACAAGAGCGCGTGGAATTCAGCCGACGGTTCGACGGCGCTCAATGGCTCGGAGGAATCGAATCTCAATGGGTCTGCGAACGACGCGGCCAGAGCGGCGGATGCGACGGGGCAAGGCGCCGGCACATCGGCATCCGGTGCGGTGACGCCGCCCGTTGCGAACGCCGGTACTCAGCGAGCGCAGACGGGCAGGGCAGGCGCCGGGCAGCGCCGGCACCTCTCCCGGGGGAGAGCCCACGCGCATTCGCATGCCAAGATCTGGCATAGGCCCACTCGGGATACGACTTACTTGCATTCGGATGTGCGAGTGGGGCGGTGGTTTGGGTGAGGCAGACTATAACGGTAGATTTGGGTTGCGATATCACCGTTTGTTTTATGGATTAAGATATCCGAATGAGGCGTAGTAGCGATGGAGTATTCCGTTTAGTGGAATCTCACATATTGAGCATTTGTCATCGCCTTGTCGCATTCGTGGGAGTGGCTGACGCGGGATAAAAATATTCCATAAGATCTAAAAATTTGTTGGCTTTTTGTATGAATATAAGTATATATTCGACGAAACATCGGTAGCATCTTGATGTAATCGAGATCCGTCTGCACAGCGGAACGAACGCGTTTACGGGGCCATGCCTGGGACGGCGGTGCCTCACGGTTAGTTTCGGTCCTACTTGGGGTCCAGTTCATTCGTCGCGACGATCATTCTCTGTTTTTCCAGAGGGTGCGGGCCGCGCGAACCGGTTTTGCTCTCGCAATATATGGTTGATTTCGTCTTGTTATTTTGATTGATCTAAATTGAAGTAATGAAATCGATGGCTCTATAAAAAATAGGGGCGTTATCATGAATATATTGATCCTTGATGAGAGCGTCAAGAATGCAGGGGCGCTCGAGAGGTTTTTGATCGAGAGCAATTTTCAAGCGTCACATGCGCAGAGCCCAAGAGTCGCTCTGGAAGCGGCAAGTGTGATACCCGTGGATTTCATTGTTCTTGATTGGTTGTCGAAGTCGTTTGTATCGGAAATGACGATCGAATCGATTCGCTCCGAGCAAAAACGCCATATTCCTGCCATCGCGCTGGTCAACCTCCGTTCGGAGATTGACGCGTTGCTACAGGCGGCCGAGGTGGTCGACGAATACATCTTGAAGCCGTTTAGCGGCCTTCAGCTCGCAACGAGAATACGGATTCGCAGCCGGACGCATGCGCAGGGCGACACGCGGGCAGGCTTCATCGAGGTCGGCATGTACCTCCTCGATACACGGCGCAGAAGAATTTCCTTGCGTGGTCAGGAGGTCGAATTGACGATGAAGGAATTCGAGGTGATCGCGCTGTTGTTCAGTAACGTTGGCAAGGTGGTCTCGAGGCAAATGCTATCGGTCGCCGTGTGGGGAAGACAGTTGGATGCCGATTCGCGCACAGTCGATACCCACATTTATCGGCTGCGCAAGAAATTGCGGCTTACGCCCGAGAACGGCGTAACGTTCGCTTCCGTTTATACACACGGCTACCGGCTGGACGAAGCAAACGCGCCCAACGCGGATATCGAAGCTGGCCAACTGCGGGCTCCCGCTTTACCCCCAGCCGATGCGATCGAAACGTAGCGAACGGGGAGCGGCATGCTGTCATCGCCGCTACCACCGTATTAATGCGGATCCCCAGGTGAAACCCGATCCCATCGTGGGCGTCAGGACCAGATCGTTCTCCTTGATGCGTCCGTCCGCAACGGCCTCGGCAAGCGCGAGAGGAATCGACGCGGCCGAGGTGTTGCCGTGATGATCGAGAGTCAAGACGATCTTTGCCATCGGCAGTTGTAGCTTTTCGCCCAGTGTCTGCACGATGCGTTGATTCGCCTGATGAGGCACCACCCAGTGCAGGTCGTCCTTGGTCATGCCATTGGCCACCAGGGCTTCCTGCGATGCTTGCGCGAGATTGACGACGGCATGCAGAAATACCTCGCGCCCTTCGAGCTGCATCTTTCCGGCCGTTTGGGTCGATGACGTTCCGCCGTCGGTATGAATCTTGTCCTGATGCCGTCCGTCGGAATAAAGATGGGTGGACAGAATGCCTCTCGGTTGGTCGCCGGCCCGGCGCTCGGCGCGTAACACTACAGCGCCGCCGCCGTCGCCGAAAAGCACACAGCTATTGCGATCATTCCAGTCGATGATGCGCGACATCGTTTCCGCGCCGATCACCAACGCCGTGCGCACCTGACCGAGGCGAATCATGTTGTCGGCGATCGACAATGCGAAAACGAATCCTGAACAGACCGCCTGCACGTCGAATGCAAAGCCGCCCGTCATGCCGAGCGCCGCTTGTACGCGAACCGCGGTCGCGGGCATGGTCCGGTCAGGCGTGCACGTGGCCAGCACGACGAGGTCGACGTCAGGGCCATGGATGCCGGCCTGTTTTAGGGCGGCCTTCGCCGCCCCTATCGCGAGATCCGAGGTGTTCTCTCCCTGCGCGGCGATCCGTCGTTCCTTGATGCCCGTACGTTGCAGTATCCACTCGTCCGAGGTGTCGACCATCGTGGCCAGTTCATGGTTCGTCAGCCGGCGCTCTGGAAGCGCCGACCCGCAACCGACTACACGGGAGGCCCAGTTCGTCACGGCATATCGAGCCGTCGTTGAATCGACGGTATCGGTTGTTTCCGTCATTGTTTCGTACTCCCGTGCGTATCGTGGTTGCGGTCAAGCGGTGGAGCGCGTTTTACTACCAGTTGCCGGTGCCGGAGGCCGGGCTGCTGGACGCTACGGCGTAGTCCCCTTGGCCGGCCTCCGCGGGCTGGGCCAGTGAGAGAAGATGTTCGGCCAGCGATGCGAACGTGGGGTAATCGAACAGGACCGTATCGTCGATCTTGATTTTGAGCCGCTCCTCGAGGAAGAACGCCAACTCGACCGAGTGCATCGAGTCGAAGCCCGCCTCGGCGAACGTCTGGTCGAAGTCGGACGGCACTTTCAGATGGTTAGCCTCGGTCCACTCCTCGACCCACGCGAGAATCTTCGCCGTGGTGATCTTGGCGCCGTCCACGGCGGAGGATTGAAGTTGGTCGCTCATGGCGTTTGCTCCGAAAAAACAGGTTAGGGGCGGGGGAATACCAGGTTGGTCGTGAACCAATGCGCTCTCTATGCTTCGGCTCCGCCGAGGCGGTGTTGTCCGGTCGCGGTTGCATCGTCGAGGAAGCTTGCGAGATGTTGTGCTGAGGGAAGACGAACGATGGAGTCGTGATCGTCGTCGAATGCTTTCACGGTGATCGTGCCGTTGGTGAGCAGACGAAGACGGGCGAGGAGTTGTTCGCCACAGGCGCCTGCCTTCCCTCGCGTCGCGACGGCATACTGCATCCGCGCGCTGATCAGTCGCGGGCGATGCTGCGATAGCGCTGCCGCGCTCGACGCATGACGGCGAGCGATGTGCGCAAAGACCGTGGGGTGAGCGCGACGACGAATGTCGGCGAGGGAAAAGTCACTGTCGAGCATCGCATCGAAGTGCTCGTTCGCAAGCAACCTCTCGACAAGCCGGGGTCCCTCGTCGCAATCGAGTGCGCTGACGATCTCTCTCAGACGCCTCGCAAACTCGCCATCGTGGAGTGGGCTGTCGACGATCAGCAGCGGCGGCGAGTCGAACCCCTCGGCCTCCCATTGCGCCGCCATTTCGTGTGCCACCAGACCGCCGAACGACCACCCGCCTAACAGGTCCGGAATACGGCCAGTGGTTTTGAGAACGGCGGAGCGATAAAGCGAGGCCAATTGCTCGATCGATAGATACTCGACTTCGCGATCGTGGTCCGAATAAGGATGTCGAACCGCAACGATGGACGGATCGCCCGGCCATACCGAAGCAAGCTGCTGATAGCAGAGCACGTCGCCGCCGACAGGATGAACGAGCGCAATGACCGGTCCACTGCCTTCGCGCAGCGATACGACGAGGGTACGCTCGTCGACATCATCGCGCAGCATGTCCGATGGGCGCGTGTCGTTGGATGCTTCCGTTGCACGAGCTGGATCGACTGCCGTTGTTCCGCTTGCCGGACTCGGTGGCGACGAAGTGAAGTAGCGCGCGAGCGTGATCAACGACGCGCCTCGTGCCAGCACGGATACCGGCGGCATCGTTCCGAACGTTTGATGCAGGCGTACGCGCAGCTCCGTCAGTGCGAGTGAGTCCATACCTTGAGCAGCCAGAGGCAGATTGTCCTCGAGGTTCGCCGCGCCCGATGAAACGGACTGGGCGAGCGCGCGGATGCTGGCCAGAATGAGTTGTTCATTCTCGCTCGCGGACGAGGCCGCATCCGGCGCGGTGTTCGCCGGCACCGGCGTACGTTCGATGACGTCGGCGCTCGCCGCGATGCTTCGCGAAAGCCCGCTTATGGAGCGCACGGGCATACCTGCCTGCTTGCGGTCGGGGAACGGCAATTCCAATCGCTCTTCGTCGAAGGGGTAAGTCGGCAGCTCCACGGGCTGCGGCGCGTTCCCATACATCTTGTTCCACGCGATCGCCTGTCCTGCGCTGTAAAGATGAGCACAGGCATGCGCGAAGCCGGTCGTTTCGGCCTCCTCGTCGCCGTCCGGTCCGTCTGTTAGCGAGGAGACGGCGCACTGCCAGTCACCGCCCTCGGCTGCACGCGCCAGTTTGGAAAGCGCGGCCCCGGGCCCGACTTCGATGAAAGCTGTCTTGCCGTCCAGCGCGGCGTGCAATGCTTCGTGGAATCGTACCGGTTCTTCGACGAGATCCAACCAATGGTCTGGCTTCGTTATACGTTCGGTCGCGAGCGTACCGGTCAGCGTGGAAATGATCGGTATGGCGGGCGGCGCGAACGTAAGCGGTTCCAGCACGAGCCGGAACGCTTCACGCATCGATCGGAGCAAAGGTGAATGCCCAGGCGTGTCGTAGGTCTTCAGCAAAGACACTCGCTTGCCCCACGCCACCATGGCGTCCTGGACGTTGGCTACCGCTTGCGGCGTGCCACTTACCACTGTCTGCTCGGGGCCGTTGATGCCCGCGATGAACAAATCCGTGCCCAAGTCGAAGTGCCGGGATATCTCCTCGACACTGGCGGCGACCGCGAGCATCGCGCCCCGTGGCGTTTGGGTATCGAACAGCCGGCCACGCGCCTCGACAGCTTTCAGACCATCCGGGAGCGTCATGACACCACCGATAACTGCCGCCACATGTTCGCCGAGCGAATGCCCGATGAGAAGCTCGGGCTGTTGGCCGAGCTCCATCCACGTGCGAGCCAGCGAAAAGCAGACGACGAAATGTGCCAGTTGGCCTGGATGATGGCGAACCGACGCGGGATCGCGCTTGACAATCGCGGAGAGCACGTCGTCCGCGGTGTCGCGGTCGAGTTCTTGAAGGCACGCGTCCGCGAACCGGCGGAATATGCCGTTGCCGTTGTACAGTTCCGCGCCGATACCGGGCTCCCAGGCGCCTTGTCCTGGAAACAGGAACGCGAGACGCTGCCGTTTGGTGAGGTCGCCTGCGTGCCACTTGCCGGAAGGATTGGCATGGAGGAAATCGTCCATTGCCGCGAGAAAGTCTTCTTTGGTCGCGCCGACGAATGCCACCCGAAAGTCGAAGTGTTCCCGTCGGGTGCTTGCCGTGTAGCAGACGTCGCGCAACGAAGCGTCCGCTTTCGTCAGCATGTCCCGGTAGGCGGAAACGAGGCGCGCTCGCGCTTCCGGAGAACGGCCGGACACAGTGAGCACGCGTTGCGTTGCGACACTCGCGGGCGCCGCGGTCGCGCTGCCGTGCGACGAGAGAATCAAGTGGGCATTGGTTCCGGTAATTCCGAAACCGCTGACGCCGACCATCGGTTCATCGCCGGCAAGGGTGCTGCCATGCCGGGGGATTTCGAGCTGTGCGCCATCCCATCGGAATCGCGGATTCGGCGTCGCGAAGTTCACCTGGGCGGGCACATAGCGATGACGCAGAACGAGGATCGCCTTGATGATCCCGGCCATTCCCGCCGCCCCTTCCAGGTGACCCACTTGCGATTTGACCGAACCCACGAGGATCGGCCGTTGCCTTGCAACCGAACGGGTGTAGACGTTGCGAAGCGCAGCCAGTTCGATGGGATCGCCTAGCGAGGTTCCCGTGCCGTGCGCCTCGATGTACGCGACGTCTTCGGGCTCCACGCCGGCGCGTGTCATGGCGGCGCGGATAACGGCTTCCTGTGCGGCACCGTTGGGTGCGGTCAGGCCGTTGCTCGCGCCGTCGCTGTTAATCGCCGAGCCGGCCAGTACCGCATCGATTCGATCTCCATCATGGAGCGCGTCGTCCAGACGCTTGATGACGAGGACGCCACCGCCTTCGCCCCGCATATAGCCGTTGGCCTCAGCGTCGAAAGGACGACAGCTTTCGGTGGGAGACATCGCCTGTAGCCGCGCAACGCCGATCGTCTCTTCGGGTCCCAAGATCAGGTTGACGCCACCGGCGATTGCCACGTCGCAATCTCCCGTTCGCAAACTTTGTGCGGCGAGATGAATGGCGACGAGCGACGAGGAACATGTGGTGTCGATGAATATAGCTGGGCCGTTGAAGCCCATGACGTGTGCAACGCGCCCTGCCGCCATCGCGCG
This sequence comes from Trinickia dabaoshanensis, assembly GCF_002879885.1. GTDB lineage: Bacteria > Pseudomonadota > Gammaproteobacteria > Burkholderiales > Burkholderiaceae > Trinickia > Trinickia dabaoshanensis. The sequence goes on from NZ_PNYA01000027.1 coordinate 105,597, forward strand.
AAGGTTGCCGAGTTTGGAGTATGTCGTGATGGCGGAAGGATCGCCGGACCAGAACGTCCTGCGCCCGTAGTCCGCCTCGCCGGTAGTCATGAATATGCCGACTCGCTTGCCGCGCATTTGGCTGGGCACGAGCCCGGCATTTTCGAGCGCTTCCCACGTCAGTTGCAGCATCCAGCGTTGCTGCGGGTCCATTTCGATCGCCTCGGCGGCGGAGATGCGGAAGAATTTGTGATCGAAGAAAAACGGATCGGCGACGTAGCCCGCCTGTCGGGAGTAAGTGGTTCCCGGTGCATACGGGTCCGCGCAATACCAGGCGTCGATATCGAACCGCTCGGCCGGCGTTTCGCGAATGGCCGAAGACCCGGAATTCAGAAACGCCCAATAGGTGGATGCCGATGAGCTGCCGCCGGGAAACCGCAAAGACATGCCGATAATGGCTGTTTTGCCGGTGTTTTCGTTTGACTTGTCCATAGTGTTCGTGACCGCCGAGAACCTGAGTTTTTGGGGCGTCACACGCGGACAGCTGCGCGGAGGTCGTCACTGGTGCTCGCCTGGACGAGCACTGCCATGTTGCCCGGTAAGTGCTGATTGGTTCGTATCTTCGCGTGCGCGTCCGGCAACCGGTTCCATGGAAATACTTCGGAAAGACACGGGGAGATGCGCCCACTCATCACCAGCCGGTTGGCTTGCGCGGCTTCTTTGAGCGTGGCGAAATGACTGCCCTGAATCCGCTTCTGGCGCATCCAGATATATCGCGCGTCGCAGGCGAGGTCGTAGCCACTCGTCGCCGCGCAAAAAACGACCATGCCACCGCGTTTGACGACATAGCAGGACGCCGCAAACGTGTCGCGGCCGGGATGCTCGAACACCATGTCCACGTCGCGCTTTTCGCCGAGTGCGTCCCAAATGGCCTTGCCGAATTTCTTTACGCTGTCGATATAGGCCAGATACTGCGGGCCAGCATCGACCGACGGAGGCGTGCCCCAGCAAGAAAAGTGCGAGCGATTGATTACCCCCACTGCGCCGAGACTTTTAACGAAGTCCGCTTTGGAATCGTCCGAGATCACGGCTACGGGGCGGGCTCCCGCGAGGGCGGCCAACTGGATGGCCATTGTTCCTAGCCCACCCGCGGCGCCCCACACGAGGACCGACTGTCCCGGCATGAGGACATGAGGCTTGTGACCGAACAGCATGCGGTACGCGGTTGCGAGCGTCAGCGTGTAACAGGCGCTGGCAGACCAGCTCAAATGCTTTGGGCGAGGCATCAATTGCGTACTTTGCACTTTCGTGAACTGCGCGAACGAGCCGTGGGAGGTCTCATACCCCCAGATGCGTTGCGAGGGCGAAAGCATGGGATCGCCGCCGTTGCATTCCTCGTCTTCGCCGTCCACCTGCGAGCAATGCGCGACGACTTCGTCACCCACCCTCCATGTCCGCACGTTGGCTCCGACGGCCCAGACGATCCCCGCCGCGTCCGATCCGGTGATGTGATAGGGGTCGTCATGCAGATCTAGGACGGAGAAGGGCTGGCCGAGTGCTGCCCATACGCCGTTGTAATTCACGCCGGCGGCCATCACCAAAACCAGCACTTCGTTAGCACCGACGACGGGAACATCCACGATTTCCTTGGTGAATGCGCGGTGCGGCTCGCCGTGGTTCTCGCGACGGATGGTCCACGCGTACATCTTGCGGGGAACCTGCCCCAGCGGGATCGGGCGGCCGATCTCAAACAGTTCGGGGCGGTCGATTCGCGAATCAACGACGATGTCCAACGATTCAATGTCCATGTCTGTTCTCACCTCGGTATAGGTTCGGTACACACGTTCGTCGGGCAGCCTCGCGCCGCCGCGTACGGGAGCGTCTAATTGGCGGCCATCCCGCCGTCCACGGACAGTGCGGTGCCCGTCATGAACGAGGAAGCATTGCTGGCCAGAAACACCACGGATTGCGCAATCTCGCTTTCCGTTCCTAGCCGGCCGACCGGGTGAAACGCCTTGATCTGATCGGTCATGCCCGTTTCTTCGAGAAACTTCTGGACCATCGCGGTAGCGACGAAAGCCGGGCAGATTGCGTTCACTCTGATGCCGTGTTTGGCGTACTCGAGTGCGGCCGCTTTCGTGAGGCCGATGATTCCTGCTTTAGACGCGTGATAGCTGCAACCGCCGAAAGCGGACGCGACGATGCCGTATGTCGACGACATGTTGACGATCGATCCGCCGCCGGCCTTGAGCATCTCCGGGATCTCGTATTTCATCGAGAGAAATATCCCTTTCAGATTGATGCTCAACACGGAATCCCACGTCGATTCATCGGTCTCTGCCACCGGTTTTCCGAACGACTCCACGCCGGCGTTGTTGAACGCGATGTCGAGCTTGCCGAACGCATCTACGGTCTGCGATACGGCGTTCGCGCAGTCGTCCGCCTTCGAGACGTCGGTCTTGATGAAGATGGCGTCCCCGCCGGCGTTCCGAATTTCGTTGACCACGCTTTGGCCTTCCTCCTGCCTGCGCGATGCGATTGCGACCTTCGCGCCCTCTCTTGCAAAGAGCAAAGCGGTGGTGCGACCGATACCAGAACTTCCGCCCGTCACGAGGGCTACGTTTTCCCGAAGTTTCGACAAGGTGCTCTCCAGAGTGACACTGCTGTCGTGGCGCCAATGGCCCGCCGTTTCCCGATGCGGGATGCCCACATCGATCAGTTCAGACTGTGTGTGTTGAAGCCTCTACCGGTGTTGCCGGGCGCGTCGGAAAATTCGACCGGGGTAACCCGAAATTCAGAGCGAATACTTGGAAAGCGGTGTGAATTTATTCTAATGGGATGGCTCTCGGAAATGCGCTTTGAGTTCACAATTGTTCAGAATCAACTTTTGAATCGGTCGATTAGACTAAAGTCGCAGAGTCGCGTATGAAAAACATTGATTTGATCGCTTTATATTAGTGCGTCGACGCTATTTTTATTTTAAAGAAATCTCTGTTAAACCGACATCAGGCTCATTACCAGACATGCGAGAACACGAAAGTTCGCTGTACGAGATTGGAATGACTGTTGTCCGAGCGGTTGGGGACGAAGGCTTCAACAGCCTGAGCTCGGCGTTGGATCGCCTCGATCCGGACTTCAAGCGCTTGCTCGTCGAAGGCGGGTACGCCGGATTGCTTGCCCGGCCCAATCTCGCGTTGAAGCATCGCGAACTCCTGACTGTTGCGGTCTTGGCTACGATGGGCAAGGCCGATTCGGCACTCAAATACCATGCCGCCGGCATGTTGAATACCGGTTGGACTCCGGATGAACTGTTGGAAACGATATTGCAAACGCTTGTCTATTCAGGCGTTACTGCGGCAATTGCCGCCATGCGTATCGTCTCAACGGTTTTTTGTGAGCGAGGAATCGAGGTCGAGCGAAATGAAATCGGCTCGACGAATGATGTTGAAGTTTTGAACTCGGATGTCGTGCCCACGCTTCAAAATTCGTGTGAAATTTTCGATATGTTTCCGCGGGAAATTCAGGAAATGTTCACACATACGATGTATCGGATTGCGCGGGACAGACCGACGCTGACGCTGAAGGATCGGGAGCTTGCCACCTTGGCGATCGCGATCGCACATGGAAATCAACCGGCAGCGGTGCGGCTGCATCTGAAGGCCTGTCTGAAGCTGGGGTGGCGGCGCAGCGAGCTGACGGAGGTGTTAATCCAACTGACGGGATACATCGGTTGGCCGCTCATTCTTCCCATTGCTGGGATGGCATTGGAAGTTTTCGAGGAATCCGAAAATCGCGACGTACCGGAGATCGTGTCATCGCAGGCACCGGTTGCGACGCCGACACTCCATTCGCTACCCGTGGGCGCGCTTTCCGGATTCGCTGTACCGAAGGGCGTTGCGAGTTTGTCGCCTGCTATCGGCCAGTATCTTGAAGACACGGGGTTGAACGGAAATGGGCTGCCTTCGGGCGAGCGAGCCTTGGCCCAGCGGTTGTCGGATATCGCGTGCTTGACATGCCTTGCGCGAAACGCCGACGCGGGTGTCATGGTTGAACACGTGAAGGAAGCGCTGTTGCTTGGCGCGTCGAAGCAGGACATCACCGATGCCATTTTGAGAACACTCCCTCTCGCGGGCGCGCTGGCCGTCCGGTATGGCCTCGTTGTGGCGAACCAGGTGTTCGAGAGCACGACACGGATTGAGGCGGCAGATCGTCGGTTCGCCTGAGCGCGCTGAGAGGTTGCTCGAGCACAGCGATTGGCTGCTTTTCCCAAATGGACCTAGTACGGCTGCGCGTGATAACCGAAGCTAGTCACACACGAAGGGACTAAAAATGAACGATGCCGGTGGATACGATATTGAAGACCTGGTGGTTGGCATGAGTGCGCAGTTCATGAAGACACTGACGGAGCGGGACGTCTTTCTGTTTGCCGGGGCATCCGGCGACCGGAACCCCGTCCACCTCGACGAAGAATACGCGAAGCGCACACGGTTCGGCGGGCGCATCGCGCACGGCATGCTCTCGGCATCCGTCATTTCAGCCGCGATCGCCGCGCGTCTGCCTGGTCCGGGATCGATCTATCTGTCGCAAAACTTGAGCTTCCGCCAGCCGGTAAGGATCGGAGAGACGGTCTGCGCCACCGTTACGGTCAAGGAAATACAGGCGAGCCGTAAGCGGGCGGTGCTCGAGACGACATGTGATGTCGAAGGCCGTATCGTGGTGCAGGGCGATGCCGTGGTACTCACGACGTCTGTTTCCGATCGGGAGAAACTGTGCATCACGGCCGTGCATGCAGTGGGGAGTCAAGCATAGGAAACGCGAAAACCGGGCTGCGCAGGCCGCCGTTCGAGGACGGATAGATTCCTATGCCGTCCGGCCCACTGACCTACCCCCGGTTTCAGCCCGAAGGACAGCTAGAGTCCGAGGCTAAACCTGCCCCCGCTTGCTTCGCAAAACGCGACAACGATTCGGCTCGCGCATCGGATCGAACGCCTGCAGTCCGCACAATGCCCTCAACTACTCGATAGGGACGCCTCGCTCGTAGCGCGGCGCCCAACGAGGACACCAACAATCGGATACGCCGCCTCGCACACGCGCGTCAACGCTGCGCGCTGCGACGCCGTTGCTTGGGCGCAGGCGAGTACCCTTTCCTGGAATCTGATTTCCATGAGCTCGTCGATCACGTCAACCCTCAGACTGCCCGCCGGTACATTCTCGCGCTTGCAGGACGCAGGCCAGCAAGGGTCTCAAGGCGGCACGGAAACCGATCTGATAACGGAGCTCCAAACGCTGCTTGGCGAACTGATGCACAAGCAGATGCATCAGCCCGACACCGGCGGCGCAGGCACGACGCCGACCGGCACCGGCTCGGCCGCCGGGATGAACGGTGCGGGCGCCGCCGGTACCAGCACCAATACGAGCAGCGACTCATACCCCGAGCTCGACAGCTACGCTTCGCAGGCGGATGGCTCCGATCTCGGCAAATGGTCGGACCTTGCCGCGAACGACCAAGGAATCTCGCTCGAGCGACCGCTCGCGGCGATGCAGATTCTCTCGGGGCAACCGAATGCGAACGGCCAACCGCCCACGCAAGCGCAAAAGCAGGCGGCAATGCAATTCGTCAACGACAACCCTTCGCTCAAGAGCGCAATGAGCAACGCGGGTGCGCTCAATTCCGACGGCAGCGTCGATACGAAGAAGCTCAAAGGCCTGCTTCAATCAGTCGAGAAGAACCTGACGCAGGCCGACAACAACGTCAAGGACTACATGAAGAAGCACCCGGGCGCGGACCCGGGCTCGCTCAACACCGTGCGATCCGCCGCGCTGCTACAGGCCTACAACCCGATAGCGGGCGAATCGGCCGGCCATGTCTCGAACGGCAAGAACAACGGCTACAACGGCGGCAAGAATGGCGGCGGACTTACCACGAAGCAGCAAGTCGCCGATTTGGAAAAGAACCAGGGCTTCAGCTCGGCGTTGAAGAGCGCGGCGCAGGCGTGGTCGACGAGCGGCGCATTCGACGCCCTCGACCGTGCCGGCGACGACAAGGCCACGACGAAAGCCGACGGGAAATTCGACGATAACAATCTCACGGACTTCATTTCGAAAGAAGCGCCGACGAACGAAGCGAGCGACCAGAGCTTCCTCGAGGATGCGAGCCTGCAGAACATTACGGCGAACACCGACACCAGCAAGCTGAACCAGGACATCTTTGCCAATCCGCAGAACTACACGCCTGAGCAAAAGGCGGCGGTGATGGTGACGTTGATGAAGACCCTCGTGAACGTTCAGGCGGGCGGGTCGGATGGTCTGCGCGACGTAAAGGCCACCGTGGCCGCCCTGCAAAAAGACATTCAAACGCTCGCAAGCGATCCGGCAACCCAGGCATATCTACAGAAAACGGTGCCTCCCGCCATGCAAAACCTTGGCGGCGCCTTCGCGGCGGCAGGCGGCTTGTCCGGTGCCGGGGGCGGCGACGGTGACAGCGAGACCGGCGCCGCAGGCAGCCAATCTCAAACGTCCGCCAAAGATATCGTCGATCAGGTTCACGATGGCCTCAAGGATGCCAAGACCGTGACGCAATCGCTCAGCGATCTCGCCAAGGGCAAAGGCTTCATGGGCATTGGCGGCGACAGCGCGGCCGCGGAAGCTGCGGGCGCGGCGGAAGGCGCCGTGGGCGGAGCCGACGGCGCGGCCGAAGGTGCGGCAGCCGGTGCGGAAGGTGCTGTCGCGGGCGCGGAGGGTGGCGCAGCCGCTGCCGATGGCGTACTGGGCGCGGTGGCCGGCGGCCTCGCAGCAGCAACGCCGATATTGGCGGTTGGCGCCGGCATTGCCGGTATCGCGGGTATCGTGATGGCCATCGTTCAGGCCGTGCAAAAGAAACACCATCAGAACGAATTCGCGTCCAACGTCAACCCGACGCTGCAGCAGTTCGGCATTCCGCTCCCGAAATGACGCCTACCGAAGCGAGGTGAAGCGATGCGTCGCGTTGTATTCGACCGGAGCGAAGAGGTGATGGCCTTTGTCGCTCGCATGACGGGGGAAAGCCGGTACGACGACTGCTCGACGATCGGACTTGAGAAAGACGGCGAGATCGTCGCGGGGGTCGTCTACCAAGGGCACAACGGACCCAACGTGCTGATGCATTTTGCACTCAATGGGTCGCGCCATCTGATTACACCGGCCTTCGTGTGCGCCGCATTCATGTATCCATTTCAGGTGCTCGGCTGCCATCGGGTAACCGGGCTCGTGCGGACAGACAATGTCGGCGCTCAGGTGCTCGACGAGAATCTCGGATTTGCGCGTGAGGGCGTCATGCGGGAAGGCGCCGGCGATCGAACCGATTTCATTGTGTACGGCATGTTGAAGCGCGAGTGCCGGTTCCTGGGCCGGCGTTACTCTGCGGCGCTTGCAAGGGAGTTCGAGCGCAGCGGAATCGCGGCTTGAGGGCGCGTTGGGGCGTAGGAGGTGCGAATATGCTGGCTATTCCTTCGAGGAGCTTGATCGCATACTTCTTCACGAAATAGCGCCGGTGTTCGGAAGCAATCCATTCTCTCAAGAGTTGGAGCCTCCACAAAATCCGGGGCGGTTCAAGAGGCGCGATCCTTCCAGTATTTCCGCTTCCATGCGTTGAAGTCTGATCGGTCGATCCCCCGAGGCCCTTACTGGTCTTCTATCCGCGTAGGCTTCGGCGTGCCTTTGCACCACTTATAACGGGCCTTTCTCGCACGAGTTGCAGATTCACATGCTGACACTAGCGCTTGGATTGAGATGCGATCAATTCATGGAGGCAGCGAGTGCATGTCGCGGTAAACTGAGCTTGCCCCCGAAAAACGAATCCCTTGCTGAGCGTTTAAACTCAAGCAAGGAGAGTCAAGAAGATGAGCAAGACAACGCGGGCGCGCTACACGCTCGAATTCAAGCTGGAAGCGGTTCGGCTGG
>NZ_PNYA01000028.1 GCF_002879885.1 Trinickia dabaoshanensis
CTACAGCGGCTCATTGCCGAGTTCGCGGGCTTGCTCGCCCAAATCGCACCGCACCGTACCCACAGCGCTACCGCCCAAAAAACAAACCCCATGCTCCGAAAAACATGGGGTTCGTCAGCAGTCTGAGGCACCCGGGCGGGTGCCTTTTTCACATCTGCGGAGCGAGCGTGCGTCATGCGCCGAGTTCGGTCGCGGCTCCATGATGCGCGGCGCTGGTATTGGTTGTGTCGTCCTCGGTGGGTGCCGCGGACGAATTCACCGCATTGGCCTTCGCCTGTACCGTCGCCGGATGATTGTTGCTTTCGAGCGCGACCTGCACGCGCTTAGCGGCGGCAACCACCTGCTTTTGCGGCGCTTGCGGCGCGTTGATCGGCACCTGACGGCCGCGCGCGACGTCGCGCAAGCGGCCACGTTCCGCCATGACCTTGGCGCCGTAGCCGCCGTCGTCCGGCGAAGTGGAGCCCACGTACAAGCGCAAGCCGTCGGGCAGCGAGCCGCCGCGCGCGATGCAATCCTTCAGCACGACTGCGCCCACGGTAATGTTGGCGAGCGGCTGAAGCGCCGCGCCGGTACCGCCGAAATACTGAAATTTGTCCGAATGGACCTTCGACATCACCTGCATCAGTCCTTGCGCGCCGACACCGCTTTCCGCGTACGGATTGAAGCCCGATTCGATCGCCATCACGGCGAGCAGCAGCAGCGGATCGAGCCCGACTTGACGACCCGTATCGAAGGCCGCCTTCACGAGTTCGCCGACCGGCTCTTGCGCTACGTGATAGCGGCGCGCCAAATACGACGTCACGAGCGCCTGCTCGCGCGCCGATACGAGCACACGATCGTCGCGCGCATCGGCCGAGACCGGCTGCGACGAGATCATTTTTGCCAGCAAGAACAAATTCGACGGCGTGATGCTCGCCGGCAGACGCAGATCCGGGGCAGAAGCCGCGGCCACCGTCAAACCGCTCCCACCGGTGCCGTCGAACGCGCCGTCGTAACGGGCCGTATCGAGGGTCGGGGTCTCGTCGGTGCCTTCCGGGTTAGCCGGGCCGAACCCGGGCAGCGGATGGCCGCTCAACAGCCGCGCCGGACCGGCCTGGACCGCGGCTTCGATGAACGGCATGAGGCGCGCCGCGAGCGTTCCGCGCACGGTCGGCAGCAGCCACAGCGCGAGGCCGCACAACACGGCGCACACACCGACGACGCTGAACAGATGGTGACTGACACGCGTCCCACGGCGCAGTGCGGTTCGCACCGCTGCGCCTAAACTGCCTTCGGAACGCCACGATAACCAAGTATTCATTCAGTTCTCCCATTGAGCATGGCTCGGCCTCGATGGGGACTACCGGCGCACGAAGCGCCTATCGAGTGAGCCAAGGCATCGCGGGCCTTGGTTGGACCACGGCGACGCCGGGATACGGCACCCTACCGCGCTTGGCGGCAGCGAACCGTGTGGAGAGCCACATCGGAGCAAAAGGACCGGTGGCATGCCATCGGACACGCGCACAGTGGCTCTCACGCAAAGCCGGCGTCAATGCGCCGGCGGGAATGACAACTAATAGACCAATTTGACCGTTGAAGCGCCGTGCTGGGCGGCGAACGGTGACGCGACACTTCGCGTCGTGAGCTGGATCGAGGGCAGTGAACACACTCAAAACGACTTGGCCCCGCAGCCAATGTGGGACGGATTCTAGCAGGCTTTTATAGATCGTCAATGATACAAAAACTCAAACCCATAACAAAATGTAATTAAGGAACTATCGAAAACGGCCGATAACCATGCCCCACGCGCGTTTCCACCGTTTTTTGATGTGGACCTTCAGTCAACCCGGTTGACGCGCGCAGGTAAAATCGTCGCCTGTTTGGCGCCGACCGTCGTCGAAGCGCCCGTCGCACAACTATCGAACTTATGAAATACAAGGACTTGCGGGACTTCATGGGCCGCCTCGAGGCGCTCGGCGAGCTGCGGCGCGTGCCGGAAAGCGTCTCGCCCGTGCTCGAGATGACCGAACTTTGCGATCGCGTGCTACGCGCCGGCGGCCCCGCGCTGCTGTTCGAGGCCCCGGCAGGCCACGCCTTTCCCGTGCTCGGCAATCTGTTCGGCACTACGCGGCGGATCGCGCTCGGCATGGGGATCGACGAAACCGCCGCCGCCGAGGAAGGGGCGGCGCTGCGCTCGCTGCGCGATGTCGGACGGCTGCTGTCCGCGCTCAAGGAGCCGGAGCCGCCGAAGGGTCTCAAAGACGCCGGCAAGCTGCTGTCGCTCGCCAAGGCGGTCTGGGACATGGCGCCTAAGACGGTCAGCTCCCCGCCCTGCCAGGAAATCGTTTGGGAAGGCAACGATGTCGATCTCGCCCGCCTGCCGATTCAAACCTGTTGGCCCGGCGACGCCGGCCCGCTCGTCACCTGGGGGCTGACGGTCACGCGCGGTCCGAACAAGCCGCGCCAGAACCTCGGCATCTACCGCCAGCAGCTCATCGGCCGTAACAAGCTCATCATGCGCTGGCTCGCGCACCGCGGCGGCGCGCTCGATTTCCGGGAGTTCGCGCTGGCCAATCCCGGCAAGCCCTACCCCGTCGCGGTCGTGCTCGGCGCCGATCCGGCGACGATCCTCGGCGCCGTCACGCCGGTGCCCGACACGTTGTCCGAATATCAGTTCGCGGGGCTGCTGCGCGGCGCGCGCACGGAACTCGCGCGATGCCTGACGCCGGGACTCGAGACCTTGCAGGTGCCGGCTCGCGCTGAAATCGTGCTCGAAGGATTCCTCCACCCGCAAGAAGGCGAGCCGGCCGCGGCGCCTGCCGGTGCGCCCCCGCGCCCCTCGCAAAGCGCGACGGCGCGCTACGAGCACGCGCTCGAAGGACCGTACGGCGATCACACCGGCTACTACAACGAGCAGGAGTGGTTCCCCGTGTTCACGGTGGAGCGCATCACCATGCGCCGCGACGCCGTCTACCACTCGACCTATACGGGCAAACCGCCCGATGAGCCCGCCATGCTCGGCGTCGCGCTGAACGAGGTGTTCGTGCCGCTGCTGCAAAAGCAGTTTCCCGAGATCACCGATTTCTTTTTGCCGCCCGAAGGTTGCAGCTATCGGATGGCGATCGTACAGATGAAGAAGAGCTACGCCGGGCACGCGAAACGCGTGATGTTCGGCGTATGGAGCTTCTTGCGGCAATTCATGTATACGAAGTTCATCGTGGTGGTCGATGAAGACGTGGACGTGCGCGATTGGAAGGAAGTCATCTGGGCGATCACGACGCGCGTCGATCCCTCGCGCGACACCGTACTCGTCGACCGAACGCCGATCGATTATCTCGATTTCGCCTCCCCCGTCGCGGGCCTCGGCTCGAAGATGGGACTCGACGCCACCAACAAATGGCCGGGCGAAACCGATCGCGAATGGGGCCGCCCCATCGCGATGGATGCCGCCGTGAAGACACGCATCGACGCTTTGTACGAACGCCTGGGGCTTGGCCGCTGAATTCGCGGCGCGCCCGTTTCCTATTCCATTCTCGATACTGACTACTGACGCATCGCGCTAGACATGCAACCGGCTTCCCTGCTGTCCAACGGATTCTTTCTTTCGCTGTCGTTGTGCCTCGACATCGGCATCGTGAATGTCGCGATTCTCTCGCGCACCCTCTCTCACGGCTTCCGGCCGGGGTTTTGGCTCGGGCTCGGCTCGTGCATCGGCGATCTGGTCTACGCCACGTTGGCGCTCGCGGGTATGTCGGCGCTGCTGCGATTCGACACGGTGCGCTGGGTGGTCTGGATCGGCGGCGCGGCGATGCTGCTGTTCTTGACCTGGAAGATGGCGCGCGAAGCACTCTCGCCCGCGCGGGCGACGCAAAGCCTCGGCGATGAGCCCGAGGCGAGCCCGATGCGCGCATTCGCGCGCGGTGCGGCACTCGCGATGTCGTCGCCGTCCGCAATCTTGTGGTTCGCGGCGGTCGGCGGCGCGCTAATCGCCAAAGCCGGTGCGACGAGCACGAGCAGCGCATCGCTGTTTCTGGGGGGCTTCTTTCTGGGCGGACTCGCGTGGACCGTGTTCATCTGCACGCTGGCGAGCCAGGGCAGGAAACACGCGGGCGCCTCGTTGTTGCGCGGATGCCATGTCGTTTCCGCCCTGCTCTTCGCGTACTTGTCGTACAGCGTGATCGTGGACGGCTACCGCGACTTGATCGTCCATACGGCACGCGCCTCGATCTAAGGGGGCGCCAATCCGCAGCCGGTCAGCCGCGCCTTACCATCCGCGATAGTACGGATGATGATGCCAATAGTGATGGCGGTAGTATCCGCCGCCGTAATACCCCCCGCCGTAATACCCGCCGACGACCACCGGAGGCGGCCCATAGTAGACCGGCGGCGGCGGAGCGTAATAAACGGGCGGCGGCGGAGCGTAATAGACGGGCGGCGGCGGGGCATAGACGGGATAAGCAGGCGCGACCGGAATGCCGATGCCGACACCGATCGATACATGCGCCTGTGCCGTCGCGGCGAACCCCGCGCTCAATGCTGCAACGGCAACCAACGAAGCGAGCTTTCTCATACTGTTCCTCTGGCGAATATGCAGGCGGCTCGCCGAATCGCCAAGCGGCACGACTGCAATCTACCTATTCAATGTATCGAAAAAGCAGCGCCGGAGGGCTCGGCATTTGTTGCAAATTGCAATGGGGGCGCGGCTGGACAGCCGCGTAGGCGGGCACCGGCCAGGCGTAGGCAAGCGCGATGGGTGAATTTTTACCGCTCAGCGGACCCGCAGTCCCCTATCGTCGGTAATGTTTAATTACAAATTAGTGGCGGGCGAGCCCGCTTTCCGGCGCCCCGCCCGCCGCCCAGGCATTCATCCCACTTTGACGTAGGTGAATTCGCGCGTGATGCTAGGAGGCACGTACGCTTCCCCGATCTTGACGCGCGGCGTGAGCCGCTTTTTTTGATCCCACCAGAGCCGGCGTTGAGCGCGACTGAGAAACCGCAGATGCTTACGGTATGAAAAAACGTTCATCGTGACCTCCCATGCATGGCTGCGACGCAAGAGCGAAGAACGAAGCGCGTACCTCCGGTGCCGGCCGTCTTTCGCCAGCCGCGCCTCTCAATACCACGCCCGAAACGCATCGAAGAAAATAGGCACGAACCCCCGTTGCGGAACGCCACGCGGCAATATAGGCCGACCGGTCATTCCATTCGGGCACCGATGCGCGATACTGACGGCCTAGTCACTACCATCGGACGAAAGGCTCATTCACCTCGTCCCCCTCGACCATGCCGCTCCCAGCTACTCCTCGACTCGGATTCATCGGCGCGGGCCGCTTGGCCAAGTGCCTGGCCGCGGGCTTCGCACGGGCGGGCTACGCCGTCGAGGCCGTCACCTCGCGCTCACCCGAGTCCGCCGCCCAACTGGCCGCCGCCCTTCCGCGCTGCCGCGCCTTCAGCGACGCGCAGGCCGTCGTCGACCACGCCGACGTTGTCTTTTTAGCGGTTCCCGATGACAACATCGGTACGATCGCGAACAGTCTGCGATTCCCCGCCGATCGCCAGGACTCCGTTGCGCTCGTGCATTGCAGCGGCGCGACCGGCGTCGAGGTGCTGGCATCGGCGCGCGCGCAAGGCGCCTCGATCGGCGGTTTCCACCCGCTGTACCTCTTCAGCGGCGACGATGGGGACCTCGAACGCATTGCCGGCTGCTCGATCACCGTGGAAGCGGATGTCGAACTGGCCGCGCTTCTCGGCGCGCTCGCGCATGCGCTCGGCTGCGAGATACTGACGCTCGCCGGCGCGCAACGCATGCTGTACCACGGCGCGGCGCATTACGCCGCCAGCTTTGCGCTGGCGGGCCTGGCCGAGGCCGTCGAGATCTGGCGCACGCTTGGATTCGACGAGGCACAATCGCTGCGGGCGCTGTTGCCGATGATGGCCGGCACCGTGCAGGCCGCCCGCGCGAAGGGCTTATCCGGCGCGTTGGCCGGACCGGTGTCGCGCGGCGACGCCGCCTTGCTGGAACGGCAACTCGCCGCGTTCGAAACGCTCGGAGCCGACCATGCGATGCTCTATGCGCTCATGACGCGCCGGGCGCTCTCCCTCGCAGGCCGTCGCGAGCGCCCACCGCCGTCGATGGACGCTATGACCGAGGCGACCCAAGCGACGCTCTCGCGCGCGTTCGCGCGAAGTGCAAGCGCGACGTAAGCCGTGATATGGTGACGACCGGCGCCCTGCGGACCGCCTCGGCGCCACCTACCAACCTGACGAGAACGCAAAAATGATCAAGGTCAGCATCCTTTATCCTTTTCGGGAAAACGTCCGCTTCGACGTCGAGTACTATTGCAACCGGCACATGCCGCTCGCGGCCAAGCATTTCGGATCGGCGCTAAAGGGATGGTCCGTCGATAAGGCGATCAGCGGCGGCGAGCCGAACTCGGCGCCGGGATTCGTGGCCGCCGGCCATTTTTTGTTCGAATCGGTGGACGCGTTCAAGCAGGTGTTCGAACCGGCAGCCGCGGAACTCGTGGCAGACATACCGAATTACACCGACAGCACTCCGCAGATCTTGATCAGCGACGTGATCGTAAACGTTTGACGGGTGCCCGCCGCACTACCCCGTAGTTGAGACGGCACGCGCTTGCACGGCGCGCGCCGAGCAGGACACTCAAAGAAGGAAAGGATCGAAGATGTTCGGGGATATTGCCCGTTTTCTGCTCAATACCGTTTTCACGTTGTTCGGCGCCGCGCTCGTTCTGCGCGCGTGGATGCAGGTCGTACGCCTGCCGCCGTACAACCCCGTGTCGAACGCCATTTTTCAGGCGACGAATTGGCTCGTCTTGCCGCTCAGACGCGCGCTGCCCAGCGCCCGGCGCGTGGACGTGGCGAGCTTGGTCGCGGCGCTGTTGGCGGCCATCGTGTACGTCGTCGCGATGGTGGCGATCGCGGGCGTCGATCCGCTTGCGGTTGCGCCGATCATCGCGGTCGTGTCCTTGCTGACGCTCGTCAAATGGGCACTGAATCTCGTGATCTGGCTGACGATTCTGATGGCGCTGCTGTCCTGGCTGAACCCGCACTCGCCGGCCATGCCGATTCTCTATCAGCTCACCGCTCCGTTTCTGAATCCGCTGCGGCGCGTGATCCCGAATCTCGGCGGCATCGACCTCTCACCGATTCTGCTCTTCGTGATCGTGCAGGTTCTGCTGATGGTCGTCACGCGTATGGCCGTATCGCTGACCCTTTTCGGCATCTAGCGCCGAGCGCTTGTCGCACCGCACCGGTCACGCGTCGGAACCGATGACGCCGAACGTGGCCGGAATCACCGTATAGACTGCCCGCACCTGCTCCTGCGAAACGAGGTGGATGAGTTGGCGTGCCTCGGCCTCGGTGGCGACGAACTCTACTTCGACCGTCAACGACCCCTGCAACTCGAAAAAGCGGTCTTCGTGCAAGACCCGGTGCGCGCCGAAGCCGGCCATGGCCCGGAACGCCGAGCCGCCCATGACGCCGAGTTCCTTTGCGCAGCCCAGCAGCCACTGCCACAGCAGCTTGCCGTGCAACCGGTGGTTTTCGTGCAGGTAGAACCGCAACAACACGTATTGCTCGGCTTGCATACAGCCTCCTGGCGATAACGTGGTATTGCTCCGATTGTGCCTCGCGTCGAGCGCGGCTACAACGGCGGGATGTTCCCGCCAAACACGGCCACGCGCGCACGCATCAAGCGGCGATGAGCCATACGCGCGCCATCCACATCCCGAGCGCCGTCAGCGCGAACGAACCGAACAAATGCACGCCGGCCTCGGCCAGCGCCCAGCCCAACTGGCCCTGGGCGAGCGAGGTGACGACTTCCGCCGAAAACGTCGAAAACGTCGTCAAGCCGCCCATGAAACCCGTGATGACGAATAGGCGCCATTCGGGCGGCAAGCCTGCCTTCACGCTGAAAAATACCGCGGCGATGCCGATCAAGAAACCGCCGATCAGGTTCGCTGCAAGCGTGCCGAGCGGAATGGCGGGAAAGACGGCATTCAAGCCGAGGCTCAGCGCCCAGCGCAGCAACGCACCGCAGCCGGCGCCGATAAAGATCGAGAGAATCGAGTAGATCACAACGGAGGTCCAGGTTCGAATCGTATTTTCAATCGAACCGGCCGGGCGGCGTTAAGCGAGAACGCCTACCGATTCCGGCTCGGGAATGGTAGGCATCATCAGCCGCAAAGGGCGGTTAAAGGAGGAATGCCATCTCCCGTGCGCACCGCGCAACGAGCAGGCCCGCTCGCGCCCGCGCGACAACGCGCTACTTTAGGGGTTTGAGGCAAGCCGCGCAAGATCGCCCTCGACGGGCTCGAACGGGCTTAGAAGTCAAAGCGCCTTTCTGATCGCCTCCGTCGCCACTCGGAGATCGTCGAATTGGGTGATCATCTCGAAGCAAAGAATAAAGGCGAACGTGTAGCCCGGCGCCGGAAACCGCTCGATCAAACGCAGAATCGGAACGGCTATCCGCTCTCGCACGGCGGCGCGCGTCATCAAGCACGTCAACGTGACCCCGAGCAGCAAGCCGATGATGACGTCGGTCGGGTAATGGAGACCGAGATAAACGCGGGGCAGCAGGATAAACAGCACCGTATAAAGCAGGGCCAACACCCCGACGAAGCGGTAGACGAGAAAAACACCCGTCGCAATCGCACCCCACATCATGGCGTGATCGCTCGGAAACGAACTCCAGAACCGCAACGTCGACTCCGTGTAAGTCGCTTCCGGAAAATGCAGATGTACGCTGGGGTCGTCGATAGGTCTGATTCGGAATGGCAGATAATGCGCCATCAACCTGCCGATCACGAGCGCGAGCAATCCGCTCACGATCGTCGCGATCACCATCTCGCGATTCGATCTGCCCGGTTTGGCGGGGGCAAGCCATATCCACCAGATGGCGGTAATCAGCACGAGTCCTTTGATCGTGTAGAACTCGGTCATCGCCCGGATGGCGCGGTTGATAAAAGCCGCGTGAAACGCGTGTTGCGTCAAAAAAGTCAGAATTGCATGGTCGAAGCCGTTCACTACGTCCTTCTCCTCCGTGTTCAATCGAGCGTTCCCCACCTCGCTGCGTCCCGGCGTGGGGGAAGCCGCACACACCCTCCCACAAAAAATATTCACGAAAATTTAAAAAAACAGCCGCAGTTTCGTCATAGGTAATGCGCAACCCCGACCGATTGGGTCCAAGCCGCCGTGGCCTGCGTCCGCGCGGAAGCGGCAACTCACCGGTCGGCTGTCAACCGCGGCGCCGCTCGTCCACGATTTCCGGCGCGATTGCAGCGTGGTTGACGATCGCCACCAGCGACACCCCGCCGATGACGTTACCGATCAGCGTCGGCACCAGAAAAACGACGAAGTAGTCGGACACCGGCACCGCGCCGATCATCACCGCATAGGCGGCTTCGACCGAACTCGCGATGATGTGCGTGAGCCGGCTTACGCCCACGGTATAGGTGACGAGCAAGATCGTCAGAAGGCGCGCCGAGCGCGCACTCGGCAACAGCCACACCATGAGCGCGATGAGCCAGCCCGCGAATACCGCACGCTCGACGGTGACGGCGAAACCTGCGGCGAATGGCGCCCGCGCGACGTTCGCCAATGACGCGGTGACATCGGCCGGGAACACGTCCTTGAACTGCAACATGCTCGCAAAGATCGTGGTGCCGACGAGATTGAAGAAAAGCACGATTGCCCAGAGCCTGAGCGTCTTCACCGCGGTTTTTAGGTCGCGACGCACGAGCACGGGCAGCACCGCGGTCAGCGTGCTTTCGGTAAAGAGTTGCTGGCGGCCGAGTATGACGAACACGAAACCGATGGTGTAGCCGAAGCTCGTCAGCAGATGACGCCAATGGGTCTGCGGCAATGCGCTTTCGAGTATCGCCTGAACGAGAAACGAGAACCCCATCGACATGCCCGCTGCGAGCGCGGACCACATGAGGGCGGAGAAGGTGCGCCCCATCGCCGCCTCGCCCTCCTCGCGCACCACCTCGTGGACGACGAGCGGATGCGGCGTCGAATGGTCGGCGGCTTGTTCGCGTTGACTGGCATCGAGATGAGGCGACTCAGCGCCTGCTTGCGGCTCGGACATGACGGTTTCCCCCTTAAACCTCGTTTCGACATGATCGATGCGTGCATCGGCGCATTCGCAGCCGCGGCGGCCGGGTTCGCGCACGACTGGAATTCGATTTGCCGGTGCAAACGCGATGCCTACGCAGGGGGAACGGACACTTGGACGATCCTAACGCACGCTTTTCGGTAGGGACATCGTAATAAGACGGCAATTAATTAGGATCTTCAATTTTCGTGACGAAAACCCTTATTAAGCCGAAATAATCTGCGGCCGATAAGCAGCCAAGAGGACACCCCTCCCGTCCTCACTCTTTGGGCGGAAATTCCATGGTCACCTTTGCGAGCAGCATTCGAGTCCGGATTACGGCGATCCTCGGTGCGTGTGTCCTTTTGTTGGTGGTAATCGGCGTGTACTCGCTGTCGGGGCTCTCCAAACTGAACGGCCTCGTGGAAAGCGGCTACAACGACAACACCGTGCCGATCATTCACTTGACGCAGATGCGCGCGGCGATGCTCGATATTCGTCTGCAATTTCGCCGCATGCAGGTGTTCCGCGACGATCCGCAAAAGGTCAAGGCGTCCGCCGATGCCGTGCACGCCGATTTGGACAGCATCTCCGCCGGATGGAAGCAGTACTATCCCGCCGACATCACGTCCAGCGACGAGCGCGCGGTCGCCGACAAAATCAACGCGAGCCTCCCCGATTTCGTGAGTTTGTCGAACACGATCGCCGCCGATGTGGCGGCCGATCCGCAGAAGATCACGGCGGATGCCGCACAAATCGACCAACACGCGGAGGCCGGCAAAGCGCAGAGCGATCTGCTTTCGCAAGACATCGCGGTCAATGACGCGCAAGCGAAGACATCGGTGGCCGAGAGCGAATCGAGGTTCAGGACGATTTTTGCCGTCGCGGCAGCGTTGCTCGTTATCGGTGTCGTGCTTGCGGTTATCGGCTCGATTTTCCTGCAGCGATGGATCATGAAGCCGCTCGCGAAGGCGATCACCCTGGCGCACCATATCGCCGCCGGCCGGCTCGAGAATCGCGTCGTCGTCGATTCGGCTGGCGAATTCGGGCAATTGCTGAGCGCGTTGAAGGAGATGGATGAAAAGTTGAGCGACACGGTGCGCGGCATCAAGAGTTCGGCGGAATCGGTTGCTTCGGCGTCGAGCGAAATCGCCAGCGGCAACGTCGATCTGTCGGCCCGCACGGAACAGCAAGCCGCCTCGCTCGAGGAAACGGCAGCCAGCATGACGGAATTGACGCAGACGGTGAAACAGAACGCCGACAATGCCGGGCAAGCCACCGCGCTTGCGACGAACGCGACCGATCTTGCTAACCAGGGCAATGAAGCCGTGCAGGTGATGGTCGGCACCATCGAAAAGATCAGCGGCAGTTCGACGAAGATTTCCGAAATCACCGCCGTGATCGAAGGGATCGCGTTCCAAACCAATATTCTGGCTTTGAATGCCGCCGTCGAAGCGGCGCGTGCGGGCGAGCAAGGCCGTGGCTTCGCGGTGGTCGCCAGCGAAGTGCGCAGTCTCGCGCAGCGCTCCGCGATCGCGGCGAAGGAAATCAAGGAATTGATCGGCAGTTCGGTCGAAGAGATTCAGGACAGCGTGCGGCAGGCCGCGCAAGTCGGTTCGTCGATGAATCAGGTCAAAGGTGCGATCAAGCAGGTGTCCGATCTCGTCGAGGAGATCGCCGCAGCTTCGGTCGAGCAAAGCCGAGGCATCGAGCAAATCGGCCAGGCCGTTGCGCAAATGGACGAGGTCACGCAGCAAAACGCCGCGCTCGTCGAAGAAGCCACGGCTGCCGCGAAGTCGCTCGAGGACCAGGCGGGCACATTGCGCACGGCTGTCGCGACGTTCAAGCTGTCGGAAACACCCGAAGTTGCTGCCATGCCCAGGCGTGTGGCGGTCGCACCGAAACGCACCACGGTTGCTGCCCGTCCCGTTCGAGCGGCGGCATCTACCCCGGCGCGTGCCGTTGCGGCACGCCCGAAGGCGCAGCCGGCTCGAGTCGAGCCGCACGCGGCGCAACCTGAGCGTTCCATGGTGCGTGTCGACGACAAGAGTTGGGAGACGTTTTGACCGGGTGGCCTATTGAATGAAGCGACGCAACTCGACAGTCGAAGGCCGATCGAAGATCGCTTCGGGCGTGCCGCTTTCCCACACGCGGCCTTGGTGCATGAAGACCACCTTGTCGCTGACTGCGCGCGCAAAGCGCATCTCGTGCGTCACCATGATGAGCGTCATATGCTCGCGCGCGAGGCTTTCCACCACGCCCAGCACCTCGCCGACGAGTTCCGGATCGAGCGCCGACGTGATCTCGTCGCATAGCAGCACGGTCGGCTCCATCGCGAGAGCTCGGGCGATGGCAACGCGCTGTTGCTGTCCTCCGGAGAGCTGCTCGGGATAGCTGCCGAACTTGTCGCCGAGTCCGACACGCTCGAGCATCTTTGCGGCTTGGGCCTGTGCCTCGCGCCGCGGCGTCTTCTTCACGACGGTCTGCGCAAGCGCGACGTTTTCGCCGGCCGTGAGATGCGGAAAGAGGTTGTACTGTTGGAAGACCATGCCCACCTTCAGACGCAGCGCGCGCAAGTCGCCATGACGCGGGTCGATGTGTTGGCCGTCGATCTGAATCGATCCGCCATCGATGCTTTCCAGTCCGTTCAGGGTACGCAGGAAGGTGCTTTTGCCCGACCCGCTGCGGCCGATGATCGAAACCACTTGCCCGCGCTCGACGGAAAAATCGATACCCTTCAACACGTGGTTCGTTCCGAACTGCTTTTCGACACCCAAAGTCTCAACGAGGGCCATACAAAGTCCTTTGCAACGTTCGCGCGTAATGCGTGAGCGGATAACAGAGCGCGAAATAGATGAGCGCGACGAGCCCGTAGACGAGGAACGGCTTGAAGGTCGCGTTCGAAATTTCGGCACCCGCTTTCGTGAGTTCGGAAAACCCGATGATCGAGACGAGTGCCGTGTCCTTGATCGCTTGCACGCCGAACCCCACGGTTGGCGCGACGGCGATGCGCGCCGCCTGCGGCAAGATGACGTGCCGTAGTTGCTCGAAGTAGTTCATGGCAAGGCTCTCCGAGGCCTCCCACTGCCCTTTGGGCACGGCTTGCACGCAGCCGCGCCAGATCTCGGCGAGATAGGCGCTCGTGAAGAAGGTCAGGCCCAACGTGGCGGCGACCCAGGGCGAAACGTCGACGCCGATGAGCGGCAGTCCGAAGAACACGATAAAAAGCTGCAGCAGCAGCGGCGTGCCCTGAAACACTTCGATGTAGACACGCGCGAATGCACGCGAAAGGCGCGAGCGCGATACGCGCATGACGAGCAGCGCGAGCCCGACCGTCCCGCCCGCGACGAACGAGACGAGCGAGAGCACGACTGTCCAACGCGCGGCGAGCAGCAACGCTTCGAGTATCTGGCCGAAAGTGAATTCGATCATCGGGCGCCTCCTCGCAGGTTCCGAGCGAACAGCTTGCGGCCCGCGGCGTAGAGAGCGGCACGCAGGACGAGCGCCATCGCGAAATAGACGCCGGCGATCAGGAAGTACGTTTCGAACGCACGGAAGTTGCGCGATTGCACGTAGCTCGCCGCGTAGGTCAGATCGGCGACGGAAATTTGCGAAACCACGGCCGAGCCGAGCATCGTGATGACGACCTGGCTTGCCAGCGCGGGAAAAACCTTGGCGAACGCCTGCGGCAGCAAGACATGAACGAACGTTTCGCGACGCGACATCGCGAGCGCAGCGGCGGCCTCGTGATGCCCTTTCGGCACCGCGCCAATGCCTGCTCGCAGGATCTCGACCGAATAGGCGCCGAGGTTGAGCGTCATTGCGGCGATGGCCGCGGTGTATTCGCCGATATGGATACCGAGCGCCGGCAGACCGAAGAAAACGAAAAAGAGCTGCACGAGAAACGGCGTGTTGCGAATAGCTTCGACGTATCCCGAGGCCAGCCTGCGCGGCAAGGCATGGCGGCTTTCGCACGCCGCCGCGCCAAGCACGCCGACGCAGACACCCAGCACCGTCGACGCGGCTGTCAGCGCAAGCGTGACGGCCGCGCCGCTGGCGAACAGCGGCGCATAGGCGGCCAGGTCGCCGAACTGTAGTTGATAACTCATGAACGATACCGTTGAAGCACGCCGGACAAGGGCTCGCCACCCACGGCGGCGAGCACGATGCTCAAGCGATTCAGAAGGTGGCGGGCAGCGGCTGGCCGAGCCACTTCTTCGAGAACGCTTGGAGCGTGCCGTCCGTTTTCGCTTGCTCGATCGTCGCGTTGACCTTTGCGAGCAATCGCGGCTCGTTCTTGGCGAGCCCAACGTAGCAAGGCGAATCCTTGATCACGAATTTCATCTCGGGCAATCGCGGCGGGTGCTTGGCGATGATGGCGGCGGCGACGACGTTGCCGGCCGCGATCAATTGGACCTGACCGGAAAGGAACGCTTGGATGGTGGCGTTGTTGTCGTCGAAGCGGCGGATCGTTGCCTTCGGCGCCAGGTTCGTGAGCGCGATCTCTTCGAGCGCGCCGCGGGTGGCACCCACCGTCTTGCCGGCGAGGTCGGCCGGGGTCTTGACGTTGATGTCGGCCGGCCCGAATACGCCTTGGAAGTACGGTGCGTACGCCGCGGAAAAATCGATGACCTTTGCGCGATCGGGGGTCTTGCCGAGCGACGAGATGATCAGATCGACCTTGTCGGTTTGAAGGTACGGAATGCGGTTCGAGCTATTGACCGGCACGAGTTCGACCTTGACGTTCATTGATTTCGCGAGCAACGCGGCCATGTCGATATCGTAGCCCTGCGGTTTCATGTCGGGGCCTACCGAACCGAATGGCGGGTAATCCTCCGGCACCGCCACGCGCAGTGTGCCGCGCTTGACGATCGCGTCGAGCGCGTCGGCGTGTGCGGCTTGCGCACCAAAAAGAGCGAGTGCGGGCACGGCGACGAGCGCGGCGAGCCAACGACGAACAACCGTGCGTTGCGGCTTATGTTCCATCATGATTCCTGAACTGAGTGATTGGGGCAGGCATGCGCCATGCTCGCGCACGAGCGGAGCCGAGGCCGAATAGAGCAAAGACCGGGCCAAGCCACGTGCGGCAGGCGAACCGCAAAGGTCGCTTCGAAACGAACGCGGCGACGAGGCGGCGTGCAGCGAGATATTCCCCGTTTTGGGGCATAGCGGCCCGCATCGGATCGACCGAAGTCGCGCAATTCGCCCAGCTGTTCATCATCAGAGCGCGCGGCGAGACGCCGGTACGCATCGGGCTTCAATGATCCGTTCACGGGCACGCATGCCCAACTCGGGCGAAACGGCGCAGGTAAAACCACGACGCTGCGCGCACTCATGGGGCAAATCCACACGCAGCGGGGCGACGTGCGCATGCTCGGGCAATCGACGCGCGCTTGGCCGCCGTATCGGATCGCCGCGCTCGGTGTCGGCTACGTGCCGGAGGGCAGGCGCACGTTCGCGAACCTGACGGTTGAAGAGAATTTGAAAGTGCCGCTGCAGCGGCCCGGGAAGTGGGACATTGCGCGCGTCTATGAAATGTTTCCGCGGCTCGAGGAACGGCGCGCACAAAAGGCCGCGCAACTTTCCGGCGGCAGGAGATGCTGGCGATTGCCCGGGCGCTGCTGCTCAATCCTACGCTGTTACTGCTCGACGAGCCCTCGCAGGGGCTCGCGCCGTTGATCGTGCGTGACACGTTCAAGGCGGTCGCGAATCGGTCGTCTTCGAAAGCGCGGTCATCTGCGAGTATCTCGAAGACGTCGCGGGGCCCGCGCTGCATCCGAGCGATCCGCTCGAGCGGGCCCGGCATCGCGGATGGATCGAGTTTGCCTCGTCGATCCTGTCGACACTTTGGCGCTTCGAGACCGCCACTCATGCCGACGCGTACGAAACCCATCGCCAGGCGCTGGCCGCACAGCTCATTCGCGTTGAAGCGGAACTCGGCGCAGGGCCGTTCTTGACAGGCGACACATTCACGCTCGTCGATGCGGCGTTCGCGCCGATCTTCCGCTACTTCGATGTCTTCGACGCGCTGACCGATACGCGCGTCTTCGAAGACACGCCGAGCGTTCGCGCTTGGAGAACCACACTCTTCGAGCGACCGAGCGTCCGGCAAGCCGTCGTGTCCGATTACGGCGAGCGTCTGCGTGCGTTCCTTCAAGCGCACGATGCGCATATCCTCAAGCTGGCGGCGTGAGGCGGCGATGAGTCAAAGCGTTGCCTGGGTGCTGCTCGTCGTGGTGGGTATCGTGACGCTGAAGTTTGGAAACACGACGACCTCGATATCGTGTAAGCACCCCGCCTGATAGAATCCGCAGCATCAAATTACGAATAAACGCACGGGGGGCAACGGTGATCGTTGGCATCGACTTGGGAACTACGAACAGCCTCATCGCCATTTGGCAAGATGGCCAGCCGCGTCTCATTCCGAACAGTCTTGGCGAATACCTCACGCCCTCGTGCGTCAGTATCGACGAAGACGGCAGCATTCTGGTCGGTCGCGCAGCCCGCGAGCGGCTGCAAACGCACCCCGACAAGACCGCCGCAGTCTTCAAGCGCTTCATGGGCAGCGAGCGCGTGATCCGGCTCGGTAGGCGCGAATTTCGTGCGGAAGAGTTGTCGGCCCTCGTTCTGCGGTCGCTCAAAGAAGATGCCGAGACTGCTTTGGGGCAGCCCGTCACCGAAGCGATCATTACGGTCCCGGCATACTTTTCGGATGCGCAGCGCAAGGCGACGCGAACAGCAGGCGTTCTGGCCGGCCTGAAGGTCGACCGTTTGCTGAACGAGCCGACGGCGGCGGCGCTCGCGTACGGAATTCATCAGCTTGGCGCAGAAACCCGCTTCCTCGTCTTCGATCTCGGCGGCGGCACATTCGACGTATCCGTGCTCGAGATGTTCGAAGGCGTGATGGAAGCACGCGCGTCCGCCGGCGACAACTTTCTAGGCGGCGAAGACTTTGTGGCTTGCCTCATCGATCGATTCTTCGAACTCACGAAAGCCCCCGCCCGGCTAAAGACCGACGCGGGATTCATGCAGCGTCTCACTGCAGGTGCCGAAGCGGCAAAGCGCACGCTGACCGAGCAGAGTGCAGCGACAATCGAAATGGTCGGCGTCGGTGAGACCTACACGATGCAAATCGACGAAGAGGCGTTCGAGCAAGCCTGCGCGCCGCTTTTGCAACGGCTGCGCTCGCCTGTCGAACGCGCGCTGCGCGATGCTAATCTGCGCGACACCGACCTTGAAAAGGTTGTGCTGGCAGGCGGTGCGACGCGCATGCCGATCGTGCGGCGCCTCGTCGCTCGGATGTTCGGCCGCTTCCCCGAGTGTCAGATCGATCCGGACCAGGTCGTAGCGCTCGGCGCAGCGGTACAGGCCGGGCTCAAGATGAAGGACGCGGCGCTCGACGAAGTCGTCATGACGGACGTCGCGCCCTATTCGCTCGGTGTCGGCGTCGCCATGCAGCTGCCCGACGGCTCGCAATCGGGTGGCCACTTCGATCCGATCATCGAACGCAACAGCCCTGTTCCCATCAGCCGTGTGAAGACCTACCATCCGGTTCGCGATCACCAACTTACGGTCGACCTGCACGTCTATCAGGGTGAGGCGAGGCTCGTCGCCGACAATATTCTGCTGGGCTCCCTGAAAATACCGCTGCCGAGATTGCCTCGTGCCGAATGCGGTGTGGACGTGCGCTTCACGTATGACGTCAACGGGTTGCTCGATGTTGAGGCGACGATTCAGAAAACGCGGGAGACTACGCGCGTGCTCATCGAGGGCAATCCCGGGCTGCTGTCTGAAGCGGAAATTACGGAAAGGCTCACAGCGTTGGCAGCGCTGAAGATTCATCCGCGCGACCGAATGGAAAACCGCGTGCTGATGGCGCGCGCCGAGCGGCTTTATCAGCAACTGCGAGGCAGCGAGCGCGAATGGTTCGGCGCGCAAATCCGGGTGTTCGAAAGTGCGCTCGCCTCGCAGGATTCCCGCCGGATCGACGCCGATCGCCGAACGTTCGACGAGATTGTCAATGGCGTGGAACGCGCCAATCGTATCTTCCCTCTGCCAGAACCGCAAAACTGATTCGGGCCCGCAAACACTATGGTGCCTGCTTTCCTGCATCGGCTTGGGCTTGATCCGACGGCCGACGAGCGCGCGATTCGGCGCGCCTATGCGCAAACGCTCAAAAAGATCGACCAGGAGGCCGACCCGTCAGCATTCCAGGTGCTGAGGGAGGACTACGAAGCAGCGTTGAAGTGGGTTCGGCGGCCGGTCCAAATAGATCCGGCAAGCGGCTCCGGTCTGCCAAGTGTTCCGGCTGCTCCGATCATTAGCGAGGCGGCGCAGCGCGCGGTGCCGAACGAGTCGGACCGATCTCACGCACTGCCGAAAGTCGTGTCCCGGTTGCGCACACCCCCGAGTGCGCCTGTTGTAGCTAATTCGCACAGCGATAGCTCCGCAACGGCGGCGGCCGCTTTCGCACGATTTTACGATGCGTTCGAGCGTGAAGCTCGCGCCGCGTCCTCCAGACTCGATGCGCAGGCGTGGCAGGCGCAGCTGGAGGACGCGCTGACCAGCAACGATCTGGTCAGTCTCGCGGCGCGCGATCTGTTCGAACACAAGGTGGCGTCGGTGCTCGCACGGGGATGGAAGCGCGGTCATGAAGTGCTGTTTGTGGCCGCGGCCAAAGCGTTCCGCTGGGACGACGATCCAAGGGGCCTTCGCAAGTTCGGGCAAGCCGGTGCCACGATCGAACGCGCGCTGTTCGAACGCGTCTTATTCGATCGGCAGAATTCGACCACGCGAGTTAAACAACGCGTCGTCATCCAACGCTTACGCGACCCGGCCGCCCCCACGCAAAAGGAGCTCGAATCTTCGCTCGTGACGTTGGAACAAGTGGTCGCGAACTTCCCGGCTTGGTTGGGCATCATTACGGACCTAGGTGCCCTTGCGCACTGGCGAGCGCATTTCGCTAAATTGCCGGTACACGCGCAGGAAATCGCGAAGCTGCGTGCGCCGTCACAGACAGCGGCGTCGCGCGGCTCCTCCTTTCGGGTTCGATGGCTTTTCCTGGGCCTGATCATGCTTTTGGCACTCATACAGCTGGTCGGCAGCCATTTGACGGCGCCGGCAGCGAGCGCCGGAACGCAGCAGAAGATGCGCACGCCTGCACAACAGTTGCAAAAGATGCCCTTGCCGTTTGCGCCGACCAGCAATCTGCAACCTGCGCGGCCCTCGACGGCACCAATCGGCCCGGCAGCCGACTTTTCGAGCGGCGGGCGCGTCAAGGCGAAACCGCTCGATAGACGCGCGATTGCTGCACTTGTCAGCAGCGCCCCGAGCGAGACAGTCTGCAACGCTGTTTTCATCCTATCGATCGATCACGCGATCGGCACGCCGGAACAGGACGCCGACCCCGGGCCCGCATTCGATCGCCAGATCGTGGCGTGTACTGCCAGACAGCTCTGGCCAAGACCGTCGTACAGCGACCCGGCCGTTCAACAAGCGCTGAGCCGGGAACAGGTCCAGCTGGCAAACGCGGTGAAGAAGTCAAGGGGCAACCTCGTCGGTACCGCCGCGCTGCAGGCGAGCCCACATCGGCAGTCGGATTTCTCGCTCGTTCCCGGCGGTACGGTCAGCACATATAGAGGCGGAGGTAGCCCTGTCGATACCGCTGCGCTGCAGGCGAAACCCTATCGACACCCGGACTTTTCGCTCGTTCCGGCTGGGGCTGTCAACGCACACACGGGGACGCCCTCGGCGGCACCCGACGTGCCGGCTCGATGAAGAGTTCGAAGAAGTACAACTAGCGCCCCTACTCAACGAAATCGCCGCATCGGTCGGCCGCCGCAACTGGCCCCTGCTCTACAAGGATGCGTTCCGCATGCCGGGTGATCGCTTTTCGGCCTTGGCGGCGCGGGTGCCCGCTTTTCCTGAAGTTCAGGTGTTCGAGTTCCAGCGCGGCCACGCGTTCGACAAAGAAGCCGCCCGAGAGGAGATGCGTGAGTACGTCGAGGGTAACTTCACCCGTCTGATCGAGTTCGCCTTCTACGATTCCGAGTCGGAAAACGACTTCGCCAGGCCTAGCGTCGATCTACAGAAAGAGTTGGGCGCCGGATTTGGCAAGCTCTTCCCGTCCGAGCTGATCGCCGAAGTCGCGTCCGACATGGAAATGAACGAGGGTCCCTGGGAGTCGGCCATCACGGGAACGGATTCGACGACCGCGGGTCAGCGGCGGTTCGCCCAAGCGTGTAACACGCTGCATCTCGTCGCGTCGCTCGACGTGATCAACGCTCTTCACGCATTACAAGACGAGATTCGCATAACAAACACTTCGCGCTCCCAAGAGCGGCATGACCGACTGCTATCACGCTTAATCTGGAGCATTCGGGCCGATTTAGGCATCCCGTCCCCCAACGATTGGCAGTCGCTCCCGGTGAAACTCTGGACTTCGGGCATCCCACTCGACGACCCGGCGGCATGAGGAACGGCGGCTAGGCTGAATGACGCGCTTGCACGAAGTAGCCTGGCCTGTCTATTCTCAGACGAATCGAGTTCTGATACGTTCTCGCGCTGATTGACTCCGAGGACCCAAAATTCTTTGGACCCGCAACATCGGCGTCTTCGTCGGTCGCACCGTCCCGATCATCGGCGAAGTCATCCTCGCCTACGACGTGTCGGTAATCAGCTACCGCAGCGCCGTTCATTACAATCAGCTCGTGAAGCCCGAGGACCGACTATGAGCGATTCTCTGCTGCTAGAAGAAGTCGAATCGTTCGTGCGCAAGGAGCGCGGCTTGTCCAAGAGCAAGGTCATCACGACGGCCACGACGCTTGAAGACGACCTCGGTATCACAGGCATCGAGGGTGAGACGTTCATGGAAGCCTTCTTTGCCCGCTTCCAGGTCGATGAGGGTGATTTTGCGTCGGGACGCTACTTCATGGACGAAGGGTCCGGCCTTCTGCTCATGCTCGTCATAGCCCTGTCGCGAAAGCGGCGAAAGGCGCTCGATCGCATTCCTATTACGGTCGGCATGCTTATCACGGCTGCTGGACTTGGCCGTTGGGATTCCGTCGAGGTCGAGAACGGTCGCGTGTGACGAAACGAAGGTTCGTCATAGGCTGATCTCCTGCATCGACGGAAAACCTAACGTCAGGTTATAATTCCAGCATGCCAACATTGCTGAGAATCCTCGGCTATCGTGTCCAAATATTCACTAACGACCATAGCCCGCCACACGTTCACGTCGAAAAGACGAGCGGCCCGTCCTGCGTGTTCGAACTGAACTGTCCGCGTGGCCCGCTCAGGTTGCGAACGGTCAAGGGGCGCATGTCGGATCGCACGATCGCCCGGCTTGCCGAACTGATCGAACCCGAAATCGAGCGCCTTTGCAGGGAATGGAGAACCATACATGGCTAAGATCACTGCTGCCGAAATTGCCGCCGCACGCAAGCGCGGTGCCGAGGAGCCATCCATCGTATCGGCTCGCTTCATACGCGCCACGCGCACGCTGGAGGTCACCTTCGGACACGGCGTGAAGATCGCGGTCCCAGTCGCGCTGATTCAAGACTTCAGCATGCTGGAGCGCGCGCCGACATTGGCCGAACTGGCTGAAGTCCAGGTCTCGGGCGCGGGCACCTCGTTGTACTGGCCGCGCCTTGATCTCGGTCTATGGGGCGCGGGCCTCCTGCAAGGCATTTTCGGAACCAAAGCATGGATGCGCGAGGTTGCGCGCGGAATGGGAGCAATCAAGTCCCCTGCTAAGGCTGCGGCATCCCGCGAAAACGGACGAAAGGGTGGCCGCCCGCGCAAACATCCTGCAACTCCCGCACACGCGTAACGAGGACGGCTCGGACTACAGGAGCGGCGATGGCTTCTAAACCCGCCCCCTCGGAATCGGGAATATACGAGCAACATCGCGGCGAAAATCATTCTCGTCGACGGAGATCAACTTGTGAAGCTCCTGGTCGAACATGACGTTGGTGTTTCGACCGCCAGCACCTACAAGATCAAGAAGATCGATTCGGATTACTTCGAAGGTGACTCGCTCTAATCGAGGCTATCCCTCGTAGTCTGCCGTATATCGACGGCATTCCGACGACAACCGGTTCAGGTAGGGGAGCAAGCTCCCAATCTCGGCTTGCAGGCGACCGCGCGTGAGCAACGACAACCCGTACGCTGAGGCGCTATTCCGTACGTGCAAGTACCGGCCCGACTACCCGCGCAAAGCATTCGCGAGCCTCGACGCCGCGCGTGCTTGGACGCAGCAGTTCGTGCGTTGGTACAACCATGAGCACAAGCACAGCGGCCTGAAATTCGTCACGCCGGCGCAGCGTCGCAACGGCGTTGCCATCGCCGTGTTGGCACGACGCGATGCCGTCTATGCGCAAGCCAAGGCACGTAGCCCGCAGCGTTGGTCCCGCTCCGCTCGCAACTGGGAATTGAAGAACGAAGTCTGGCTCAATCCCGAGCGTACGCCCCGAGCCGAATTAAAGCAGTGCGCGTGAAGCGACGCGACAACTACGTTGACAAACATCGCGAACACCGCCCGCGTAGCAACAATCTGTCCAAGCGGGAAGAGCGGTCGCGTCACGTCTCGTAACCCGACCCGGCACGTCTTCGAAAAGAACCAATAGATGGTTCGTGAAGACGGCTCGTGAGAATTCATTGCCGAACGCGTCTTGAATGGATTCCACCACCCCCTGGATCTGCTCGAAGGTTAGTGGCGGGAAACGGTCGGGGTGTTCGGTGTCGTCCATGCGGCGACTATCCATCGCTACGTCGGAGTCGGCAACGCTAGCTCATCCGCTTCACGAATCACGAGGCCCTGGGATCTGACGATGGCTCCGTTTCACGCATGGCGATATGACGCCCCATCCCCGTCGCCGTCCGATTCCCCAGACGGACCGACCACCGCCCCAGCTTTTTGATACGATCCAACCTACGAACAGGCGGCGGTTCGTCGGCTATTCGCAGGCTTGTATCCGAGCCAAGCAAAAAACAAACATGAGGGCCGCATGAACAACACGTATAGCTACGGATCTCACAAAGATCTGGAGCCTACCGAACTTTTCTTATTCATCGCTGCTGAGCAGACCTGCGAGCAGCTCGGGATCGACGACGTGGAATACGTCATCTTGATTTTTTCCGGTCTGCCGATTTTGCCAACCCGCGCCAAGCCATTAGGAGCGACGAAGGGAACGTCTATCGCCTCGGTTATGTCTCGTTCGCTGTTCCGCTACGAGCTAAAGAAGAAGGTCTTGCCGACCTTCACGCTGAACAGCATAAAGCGGCTTCGTTGGATTTTGACTCACAAGCTCAGCACGTTTGTAGGTCGAACGCTGCCGGGCGTCGGTTGGGTTCTCTTGGCAAACGATGTTGCCCAGATCGGGTATCACACCGTCATTCAATACAACCGCATCGTTTCGCCCGAGGATAGGGTGTTCTAATGGCAAGCCATACCTGGGAAGACCTCGAATCGTTTGTCAGAAAGGAAGCGTGCGTATCACCGAAGAAGGCCATAACACCCGAATCGACGATCGAAACGGATTTGGGGCAACAGGGCGACGATGCCGACGAGTTCATGCAGCACTTCTTCGAGGCGTTTCATTTGGATAGGGGCGACTACGACTTTCATCGCTACTTCCTAATGGAAGGCGAGGGAATTCTATATCATTTGGCGATGAAAATACTGAGAAAGCCGCACTCGTTTAAACGGGAAACGCTGACGGTCGGAATGCTTCATAGGGCACTGATTGATGGCAGCTGGGACTCACAAGCGCTGTCGCGAGGGCAGCCGGGCAACTACCCTGCGGATTAGGCAGTACAACAACCACACGAGAGACGAGCATGCCGACAATTGAGTTGCAGATTTTCAGCCCGCGTTGGGGCCATGACGAAACACTACGAGATCGAACTCGAACGGGACCACATGGAGATCACCTGGGGAGCAAACACCGCCCGCGCTGATTGGCGGGACAACGCGGAACCCTGCATGGAGCGGCTGGACCGTTGAGGGCATGATGGGGAATGACCGCATCCACCCGCCTGCCGTTGCCCAAAGAATGTTCCAGAAGGTTTGGACGGCTTGGCGAAGTGGTGAATGCGGCAACGCGCGCCAAGCCACGAACTGAGTTCTGGAAGGCCTACTTCTAGCCGCGGTACAGCTCGAGCGACCCATCGCGCAGTGCTGGGATTCCGCAACGAGGCGAGCAACGCAGATTTGACGATTGACGCCCTTCGACCCATCGCAGGCATTGATATCGCCTGACGTCGATGGCGCTTCTCGCTCGGCCAACTGCCACCGGAGTGACCGAATTGTAACGGCGGCGACGTCGCCTTAAATCGCCGGCGATTGCATACGCGCGGCGTTGTCTTGGGATCGTGCCCGGTCCTGGTGACTGGAACTCAACTTCGCAGCACGATAAGAGCCCGATTGCTCGTCATAAACCGGAGAATTGCCGCAACATGTCGAATCTTTCTGCCTCCGACAAACGCTGGCTTAGCGCGAAAGCCTGCTCTGCGTCAGGGCCGGCGAGATACATGACCTGACCAGTGCTATCGGTCGCTGCCGTGAAAATGGTTTCGGCAATCGACGTGGCAGTGGAATAGTCGCCACGCCTCGCCCGCATTGCGGCCATAACTTTGCCTAGGGTATCCGCGTACTCACTTCCGCCCTCCAAAGGCGTGTGCGCGAGAGATCGCCCAGCAAAATCGGTCGCAACTCCGCCCGGTGCAATGACTTTGGCCCGGATGCCAAGCGGTGCGAGTTCGAAGGATAGGGACTGGGTAAAGCCGACTACAGCGAATTTGGTCGCGCTGTAGACGGAAAAGAAAGGAAGCGGAATCAGACCGCCCAACGAGGCCACATTGATGATGGTGCCACTGCCCTGATGCCGCATCGTTGGCAACACCGCACGAGTCACGGCGAAAACGCCGCTTACATTGGTCGCGAACTGGCGCTCAATCTGCTCGCAGGTCGCTGCTTCGAAAGGACCCAAAAGACCATAACCGGCATTGTTGACGACTGTGTCGATCCGGCCATACTGGTCTAGTATCGCCGTCACCGCCACCCCGACCGAAGCGGAATCGGTTACATCAAGCGATAGCACCATGGTTCGCCCATCTTTGACGAGCGTAGCGCCGTCGTCTGGATTGCGCATGGTCGCGGCGACGCGCCAGCCGCGTTCAGCAAACAGGTTAGCGGCGGCACGGCCGATGCCGGTCGAAGCGCCAGTGATCAGGACGACAGGGGAGATTTCGGTAGGCATCGCAGCACTCTTTTGGCGAAAAAATATTCGTTTAATAAGTAAAAAAACTCAACAGCGGATGGCGTCCCAGCACAATTGAAAGGCGACCATGCGACTCTCGTCGGTATCGGCGACTGATCCCGCACGAATCAGCCGCGCCGTCTCGCGGACCGAGCCGATGAACAGCGAGGTCAGGAAAGGGGCCGGCACCGCTTTCAGGATTTCCGCCTTCTGTCCCTCTGCAACGATCCGCATCAATCCTTCGCTCCGTCGAGCGCTATAAGCACGACTCTCGTCGCTCATGAAGGACGAACCCACAAATTGTTCCATAAAGCTGACCTCATCATGTCTGCGCAGACGATGATCGAGCATTCTGTACCATATGCCCCGCACACGCGACTTTAGCGGCGCGGCGGCGTCGATCTCTGCGCCGTAGAAGTCCACAGCCTCAAGCTTGGCACGGCGAAACACTTCGTTAAACAGGGCATCCCTGTCCGTGAAATACACATAGAGCGTGCTTGTGCCGATACCGGCCGCCTTGGCGATTTCCGTCAACGTCAGACCGAGCAGCCCGCGTTCCGCCGCAAGGCGGCAGGTCGCACTGATCACGGCATTCAGTTTCTTCTCGTCCTTGGGTTTCATGGGCACAATAATAGCAGAAATTTTTTTCGCTCATAGACGCCGACTCGGCTGAAGAGTTTTTCCCCGATACATGGCCTCGAACATCCATCGTCGTCAGATGGCGTACGGCCGCTTTCCAACATTGACGGGCCATCTGCACGACCTATAAGTAACGCTCCCGGGTGGCAGAAACTGGCCGGTCCCGGACGCCCCCCGTCGACGCCACCGCTCCGCCGCCGAGCCATGCCAGTTTCGATACTAGCGGCCGCGAAACCCCACTCCCCAAACCCCAAAAAACCCTGTAGAATCGCGGTCTTCGCGGGCGTCGTATAATGGCTATTACCCTAGCTTCCCAAGCTAGAGACGTGGGTTCGATTCCCATCGCCCGCTCCAAGTTGACCACCGGCCGAACAGTGTCTCGACCGTGCAAGGCAGTTTGAAGCCCTCCGCCTTCTCTCACCCCCTTCGCCCTTTTCACTCCAACGAATCGCCGAGCCTTCGCTGTGCCGATACGCATCACGCCCGGCATAGAACGCCCGCTAGCAAACCAGCCCTCTCCCCGAGACTTGCTATACTGCACTCCGGCTTGCCTGGACACTAGGCGACGCGGCGCATGCCGTCCGCCTCTGCCTGGGCCTCCTCGACCCGTGCGATCGGGTCGCGATCGCGATGCCCATCCCGGCAGCATGTCCCCCAAGCGCCTCATCCGGAGTCGGCAAGTTGCCTCTGATGACGTGAGCCTGCCATGTCGGCGGAAAGATCTTCGAAACGCACCCTACTACTGCTCGCCTTTCTCTCGGTGACCACCGTCGCTTCGGCGCAGACACTCACCGACGAACTCGCCAAACGCACCGGCGTGAGCCCCGAGCAAGTTACCGCGCTGCTCGCCAACTGCGACGCGAACCGAAACAGCATGAAGCTCTGCGCGTGGCGCGACGAACTCGCCGCCGAACGCACGTTGAGCCGGCTCATCGACGAAAAACGCGCCGCCTCTCCCAAATGCGGCGCCGTCCTCGAGCAAAAAGTCGCAGCCTGGCAAAGGCGGCGTGACGAAACTTGCCGACAATCCGCGCAGCGCCAATGGACCGACGGCTCGATGCAGTCGGCCGCCCTCGCGATGTGTACGACGGATCGCACCAAACAGATGATGCAGACCCTCTCCTCGAATAGCTGCCCGTAGCACCGGCACCTCTCTTGAAAATGCGAGGGCCACCCCAACGATGTTTCCGTCGGCGATTTCCGCGTGTATGCATCCGCCAACCAAGTTCGGCCTGATTTCGAGAATCGATCAAACCAAACAAGTGTGACCGTCGCGGAATTTCCGGCGCGCGCCGTTGTCGATATTTGGCTCGGCTAACCGCCACTCGGCTCTGCCGCCTGCCC
Source organism: Trinickia dabaoshanensis (assembly GCF_002879885.1). GTDB lineage: Bacteria > Pseudomonadota > Gammaproteobacteria > Burkholderiales > Burkholderiaceae > Trinickia > Trinickia dabaoshanensis. The sequence goes on from NZ_PNYA01000028.1 coordinate 27,340, forward strand.
ACTATTTGCGCAACCGATAACGATGGAACGGTATTTCATGTCACGCACGAGCGCAGTCGGGTTGCTCGTCGATACGCGCCAAGCGCTCGTCGCCGACATGCACGATAAGCCGGCACACGAGGCCGAGCGCAGCCAACAGATGATTCACGAGGTCGAGCGGCTACTGCTGGACGTACGAGTGGGTCGCACGCGCGAGTTCAAACTCGAATTTCCGAACCGGATGCACGTCATCGTCTCCGACTGAGCCTTCCGGCGCACACGCCAAGCAACGAGATTTCCCGCGCGCCGCGCTCTCGTCTACAATCTCGCCCACGACTTGACGCCGGCCTTGCGCCGGCGCGCCCGACACGCAAGCCGCCCGCGTTGGCGGCTTTTTCATTCGCCGGGCGCCAGCGCCTTCGACTGTTGACAACGATGATTCACGATCCGAACGATACGGGCTTGCCGCCCGATGCCCCCGGCGACGCCGGCGACGCAACGCCGCCCTCCACCGACGCTCCCCGCTTTCCGCGCCGCATTCGCAGCTTCGTGACGCGCGCCGGCCGCGTATCGACGGGCCAGCGGCGCGCGCTCGACGAACTCGGGCCGCGCTTCGTCGTACCTTACTCGCCCAACCCCGTGAACTGGGAAACCGTGTTCGGCCGCCAAGCGCCGCGCGTGCTCGAGATCGGTTTCGGCATGGGCGCTACGACAGCCGAGATCGCCGCCGCCCGGCCGGGCGACGATTTCATCGGCGTCGAGGTTCATGAGCCCGGCGTGGGCGCCCTACTGAAGCTCATTGGCGACCAAGGGCTCACCAACATCCGGATCATTCAGCACGACGCGGTCGAGGTGATCGAGCAAATGATCGAGGCAGGCTCGCTCGACGGCGTGCACATTTTCTTCCCCGATCCGTGGCACAAGGCGCGGCATCACAAACGCCGGCTCATTCAACCGCCGTTCGTCGCACTGTTGGCGTCGCGCCTCAAACCCGGCGCGTATCTGCACTGCGCGACCGACTGGCAAAACTACGCCGAGCAAATGCTCGAAGTACTCGGCGCCGACCCGTCGCTAGAAAACACGGCGCAAGATTACGCGCCCCGCCCCGATTACCGTCCCGTGACGAAGTTCGAACGGCGAGGGCTGCGGCTGGGCCACGGCGTATGGGACCTCGTGTTCAAACGCCGCTGAGCGCACACTGCATCCGGTAGGCGGGGTGCGGCAACGCTAAGCGCCCCAGTTGAGCGCATCGCCGTAACCGATGACGAGCACGATCATCCCGAACGCTATGCGGTACCAAGCGAACGCGGTGAAATCGTGCGTGGCCAGATAGCGCAGCAACCAGCGCACGCAAATGAAGGCGCTCACGAAGGCGGCGGCCGTGCCCACCGTCAAGATATCGGCAATATCGACGAACGCCGTGCCGCGATGCTTGATCAGTTCGTAAAGCGTCGCGCCACCGATGACGGGGATCGCGAGAAAGAAAGAAAACTCGGTCGCGACGCGCCGTTCGACGCCGAGCAGCATCGCCCCGATGATCGTCGAGCCCGAACGCGAAACGCCCGGAATCAACGCGCAGCATTGCGCGCATCCCACCTTCAGCGCGTCGAGCGGGCGCAATTCGTCGATGGTCCGAATCCGCCCGGACGCACCGGCGCGGCGACGCTCGCGTGCTTGCGCCCACAAAATGACGACTCCGCCCACGACGAGCGCGACCGCCACCGGAACCGGCGCGAATAGCGCGTCCTTGATCACGGCTTCGAACGACAAGCCCAGCAAAACCGCGGGAATCGTGGCGATGACGACGTTCAGCGCGAAACGGCGCTGCGTGGCGTCGCCCCATACCCCCGAGGCGACACGGCCGATGCGCCGGCGGTATTCCCAGCACACGGCCAGAATCGCGCCGAACTGAATGACGACGTGAAACGTCTTCGCCGAATCGCCGCCGAAATTGAGCAGGCTGCCGACGACGATCAGATGCCCGGTACTGGACACCGGAAGAAATTCGGTCAGCCCTTCGACGACGCCGAGTATCAATGCCTTGCCGATCAAAACCCAGTCCATCGGTGCCCTCTCTCTCGGTAGTGACAATACGAGCGGACCGGACGATCGAGCGTGCGCGGCCCATCCCGGCCGCGCTGTCGTCATTTCTCGACGATTTGGACGCGTATGCCGTTTGTAAGGATCGTGATTGTACCGGGTTCGAAGTTCACCCCGGCGAATTGAAGCTGATCGGGCTTGAAGGTGTAGATGGGATAGCCGTCGAGCCACTGCGCGGCCGCGAGTGCACCGGCCGACTCGATCTGCTGACGGTAGGCCCGGGCCTCGCCGTCTACGTCCACCCGCTCGACCGTCGGCGAGCGCAGCACCACCGCATGGCTCGGCTCGTCGTATTGAAGCTGACTCGTCAGTAGAAATCCGCCGTCGACCGGTTGCTGCAAGAACGGACTTTCGACGTGAGCATCCACATGCACGGTGACGCGGTTGGCGCCCGGCTCGAAACCGACGACGGGATTGGTCAGCGCGACGTCGAATAGCTGCGATACGGTGCGGTGATACGGGAATTTGCGGGCGACCGCGGTTTGCACCTGCTCACGCGAAAACGTGTAGTGATCGGGGATGAACGGAAACGTCGAACTCGCGCACGCCGACAGCGACAAACCGATGCCCGCGCCGGCCAACGCGGCGCAAGCCAAACCCAACAATCTGCGCCGGCGGGGCGCGATGGCATTCGTCATGCATGACCTCCTAATGTGGGCTGCGTATCGGCCTCGAGTTGCGTCAGCCAAGCGAGCGCGTACGCTTGCGTGGTGCCGCACATCTGCGGCTGCGGCTGCAAACCCGAGCAGCAAGCCGGGCGTTCCGGCTGGCCGAAGATGCGGCACTGCGCGTCATCGTCGAGTTGGACACATCGGACGCCGGCAGGTTTGCCGTTGGGCATTCCCGGAATCGGGCTCGAGATCGACGGAGCGATGCAACACGCCCCGCACCCGGGACGGCAAGCATGTTCGGCGACGGGCGAACGGATGGGCAAACCGGGAGCGTTCAATGCAATGGCTCGTATCGATGACTTGGCGCGCGTCGCCGCATCGGCGCACGAACTCGCAACCTTGGTAAAGTAGATGTTTCGCCCACGATTTTAGAGGATCGCAGCATGCGCGGTACGCGCGCCATTTACGCGGTGCAAAAGCTCAAGGAGCGCACCGGCAACAACCATTACGCGGCCATCGGGATGCCCGGCGGTTTATTTCGTCTGGTGGATCGCGCAAGCGGCGTCGAGTTGCCGCTGTCCGAGCCGTTGCCGCTCGATGCGTTCGTCGCCTTCGTAGACGCCATCTCACCGGCCAAACCGCGCAAAGTCAGCAAGCTCGACGCGGCGTTCGAGGCGCAGATCAAACGCAGCAAACGCTGAGGACTGCGGCGGCAGGCACCCGGTTTGGTACAATCCCGAGGTTTCTTTCCGTCGTACCGAACCGCTACGTCCAAGTCCGTCAAGTCGCCATGAACATCGAGCAAGCCCGTTTCAACATGATCGAACAACAAATTCGCCCCTGGGACGTGCTGGACCAGGACGTGCTGAATCTGCTGTCGGTCGTCAAGCGCGAAAACTACGTTCCCGCCGCCTACCGCGAAATCGCGTTCGCCGATCTCGAAGTGCCGCTGCCCGCCGGCGAGCATATGCTCTTCCCGCGCGTCGAAGCGCGCATCCTGCAAGAGCTGGCCGTCAAGAAGCACGAAACCGTGCTCGAAATCGGCGCCGGCTCGGGCTATATGGCCGCGCTGCTCGCCCATCGCGCCCGTCACGTGCTGACGGTGGATATCAAGCCGGAACTCGCGGAACTCGCCAAGCGCAATCTCGCCGAGAACGGCGTGACGAACGCCGAAGTGGCAACGGGCGACGGTGCACGCGGCTGGCCTGCAAGCGCGCCGTACGATGTGATCTGCGTATCGGGCGGCCTGCCGGTGCTCCCGCAAGAAATGCTCGAGCAACTGAAGATCGGCGGCCGACTGGCTGCGTTCGTCGGCACGGCGCCGGTCATGAAGGCGCAAATCATCACGCGCGTCGACGAAAAGCAGTTCCGCGTGGCGGACGTTTTCGAAACGTACATCGAGCCGCTCATCAACGCCGTTCAGCCGCCGCGCTTCAAGTTCTAAACGTCCCTTTCTCGAGCGAGGGCGCGGCTTCGCCGTTATCGGCCGCCCCCTCGTCCCGCTCTTCCGATCGATCGTCACCATGCAAAACCTGACCGCGCCCGCTCTCGCCGAATGGCTCGCCGACACCTCGCGCGCCGCGCCCGTGCTGCTCGACGTACGCGAACCGTGGGAACTCGCCACCGCGCATATCGCCGGCTGCGTGGATATCCCGATGCGCGATATCCCGGCGCGCAGCGAAGAGTTGGACGACGAAGCGCCGATCGTGTGCATCTGTCATCACGGTGCCCGCAGCGCGAACGTGGCGATGTTTCTGGAAGGCCGCGGCTTCAAGAACGTATTCAATCTCCAAGGCGGTATCGACGCCTGGTCGCGCCAGGTCGATCCGAAGGTACCGCTTTATTGAGCGGTGCGACGCCTAAGCGGTGCTTCGCACGAAGGCCAACAGCAGGCTGTAGTCGCCTGCATCCGCTGCACGCAACGCGGCTAAGTAATTCGACCGGGCGTTGTCAGCTTTAACCAACGTCCCGCCCCCGCCCCACGAAAACGGCGCCTCGCCCATGGTGCGCAAGAGCGCATCCGCCATCATTCGCGAATGTCGACCATTGCCATTGGGAAAAGGGTGAACCCACACTAAATCGCGGTGGAAACGCGCGGCGATTTCGTCCGGCGCGAACGTTTCGTTTTCGACCCACCACCGCGCGTTATCGAAGAGATCTCTCAGTTTGACGCTCACCTGCGTCCAGTCACATCCGATGTTCTTGTCGGACTTGCGGAACGTCCCTGCCCATGACCAGGTCTGGTCGAACATCTTCTTGTGAAGATCGCGACAGAAGGCTTCACTGAGGACATCGACCTTACGCTGGCGGCGAGCCCACTGCACGGCTCGCAGGATGTTCTCCTGCTCCCAGTCGTTCAGGTCGCCCTTGGTGAGCACGTGCGTCGGTATCAACCCTGCAAGCTCGTCAGGGTCGAGCGGTGTCTGGCCGTCCTGTTCGTCTAAATCTATCGCCATAGATCGGACCAGCGGCCCCTGAGAAGCTCCGCCGTTCTCTGCTCGAGCTGCTTCCGAAGTCGGTCGGTTGCCGGACGTTGGTCTTCTAGACTCATCGTGTGCGCAACACCGCTCACTTCCTGCAACGCGATCGAGCGCGCGCGGTCTTCGACCATTTCAGTCAGTGGTTTTCTCGGCACGAGTGCGTAGACCAGTTCGCAGTCCAACCCGTCAGCCAATTTGCGAAGGTGCCCGAGCGTGATTCGCTCCTCGGCTTCGGCCGTCTCCGATTTGTGAAGAGTAGAGCTGGCGATACCTAGTCGGTCCGCTTGCTGTCGCTCGGTGAGCCCAAGCGCCTCTCGGATGGCCTTCAACCATCCGCGCGGCGGGGGACGACGCTTGGCCAGCGGAGTATAGGAAACCACTGCCGCCTGCAGCTGCTCGAGCCGAAGCTGCCTCAGTCGATAATCCATTTGCTGGCTCATAGGCTATCAGATATTCAAGAAATGATAGCCTATAGTCAAGCATTCATCAATCATTTGCTTCACTTTGATGAAGCATGCAAACATCATTTGATGCACTATAGGCCAGCAACATTCAGCGGCGTGCTACTCCATACCGCGGCACCGAGCACCGTTCACCAATATCGCGCGTGGCGCTCGCCCACGGCGCGCCGCGCACCAACTTGATCCGCCTTCGTCGCTCGGCCGGCCACGGCCGAACGATCCCCACGCCCCCACGCGCCGCCCCTCTCGCTTAATAGGACTCGATTGGCATACCCCTTGCGTTGCTCGGCGGTCCGCTCGTGACCGTCGATCGTGATCGATGCACGCAACGCGCGACGTACTCCAATAAACGTCATTTCAGCACCGGCAAGGGGAAGCACATGAAACGTCGCAGCTTGTTGAAGCTCGGTACGCTCTCCGGCGCGCTTGCGCTCGCAGGGCAAGCCCCGTTGGTTCGCGCGCAATCGTCGAAGGGACCCATCAAGGTCGGTATCTTGCATTCGTTGTCGGGCACGATGGCGATCTCGGAAACCTCCCTCAAAGATACGGCGCTCATGACGATCGCCGACATCAACAAGAACGGCGGCGTCATGGGCCGGCAAATCGAGCCCGTCGTCGTGGACCCCGCATCGAATTGGCCGCTCTTCGCCGAAAAGGCGCGACAACTGCTCACGCAAGAGAAAGTCGCTTGCGTCTTCGGCTGCTGGACCTCGGTCTCGCGCAAATCGGTCTTGCCGGTCTTCGAGGAATTGAACGGCCTGCTCTATTACCCGGTTCAGTACGAAGGCGAAGAGATGTCGCGCAACGTCTTCTACACGGGCGCCGCGCCCAATCAGCAGGCGCTGCCCGCCGTCGAATATCTGATGGGCGCGGAAGGCGGCGGTGCGAAGCGCTTCTTCCTGCTCGGCACCGACTACGTGTATCCGCGCACCACGAACAAGATCCTGCGCGCCTTCCTGCATTCGAAGGGCGTGGCCGACGCCGACATTCAAGAGGTCTATACCCCGTTCGGCCATAGCGACTACCAAACGATCGTCGCCAATATCAAGGCCTTCGCGCAAGGCGGGAAAACGACCGTCGTCTCCACGATCAACGGCGATTCGAACGTGCCGTTCTATAAAGAACTCGGCAATCAAGGCATCAAAGCAACGGACACCCCCGTCGTCGCGTTCTCCGTCGGCGAAGAAGAGTTGCGCGGGATCGACACGAAACCGCTCGTCGGCCACCTCGCCGCATGGAATTACTTCATGTCGGTGCGCAGTCCGGCCAATGCGAAGTTCAAGTCGCAATGGGCCGAGTGGGTCAAGTCGCAAAACTTGCCCGGCGGCGCCAAGCGCGTCACGAACGATCCGATGGAAGCCACGTTCGTCGGCATCCACATGTGGAAGCAAGCCGTCGAGAAAGCCAAGAGCACCGACGTCGATAAAGTCCGCGTGGCAATGATCGGCCAGACCGTGGCCGCCCCCTCGGGATTCACATTGACGATGGACGGCAACCATCATTTGCACAAGCCCGTGATGATCGGCGAAATCCGCGGCGATGGACAATTCAATGTCGTTTGGAAGACGAAGGCTCCCATTCGCGCTCAACCGTGGAGCCCGTACATCGCCGGCAACGCGGGCAAGCCTGACGTCGTGAGCTCGATCGGCGAGTTCTTGCGCAGGCGCAGCCTCGCCTAACCGGCGGCTCGCCGAGCCGCCGCAAGCCGCGAGTACGGCATCGCGAAGCGCGCGAAAGGCGCGCCTCGCGCCATCGTCACTCGCCCACGGATCGTCGTCTTGATAGCGCCTCGACTCATGAATCGACTCTTATGCCGCTGCCTGTTGTGGGCCGCGCTCGTTTACTCACTGGTGAACGGCGCGGCATTCGCCATGACAGCGTCGGACGTCGCCCCGCTCGCGGGCGACGACTTTCACGCGAAAGCGGCGGCCATCGACGCACTCGCGGCCATGCATGACGACACCGCCGCGCTGGCCCTGCTCGGTGCCCTAGCCGACGACCGCGCGTTGGCAACGGATTCCGGCGAGGTGCTGATCGCGCAAAACGGCGACGACGCGCAAGCGCGCGATGCGGTTTCGGGCAAACTCGTCACGATCGGCGATGCTCAACCGGTGACGCTCGACAATCGCCTGCGCAGCAAAGTCGCCCATGCACTAGCCGGCGTAAAGCTCGGCTCCCCCGATCTCGAAACGCGGCGCCAAGCCGCGGACGCGCTGTTGGCGAACCCCGATCCGTCGATGAAGGCGCTGATCGAAGCGGCGCGCGCAAAGGAAACCGACCCGGCGCTCAAGCGCCGCCTCGACGTACTGTGGGCCACGACTGCCCTCAGCGACTCGGACGCGAATAAACGACTCGAAGCCGTGACGTTGCTGGCCGCCCGCCGCGACTTGGAACTCTATCCGTTGCTGCGCCCACTCGTCGCCCAGCGCACCGACGGCAGCTTCGCCGAGCCCGATTCCCGCGTGCGCGCGGCCGCGCAACGCGGTATCGATGCGCTCGATGCGATCACGCGCAACGGCCGCATTGCCGGCACCGTCTTCGCCGGCGTCTCGCTCGGCAGCGTGTTGCTGCTCGCGGCGCTGGGCCTCGCCATCACCTATGGCGTGGTCGGCGTCATCAACATGGCGCACGGCGAATTCCTCATGATCGGCGCCTACGCCACCTACGTCGTGCAAAACGCGTTTCGGCATTACGCGCCGGGCGCGTTCGATTGGTATCCCCTCGCCGCCGTACCCGCCTCGTTCATCGCGGCGGCGCTCGTGGGCGTCGTGCTCGAGCGGCTCGTGCTCCGGCGGCTTTACGGCCGCCCGCTCGAAACATTGCTGACGACGTTCGGCGCGAGCCTCGTCCTCATGCAAGCCACACGCACGATATTCGGCGCGCAAAACGTCCAAGTGACGAATCCCGATTGGATGACCGGCGGCATCACGATCATGCAAAACCTCGTGCTTCCGTACAACCGCATCGTCATCGTCGCATTCTCGATGGCCGTCGTCCTCATCGCCTGGGGCGTGCTCACCCGCACTCGGCTCGGGCTGTTCGTGCGCGCCGTCACGCAAAACCGGACCATGGCGGCGTGCGTCGGCGTGAAAACCGGATTCGTCGATTCCTATGCATTCGCGTTCGGCGCGGGCATCGCCGGCCTCGGCGGCTGTGCGCTCTCGCAAATCGGCAACGTCGGCCCCGATCTCGGACAAAGCTACATCGTCGATTCGTTCATGGCGGTCGTGCTCGGCGGCGTCGGGCAACTCGCCGGCACCGTGCTCGGCAGCTTCGGGCTCGGCATTCTCACGAAAGCGATCGAGCCGGTCTCGGGCGCGGTGCTCGCCAAGATCGCCGTGCTCGTCTTGATCGTCCTCGTCATTCAGAAGCGTCCGCAGGGCTTGTTCGCCCTGAAAGGCCGCAGCGCATGAGGCCCGCAATGCGATCTCTCATCTCCCCCGCAGACGCGCAAGAAGCCGGCTCGCGAGATGCCCGTCATGGCCGCGCGGCATCTACGTCCACCGCGATGACGGCACTGCCCGAACGGCGCCCGCTGCTCTCGCGCCCCGCGTGGGCCGCCCTGCTCGCGCTCGTGCTGATCGTCGGCTGCGGCACGCCGATCGCCGCGCTCGTACTACCCGCATCGAGCGCCTTGCATCTCTCGGCCTACACGCTGACGATCGGCGGCAAGTTCATGTGCTACGCCATCGCCGCGCTCGCGCTCGATCTCGTCTGGGGCTATTGCGGCATCCTGAGTTTGGGCCACGGCCTGTTCTTCGCGCTCGGCGGGTACGGGATCGGCATGTACCTCATGCGCGCGATCGGACACGACGGCGTATACGGCAGCGATCTGCCGGACTTCATGGTCTTCCTGAACTGGCATGCGCTGCCTTGGTTCTGGCATGGCACGGAGCATCTCGGGTATGCGCTCGTACTCGTGCTCGTCGTGCCCGCGCTGCTCGCATGGGTCTTCGGCTTCTTCGCGTTTCGTTCGCGCGTTCAAGGCGTCTATCTATCGATCATCACGCAAGCGCTCACGTACGCGGCCATGCTGCTGTTTTACCGGAACGAAACGGGCTTCGGGGGAAACAACGGCTTCACCGACTTCAAGCGAATCGCCGGGTTTCCGATCGCCCACCCCGGCACGCGCGTGACGCTCTTTCTGCTGACGTTCGGCGTACTCGTTCTCGCCTTCATCGGCGCGCGGGCCATCGTCACGTCGAAACTGGGACGCGTCGTCACGGCCATGCGCGACAGCGAGACGCGTCTGATGTTTCTCGGCTACAGCCCGCTCGCGTACAAGCTGTTCATCTGGACGCTATCGGCGGTGCTCTGTGCGATTGCAGGCGCGCTCTACGTGCCGCAAGTCGGCATCATCAACCCGAGCGAGATGTCGCCCGCGAACTCGATCGAAATGGCGATTTGGGTGGCGGTGGGCGGGCGCGGCACGTTGCTCGGGCCGATCGCCGGCGCGTTCGCGGTCAACGCGGCGCGCAGCGCCTTCACGGCCTACCTGCCCGAATACTGGCTGTTCTTTCTCGGCGCGCTGTTCGTCGTCGTGCCCCTCGCGCTACCGCGCGGTCTCGCGGGATTGGCCGCTTCGCTCGTCGACCGGAGGGCTCGCCGATGAAGACCATCCGTACGCCGGATGAAATGGCGACGCTCCTTGCGCCGCCTTCGGGCGATGCCCCCATGGCGCATGTCGTCACACCCGGGGCGATCGACGTCACGCACGGGACGATTTTGTATCTCGAAGACGTAAGCGTCAGCTTCGATGGCTTCCGGGCATTGAACAGCTTGTCGCTCACGCTCGACGCCGGCGAGTTGCGGTGCGTCATCGGACCGAACGGCGCGGGTAAAACGACGATGATGGATGTGATCACGGGGCGCACGCGCCCCGATCATGGCCGCGTCTTCCTCGGTCAGACGCTCGATCTCACGCGCATGGACGAGCCCGCGATCGCGCGTGCCGGCATCGGCCGCAAGTTTCAAAAGCCGACGGTGTTCGAACAGCATCCCGTATGGGAGAACCTCGAACTCGCGATGAAAACGGATAAGCGCTGGCACGCGACGTTGCGCGCGCGGCTTACGCGTGACGCCGCCGCGAGCATCGAGGAGACGCTGGCGACGATCGGCCTCGCACAGCAGGCCTGGCGGCCCGCGGGCGAGCTCTCGCATGGACAGAAGCAACGCCTCGAGATCGGCATGCTGCTCATGCAGCAGCCCGCGCTGCTGCTGCTCGACGAACCGGCCGCGGGCATGACCGACGACGAGACCATGGCACTCGCCGCGCTGCTCGATCGGCTGCGCGGCACCTGTTCGATGATCGTGGTCGAGCACGACATGGAGTTCGTCGCCGCCCTCGCCGGTGCGCATGGGCGCGTCACCGTCATGGCCGAGGGGCGCGTGCTCGCGCAAGGCACGCTCGACGAAGTGAAGCGCGACGAAGCCGTCGTCGAATCGTATCTCGGCCGCTAACTTGGCCGCTAACGCTGCCGCTGACGCGATGAGACGCCACCCCTGCCCGAATCGACAAGGACAGCTTCGATGCTCGATGTAACCGGACTCAATCAGTTCTACGGCGGCAGCCATATCCTGCGCGACGTGACGATGCACGTGCCGCAGGGCTCGCTGACCGTTTTGCTCGGCCGCAACGGCGTGGGCAAGACCACGTTGATGCGCTGCCTCATGGGGGTCGTGCGCGCCAAGAGCGGCAAGATCGCATGGCGCGGCGAAGCGCTCGATGCACTCGCGCCGCCGGCGCGCGTGGCGCGCGGCATCGCTTACGTTCCGCAAGGGCGCGACATCTTCGCGCGGCTCACCGTCGAGGAAAACCTGCTCGTCGGCGCGGCCAGCAAGCGCCGCGTCTCGCAGGTGCCCGAGCACATTTATGCGCTGTTCCCGGTGCTCAAAGACATGCGCGAGCGGCGCGGCGGCGACCTATCGGGCGGCCAACAACAGCAGCTCGCGATCGGCCGCGCGTTGATGAGCGAGCCGCAACTTTTGATCCTCGACGAGCCCACCGAGGGTATCCAGCCCTCGATCATTCAGGAGATCGGCCGGACCTTGCGCAAGCTCGTCGACGAAACGGGCATGACGGTGCTGCTCGTCGAGCAGTATTATGACTTCGCCAAGGCATTGGCCGACCATTACTGGGTCATGCGGCGCGGCGAAATCGTCGCGAGCGGCGCGGGCAACGAGATGGACGCGCGCGGCGTCCGCGAGATGATCGCGGTCTGAGAGGCCCGGTGCTATGCTCGATTCCATCTTTACGCGCGCGTATCGCCGCAAGCCAAACGCCTTTCATGTCTTCACACGTATTAGACGTTACGCCGCCATCGGCAGCGACGCCCGCCGCCGGTCACGTTTCGCCCCCACCGCCACACCCACCCCAGGGTTGGCAGGCGAGCCTTGCGCTGGGCTTCGAGCGGCGCGCGGCGCGCACGACGCTCGCGCATCGTTTGCACCAAGGCCCGCTGCGGGTCCAAAAACCGCTTTACCCGGAAGGCGAATCGATCTGCCATGCGGTGATCGTCCATCCTCCCGGCGGCATCGCGGGCGGCGATGCGTTGACACTCGACGTATCGCTCGGCGCGGGCACCCACGCCGTGCTGACCACGCCGGGGGCGGCGAAATGGTACAAGTCGAACGGACGCCTTGCGCGCCAGAACATCGCGATCGCGTTGGGAGCGGGCGCGAAGCTCGACTGGTTGCCGCAAAACAATATCGTCTTCGACGATGCGCATATCGCATTGGACTTCACGCTGGCGCTGGCCGAAGGGGCCAGCGCGATCGGCTGGGACGCGACGCAACTCGGCCGTGTCGCCGCGGGCGAGCGATGGTCTGCCGGCGCGCTTTCGAGCACGGCACGCATCGTCGGCGCATCGGGCGAGCTGCTGTGGTTCGAACGCGCCGAATTGACGGCGGAGGACGCGTTGCGTTTGGCACGTCAAGGGCTTGGCGGGTACCCCGCGTACGGCACGCTGTGGGCGATCGGCCCCGCTTGCGACGACACGCTGGCGGAAACGCTCGCACACCGCTTGCCATTCGACGAGCAGCAACGCGCGGGAGTGTCTTGCGTTACGCCGGGCGTGCTCGTCGTGCGAGCGCTGGCGCATTCGATGGAAGCGCTGCAACACACCCTGGCGCAATGCTGGCATTCGCTGCGCCCGCTCGTGCACGGCGTCGATGCTCGCGCTCTGCGTATTTGGAGTACCTAAGCAATCCGAATCGTCGGCGCATTGCGCATGTCATCCGATTGCATGGGCATATTAAGGAGTCCGTAAGGTCATCGTCACGATGCGCCCGCGTCGCGATACGCGGTGCTACGATTGGCCTCGCCGGCTCCCGCTCGATTGACCTTCATCGTACGGACGCCATCGTACGGACGCCATCGTATGGACGCCACGTATGGACGCCCCCCGATTTTCCATCATCACGTTTGAGCGCCGCGCGCCATGAAACTGACGCCTAGAGAAAAAGACAAGCTGCTCGTATTCACCGCCGCGCTGCTTGCCGAACGACGCCGCGCACGCGGCCTGAAGCTGAACCACCCCGAAGCGGTCGCGTTCATTTCCGCCGCGCTGATGGAAGCCGCGCGCGACGGCAAAACGGTGGCGGAGGTCATGCACTACGGCACCACCCTGCTCACGCGCGACGACGTCATGGAAGGCGTACCCGAGATGATTCCCGAGATCCAAATCGAGGCGACGTTTCCCGACGGCACCAAACTCGTGACCGTCCACCATCCGATTCCTTGACGCAGGGGTACGCGCATCATGATTCCCGGTGAAATCCTGACCGAAGACGGCGACATCGAACTGAACGTGGGGCGCGAAACCCGCACGCTCAGTGTCGCCAATACCGGCGACCGGCCCGTGCAAGTCGGCTCGCACTACCACTTCTACGAAGCGAACGCCGCGCTCTCGTTCGATCGCGAGCAAGCGCGCGGCTTTAGGCTGAACATCGCCGCGGGTACCGCCGTGCGCTTCGAACCCGGTCAATCGCGCACGGTGGAACTCGTCGCGCTGGCCGGTGCGCGCGCCGTCTACGGCTTCAACGGCCAAGTGATGGGGCCGCTGTGAAGATTCGTTGTACTCGTCGATAGTCGTTCCTTAGGACTCCCAATCGTCATGACTTTACGCATCAGCCGCCGCGCCTACGCGGAAATGTTCGGTCCGACCACGGGCGATCGCATCCGCCTCGCCGATACCGAACTCACGATCGAGATCGAGCGCGATTTCACCGTCTACGGCGAAGAGGTGAAATTCGGCGGCGGGAAGGTGATCCGCGACGGCATGGGGCAATCGCAAAGGGTGGCTCGCGAGGTGGCCGACACGGTCGTCACGAACGCCGTGATCCTCGATCATTGGGGCATCGTCAAAGCCGATATCGCGATCAAGGACGGACGCATCGCCGCCATCGGCAAGGCCGGCAATCCCGATATTCAACCGGGCGTGACGATCGCCATCGGCGCCGCCACCGAGATCATCGCGGGCGAAGGACTGATCGTGACAGCGGGCGGGATCGATACGCATATCCACTTCATCTGTCCGCAGCAAATCGAAGAAGCGCTCGCCTCGGGCGTGACGACGATGCTCGGCGGCGGCACGGGGCCGGCAACGGGCACGAACGCGACCACCTGCACCCCCGGTCCCTGGCATCTCGAACGGATGCTGCAAGCCGCCGATGGCTGGCCGATGAACCTGGGCTTCCTCGGCAAAGGCAACACGAGCTTGCCCGAGCCGCTCGTCGAACAGATCGCCGCCGGTGCCATCGGCCTGAAGCTGCACGAAGACTGGGGCTCGACGCCGGCCGCGATCGACAATTGCCTGAGCGTGGCGGACGATACCGATACTCAAGTTGCCATCCATACCGATACGCTCAACGAAGCGGGCTTCGTCGAAGCGACCGTCGCGGCGTTCAAAGGGCGCACGATCCACACCTATCACACCGAAGGCGCGGGCGGCGGCCATGCACCCGACATCATCAAGGTGTGCGGCGAAGCGAACGTACTGCCCTCGTCGACGAATCCCACTCGGCCCTACACCATCAACACGCTCGACGAGCATCTGGACATGCTGATGGTCTGCCATCACTTGGATGCGTCGATCGCCGAAGATCTCGCGTTCGCCGAATCGCGGATCCGGCGCGAGACGATCGCGGCCGAGGATATCCTGCACGATCTCGGTGCGCTGTCGATGCTCTCCTCCGACTCGCAAGCGATGGGCCGCGTGGGCGAAGTGATCATTCGCACCTGGCAGACGGCGCACAAGATGAAAACGCAGCGCGGCCCGCTCGCACAAGACAACCCGCGCAACGACAACTTCCGTGCGAAGCGGTACGTCGCCAAATACACGATCAATCCCGCGCTCACGCACGGTATCGCGCATGAAGTCGGTTCGCTCGAACCCGGCAAATGGGCCGACCTCGTGTTTTGGGAGCCCGCGTTCTTTGGCGTCAAGCCCACGCTCATTCTCAAGGGCGGCATGATCGCGCTTGCCCAAATGGGCGACCCCAATGCGTCGATTCCGACGCCGCAGCCCGTGCATTATCGCGAGATGTTCGCCACGCGCGGCGCGGCGCTTGCGCGCACGTCGCTGACGTTCGTGTCGCAGATGGCCGCCGATGCGGGGATTGCCGAGCGCTACGGACTGCAAAAGCGCGTCGTGCCGGTGCGCGGATGCCGCTCGGTATCGAAGGCCGACATGGTCCACAACGCGTGGCAACCTTCGATCAGCGTCGATCCCGAGACGTACGAGGTGGTGGCCGACGGCCAGTTGCTCACCTGCGAACCGGCAGCCGTCTTGCCGATGGCGCAGCGCTATTTTCTATTTTGATCGGTTAGACGTTCGTTTGACGAGCGATGAGCCGAGGCGACTTTTCTTATGCGTACGATCGATAAACGTGTGTCTCCTCCCGCGAAGCTCGCGGCCTCCCTCGTCGCGCGCGCGCCGACGCTCACGCTCGCGTACGACGCGCGGTGCAAGAGCCGGCTTGCGGCCACGCTCGATACCGGCGAGGAGATCGCGCTCGTCATGCCGCGCGGAACGATCCTGGCCGATGGCGACGTGCTAGTCGCCGACGACGGCGCGCTCGTACGCGTCATCGCCGCGCCTGAAGTCGTGCTCGTCGTACGCGCAGCCGACCCGCTGACGCTCACACGCGCCGCCTACCATCTCGGCAATCGTCATACGCCTGTCGAGATCGGCGCCGATTATCTAAAGCTCGAGGCGGACCCGGTGCTGGAGACGATGTTGGCGCGTCTGGGCGCGCGCGTCGAACGCGAGACGCTGCCGTTCCATCCCGAAGCCGGCGCCTATGGCGGCGGACATCGACATGGCCACGACGCCACCTTCGAGGAAGACTACGCGCTCGCGCAACAGGTGTTCGCTCAGCATCACGGGCATCATCACGAAGCGGGGCACGGACACGATCACAGCCACGACCACAGTCATAGCCACGACCACGACCACAGTCACTGCGGAAGTTGCGGCCACGACCATTCCGACGAGCGTTGAGACCATGCGCCTCGCCGAGCTGACCGCCCTCCTGCACCTCGCCTCGCCCGCCCTGCCGATCGGCGCATTCAGCTATTCGCAAGGCCTGGAAGCGGCGGTCGAAGCGCAATGGATCGGCGATACCGACGCGGCGCGCGCGTGGATCGAAGACGGCTTGCTGCATGTGCTGGCGCGCGGCGAGTTGCCGTTCATCGCTCACCAGTTCGATCGCTGGCAGCGCCATGACGCAGCCGCGCTCGCTTGGGCCGACCGGCAATTCCTCGCAAGCCGCGAAGCCGCGGAACTCAGACGCGAGACCGAACAAATGGGATGGTCCCTCAAGCAGCTTGCCATCTCGCTCGAGTGGGGCGATGCGGCGCGGCGGGCGACCCTCGAGACGTTGACACCGCTCTCGCAGCCGACGGCGTTCGCCTTCGCGGCCGCCGCACACGAGGTGCCGGTCGATGCGGCGCTTGCCGCGTACGCGTTCGCTTGGGCGGAGAATCAGGTTGCCGCGGCCATCAAGGCCGTGCCGCTCGGCCAACTCGCCGGACAGCGCATCTTGGTCGCCGCGCGCGCGGTCATCGATGGCGCCGTTGCGCGCGCCCTCGACACGCCGCCCGAGCGCATCAACACGTTCTCGCCGATGTTGGGCGTGCTGTGCGCGCGGCACGAGACACAATATTCCCGGCTTTTCCGTTCGTAATTCGAAAGGGCATCAAGCAATGAGAACCAAAAAACTGCCGCCGCTGCGCGTCGGCGTGGGCGGCCCGGTAGGCTCGGGCAAGACGACGCTGCTCGAAATGCTGTGCAAGGCGATGCGCGATCGATACGATCTCGTCGCCATCACGAACGACATCTACACCAAGGAAGATCAGCGCCTGCTGACCGTGGCGGGCGCGTTGGCGCCCGAGCGGATCATGGGCGTGGAGACGGGTGGCTGCCCGCACACGGCGATCCGCGAAGATGCGTCGATCAATCTCGAGGCCGTCGACAGGATGCTCAAGCGGTTTCCCGACGCCGACATCGTCTTCATCGAATCGGGCGGCGACAACCTCGCGGCGACCTTCAGCCCCGAGCTCTCCGATCTGACGATCTACGTCATCGATGTGGCCGGCGGCGAAAAGATCCCGCGCAAGGGTGGCCCCGGCATTACGAAATCGGACTTGCTCGTCATCAACAAGACCGATCTCGCGCCGCATGTGGGGGCCAACCTCGAGATCATGGCCGCCGACGCCAAGACCATGCGCGGCGAGCGGCCGTTCGTCATGTGCAACTTGAAGACGCAAAGCGGTTTGGCCGACGTCGTCGCATTCATCGAACGCAAGGGCCTGCTTGCGGGTTGACGCCGGCTTGGGCGCTACTCGGCCGCGCCCTCGGGGGCAAGCAGCGCGCTCAGCACTTGTACCGTGCGCGCGGTCGCCCCGCGGTGACGCGCGGCGAACGCCGAGGCGGCGGCGCCCATCGCCACGCGCCTCGACTTATCGGCAAAGAGTTCATCGAGCACGCGCGCAAGCTCGGCCGGGTCGGCCACCTGCAGGGCCGCGCCCGCGCTCACGGCGTCGGCGGTCGCCTGCGTGAAATTGAACACGTGCGGACCGATCAACACGGGGACGCCCACCGCGCACGCTTCGATCAGGTTTTGCCCCCCGAGCGGCAACAGACTGCCACCGATGAAGGCCACGTCGGAGGCCGCGTAGTACGCGCCGAGCTCGCCCATCGAATCGCCGAGCAGCACCGTGACGCCCTCGGGTAACGGCTCGTTCGCCGCCGACGCAGCAGCGGCCGCCGCCACCGATGCCCCGCCCCACGCCGAACGCCGCATCGCACGCAAGCCACGCCGCTCGACGAGCGCGGCAACTTCGTCGAATCGCTGCGGATGACGCGGCACGAGAATGAGCAATGCATGCGCGGTCGCCGACGCGGCGAAGGCGTCGAGCACCAGCGCCTCCTCGCCCTCGCGCGTGCTGGCCGCCACCCACACCGGCCGCGCGCCGATCGCGGCGCGCCACGCGCGGCCGCGCGCGACGACGTCGGGCGGCGTCGCCATGTCGAACTTCAAATTGCCGAGCACGACCACGTTACGCGCACCGAGCGCGGTGAGCCGCTCGGCATCCGATGGGCTTTGCGCCAGCACGCGCGTGAAGCCGCCGAACACCTCGCGCGCGGCCGCGCCGAAACGGGCCGCGCGCTTGTACGAACGCGCCGACATCCGCGCGTTGGTCAACACGAGCGGAACGTCGGCGGCGCGGCATTCGTCGATCAGCGTCGGCCACACTTCCGTCTCCATGACGATGCCGAGCGAAGGCCGCCATGCGCGCAAGAAGCGGCGCACCGCGCGCGGCAAGTCGTACGGCAGATAACAGCGCAGCACGCGCTCGCCGAAGAGTTGGATGCCGGTAGCCCGCCCGCTCGGCGTCATATGCGTAAGCAGCACGCGCGCATCGGGCCGCGCTTGCATCAACGCTTCGATGAGCGGCTGAGCGGCGCGTGTCTCGCCGACCGAGACGGCGTGCACCCAGATGAGCGGCGCGTCGTCCTCGGGCAGCCGGCCGCGCGCGAGACCGAAACGCTCGCGAATATGCTCGCGATAACCGCGCTCGATGCGCGAACGGATCAGCAAACGCAACACGGCAAGCGGCGCCACGATCCACCACAATGCGCGATAGACGAACCTCAACATATCCGCCCTCCCGGCGCTGCCCCGCGTGGCGCGCGCACGCGCATCGGGATCAAACCAGCGGGCGGCCTTCGAGCCGCTCGAGAATGCCGAGCGGCGCGCATTCGGGTTGCACCATCGCACGAACCGGCAGGAAGAACGTCTGCTCGAGCATGAACTGACCCGACATGGCCGCGTGCGAGGTTTGATCGGAGAAGCAGATCCACGTGCTGCCCGGCGGAAAAGGGATCGTCTCTTGCTGACACGACTTCTGATAGTCGAGATCGGCCTTCATGCCGTCATGCAGATTGAGCATCAAATGGTCGTAAGCACTGCGCGGAGACTTCGTGATGTGGAGCGCGTTCAGCAACCAGGCCGAGCCGGGCACCTGCCGCTTGATCTTGGGCAAGAAGCGCCGCGCCACTTGCTCGAACGGCTCGCCCACACGCCACACGCGCGGCTCGCCGCGCGGATTGACGTTCGCGAATACGCGCATGATGCGCTCACCGCGATTCGGCCGGGACGGAAACGCGTCGACGTGCAGCCGGCTGTCGTCCTTGCGCCAGGACGTGTGGCGCGTTTCCACGCGCATGAGGCGCAGGCTCGTGGGCGCGGGCCTCAATGCGTCGCGGTACTCTGGCACCAAGTGATCGACGAGCATGCGCGCCTGCGCTTGGTAACGCGCGACGAGCGCGCGCACGGCGGACTGGGTGACCGCGTCGCCGGCGACGCCGTGCAGCGCGCCGCCGTTCGGATCGAGGCTGATGTTCTTGCGTTTCGGATCGGCCAAGGCCGGATCGAGCAAAGCCGTTTCGCCGCCGTCGATCGCGAAGCGCAGATTCGGAAAATACAGGACCTTGCCCGTCTCGAGCGCGACGCGCAGCGTGTCGCGGGTGACGGACAGGTCGGAGCCCGCCCAATCGGTGCAGTTGACTTCGAGGATTTGCGATTCGTTCATGGTCCCGTCTAAGCGCGAGCGGTTACAGCAGGCCAAATTCGGCCAATGCAGCCTTTACGTGTTGCAGCGTCGGCGGGTCGCCGGCGGTGCCGAGATTGACGACGCGCGGCGACCAATAGCCGCCCGTGCGCCATGCGGTCGCGAAATTGTACAACTCGACGGTAGGCCGCTTGAGCGCCGCGGCAATATGAACCAAACCCGTATCGACGCCGACGGTCGCGGCCGCCCCGTCGAGCAGCCCGACGACGGCCGGCAGCGACAAGCGCGGCGGGACGATCGCCGCCGCCCCGAATTCCTTGGCGAGCCGCTCGCTCGTGGCGCGCTCGGCCTCGCTGCCCCAAGGCAGCACGAGCGACGCACCGCGTGCCACGAGCGAGCGGCCCAGCTCGATCCAGGACGCGTCGGGCCATTGCTTGTCCGCGCGCGACGTCGCGTGCACGAGCACCACATAGGGCACGGGCAGATTGAGCCCGACATCGGCCAAGGCGCGCGCGGCTTGCGACGTATCGAGTCCGAATTCGATCTCGTCGGTCGGCTCGGGACGTGCCGCCCCGATCGCTTGCGCGACGAGCTGACGCGTGCGTTCGACCACGTGCGTGCGCGGCTCGATCGGCACGCGCCGGTCGTAGAAAAAGCGGACGGGCCATTCGTAGCCCGCGCCGTCGGTACGGTTGCCGAGCCCGACGAGCGGCCCGCGCGCCCAGCTTGCGACCCAAGCCGTCTTGATCAGACCCTGGCAATCGATGACGAGATCGTAGCGTTCGGCCGCCAACGCGTGCCGAAACGCTTTGATTTCGCGCCAGGTCGACGGCGAGAAGGGCCGCTTGCGCCAGCGCCGCAGCGAGAACGGAATCGCGCGGCGCACGCCGCGCACGAGCAAGACGAGATCGGCGAAGCTTTCCTCGACGAGCCAGTCGATCTGCGCGTCGGGATAGACGCGCCGGATGTCCGCGACGGCCGGCATGTTGTGAACGACGTCGCCAAGCGACGACACGCGAACGAGCAGTATCTTTTGCACGCTGAAAGAAAAAAGAAAGGTGCGCCATGCGGGGCACGGTGCCCGGCCGCCGGGAGGCCTTTTGCCGAGCACTGCCTGAAGGGCTGGGATTCTACCGCGCTCGGGGCCTGTTTTCGCCGCCCGCCGCCCGGCAAGCTCCGAAAGCCCCGGCGCCATGATGTCGCGCCGCCGTGCGCCGGCCTCGCAGCCTGGAGCGCGCGAAGGCACTACAATGCTCGTCGTTCGAATCACGCGCTCACCGAGCGCAGCACTTAAACTCGCATCATGTCTAGTTCGTTTCGTCCACTCCGAGTGCGCACCGCGCTATCGCTCGCCGCGCTCGTGGCCATGACGGCTTTGGCCGCTTGCTCGAGCGCACCGCAGCCGAAATTCCAACAGGAAATGTTCGATTCGGGCGCGAGCCCGTTCTCGCGCACCTTCAAGGTCGGCAGCTCCGACGCCTGCGAAGCCGCCCGCCGGGCGCTGCTCAATCAAGGCTATCTGACGACGCTCTCGCAAACCGACCGGATCGACGCGACCAAGGATTTCCAACCGACCGGAGACTCGCACGTCACCGTGGAGTTTCACGTCGTTTGCACGCCGGGTGTCGATGCCGACGGCTCCAGCGTCATGTATGCGAACGCGATCCAAAGCGGCTACACGCTGAAAAAGAGCGATACGTCGGCCAGCGTCGGCCTGAGCATTCTCGGGTCGGTCTCGCTGCCGATCCGCTCCAACAGCGACGCGATGGTAAAGGTATCGAGCGAAACGATTCAATCGAACGCGTTCTACGACCGGTTTTTCGATTCGGTCGACCACTACGTCGTCACGCTGATCAAGACCGCACCCGTGCCCACCGCCGCCGTCACGGCGACGACGCTGCCCGGCCCCGCCCACTTGATCGTCGTGCCGCCACCGGTACCGGCTCCCGCACCGGCACCCACATCGGCACCGGCCGGCAGCGCATCGAACGAGCCCGCGGTACCGGTGTCGCCGGCCATGCCCATCGGGGTGCCGTCCGACCCGCCAATACCAACGGCACAACCCGCATCGGCTCCGGCTCCGACCCAGGCTGTGCCGCAGTAAGAACTAGGGCCGCCGCTTAAGCGGCCCGCCGCGAGCGCAGCGCGCTTAGAACGGGAGCTTCGCGTCCGGTTTGGCCGCGACGATCACGCGACGGAAATCGTCCTTGATGCGCTCAAGCGCTTCCTCGGTGTCCGCCTCGAAGCGCAAGACCACGACCGGCGTCGTGTTCGACGAACGCGCGAGCCCGAACCCGTCCGGGTATTCCACGCGCAACCCGTCGATCGTAATCACCTCGTCCGCGCCGGTGAAGCGTGCTTCCTTTTGCAGACGGCCGATCAACTCGAAGTTTTCGCCTTCCTCGAGCTTGAGCTGAAGCTCCGGCGTGGACAGCGAATTGGGCAGCGCGTTGAGCACCTTGCTCGGATCTTGTTCGCGCGAGAGCAATTCGAGCAGGCGCGCGCCCGTGTAGAGCCCGTCGTCGAACCCGTACCAGCGATCCTTGAAGAAGACGTGCCCGCTCATCTCGCCCGCGAGCGGTGCGCCCGTTTCGCGCAGCTTGGCCTTGACGAGCGAGTGGCCCGTCTTCCACATCACCGGATCGCCGCCCTTCGCGCGCACCCACTTCGCTAGATTGCGCGTGCATTTGACGTCGTAGATGATCTGCGCGCCGGCGTTGCGCGACAGCACTTCCTCGGCGAACAACATCAGTTGGCGGTCCGGATAGATGATCTGTCCGTCTTTCGTCACGACGCCGAGACGGTCGCCGTCGCCGTCGAACGCATAGCCGATCTCGGCGTCGGTCTCTTTCAACGCGCGGATGACGTCTTGCAGGTTCTCGGGGTGAGCCGGGTCCGGGTGGTGATTCGGGAAATTGCCGTCGATTTCGGTGAACAGCTCGACGAGTTCGCAGCCGAGCGCCTTGAATAGGCGCGGCCCGAGGGCACCGGCCACGCCGTTGCCGGCGTCGACGACGATCTTCATCGGCCGCGCGAGCTTGACGTCGCTGACGATGCGCTCGATATAGGCGTCGGCGATGTCGTACTGCTCGTAGCCGCCGCTGCCGCTCGCGAAGTCGTCGTTTTGGATGCGACGGTAGAGCGCCTGGATTTGCTCGCCATAGATGGCGGCGCCGCGCAGGACCATCTTGAAGCCGTTGTAGTCGGGCGGGTTGTGACTGCCGGTCACGACGATGCACGAATCGATGCGACGCTCGCCGCCTGCGAGCGCGAGCGGCACGCTCGCGGCGAAATAGCCGACGGGCGTGGGCACCATGCCGACGTCGACCACGTCGACCCCGGCGGCGCGCAACCCCTCGGCGAGCGCCTTGATCAGCGAGGGACCCGACAAGCGGCCGTCGCGCGCGACGACGACACCCGTGCCGCCCTGCGCGCGCACTTCGCTGCCGAACGCGCGGCCCACGAGCCGTGCGACGTCTTCGTCGAGAGTTTTGCCGATGACGCCTCGGATGTCATACGCCTTGAAGATGGATTGCGAGATCATTGATGGCTCTCTTTTGGCTGCGATTGGAAAAATGCCGGCGCCGGCAACCCACTTATAATTGCGGTTTTTCGATCGGCGCGTCGCGCCCATTTTAATGCGCATATGCCCCTTCGCTGCACGGTCGTACGAGATCACGGCCGAAAAGCGCGCCATTTCCACGCCGGCAGCGCCATGGCGAGCAAGATTCCTGCCTTTTTTTCTCTCATGCTGAGGCGCATCGCCCATCCCGACATCGCGAAAGCCGCGGCCAATATCGTCTGGCTCGGCCTCGAGCGGCTGACGCAAATCGTCGTCGCGATCGCAATCGCGGGCCTGCTCGCGCGCTACTTCGGACCGGATGTCTTCGGCAAATGGCAATACGCGAATACGCTGTTGCTCGTGCTCGCCCCGATTACATGGGTCTGCGGCGCCGAAATTTTGGTGCCGACGATCGTCCATCGCGGTGAAGCCGACCTCGGCACCGTCCTCGGCAGCGCCTTCGTCTTACGAATCTCGGTATCCGCGCTCGCCCTCGCGGGCACTTGGGCCGCGATCGCCGCGGGCGTATTCGATCCCGTCGTCGGCGCGATGCTGGCCGGGCTCGCCGTCACCATGCTGTTTCGCGAACCGTTCATCGGCGTCGTCAATTCGTGGTTGCAAAGCCTCACCTACAGCAAACCGCAGTTGGTGACGAGCATGGCCACGGCCATCGTCAAGCTCGCGCTCGTCTATCTGTTCGTGCGCATGACGCTCGCCGCGCCGCATTTCGCGTGGCTGTGGGCGCTGGAGGCGGCCGCCATCGGCCTCGTGCTGCTCGGCTACTATGCGCGCCGTCACGGCGGCAAGCTCGGCTGGCGCGTCGAGCCCGCGTTGTTGCGTCACTTCGCGAGCGCGGGCACCGTCTTTTGGGTCGGCCTAGTCTGCATGTACCTGTTCTTGAAGCTCGATCGGCTCATGCTCGAGCGCGCGATCTCGTTCGCCGATCTCGGCCGTTACTCGGCCGCGCAGCAGATCAACGAGAACTGGATCGCGCTTGCCTTGATGCTCGCCCAAACGATCGCCCCGGCGTTCGTCTATCGCGTGCAAGAACGCGGGCAATTGATGCGCAACGTCATCCGCTTGATGTTGCTGGCCGCCGGCGTCATGATCTCGGGCGCGCTCGTGCTCGATGCCCTCGCGCCGCTCGTCATCACGCGCGTGTTCGGCTCGAACTACGTCGGCGCGATCCCGATCTTTCGCTGGTGCGTGTGGCTTTCGGTACCGGCCGGCATCGAGGCGATCGGCAATCTCGTGCTGCTCAAATATCAGGCGAAGTTCGTTCTCCTGACGAAGTGGCTACTTGCGCTAGCCGTCGCCTTCGCGGTGAATCTGCTGGCGATCCCGCGCATCGGCGCATTCGGCGCGCTGGCGGGGCTGGCCGCCGGCTACGGCGCGGCCGTCGCCATCAACGTCTATTACATTCGATTCAAGCTGTGCTCATGACGACGTCTTCTCCTCACTTCACGCCATCGGACGCACTGGCCGACGTCGCCGTGTTGATGCCGGCCTATAACGGACAGGCCGACGTCGAGCGCACGCTCGCCTCGTTCGCGGAAAACGCGCGCGTGCGTGTCGTGATCGTCGATGACGGCAGCACGCCGCCGATCGTCGCGCCGAATGTGCCGAACATGGACATCGAAATCGTGCGGGTGCCGCAAAACGGCGGCATCGAGCGGGCATTGCAAGCCGGCATCGAAGCGTTGGCCGAGCGCGGCTATCGCTACGCAGCCCGTATCGATGCGGGCGATCTTGCCGCGCCGGGGCGTTTGGCCAAACAGCGTGCTTACCTGGAAGCGCATCCGAACGTGGCGGGACTGGGTATGTGGACGCAAGTCGTTTCGCGCACGGGCGCACCGCTCTTTTCGCTGCGGCCCGCGACGGACCCGGCCAGCGTGCGCAGACTGCGCTTTTTCCGCACCTCGCTCGTGCACCCGGCGATGATGCTGCGTGTGGATGCCGTGCGCGCGGTGGGCAACTATCGCGTGGCCTACCGCGCCGCCGAGGACCTCGATCTGTTCTTGCGGTTGATGGAACGCTACGACTGCGCGAACTTGCCCGAGCTCGGCCTGTATTACGAATTGAACGAAGGCGGAATCAGCGCGACCAAGCGGCGCAGGCAAATCGTCTCGACGCTCAAGCTGCAATGGCGCTACTTCAATGCTTGCAACGTCTACGACTGGCTCGGGCTCGCGAAGAATCTGCTGCATCTCGTGACGCCCTACACCGCCTTGCAAAAGATCAAACGCACGGTGTTCGCCTCGCATGCAACCTGACCGTATGAATGCTTCCGTTTCGCCCGCCGACGGTATGGGCGCGCCGCTCACGATATGCCTGGTCTGCAATACCGGCTTCGCCATCTATACCTACCGGCAAGGGCTCATTCGCATGCTCGTTGCCAAGGGCGTGCGCGTCATCGTGCTGGCGCCGCGAGATCGAACATTCCCGCTGCTCGAGCAGATGGGCTGCGAATGCATCGACTTGCCCGTCGCATCGAAAGGCACGAACCCGCTCGACGATCTGCGCACGCTCACCGCGCTCTATCGTCACTATCGACGCATACGGCCGAACGTCGTCTTCCATTACACGATCAAGGCCAACATCTACGGATCGGTGGCCGCCTGGCTCGCGCGCGTACCGTCGATCGCAGTCACGACCGGCCTCGGGTACGTGTTCATCCAGAAAAGTCATGCGGCGCGCGTCGCGAAGGCGCTCTATCGTTTCGCTTTCCGGTTTCCGCGCGAAGTCTGGTTCCTCAATCGGGACGACGAGCTCGCGTTCCGTAACGAGCGCCTGCTGGCTCATCCCGATCGCGCGCGGCTGCTGCACGGCGAGGGTGTCGATATCGATCATTTCAGTCTCACCCCGCTGCCGCTAGGCGAACGCCCGACCTTCGTACTTATCGGACGTTTGCTCTGGGACAAAGGCGTGGCCGAGTACGTCGATGCCGCACGCATGCTACGCTCGCGCTACCCGCTGGCGAAGTTTCAACTGCTCGGCCCCGTGGGCGTGGACAACCCGAGCGCGATCTCGCAAGCCGATATCGACGGTTGGTGCAAGGAAGGCATCGTCGAGTATCTCGGCGAGGCGCATGACGTGCGTCCGGTCATCGCTAACGCCGATTGCGTCGTGCTGCCCTCCTATCGGGAAGGCGTGCCGCGCACGTTGATGGAAGCGTCGGCGATGGGCCGGCCCATCGTGGCGACCGACGTTCCGGGCTGCCGAGAAGTGGTGGATGACGGCGTCACCGGGCTGCTTTGCGAAGTGAAGAATGCACGAAGTCTCGCGGATGCCCTTGCGCGGATCTTGGATATGAGTCCCGACGCGCGGCGTGCGATGGGCCTGCGCGGGCGCGAGAAAGTCACGGCCGAATTCGACGAAGCGCTCGTCGTCGAGCGTTATCGGCAGACGTTGCTTGCGTTGACGGGGGCCGAGGTATTCGAAGCGCGCGCGCAATAGGGCGAGATACGACCCGCTAACAGCGAACAACACTCGGAGAATGGAATGACAAGCAACGCTCTGCGAGGGGGAGCGATCCTCGTCACGGGAGGTGCCGGCTTTATCGGCTCGCATACGGTGATCGAATTGCTGTCGAGCGGCTACGAAGTCGTCATCGTCGACAATCTCGTCAATAGCAAGCGCGAAGCCGTGCGCCGCATCGAGCGCATCGTCGGGCGCGAAGTGCCGTTCTACGAAATCGACGCGTGCGATCGAACGGCACTCGCCAAAGTGTTCGACACGCATCGCATCGGCGGCGCGATTCATTTCGCCGCGCTAAAGGCGGTCGGCGAGTCCGTCGCCAAGCCGATCGAATACTATCGCAACAATCTCGATAGCTTGCTGGTGCTGCTCGATACGATGCGCGCGCACGCCGTCAAAACGCTCGTTTTCAGTTCGTCGGCTACGGTCTATGGGATGCCCGAGCGCTGCCCGGTGGACGAATCGTTTCCCCTTTCGGCGACCAATCCCTATGGGCAATCCAAAGTCATCGCCGAACAAATCTTGCGTGACGTCGAAACCGCGGATCCGAGCTGGCGCATTGCGACGCTGCGCTATTTCAATCCGGTGGGCGCGCATGAAAGCGGTCTCATCGGAGAAGATCCGGCGGGCATACCAAACAATTTGATGCCGTATGTCGCGCAAGTCGCGGTTGGCAAGCGAGAAAAGCTGCATGTGTTCGGCGACGATTACGACACGCCCGACGGCACGGGCGTGCGCGATTACATTCACGTGGTCGATCTGGCCCGGGGGCACATCGCGGCGCTGAGCGCACTAGCCGCGCGCGACGCGAGCCTGGTGGCGAATCTCGGAACGGGACGCGGCTACTCGGTGCTCGAAGTCGTCCGCGCGTTCGAGGCGGCGTCAGGGCGTCCGGTGCCCTATGAAATCGTCGCGCGGCGGCCAGGCGACGTGGCGGCCTGTTATGCGAGCACCGATCTGGCCGAGAAGCTGCTCGGTTGGCGCGCGCAGTACGGGCTCCAGCGGATGTGCGAGGACCACTGGCGGTGGCAGGAGATGAATCCGCTGGGGTTCGCCGGCTGAGCCGGGCGACTCGATCGGGCGACGAGCCTCGAGGCCATCGGGCAATCGCAATCGCGACCGCGAACCGTCGCGGCTGGGCCGTATAATTCCGCGTCCGCCTTTAGCCCACGATCATGCTCAGTTTCGCGCTCGGTTTCTTGATTTCGCTTTTGATTACACTCTTGATCGTGCGCTATGCGCACCTGCACGAGAAGTTCTCGGTCGATAGCGACCTGGGCGGCGTTCAAAAATTTCACGCGCGGCCGGTCCCACGCGTTGGCGGCATCGGTATTTTGATCGGGCTAGTGGGTGCGGCCGTGCAGTTGCTCGGCCCCTACCCCGCGGTCGCACACGGCATTTTCGCGTTGGCCGCCTGCGGACTGCCGGCGTTCGCATCGGGCTTGATCGAAGATTTGACCAAGCGCGTCACGCCTTCGGCCCGGCTCCTCGCCACCATGAGCGCGGCCGCCATCGCTTATTTCGCGCTGCACATTGCCATCGTGCGGATCAGCGTTCCGCCGCTCGATTTCGTGCTGTCGTACGCGGCGGTGTCGTTTCTCGTGACGGTCTTGGCCGTTGCGGCACTCGCCAACGCCGTGAACATCATCGATGGCTTCAATGGCCTCGCATCGATGGTCGCGCTGATGATGTTCGCCTCGCTGGCCTATGTGGCGTTCAGGCTATCGGACGCCGTGGTGCTTTCCACCGCGCTCATCATGATGGGCGCGGTGCTCGGCTTCTTTATCTGGAATTTCCCGGCCGGACTGATTTTCCTCGGCGACGGCGGCGCCTATTTTTTGGGCTTCATGCTCGCCGAGTTGGCGATTGCGCTCGTGATGCGGCACCGGGAAGTGTCCGCGTGGTACCCGGTGCTGCTATTCGTATACCCCATCTTCGAAACCTGCTTCTCGATCTATCGAAAGAAGTTCGTACGCGGGATGTCCCCCGGTATTCCGGACGGGGTGCATCTGCACATGCTTGTCTACAAGCGTCTGATGCGGTGGGCGGTAGGTACGAAGACAGCGCACGAACTCACGCGGCGCAATTCGTTCACCTCACCGTATCTGTGGCTGCTGTGTCTAATTGGCGTGATACCGGCGACGCTTTTTTGGCAGCACACCGTGCATTTGTTCGTTTTCGTCGTGTTCTTTGCGGTGACTTATGTCTGGCTTTACGTGAGCATAGTCAGATTCAAATCGCCGCGATGGCTCGTTTACCGGCACCAAGGGCGCCGGCGATAACTGGACGCCCACCGGAGCGGCGGAGGGCTCTACCGGGACGGCCGATTGAGCCGCTATGCCTGCGAGCCTTCGCCGGTCGGGCCATGAGGCTGTGCCATACCTTTCGCGATTGCACGCGTGGCCCATTTTGCCCGGACGATTCTTTCGAGCACTTCGAATCCAACCAAAGCGAAAGTGGTCAAAACCGCCCGCGCCAAGTACCAAGGCGCCTCCGGTCGATAAACCGGGGTAAAGGTTTTGAATAGCGGAACGCCAATAATTCCAAAACCGCGCAGATAATCGACCCCTGCCAACAGGAGCGCAAACAATATCATTAACAAAACGCGCCTCGCATGTTCCGGACGCGATCGTTGTCTATTCTTTTCTCGCAATCCGATGAGCGCCAACTCCAAGACGATGCCAACCCCGCAGGCAAGTTGGACATACCCCCCGAATATGAATTGATATTTGGCCTGAAAGATCTCGTTCATAGTTCTTCATTGTTCAGCATTACTGAAGGCAACGAAGTGTAACATGCCGTTACATGCCCTAAGTTAGGGTTAGAGTAGAAAAACAAACGAAAACGTTTGCGAGTCCCGCCTATTTAATGAGATGAAGAATTGTGTGTTGCAGCCGAGCATCGACGGACGGCCAATTGGAGACCGCCGCCGGGGTAAAGGCTCAACTGAAAGGCAGACGCAAGCCGGACGCTCCGCGAGAACGCTTCCGAACGGCGCGACCCGATTGGCGACGCCGGATTGTCGAGAACCGTTATGACTGCGAGGCAGTCCGGGACACGACGACCTCTAATTCGGGAACGTTACTCGGTTGATATTCCGGCACCCATCGCCGCAAATCGCGCCTGACCTCTTCGTCCCTCAATGCACGGTGCTGCGTGAGCCACGGGAGCACTTCATCCAGTAGCGCTTGCTCCGCCTCCCTCGCACGGGCGATCCGCAGTTTCGGATGAGGGGTTGGCAACGTCGTTTCGTCGTCGGCCAACAATTCTTCGAAAAGCTTCTCGCCGGGCCTCAGCCCCGTAAACTCGATGCGGATCTGATCTTCCCCGTAACCGCAAAGCCGGATCAAATCGCGGGCGAGGTCAACGATACGGACAGGTTGGCCCATGTCCAAAATGAATATCTCGCCGCCGTTCCCCATGCTCGACGCCTGCAGCACGAGCTGAGAAGCCTCTGGAATCGTCATGAAAAAGCGCGTGATCTCGGGGTGAGTCACCGTGACTGGACCGCCTTTCGCGATTTGCTCCTGGAACTTCGGAATCACGCTGCCGGCGCTACCTAACACGTTGCCGAAGCGTACGGTTTCGAATCGAGTCTGCGAGGTCGTGCGCTGCAATGCTTGGCACACCATTTCCGCCAGCCGCTTGCTCGCCCCCATGACGTTGGTCGGGTTGACGGCCTTGTCGGTCGAAATGAGCACGAAGCGTTTCACGCCGTGGCGCATCGCGGCCCGCCCGACGCGATACGTACCCATCACGTTGTTGCGCACCGCCTGCCAAGCATTGACCTGCTCCATCAACGGAACATGCTTATAGGCCGCCGCATGATAGACGATGTGCGGCAAATGGCGCTCCATGACTTGGTCGAGCAACAACGAATCCTTCGCGTCCCCCACGACAGGAAGCACGGGCACCGTTGGGAACCGCTCGCGCAGTTCCTCGACGAGGCGATACATCGCGAATTCGGAGATATCGAGCGCGATCAGTTGCGCCGGCTCGAACCGAGCGATCTGACGGCTCAATTCGGAGCCGATCGAGCCGCCCGCCCCGGTCACCATCACGACATGGCCGCCCAGCAATTCCCGCAGGCCATTCGTGTCGATGCGGACCGGCTCTCGCCCCAAGAGGTCCTCGAGGTCGATCTGCCGCACCTGAGACAGAAAGCCCTGCCCGGGCACGAGAGCCGTCAATGCCGGCAACACCATGGCGTGCACGCCTGCTCGCAGGCACAGCGTGGCTACCCGGCGCTGCACGTCGACAGACGCCGACGGAATCGAGATGATGGCGTATTCAGCTTTAAACGTTGCCGCGATACGCGACAAGTCGGCGATGGTGCCGAGCACTTTGTGGCCGTATAGCTCCCTACCCTGCTTGGAGGGGTCGTCGTCGAGCAGACCGACCAAGCGCCACTCGCTCGAGCGCGACAATTCGCGGGCAAGGCTCGCGCCGGCGCGGCCGGCCCCGATGACGATGACGGGCTTTCCCTGGGAGACGAGTCCCCCGTATAGGTAGAACTCTTTCGATGCCCGGTAGATGGCACGCGCGCCGCCCATCCCCAAAAACAGCAACAGCGGCGAGACGATCAGCACCGAGCGCGGCGTGACGGGCTCCGGCTGCAGCATCAGCGAGGCGACCATCGTCACGAGCGCGCCCGCCGCGATCGCCTTCGCGATGCGCAACAAATCAGGCAGACTCGCAAACGCCCAGATTCCCCGATAAAGACCGAAGGCAAAGAACATCACCGCGTACGAGGGGAGCACCCAAAAGAGCGCCCGCAGGCCGCCGTCGAAGAAGGCGCGGGGAATTTGACCGTTGAAGCGCAGCAGATACGCGCTCTCCCACACGAGCGCCAACATGGCTATGTCAAAAACGAAGGCGCTCAACGAAAGCAACGCGGCTTTGTTTCGGCGAATCCAGGTCATCATTTCGAACCGGTGGAGGCAAGCATGAAGCGGCGCCATCTGACATCGACCGCGACACAGGCGGCGGCAAGCGCGGCAAGCCACACACCCAAAGCCGCCCATTGCCAGCCAAAAGGCAACTTTAAACAAACGATCGCGAGCATTATGCCCAGTCCCATCACCGCATACCAATAAAGCGCGGTACGGCGGTGTCCGAGCCCCGAGCGAACCATACGTTGATAGTAGTGCTCGCGGTGCGCCTGCCAGAATTTTTCGCCGCGCGCGAGGCGCCGCGCCAGCGTCACCGACGCGTCGACGACAAACGGCGAAAACGCCATGACCGGAAACCAAACGGGCCAGCCGCCGCTAAGCCACCCATACAATCCGAGCGCACCGGCGAGAAAACCCAACGGGATCGATCCGGCATCGCCGAGAAATACACGCGCGGGATGGAAGTTGAACCGCAAGAATCCCGCCGCCGCGCCGGCCACGGACGCGCAAGCAAGCGCAAGCTCGAACGATCGATGGCCGCCGACGAGCGCCGCGATGGCGTAGCCACCGAATCCGAACAGCGCCATACCGCCCGCAAGACCGTCCGCGCCGTCCATGAAATTGTAGAGATTCACGAGCCAGACCAGCGCGAGCGCGAGAAAGGCCAAAGCCCAGACCGGCAATGCGTATCCATAAACGGCAAGGAGCACGCATACGGCCGCGACATGCACGGCGAATCGAACGCGAGCCGGCAGTCCGCGGCGATCGTCGATCTGCGACACGACGGCAAGCGATAGCGCGGCCGCCGCGACCGGCCAAAGACTCGGCGCGGCGATCGCGATGCCGAGACTCGCGACGGGCGAGACGCCCCATCCGCCGACGCGCGGCGTGGGCCGCTCGTGCAGCGAGCGATCGTTCGGGATATCCGTTGCCAGCCGCCAGGCGAGACCGGTCCGCAGTAAGAAACCGATGACGGCGGCGCAAGCGAGCGCGGCGGCGAGCAACACGCCTATCGCAATCCAGGCGCTAGTGGCGGAAAAGGGCATGGCTAAACAATGATCAATAGGTGGCCCGATACCAATTCGCGGTAGCGGCGAGGCCCTCGTCGACCGTGTAAGGCGGGTTCCATCCGAGCGTAGCACGCAGATGAGCGGTATCGACCCGCAGACCGTCGACGAGCCGGCTTACTTGATCGGCGCGGCCGAGCAGGCGCCCCGCGGCGCGCAGCCAGGCTACGGGGACCGGCACCAGCCGCGCGCGGCGATGCAGGTGCCGGCCGATCGCCTCCGCGAGTTCGGACACGCTGAGGTCTCGACCGTCCGCGACGTGGAAACACTCGTTCGCGGCCCGTGGGTCGATGGCGCAAGCCACGAGCGCATCGACCAAATTACCGACGTAGACGAGACTGCGTTGCGCGGCGACCGCGCCCAGCGGCAAGGGGATGCCCCCGGCGATCGCGCGAATCAACTGGAGAAAATTGGCCCGCACGCCGGGACCATAAACCAAGGGCGGACGCACGATCACGATTTCGAGCCCCGTGCGCGCGCCGAACTCGCGCAGGGCGGTCTCGGCCTCCTGCTTCGAGCGCCCGTAGGCGTCCTCGGGGCGCGGCGGATCGGATTCCCGCAACGGCACGCCGCCATCGCGTTCGGCGACCGCCTTGATGCTGCTCACGAAGACGAACCGCTTGGCGCCGCGCGCTTTCGCCGCACGCGCGACGCGCAGTGAACCCTCGACGTTGGTCGCCCGATAAATCGCCAACGGATCGGCAGCGGTATCGCGCATGACGTGGACGCGAGCGGCCAAGTGA
Organism: Trinickia dabaoshanensis; assembly: GCF_002879885.1. Lineage (GTDB taxonomy): Bacteria > Pseudomonadota > Gammaproteobacteria > Burkholderiales > Burkholderiaceae > Trinickia > Trinickia dabaoshanensis. The sequence continues at coordinate 60,789 of NZ_PNYA01000028.1, forward strand.
ACGACGCAATCGGCATCGACGTCCGTAGGCCACGCTTGTTCGAGACCGTCGAAATCGGGCCGCGCATGCACCCAGCGGCGCACGCCGTCGATACATTGCGCGTCGCTTCGAATCAGCCCCGTGACTGCGTGCCCGGCCTCGAGCAGCGCGCCGGAAAGCGCACGGCCCACGAAACCGTTCGCCCCCGTCACGACGATATGCTTCATAACAACTTCCATCCGAACCGGTTGTAGAACTTGAAGGCGGACGCGGCGAACATGCGAATGTGGGCCGTCCCCTTACGGGCCGCCCCGCCCCCGTGATGGACGACGCGCACGGCGGGCACGTACGCGACGCGCGCGACACGATGCGCGCGCAGGCTCAGGTCGTAGTCCTCGAAGTAGAGGAAGTACCGCGCATCGAAACCGCCTAGCGCGCGCAATGCGTCGGTACGGAACAGCATGAAACAACCGCTGACGATAGGTGGATCCCACAGCGTGTCGCGCTCGTTGATTTCGGCACGCATTTCATAGCGGGCGAGCCGCCGCGCGAACGCCGCGCGCACGGATGCGGGCATGAAGCCTCGGACGAACAAGTCCCACAGAGTCGGATAACGGCGGCACAGGTACTGAAGACCGCCCTCGTCGTCACCGACCCGAGGTGCGAGCAAGCCGGCCTCCGGGTGCGCATCCAGGAAATCGAAGGCCTGCACGAGGGCGTCCTCGGCCAGATCGATATCTGGATTGAGTATGAGATGGAACCTGCTTTGTACCTCGGCGATCGCCAGGTTATGGCCGCACCCGTAGCCCACGTTGCCGTGCCCGCTGACGAGCCTGCATTGCACGCCGGCGTGGCTCAACGTCTCGAACATCTCACCGGCGGAATCGAAGCCGCCATTGTCGATGAGCCAGCAACCCGCCTTGAAACCGGGCCGCGCGCGCTCGAGTGCCGCGCAAGCCACGGCTAGGCTCTCGAGCGTGCGCGCGAGCAGCGAAAGATCCGGGCGGTAAACGACCACCGATATCGACAGGTCTACGGACGGGACGCGTGGCGTGGAAACAACAGTCATACGAGCGAGGGGCGGCAAAGATGCGTGAGTGTGCCCAAAGCGGGGCAATTGGACAACCGCCAGTTCGGATGGGCCACCGCACCGATCGATGACCGAGGACAAATCGGCCTGCCGAACGCGCCCGCGAACGACGCTCGTTAGCCCCGCCCCGCAGGATTGCGGAACGTTTGCGCAACCCCGTACAATACCGCCGGCCAGGCATTTGGGCATGCGCGAAGAGCCGTTGTGTATAATTTTAGGATTTCGATCGAGGCACGTCGCGCTCGCATGAAAGGATGATTCGAGGGCTTGCTACGGCCCCCCCTTTGGAGACCGCTTCCGAGGCCTGTTCCCGGTGCATCTAAGACGCGACAGCATGCTGACGCGGTTGCCATCGCGGCGGCGAACAACCGCTGCGACCTACGATCGGACCAATCCCGATAACACAGGCTTGAGCGCCTGTTTCGCCATACACGTTCCCCTTTTTCGGCAATGAGGACGCAATCAAGATGAAAGCAGTGCTGCTCGCTGGTGGTTTGGGCACCCGAATCTCCGAGGAGACGTATCTTAAGCCCAAGCCGATGATCGAGATCGGGGGGCGGCCCATCCTGTGGCACATCATGAAGATCTACTCGAGCCACGGCGTCAACGACTTCATCATCTGTTGCGGCTACAAGGGTTACGTCATTAAGGAGTACTTCGCAAATTACTTCCTCCATATGTCCGACGTAACGTTCGATATGTCGAACAACAAGATGGAAGTCCATCAGAACAATGCCGAATCCTGGCGCGTGACGCTCGTCGATACGGGCGAGCAGACCATGACCGGCGGGCGACTGAAGCGAGTTGCGCCCTACCTCGGCGACGAAGATTTCTGTTTCACCTATGGCGACGGTGTCGGCAACATCGACATTTCGGCGCTGATCGAGTTTCACCGCTCGCACGGCAAGCTCGCGACCCTGACAGCGACGCAGCCGCCCGGACGCTTCGGCGCGCTGGACGTGCACGGCAGCGCCGTGCGCAGCTTCCAGGAAAAGCCGCACGGCGACGGCGCATGGATCAACGGCGGTTTCTTCGTGCTCTCGCCGAAAGTCGTCGAGTACATCGACGGCGACCAAACGATTTGGGAGCGCGATCCGATGGAAAAGCTCGCTCACGAAGGGCAGCTTCAGGCGTGGTTCCATCGCGACTTCTGGCAGCCGATGGACACGCTCCGAGACAAAAATCATCTCGAAGATCTCTGGAGCTCGAACAAGGCGCCTTGGAAGGTGTGGCGATGAACGCAGCGTTCTGGCGCGGCAAGCGCGTGCTCGTCACCGGCCATACCGGCTTCAAGGGCGGCTGGCTGTGTCTTTGGCTGCAGCAAATGGGCGCCGACGTGCTCGGCTATTCGCTGCCCGCTCCGACCCAACCGAGCCTGTTCGACGCCGCTCGCGTCGCCGAGGGGATGAAGTCGGTGATCGGAGACGTGCGCGACCTCGAGCATCTCGCGCGCGTGCACGCCGAGCATGAACCCGAGATCGTCTTTCACCTCGCGGCGCAACCGCTCGTTCGGCTCTCGTATCGAGAACCCGTGCTCACCTACGAAACGAACGTGATGGGCACCGTTCACTTGCTCGAAGCCGTTCGCCGCACGCCCTCCGTGCGTGCCGTCGTGAACGTGACGAGCGACAAGTGCTACGAAAACCGCGAATGGGTCTGGGGCTATCGCGAAAACGAACCGATGGGCGGGTTCGACCCCTACAGCAATAGCAAAGGCTGCTCGGAGCTCGTCACCGACGCGTACCGCAATTCGTTCTTCCATCCGGACGCATTCGACACGCACCGCGTGGCGCTCGCCAGCGGGCGCGCGGGCAACGTCATCGGCGGCGGCGACTGGGCGGGCGACCGGCTCATTCCCGACATGATGCGCGCGATCAGCAGCAATACGCCCGTTCGCATCCGCAATCCGCACGCGATTCGTCCGTGGCAACACGTGCTCGAACCGCTCTCGGGTTATCTGGCGCTGGCCGAACGCCTGTATACCGACGGCCCGAAGTTCGTCGGCGGCTGGAACTTCGGCCCGAACGAGGCGGACACCCAGCCCGTGCAATGGATCGTCGAGCGTCTCGTGGCTAGCTGGGGCGATGGCGCCAGTTGGACACGCGACGAGGCACCGCAGCCCCACGAGGCCCATCACTTGAAGCTCGATTGCGCGAAAGCGCATGCGCTGCTTCATTGGGCTCCCCGCTGGAGCCTGGCGCAAGCCGTGGATCGGATCGTCGAGTGGCATCAAGCCTCCTTGCGGCAAGCCGACATGCGGGCCGTCACTCTTTCACAAATCAACGCGTACCAACAGCAATGACTTCTGACACCCAGCAACAACTGCGCGAGCAGATCATTCAACTCGTCGGTCAATACGGCGCACTCTCCACGCAAGCGCCGAAGTTCGAACCCGGCGTGTCGACCGTTCCGCCGTCCGGTAAGGTGATCGGCGCGCGCGAACTCGAACTGATGGTGGAAGCGTCGCTCGACGGCTGGCTGACGACGGGCCGCTTCAATGAAGCATTCGAGCAAAAGCTCGCGCGCTTCATCGGCGTCCAGCATCTGATCACGGTCAACTCGGGTTCGTCGGCGAACCTCGTCGCGTTTTCGACGCTGACGTCGCCGAAGCTCGGCGACCGGGCGATCAAACCGGGCGATGAAGTCATCGGCGTGGCCGCGGGCTTCCCGACGACCGTCAATCCGATCATTCAATTCGGCGCGATCCCCGTGTTCGTCGACGTCGAGCTCGGCACGTACAACATCGACGCCTCGAAGATCGAAGCGGCGATCAGCCCGAAGACGAAGGCGATCATGCTCGCCCACACGCTCGGCAACCCGTACAACCTCGACGTCGTCACGGCGCTGTGCAAGAAGTACGGCCTGTGGCTCATCGAGGACTGCTGCGATGCGCTCGGCTCGACCTACAACGGCAAGATGGTCGGGACGTTCGGCGATATCGGCACGTTGAGCTTTTACCCTGCCCACCACATCACGATGGGCGAAGGCGGCGCCGTCTTCACGAACAACCCCGATCTGAAGCTGATCGCCGAGTCGTTCCGCGACTGGGGCCGCGACTGCTACTGCGCGCCGGGCAAGGACAACACCTGCAATAAGCGGTTTTGCTGGAAGCTCGGCAATCTGCCCGAGGGATACGACCACAAGTACACGTATTCGCATCTCGGCTACAACCTGAAGATCACCGACATGCAGGCCGCTTGCGGCTTGGCGCAGCTCGACCGCGCACAAGAGTTCATCGAAGCGCGCCGTCGCAACTTCGCGTACCTGACCGAGCGTCTGCAAAGCTGCAAGGAACTGCTGATCCTGCCGCAAGCCACGCCGCAGTCCGATCCGTCGTGGTTCGGTTTCCCGATCACGCTCAAGCCCGAAGCGGGCCTGCGCCGCGTCGATCTGCTGACGTATCTCGATCAAAACAAGATCGGCACGCGCCTGCTGTTCGCCGGCAATTTGACGCGCCAGCCGTACATGATCGGCCGCAACTATCGCATCAGCGGCGAACTGACGAACACCGACATCATCATGAACGATACGTTCTGGGTGGGCACGTTCCCGGGTCTCGGCGAAGCTCAGCTCGACTACATCGCCGAGAAGATCGAGACGTTCTTGGGCGTAAACTTCTAAGATCCCGACTGCTCCGATGAACACAACGCGTCTGCTTCGGGACGACGAATACCATGCTGACTAAGGTGATGACGGCGTTGCGCGCCGATCGAGAGACGCGCAACAAGATGCTGCGATATCTGTTCGTCGGCGGCGCCAACACGGCTTTCGGATACTTCGCGACCGTGGGGTTGTATTACCTGCTGCGGCCGCACCTTCACATCGTCGTCATCGGAGTGATCGCGAACGTGGTGTGCATCACCGAGTCGTTCATCACGTACAAGCTGTTCGTGTTCAATTCGCGCAACGGCTGGTTGCGCGAATACCTGCGCTGTTACGTCGTCTACGGCAGCAGCGCGGTGATCGGAATCGCAGGGCTATGGCTGCTCGTCAACATCCTGGGCGTTCCTTTTTGGCTCGCCCAGGGCCTGCTGATGATAGTCAGCGTGGTGGTGTCGTACGCCGGACACGATCGATTCACTTTTAGAAAGACCCAGCGCGGATGAGCGAACGAAAACTAATCAGCATCGTTGCCGGATGCTTCAACGAGCAAGACAACATCGCCGAGCTGCATCAACGCATCACGGCGGTCATGCAGCAAGCGCCGCAGTACGACTACGAAATCCTGCTCATCGACAACGCATCGACCGATCGAACGGTCGACGTGATTCGAGAGATCGCCGCGCGCGACAAGCACCTGAAGGCCATCGTCAACGTGCGCAACTTCGGGCACATCCGGTCGCCCTATCACGCGCTGTTGCTGGCCCAAGGCGATGCGGTCATCGGCATGGCCTCCGACCTCGAGGATCCGCCGGAGCTCATTCTCGATTTCATCCGCAAGTGGGAAGAAGGCTACAAGATCGCGATCGGCGTGCGCCGCAAGCATGAAGAACGCGGCCTCATGCCCATCATGCGCAAGGCCTATTACAAACTGATCACGAGAATCTCCGAAGTCGAGCAAGTGCAGAACTTCACGGGTTTCGGCCTTTACGACAAGGCCGTCATGGATATCCTGCGCGATATCGAAGACCCGTATCCGTACTTCCGCGGCCTTATTTGCGAAATCGGCTTCGATCGCGCCGAAGTTCCGTTCGACAAGCCGGTGCGCAAGCGCGGGATATCGAAAGGCACGTTCCTCGTGTACCTCGATAGCGCGCTGCTCGGTATCGTCAACCATTCCAAGGCGCCGCTGCGGCTTGCCACGATGATCGGCATCGCGTTGAGCGGTCTGAGCTTCCTGACGGGCGTGTATTACTTCGTGCGTAAGCTGCTCGCGTGGGATCAGTTCCAAATGGGACTGGCGCCGCTCGGCGTCGGCGTGTTCTTTTTCATGGGCATGCTCTTTTTATTCCTCGGCCTGCTCGGGGAATACGTCGGTTTGCTCGTCACCCATACGGTGAAGCGGCCGATGGTGGTCGAGAAGGAACGGATCAATTTTGACTGAGAGCAAGACGATGCGCGTCATTCCGAACGGCTTCACGCTGTTTCAAGAAGATCTCGAACACGTCGCGCGGCATCTCGACGACGACTGGGATCGCCTGCGCGGCGCCCATCTGTTCATCACCGGAGGCACTGGCTTCTTCGGCATGTGGTTGCTGGAAAGCTTGCTGTGGGCAAACGAGACGCGTGGGCTCGGCATGCGCGTGACCGCGCTCAGCCGCTCGCCCGAGCGCTTTCTTGCCGAACGCGCGCCCCATTTGAAGGGTCGTCCGGGGCTCGAATTCGTCGCGGGCAGTCTTACCGACTTCGCTTTTCCGGCGCAACCGTGCACCCACATCCTGCACGCGGCGTCCGAAACGAACCTCGAACAATCGGCCGATTGGGCGCAGCGCCATTTGAATGCGGCGCTCGGCGGCACCCAGCGCTTGATCGAGATGGCTAGCCGGCACCGGTCGGAAGCGCTGTTGATTACGACCTCCGGCGCCGTGTACTCGCCGATGGATTCCGTCGTCAACGACCGCTGCGTCGAAGGCCCGGCGGGCCTGGCCGATTACGCATCGGAGAAAATCGTCTACGGCCAATCGAAGCGCATGATGGAAATCATGACCTCGGTGGCCGCGCAGCAAGTGGGCTTTCGGGCGTTGATCGCACGTTGTTTCGCCTTTGTCGGCCCCTATTTGCCGCTCGAAGCGAACTACGCGATCGGCAACTTCCTGCGCGATGCGCTCGCCGGACGCGACGTCGTCGTCGGCGGTGACGGCACGCCGCTGCGCTCGTACTTGTACGCGGCTGATCTCGCCGTTTGGCTGCTGCGCATTCTGGCGCGCGGGCGCACAGGCGTCCCCTATAACGTCGGCGGCGAACACGCGATGTCGATCGGGGACCTGGCGCGCACGGTGGCGCGAGTGGCAGGCGGTACGAGCAGCGTGCAGATCAAGGGTACGCCGGTGCCGGGTGCGAAACCGTCGGCCTACCTGCCGTCGGTTGCACGCGCACGGGACGAACTGGGATTGGACATTTTCGTGCCGATCGACGATGCCATTGCACGCACGCTCGCATGGCATCGGTCGCGCGGGGTGGGCAGTTAATCAGTCGGCGGAAAAGCGGGCTTCGCGCGCCGCACAAACGATGTTGCGCCGGATCGAAGCGCGGTGTAGATCGAGCAGCAATGAAGGAGCCTCGGAGCGCGAGGCAACGTATTCCAAAATTTTTTAGGCAAATCGTATGGCGATCAGTGTCTCGGATTATGTCTTCCAGCGCGTGGCGGAAGCTGGAGTGAAGGACGTCTTCATGGTGTCGGGCGGCGGCATCATGTACTTGTGTGACGCGGTCGGCCGCTCGAAGGATTTGCGCTATTGGTGCAACTATCACGAGCAGGCGTGCGCCATTGCCGCCGAAGGCTATGCGCGCGTGACCGAGAACCTGGGCGTGTGCCTCGTGACGACCGGCCCCGGCAGCACCAACGCGTTGTCGGCCGTCGCCGGCGCGTACGTCGACTCCATTCCGGTCCTCGTCATTTCGGGCCAGGTCCGTACGGCCATCATGGCCGACTATAGCTTCCAGCGCCAAGTCGGTCCGCAGGAGATCAACATCGAACCGATGGCCGCGCCCGTGACGAAGCATTGCGTCACGGTGATGCGCCCGGAAGACGTGCGCTACGAACTCGAGAAATGCCTTTATCTGGCGCGCGCCGGACGTCCGGGCCCGGTCTGGCTGAACCTGCCGCTCGATATTCAATCGGCGATGATCGAACCGGACCAGCAACGCGGCTACGTGCCGGAAGAGCCGGCTACGCCCGCACTCGACGAGGCGCTCGTCGACCAGGTGGCGCAACTGCTGCTCGCCTCGAAGCGCCCCGTGGTGATCGGCGGCAACGGCATCGCGCTGGGTCACGCGCGCAGTGCCTTCCGCGAGCTCGTCGCCCAGTTGAAGGTGCCCGCGTTGTCGACCATCAGCGGCATGGATCTGCTGGCGGAAGATAACCCGCTGTATCAAGGGCGTATCGGGCCGGGCGGCCAGCGCCGCGCGAACTTCGCGCTGCAAAACTCCGACTTGGTGCTCGCGATCGGCACGAGCTTGTCGATCTCCGCGATCGGCTTCAGCGACAAATTCGCGCCGAAGGCGAAGAAGGTTCACGTCAACATCGATCGCGGCGACCTGGTCAAGAAGAACATCGCCATCGACGTGTCGGTGCTCGCGGACGCAAAGCAGTTCATCGAGGCGCTTCTTGCCCGCGTCAAACAGCATCAATATCAGCCGACGCAGCGTTGGCTCGATGCCTGCGCGATGTGGAAGCGGGAATATCCCCCGATGCCGGCGCCGGAACACCTGCAAAAGAACCACGTCGACATCTACGCGGCCTATGACGAACTGTCGCGCCAACTGGGCGACACCGACGTCGTCGTGAGCGGCAACTCGCTCGACGGCTGCATCATCGCCTATCAGAACCACCGGGTGAAGGAAGGACAATTCGGGTTCACGAGCGCCTGCATGGGCTCGATGGGTTGGGATTTGCCGGCACTCATCGGCGCGTGCGTGGCGGACCGCGATCGACGCGGCGTCCTGGTGACCGGCGACGGCAGCGTGCTCTTCAACATTCAGGAACTGATGTTCCTGTCGCAGAATCGCCTGAATGCCAAGCTGTTCATCAGCAACAACGACGGCTATCAAAGTATCCGCAATACGCAGCGCCGGTACTTCGAGGGCCGCGAAGTCGGCACCGACCGCCACTCGGGTGTCGGCAACCCCGACTTCAAGAAGCTGGCCGAAGCGTTCGGCTTGAAGCACATGCTGATCGAGCGCAACGAGCAACTGCACGACGCGATCGCGACCGTTTTCGCGGATAAGGATCCGTGGATCGTCGAAATGTCGATTTCGCAGGAACAGCAGCGTTTCCGCGCGAGCTCGTTCCTGAAGCCGGACGGCACGCTTGGCTCGCGCCCGATGGAAGACATGGACCCGCTGCTGCCGCGCGAAGAGCTCGAGCGCAACATGACGATGTTCGACAACGACGATTGACGATCGGGCCGCAGCAGCTGGTTTGAGCATGCGCGGTCGTACGGTCGCTTGGCCGGGCGCAGCGGTAGCAATGCCGTTGCGCCCGAAGTCTTTATCTGTAAGCAGCCTGAACATGGCCATGCAACGTCTCATTCCACTGTCCGGGGGCGAATCAGAGATGAAAACTATAACGAATCCATCTAATCGACGTCCGTCGATCGATGCGCTGACTACCTTGCGCGGTGTCGCCGCGCTGCTCGTCGTCGTGCACCATATGGGCCTGCTCATGCTGCAACCGCTTAGGCAGACGATAGCGGCAATGCCGCTGGAGAAGTGCGGGCTGCTAGGCATGTCCGTTTTCTTCGTCTTGAGCGGTTTCGTCATCCACTACAACTACGCCGACCGGCTCGCCAGCGATCGTGAACGCGGCGTCATGATGTTTTTGTTTGCGCGGCTCGCCCGCTTGTATCCGCTGTACCTCCCGCTTATCCTCGCCAATTACGTGGTCAATGTCGGGCGCGCTGCTTACGCGGGCCGCCAATTGGCTGCTAGCGCCTACTCCGCATCGCTTCCGGCGTACCTCGCGGGCATGCAATCATGGTTTTATGCAACGCTGAACGGATTTAATCTCTCGATCTCGCAGGAGTATGCCAATAACTCCTGGTCTATCAGCGCCGAAATTTTCCTCTATCTGTTTTTCATCCCGCTCGCGTTATACGGGGGCTTTAAGCGGCACTCCGCGCTACGCGGAGTGCTGATCGCCGTTGGTGCGATCTTGGGACGCATACTTTTCGTGAAATTTTCCGAACTGAATTCCGTCAGAACCGCGTTGGAAAACGTGCTCGGCGTCGTGCCGTCTCTCGACGTCGGCAGTTGGCTGGTTTATTACTCGCCGTACGGCCGCTTGTTCGAGTTTCTAGCCGGCGTGGGTATAGCCGAGATTTGGCTAGCGGGAGGCAACGCGCCGGAGTCGGCTGGGCGGCGCCTTCTCGTTCGCGTCATTGGAGTGATCGGGTGCGCCTACATCGCCGGATCGTTTGCCGATCATGTGCTTTTCGAGTATCCCAAGCTCTTTGGCGGCGATCGAATTTATAGTGGTTACGCTATCGCCGTTCCCGCGGCGATTTACCTGTGTTGCAGCAGTCAGCGCTACCTCGGGAAACTCGCGAGCTGGTGGCCCCTGCTTGGGATAGGCGAAATCAGCTATTCCCTCTATATGCTGCACGGCAATCTGTTTCCGCTTTTTCTGGTGAAGCCGCACGACAGCCTGGCTGCGCTAGCGCCCGAGATGATCGCGAAATCGATAGCGTTTCTCGCCATCCTTTTTGCGGCCTCGTGGTTGACCTACCGGTATTGGGAAATGCCGGCTCGCAAGAAAATAGTCGGTTTTTATCGCAAAAGCATTTCGCCGCCGCATATCGACAAGTGCGATATCGTCCAGCGATAAGTCCCGCCCACCCGGCGTGGGCTTACACTGTAAAGTAACACTCGCGCGTCAAGCGAGATCATGCAAGGAACGACAATGTCGACGAATAAACGAATCCTCGTCACCGGCGCCGATGGTTTCATCGGCTCCCATCTCACGGAATACCTCGTCCGCGCGGGCTACGACGTTCGCGCGTTCGTTCTCTACAACTCGTTCAATTCGTGGGGCTGGCTCGATCGGGCCGATGCCGGCATCAAATCCTCGCTCGACGTGTTCGCCGGCGACATTCGCGATCCCAACGGCGTGCGCAAAGCCGTGCAAGGCTGCGACGTAGTGCTGCACCTGGCGGCGCTCATCGCGATCCCCTATTCGTACCATTCGCCCGACACCTACGTCGATACGAACGTAAAGGGCACGCTCAACGTCGTGCAAGCGGCGCGTGACCTCGGCGCGCGCGTCGTCCATACGTCCACGAGCGAAGTCTACGGCACGGCCCGTACGGTGCCGATCGACGAGACCCATCCGCTGCAAGGCCAGTCGCCGTATTCGGCATCGAAGATCGGAGCCGATCAGATCGCGCTCTCGTTTTACATGTCGTTCGAGACGCCGGTCGCCGTGCTGCGCCCGTTCAACACGTACGGTCCGCGTCAGTCGGCTCGCGCGGTCATCCCGAGCATCATCACGCAAATCGCGGCCGGCCAACGCAACCTCAAACTCGGCTCGCTGCACCCGACCCGCGATTTCAACTACGTGACCGATACCGTGCGCGCGTTCGAAGCCGTCATGAACAGCGACCAAGCGCTCGGGCAGGTGCTCAACGCGGGCAGCGGTTTCGAGGTCAGCATCGGCGACACCGTCCGCATGATCGCGGAAACCATGGGTGTCGAAGTGCAGATCGAGACCGACGAGCAACGTCTGCGCCCCGAGAAGAGCGAAGTCGAGCGCCTGCTGGCCGACAATCGCCGCCTGCGCGCGCTGACCAACTGGGCGCCCGAATACGCGGGTGTGGACGGGTTCCGCCGCGGCCTCGCGAAAACGGTCGAATGGTTTACCGACCCCGCCAATCTGGCGAACTACAAGGCCGATCGCTACAACGTATAGAGCGATTCGCCAATCGCCGAATCGATCCATCGATACCAGAGACACTCCTATGAGCCGAGCAGCCACGATCGTGCAAGCCGTCCGTGAGGCCTATCACCGCCCCGATGGCTTCCTGCCGCTACACGCCCCGATCTTCGAGGGTAACGAAAGCGCCTACGTTCTAAAAACCATCGAGTCGACGTTCGTCTCGTCGGTTGGCGAATACGTCAGCCAATTCGAGCGTATGTTGCAAGACATCACCGGAGCCGCGCACGTCGTGGCGACGACGAACGGCACGACGGCGTTGCATATGTCGTTGCTGCTCGCCGGCGTCGAGCGCGACGATCTCGTCGTTACGCAATCGCTCAGTTTCGTCGCCACCGCCAATTCGATCGCGCACGCGGGCGCCGTGCCCGCGTTCGTCGACGTGGATGCCGATACGCTGGGCATGTCGCCCACCGCGCTCGACGCATTCCTCGAACGAGAGTGCGAACGCTCGAGCCGCGGTTGCGTTCACCGCGGGAGCGGGCGCCGCGTGGCGGCATGCGTGCCGATGCACTCGTTCGGCCTGCCGGCCCGCATCCAGGAAATCGCCGACGTGTGCCGCAAATGGTCGATCCCGCTGATCGAAGATGCCGCGGAAGCATTGGGCAGCCGCGTCGGCGCCGCGCACTGCGGCACGTTCGGTCTGCTCGGCACGCTCAGTTTCAACGGCAACAAGATTTGTACGACGGGCGGCGGCGGCGCGATCATGACGAACGACCCCGAGATCGCCAAACGCGCGAAGCACCTGACCACGACCGCCAAGGTGCCACACCGTTGGCGCTTCGAACACGACGCGATCGGGTACAACTTCCGGCTGCCGAATTTGAATGCCGCGCTAGGCTGTGCTCAGCTCGAACGGCTCGACAAATTCATCGAATTCAAGCGTGACCTCGTGAACCGTTACGTGCACGCGTTCGCCGGTACGGGCATCCAAGTCATGACCGAGCGCCCGGGAACGTACTCGAACTATTGGCTCTGCGCCATCTTGCTCGCCGACCGCGACGAGCGCGACGCATGTCTCGAGGCAACCAATGAAGCCGGCGTCATGACGCGTCCGGTGTGGGAGCCGCTGCATACGTTGCCGATGTTCGCCGATGCGCCGCATGGCCCGCTCGAAACGACGCAATCGATCGCCGATCGTCTCATCAACATTCCGAGCGGTGTGCTGCATCCCTCGGCCTGAAGATGAACATTCTGCTGATTGGTGGGGGCGGCCACTGCAAAGCCGTCATCGACGTGATCGAGGCGCAGCGGGAATGGACCATCGCGGGTATCGTCGAAGCACCCGGCAGCGACACCCGTGAAGTGATGGGCTATCCCGTCATCGGTCATGACGACAAACTCGACGAGTTGTTCAACCACTATCAGAGCGCGCTCGTGACCGTTGGGCAAATCAAAACGCCCAATGTGCGCATGCGCCTGTTCGCGCGCTTGCGCCAGATCGGCTTCTCCCTGCCGGCCATCGTCTCGCCGTTAGCCCGCGTGGGCCGCGGCGCGACGATCGGAGAAGGCACCGTCGTCATGCACTTCGCCCAAGTCGGCCCGGACGCGAAGGTCGGCGAAAACACCATCGTCAATAGCCGCGCCTTGATCGAGCACGACGCCGTCGTCGGCGATCACTGCCATGTGTCGACGAGCGCCGTGATCAACGGCGCGACGCGCGTGGGCAACGGCGCGTTTATCGGCAGCGGCGCCGTCTGCCGCGAAGGCATTACGATCGGCGAGCGCGCCCTCGTCCCCATGGGTGCGCGCGTTCGCAAGTCGGTACCCAACGATACGCTTTATCTCGGAGACCAGTCCCGATGACTCCGCATTGCACGGTGATCGCCGAAGCCGGCGTCAACCATAACGGCTCGATCGATCTGGCCTATCAGCTCATCGACGCAGCGGCCGCCGCCGGCGTCGACTACGTCAAGTTCCAAACGTTTCGCGCCGAAGCGCTGGCCACCCGTGCCGCGCCGAAAGCCGCCTATCAGCAGGCGACGACGGGCAGCGGCGAGAGCCAACTCGCCATGCTCAAGCGGCTGGAGCTCCCCCTCGAGGCGTTCGCCGATCTCGCCGCGTATTGCGCGAAATGCGGGGTAGCGTTCATGTCGACACCGTTCGACTTGGAGGCCGCGAACTTCCTGGACGGCATCGGCATGGCGGCGTTCAAGGTGTCCTCCGGAGACCTTACGAACACGCCGTTCCTACGCGCGCTCGGCGCGAAAGGCAAACCCGTGATCCTGTCCTCGGGTATGGCGACCCTCGGCGAAGTGGAGCAAGCCGTCCAAACACTCGAGTCGGCCGGCCTCGCCATCTCCGACATCACGCTGTTGCACTGCACGACCGAATATCCGGCCCCCGCCGAAGAAGTGAACCTGCGCGCGATGCAGACGCTGCGCGCGGCCTTCCCCGGGGCAACGATCGGTTATTCGGACCACACGCAGGGCATCGAGATTCCTATCGCCGCGACGGCGCTCGGCGCGCAGGTCATCGAGAAGCACTTCACGCTCGACAGGACCATGGAGGGCCCGGACCATAAGGCGAGTCTCGAACCTGGCGAGCTGGCAGCGATGGTCCGCGCCATCCGCCGTGTCAGCGCCGCGCTCGGCGACGGCCGCAAGCGCCCGACGCCATCCGAGCTGCCGAACCGGGCCGTCGCGCGAAAGAGTATCGTCGCAGCCCGCCCGATCGCCAAAGGCGAAACGCTGAGCGCCGACAACCTTGCCGTGCGGCGGCCCGGCAACGGCCTATCGCCCACGCGCTGGGACGAAATCATCGGTACGACGGCCACGCGCGATTACGCGCAAGACGAACCGCTCTGAGGCCCATCCATGCGAATGCTCATCGTAGGCTATGGCTCCATCGGGGCGCGCCATGGCCGCATTGCCGCGTCCCTCGGCATCGAGGTGGCCTGCGTGTCGCGTAACGAAGCGTGCCCTCACCCTCGCTTCGGAAGCATCGCCGAGGCACTCGAGCGATTCATGCCGGAGCGCGTGCTGATCGCGAACCCGACGGCACAGCACGCCGACGCGCTGCGAGCGTTGCGCGAAGCCGGATTCGCGGGCGCCGTCCTGATCGAGAAGCCCATTTTCGACGCGCTCGATGCCTTGCCGGAAACCGGCAACATGCGCATCTACACGGCCTACAACTTGCGTTTCCATCCGCTCGTTCAAGCACTGCGGGCGCGGGTCGCGGGCCGCCCGCTCTTTTGCGCCAACTTTCAGGCCGGGCAGTATCTGCCGCAGTGGCGGCCGGCCACCGACTACCGCCAGAGCTATTCGGCGAGTAAGTCGATGGGCGGCGGCGTCCTGCGCGACTTGTCGCACGAAATCGATCTGGCGCTCTGGCTGTGCGGCCCCGCGGTCCGCGTCGCGGCGCTGGGCGGCCACTTCAGCGACCTGGAGATCGACAGCGACGACGTGTTTTCGATGCTTTCCGTCAATGCGCGCTGCCCCGCGGTATCCGTCGCCATCAACTACCTGGATCGCAAACCGCACCGAACGATCACGCTCAACGGTCCTGAATTGAGCGCGGCGCTCGATCTCGTCGCCGGCGAGCTGACCGTGAACGGAGAGACGACGCAGCTCACGCCCGAGCGCGACGTCACCTATCGTGCGCAGTTGGAAGCATTCGCGAGCGACGACGTAACGACGCTCGCCACGCTCGCCGAGGGCATCGACGTCGTGCGTTTCGTCGACGCGGCAGAAGCGGCGGCGGCGACGGGCTCATGGATCCAACCTTAAATCCCCATATCGAGAACCGGACTCACCATGCGCAAGATTGAAGAACTCATGTCGCTAGCCGGCAAGACGGCGGTCGTCACCGGCGGCGCCGGCCACATCGGCGCGGCCATGGCCGAGGCGCTCGCCGAAGCCAAAGCCACGGTCGTACTCGTCGATCGCCAAGCGGAGCAATTGACTCAACGCGCCGCGGACATCCGCGCGCGCACCGGCGCCCGCGTCGAAACCTTCGAACTCGAGCTGGCCGACGAAACGGCCGTACGCGCGTTGCCCGAACGCGTCGCCACGTTGTGCGGCGGCCTAGACGTGCTCGTCAATTGCGCGGCCTTCGTCGGTACCTCCCAGCTCGAAGGCTGGGCCGTACCGTTCGAGCAACAAAAGACGCCCGCCTGGCGCGCCGCGTTCGAAGTGAACGTGACCTCGGTGTTCGAACTCGTGCAAGCCGCGCTGCCTTACTTGAAAGCGTCCGGCAAAGGCTCCGTTATCAACGTGGCGTCCCTGTACGGCGTCGTGGGCCCCGATTGGCGACTCTACGAAGGCACGGCAATGGGCAATCCTGCCGCCTACGGTGCGAGCAAAGGCGCGCTGATCCAGCTCACCAACTGGCTCGCCACGACGCTTGCGCCAGCCGTTCGCGTCAACACCATTAGCCCGGGCGGCGTTTGGCGCAATCAGCCGGAGGCGTTCGCCAAACGCTATGTCGAGCGCACGCCCTTGCAGCGCATGGCCGTGGAAGAAGACTTCAAGGGTGCCGCGCTCTATCTCGCGAGCGACCTTTCCGCCTATGTAACGGGGCAGAACCTCGTCGTCGACGGCGGCTGGTGCGCTTGGTAAGTCCCTCGCTCGCCACGGTGGCGGCATCTCGCGTCGAATCTAGAAAGAAGAACGTATTGATGAAATCCTTGAGTCTGTGGGCTCGGTGCTTGCCGATCGCCATTTTCGCGGTCTTCGGCAGCACCTTGCTCGTCGTAACGAACCCCGGCTACTTTTGGGACGACTGGGTCTGGATCTTTCACGATTCCGCCGAAAACATTCAAATCGGCAAAGAACTCGGCGTGTGGTGGGGCGGGTACCTCACGACCATCATCAACGGACTCCCCTCGCCTTCGATCGCGATGCGGATCACGGCGCTCGTCGCTTGGATCGTGACCGGCGCGACGGTTGCCGTTTTGCTGCATCGGCACGCGCGCGTCACACGCATGACGGCGTTTCAGTTCTTTCTGATCTATTGCGCGACGCACGTCGCAATGATCCGCTTTTTGACGAGCGTCGCCCTCTACAACGTCTATATCGCGGCGTTCTGGCTAGGCGCTGCCGTGTTGCTCGGCGCGCGCCGCTCGGTGCTCGGGCGTTGGCTTGGCCTCGTTTTGCTGTTCTTCTCGTTCTACCTGAATTCACTGATTCTGCTGTACGCGCTACTCGTCGCACTGATCGTGTTCTCAGAGGTGCGACCGACCTTGACGTTCGCGGAAAACCCTTTGAGCGCGCCGGGGTGGACCAAGCTCTATCGCGTTCGCGCCGTGGCTTGCGCGCTCTTCGCGCAAGCACGACCGGCTTTGCTCGACTTCGCCCGCAAAAACGTTTCGCTGTTGGCGCTCCCGATCGTCTTCGTACTGGTGAAGCGCCTGACGACCGCCAAATCGGAGCTCTACGGCTCATACAATGCAATCGATGCGCACTTGGTGCTGTCGGCGATCGGAACGTCGTTTACGCTCGTGCACCCCGTTCTGCGCGATTTCTTCGCCGTCACGCTGCGCTCGGTGCCCCTGGCCGCACTGATCGCGTCCACACTGATTTGTTTCGGACTCTTGCGACTGCTGCCGCGCCGCGCGGCGCGCAGCCCCTGGCGCGACATCGGTTTGCAGCTCGTGCTGGGCTTGCTGTTTTTTGCCGCCGCCATTTATCCCTATGTGGTCGTCGGCAAAACACCCGATCTGACCAGCTTTTACGACGCGCGCAACATCCTGCCGGCTGTCGCAGCCATCGATTTGATTCTGCTCGCGCTCATCGACCTCCTCGATCGCGCGTTCGCCCCTGTGCCCTTGCTCGCTCGCTATGGTCGCGACTTGCTACTCGGCTTCGTGCTGGCAACATCCATAAGCGGAGGAGTCGTAACCGGTATCAATCTATGGCATGACTGGCTCCGCCAAACGGCCACGATCGATTTCCTGCGCGAGCACCGCGATCAATTGCGCGATGATCGTACATTCGTTTTCGACGACCAATCGACGCTCAGCCGAATCGGCGACCGCACTATTTGGAACTACGAGTACACGGGTAATCTCATTCGCGCGTATGGCGGACGCGATCACTTCGGCGTCTCCATCAGCGAGTATGTGCAATGGCCCAAAAACGTCGCGCTGCTCTCCAACAAGGTGCTGCGGCGCCGGTTCAATATCCGCGACTATGATTTCCGTAAGCCGCACGTTATCGTGACCATGAAGGACGGTGCGATGCCGCTAAAGCCCGTGCGCGTGCTATCGCTCGTGGCCGAATACCTGCGCCGCGATCCTGAGTGGGAGTCGGACGTCGCTCAATACTTCACGCTGAGCACCGCGAAGGAGTTTGTCGAAGCCGACGACCGGGTGGCGGAAATGTTCGATATGGCCGCGGCGCTCGCCGCCTACCGTCGCGATCACGGTTGCTATCCGACGCTCTCCGGCACACCGTGCGCAGAGCCGAAACATGCCTTGTTCGATAACGGCAATGTGGCCCCGCTCCCAGTGGTGGGCGATATCCCCGGTCTATTCCCCACCTACATGAAGCGCCCCGAGCTGATGCGCGCTCATCTAGACGATCCGCATTACCTATACTTCTCCGACGGTGTCGATTACAAGCTCGTCTACGCGCACGCGAGCGACCTGCCCTACGCCCGGCAAACGCACCCCGCGCTGATCGACATGCAGAACCTCGGCTACGGCGTTTGGACGTCTGACGCCCGCGCTTGGTAAGCGATCCCTGAGCATAGAACGACAGAACATGAAGACGATCTGCTTTTTCACGGGAACGCGAGCCGAATACGGCCTGCTACGCCCGCTCATGAAAGCCGTCCAGGCCACCCCCGGCATGCGCTTGCGCACGCTGGTTACCGGCGCGCATCTGGCCGAATCCCAGGGCCACACCTGGCGCGAGATCGAAGCGGACGGCCTGCCAATCGACGAACGCGTCGAAATCCTGCAGGACGGCAGCACTGATACCAGCGTCTGCACGGCGATGGGCCTTGGCATCATGCGCTATGGCGAATCCTTGAAGCGGCTCGCGCCCGACCTGCTCGTGATACTGGGCGACCGGTTCGAGGCACTGGCGGCCGCCGCGGCCGCCACGGTCTGCAAGGTGCCGATTGCGCATATTCACGGCGGCGAACTCACGCTCGGGGCGATGGACGATGCTTTCCGGCACGCGATCACCAAAATGAGCCACCTGCATTTCACGAGCACGGAGGCCTACCGCCGGCGAGTGATTCAATTGGGGGAAGCGCCTGCGCGCGTGTTCAACGTCGGCGCCCTCGGCGTCGAAAACATCAAAGCCCTTCCGCTCGCATCGAGGCAGCAGGTGGAGCAGCGTCTGGAGCTACCCCCGGATCAACCGTATTTCCTCGTGACGTTCCACCCGGCAACGCTCGATGCGCAACCGCCGCGCGAACAACTGGAGGCGCTGCTAGGAGCGCTCGACGCATTTCCCGACCACGTTTGCGTATTTACGGGTGCGAACGCGGACCCGGGCGGCGGTGAACTGAATCGGCTGCTCGCGCTTTCCGCGCAAGCGCGTCCCGGGCGCTTCCGTTTTTCGATGTCGCTTGGCGTGACGCTGTACCTATCGAGCGCGCGTTACGCGTCCGCCGTGATCGGCAACTCTTCCAGTGGAATCATCGAGATTCCGAGCCTCGGCGTGCCGACCGTGGACATCGGCACGCGCCAAGAGGGACGTATCCGCAGCGATAGCGTGCTGCACTGCGAGCCGGATGCAGCCGCGATCGAAGCGGCCATCGCGACGGCGATCGGCGTCGATTTCCGCAAGCTGGCTGCCAGTGCGTCGAACCCTTACGATCGCCCCGGCACGAGTCGATCGATCATCGACGCCGTGCTCGCCTCGAACCTCGAGGCGCTTCGCGAGAAGCCGTTCCACGACGTCGAGTGCACGGGACCCGGCACTTAGAAGCGTACCTAGTGCATGCTATGATTCGTTATTTGGGCCCGAACTGCTCCGTACTTGCACAAGACGGCGTTCTCGCTTCGGCTGAATCCGGGATTTATTCGGACGATTCCGCCGACGTGGCCTCAGATTCACTTCGCTCATCCTCCGCTTACTTCCCGATATGAAGGCCTCCGACCAACTCGCTCACTTGAGCGTAACGCTTGATTCCAAGATATCGGACGTTATCGCTCGCATTCAGGCTAGCGGCCCGGTCGCGTGCGCGTTGCTCTACGACGCAACGGGACGCTTCATCAACGTCATTACGGACGGCGACGTGCGCCGCGCGTTCCTCGAAGGCTACAAGCTCGACGACAGCGCGCGCGAAATAAACGAAGTGAAAGCGAAAACGGCTCGTCCAGCACCGATTACGGCCAGCATTCACTCGGCACCGGCCGAGCGCAAGGAATTATTTCGGGAACACAACCTGCGGCAATTGATTCTCGTCGATGCCGACGGCGCTCCCGTCGCGATCGTCGATCACTATGCCGCCGATCATTCGCCAAGCTACATCAATCGCAGTTTCACGGCCGTCGTGATGGCCGGTGGGTTCGGCACGCGCTTGCGCCCCCTTACTGCCGATACCCCGAAGCCGATGCTGCAAATCAATGGCCGGCCGATGCTCGAGATCAGCATCGAAAAGCTCATTAGCCACGGTGCGAGTCGGATCTTCATCGCAACGCACTATCTGCCGGAAAAAATCACGAGCCATTTCGGCAACGGCGAGCGGTTCGGCGTAGACATTCAGTACGTGCACGAAGAAGAACCGCTCGGCACGGGCGGCGCACTATCGCTCTTGCCGAGTATCGACGAGAACACACTCGTATTCAATGGCGACATTCTGACGAACCTGGATATCGGGATGTTCCTCGCCTACCACCTGAAAAGCGGGTCGGCGATGACCATCGCAGCAACGCAATACAGTTTTCAGGTGCCGTTCGGCGTCATCAGCGAACAAAACTCGTTCGTCACGCACATCGAAGAAAAGCCGAGTTTCAGCTTCCAGGTCAACAGTGGGATCTACTTTCTCTCGAAGAAGGTTTTCGAGGTGCTACCGAAGTCGGGCAAGTACAACATGACCGACGTGGCGCACACGCTGATCCAACAGTCGATGCCCGTATCGTGCTTTCCCATTTTCGAACACTGGTTGGACGTGGGCCGGCCTAGCGACTACGACCTCGCGGCAAAGCTGTTCTGAACCCACCGATGACCGAGCGCCCCGTGCACGAGCGGGTGCAACACCCGGCAAAGGCTCGTGCTCTTGCGATTCGCACGTTGCCGCGCGACCTTCTGCTCGTGCTCTCGCAACGGCTCTGGCAGGCGGGGGCCGGCCTTGTCACCACCGTGCTCGCCGTTCATTTCCTCTCGGCCGAGTTGCAAGGGTGGTACTACAGCTTTCTCAGCGTAGCGGCGCTCTACACCCTGTTCGACTTAGGGTTGTCGACAGTCTTGGTGCAAGTCGCCGCACACGCGTTCGCCGGCCTGCGGTGGCGTGCCGATTTCACCGTCGAGGGCGAGGGCTCCGATCACTTTCGCGCACTCGTCGGACGCGCCTCGCGCTGGTACGTCGTCAGTGCGATCGCCTTCGCGGTCCTCTTGCTGCCGGGGGGCCTTCTGTTCTTCGGCTCGAAGGCCGGTGCCGCGCCGCATTGGCTCGCACAGTGGATCGTATTGTGCAGCGTGACGGCCGCGGGTCTGATCTTCATGCCGTTCCTGTCCGTGCTGGAAGGAACGGGCCGAATCATCGAGGTCTACGCAATACGCTTGGCCGCGGCGATCTGCGGCTCGCTTGGAGCCTGGGCGATGTTGGCCGCCGGGGAAAATCTGTGGGCCACTGCCATGGTTCCGACGGCAACGCTCGTCATCCCGATTGCGTGGCTGCTCGCATACCGCCGCAACCTTATCGCCGTTGCATGGCAAACGGCGGGCCGCGAATTCGCCTGGCGGCACGAGGTCTGGCCGCTACAGTGGAGGCTCGCGGTTAACTGGCTGTGCGGTTACTTGCTGACCCAAATCAATACGCCTGTGCTGTTTCATACGCAGGGCGCCGTCGTCGCAGGCCAGTTCGGCTTGTCGCTTACGATCGTCAACATCATCAGCCTCGTGGCGCAGTCCTGGCTGACCCGGCGTGTGCCGGCCATGGCGCGAGCCGCGGCGCAGCGCGATTGGGCCGCGCTCGATCGCCTGTTCGTGCGCGATTACGCGGTGTCGTCGGCCGTCGCGGTGGCGGGCGCAGCCGTCACGCTGATTGCATATGGGTTGCTGTCTCACACCGCTTACGTTCATCGCGTGCTGCCGTTTTGGGAACTCGTCGCGTTGCTCGGCTTCATGCTGGCCAACCTATTGATCGGCGGACTCTCGACCCATCTTCGCAGCTACCGCAAAGAGCCCCTGATGCCGCTCATCGCGACGACGACACTGATCAGCACGCCCGTATTGATATGGGCCGCAGCGCGGTATTCGTCCGCGGGCCTCGTCGCCGTGCTGGCTGCGATCAATATCTGCGTGAATCTGCCCGTCGCCGTCGTCACTTGGCGGCACTGCAATCAAACCTGGAGACACGAAGCGTGAGCGACGAAACGTTGCCTCTTCTCACCATCGCCATTCCGACGTTCAATCGTGCCGGCTATCTGGAATTGAACCTTCAGCGGCTCGTCGAGGAATGCAAATCCATCGAGCAAGGTCTCGTCGAAGTCGTCGTGTCGGACAACCACTCGACGGACGATACGCCCGGCGTCGTCGCGCGCGCGATCGCAGGCGGCCTGCCCATTCGCTACATTCGCAACACGATCGACATCGGCTCGGACGCCAATATCGCGCAATGCTTCAATGAAGCGCGCGGGCATTACGTGCAGATCATGGGCGACGACGACCTGTACGTGCACGGCCAGCTCGCTCGTTTGCTGGAGCGACTGAAGCAAGACGACTATGGCGTCGTCTGCTTGCGTCCGTTCGGCTATGAAATCGACCCCGATCGGGAATTTCCCGGCGGGCACGGCGATGCGAGCATCTTCGAGAATATCGGCGATTTTCTCGCTGCGATCGGGCCGTTGATCACGTTCATTTCGGCGTGCGTGATCAATCGCCGGATCCAAAGCGAAATCGATGCGAGACAATTTTGCGGCAGCAATCTCGTGCAGGTGCATCTCGTCGTCTACGCGGCATTGCTTGCCAAGCGCAACGTCTATTTGACCGACTACATTCTTGCGTGCAAACGCGCGAACTCGGGCGGCTATGACTTCTCGGAAGTGTTCGTCGAGCGGCTCGGACGCATTCTCGATTCATACCGCCCCGCAGGCCTCGCCGCCTCGGCGATCGAGCAGTTCGAAACACGCATGTTGAAGTCGTATCACCCGTTCAACCTCTTGCGGCAACGCATCGCTCGCCAAGGGGATCTGCGCGCGACGTACGGCCGGTTCGCGGCCCGTTTCGGCGGGCGTCCGTTGTTCCGCTATTGGGTGGCACCGATCATCACCTTGCCGCGCCCCTTAGCGCTGGCCTGGGGCGCGGGCGCGACGTTCATCGGCCGCATCGCGAACGGCGATTTGCGCCGCGGGCTGCATTTCGCGTGGAATAGATTGCGGGGCATCGGCACGCGCAATTGAGCGGCGGCCCCGATATGGGCTCTGTCGCGGCGCCGGCGCCGCACCGCGGCGGCCCAGCCATCACCGCCGGGAAAACACGCGCCAAGCCAGGTATTGAAGCAGCATGATGGTCTTGCCGTCGACGATCTCGCCGGTCGCCATCATTGCGATTGCGCTATCGATGGGCAGTTCGAGAACATCGATGTCCTCACCCTCGTGAGCCAAACCGCCTCCGGGCCCCACCCGATCGCTCGGCGAGTACGGTCCGACGAAGCCGTGCACGACGTGGGTGATGCAACCCGGCACCATCATGGCCTCGAATGCCTTTTCGAGCGGCCCGATGCGATAGCCCGTTTCCTCCTCGACTTCGCGGCGTGCGCAGGCCTCGATCTCGTCCCCTTCCAGGAACCCGGCTGGCGCTTCGAGCATGAACGCATCTTCGCCACGCAGGTGAGCCGGGAGCCGGAATTGCCGCACGAGCAGCACGGTGCGGCGCTGCGGATCGTAAGGCAACACCGAGACACCGTCGTCGACGTGATAGATCTCGCGCGTCAACGATTGCGTCGCACCATCGCGCCGCTCGTAATCGAAATCGATTTTCTCGAGCAGCCGGTAGTCGTGCGATAAAGGATCGGTCGCGGTGATACGGATGTTTTGCCGTTTAGTCATGATCGCTCGCGCAAAATGTGCTCCGCGAGCGCAGCGCCGCGAAGCACGATGAAGCTGTCGGAAACCAAGGGGCATTTTAGCGAGCCTTGCGTGCGCATGCAGCGCGAGTTGCAACGCCTTAATCGACGCGCGCGGCGGTCAGTGTTATAAAATGCCACGCTGCATAGGCGCATCTGCCGCATTAGAATTCATCGCATACGTGGCGCGATTTTCCTGCGCATTGGCCGCGTCCAGCGGGGCTCCAAGACCCAACGAGATCAAGGATCATGGCTTTCAGCCATAAAAACCTCGAAATAGAGCGCCTGCGGGCCATCGCGGTTCTAATGACCATTTTGGTCCACACCCCGTTCAAGCAGTTGTTCCACCCGCAGCTCTACTCTTCGTTTACCGGGGTCGATCTGTTCTTTGTGATATCGGGGTTCGTTGTCACCCTGTCGTTTCTGCCTACACTCCCTAAAGAACCGCCGGCGACGGCGATCGCACGCATAGAAAGCTGTAAGTACGCGATCATCGGGTTCTATTTGCGTCGTCTTTTCCGCATTGCTCCGTCTGCCTTCTTTTACATCGTGCTGTATTGGGTCGCCGCGATTCTCATGAAGGATTCGGGCAGTAACGCTGATATCGCACGACCTGGGGACATCGTACGCGAGGGCGTCGCCTTCGCAGCCGGCATTTACAACTACGCTTCTGCCGCCGGCGCCGTTCCGAGAAACCTATGGCACTACTACAGCTTATCGATCGAGGAACACTTTTATCTCCTCGCTCCTTTGCTTCTTGTTCTTTGCGGGCGCACCTCTTATCGGCTCGTCGCGTGCGCAGTGGGTGTCGGCATCGTGCTCTTCGTCGCTCGCCCAATGACTTCCGGCAGCATCGCGACTCTCTCTCATACGCGCTTTGACGAGCTTTTCGACGGTGTCATCGTTGCGTTGCTGGTTGAGAAGTACCGCCCGTCAAGTGTGTGGCGGGCAGAAACGCTGCTTGCCGCCGCGCCGGCCGCCCTCGTCGCATTGATGGGACGGCCGTGGGCGCGGGCCGCTTTCAAAACGTCCGTGGGTCTCCTCTTGTGCGCCGTCCTCATATTGTTGCCCGGTGTACTCAATACCGACATTTTGGGCGGCGACAGCCACGCCTTTTATTTTTCGAGCGCCGCGTTCTGCGGGTATGCGTTGGTCTCGACGATGCTGGTCGTCTTGGCATCGCTCGAACGCGGTTGGATCATGCAAATCCCGATCTTGGCGCCGGTTTTGGAGTACGTCGGCTCGCGATCGTACTCGCTGTACCTAGGGCATGTGCTGCTGATCGAGGTGTACAACGATCTATATTTCCGGTTTTACGAACACATCCCTGATTTTTTCAAACTGACGCGTCCCGGCTACGCGTTGCAATTCGCCCTCTTTCTCGTGATCGCCATGCTGCTCGCAGAACTGACTTACCGATTCGTCGAGACGCCTTTCCGCCGCGTCGGCACCACCGTCGTGCGCTCGCTCCGGGAGCAAGCCGCATGAAGCGTTATCTCGTTCAATGCCTGCTCATACTATGGCCGGCGCTTGCCCTGGCGCAGTACGACTACAACGATGATTTCACGAAGGCAATCGACGCGCACTATCCGCCGCTCGTGCGCCTGCTCATCACCAAGGGCGCCAAGCAAAACACGCAAGACGCTCGCGGCGATACGCCGTTGATGCTGGCGATTCGTTCGCGGGACTCGGAGCTGTCGCACCTGCTGATGCAGTATCAGCCGAATCTGTTGCTGCAAAACGTGCACCATCATTCCGCCGCGATCGAAGCGGTACTCGCGGACGACGCCGATATGTTGTCGTCGACGCTCGATCGTTCCGACATGCTGCAGGTGGCGCAAGCGGCCGCGCTTTCCCGCAAGCTCGACAAAAGACGCAGCTACGACAAGCTCGCGGAGATTCTCGGCGCGCCCGGCATGCAAGAAATCAGCGAGTTCGCGTTGTCGGATATCGGCCGGTACGTCGAGGTCGGCAACGAAGTCTCGCTGCCGTACTCACCGGGCACGAGCCTGCCCCCTTTGTGCGGAACCAAGGACACCGTTTTCCTCTTCCAAGGGCGGATCTGCAAAAAAGAGGGCGATCAGGTCCAGGTGGAGTGGCGCTCGGTCTCGAACCTGCAGAACAATGACCGACGCTGTTCGCCGCAGCATCATTTCGCGCTCGAGCGATCGTCCGACGACCTTCGGAACAAGACGTACCTGGGATCGTGCGGGGTCGCGCCGACCGCATTTGGCGCACTACCGGCGAGCTACGACTATCGTCGATTCTTGCCGCCCGAGTTACAGTAGCGCGCGCCGCGCGGGCCGATGCTCGCGCGGACAACGTCAGCCCCACTCAACCGGCCGGCGAAACTCCACCGCTCACACACAGGTTCAGCGCCTCGCGCCAGTCGGGCGGGCATAGGCCAAACGCACGCGCAAGCTTGTCGTTCGACAACCGAGAGTTGCTCGGGCGCTTTGCCGGCGTTGGATAGGCCGACGTGGGGATCGCGTGCACCGTCGGCTTCGTGCCGAGCGCAGACACCTCGAAAATCGCTTCGGCAAACCCATGCCACGAGGTCTGCCCGGAAGCCGTCAAGTGGTACACCCCCGATCGCTCGCGCCACCACTCATCGCAGCGCGCACGATCGGTCGCGCCGGCGCCGATCGCTTGCGCCAAGATGTTCGCGGTCATGACGGCAATCGTGTTCGACCATGTCGGCGCACCGATCTGATCGTTGACCACGTTGAGCGCCTCCCTTTCTGCGCCGAGCCGCAACATCGTCAGCAAAAAGTTCTTGCCACGCATCCCGTACACCCAGCTCGTCCGAAAGATCAAATGCGCCCCACCGGCGGCTGCGACAGCCCTTTCGCCCGCCAGCTTGCTTCGCCCGTACTCGTTCTGCGGATTCGGTTCGTCCTCTTCCGTATACGCGGCGTTGCCCCGGCCGTCGAAGACATAGTCGGTCGAATAATGAACCAATGGGGCGCCGATACGCGCGGCTTCCTCTGCAAGAACGCCCGGGGCCGCACCGTTGATCAGCATCGCGGCCTCCGCGTCGGTTTCGGCCCGATCCACCGCGGTATACGCGGCCGCGTTGACGACGAGCGCGGGCCGAATGCCGCGTACCGCCTCGCGCACTCGCGCGAGATCGGACAAATCCAGCGCGGCCCGATCGCAAGCAACGACGCGTCCGAGTCCTTGCAGGCTTCGCGCCAGCTCGAATCCGACCTGACCGCCGGCACCGGTCAACAATATCGTGCGCGGCGCGTCGAGCGCCAGGCCGTCTCGTGTGCGCTCAGGCATAACACTCGGCTTCCGATAGGGACTTGCCCGCCGCGTCCTTCGCAGCGAGCGCCGGCTCGAAGTCGATCGGCCAAACGATGCCGACGGCGGGATCGTTCCACAACAAACAGCGCTCGAACTCCGGATACCAATAATCCGTCGTCTTGTACAGAAATTGGGCTTCGTCCGATAGGACGACAAAGCCGTGAGCGAAGCCCGGCGGGATCCACATCTGTTTGTGATCGTCTGCCGACAACTGTGCGCCGGCCCACTTGCCGAACGTGGGAGAACTGCGGCGCATATCCACCGCTACGTCGAAAACCGCACCCTCCACGACACGCACGAGTTTGCCCTGCGCATGCTCGATCTGGTAATGCATGCCTCTGAGCACGCCTTTGACCGATCGCGAATGATTGTCCTGCACGAACTGCACGCCCGGCTGGACCTGCGACTCGAATTCGCGAACGTTGAAGCTTTCGAAGAAATAGCCGCGGGGATCGCCGAACACTTTCGGCTCGATCAGCTTCACTTCACTCAGCGCCAGCGGGGTAACCTGAATACTCATGCGATGTGGCTCTTGAGAATATTTTGCAGATACATGCCGTATCCGCTCTTGGCAAGCGGAGCAGCGAGCTTGGCGAGTTGCTCGGCATCGATCCACCCGCGACGGTGCGCGATCTCTTCGGGACATGCAACCATGAGACCCTGCCGCTTTTGCAGCGTGGCGATGAACGTCGCGGCCTCGATGAGCGAGTCGTGCGTGCCGGTATCGAGCCAGGCGTAGCCGCGCCCCATGATCTCGACGCTCAGCGCCCCGTCGGCCAGATAGTGCGAATTCACATCCGTGATTTCGAGCTCGCCGCGCGCCGACGGCTTGATGTCGGCGGCGATGTCGCAGACGCGCCGATCGTAGAAGTAAAGCCCGGTCACGGCATAGCTCGAGCGCGGCTGCGCCGGCTTTTCCTCGATCGAGACCGCACGGAATCCTTCGTCGAACTCGATGACACCGTACCGCTCGGGATCATGCACGTGATAGGCGAACACCGTCGCACCGGAATCGCGCGCGTTCGCGCGTTCGAGCTGTCCGGCCAGGTCGTGGCCGTAGAAAATGTTGTCGCCGAGGATCAACGTACTCGGGTCGCCGCCGATGAACTCGCGACCAATGATGAAGGCCTGCGCGAGCCCATCGGGCGAAGGCTGGACGGCGTACTGCAGATTCATGCCCCAACGGCTGCCGTCGCCGAGCATCGCGGTGAAACGCGGCGTGTCTTGCGGCGTGGAGATGATCAGCACGTCGCGAATGCCCGCAAGCATCAACGTCGACAACGGATAGTAGATCATCGGCTTGTCGTACACGGGCAGAAGCTGCTTCGATACGACGTTCGTGATCGGATAAAGCCGAGTGCCGGAGCCTCCGGCCAAGATGATGCCTTTACGCGACATGGGGTGCTCTCCTCACATGCGCTTGGTGTAGTTGGTTTCGACCCACTTCCGATACTCGCCCGATGCGACCTCGTTCACCCATGCCTGGTGCTCGAGGTACCAGCGGACGGTTTTCGCCATCCCTGTCTCGAACGTCTCCGCCGGCTTCCACCCGAGCTCGCGCTCCAACTTACTCGCATCGATGGCGTAACGCCGGTCGTGCCCGGGCCGGTCTTTGACGAACGCGATCTGATCGCGATAAGAGCCCTGCGCGAGCGGGCGGGCCACATCGAGCAGATCGCAAAGGGTGTGCACCACCTCGATGTTGGCCTTCTCGTTCCACCCGCCGATGTTATACGTTTGACCCGGCTCGCCGCGCGCGAGCACTTCGCGAATCGCGCTGCAGTGATCGGTCACATAGAGCCAATCGCGCACGTTGCGGCCGTCGCCGTAGACAGGAAGCGCCTTGCCGGCCAATGCGTTGGCGATCATCAGCGGAATCAACTTCTCCGGGAATTGGTAGGGACCGTAGTTGTTCGAACAGTTCGTCGTGAGTGTCGGCAAACCGTAGGTATGGAAATAGGCGCGCACGAGGTGGTCCGAACCCGCTTTCGTCGCGGAATACGGACTATTGGGCGCATAGGGCGTGGTTTCGGAAAACTGCGGATCGGTCGGCCCCAGCGAGCCGAAGACTTCGTCGGTGGACACGTGCAGGAAGCGGAATGCTTCGCGCTCGCCCCGCTCGAGCGAAGCCCAGTAGCGGCGCGCGGCCTCCAACAGTGCAAAGGTGCCCACGACGTTCGTCTGAACGAAATCGGCCGGCCCGTGAATGGAACGATCGACGTGGCTCTCGGCTGCGAAGTGTACGACGGCGCGCGGGCGATGCGTCGCGAACAACGCGTCGAGCGCCGCCGCATCGCAGATATCGACGCGGGCGAAGACATGCCGGGAATCCCCCTGCAGCGACTCGAGCGTGCGCAAATTGCCCGCATAAGTGAGCTTATCGACATTGAGCACGGCTTCCTGTGCGCCGCGCAGCCAGTCGAGCACGAAATTTGCGCCGATGAAGCCGGCACCGCCCGTTACGAGAATCATGAAGTTCCTATAGGATAAGCGTGGCCCGAAAACGAGCCGGACCGCGACCTACACGTCTGCCGCCGTCCTGGAAGCAATCGTCATGCGGCCGCTTCAATGCCGCCAATTATACGGCGCCGCCACCACTGTCCGGCCACGCCCCTCACTTCGATGATCGATCACGTCTCTCGCGTCCCCTTTGCCTTCGGCGACCTTCAAGGCTGCCATGCCCCACTGCGGCGGCTGCTCGACACGCTGCCCCGTGCACCGGAATCGCCCCTATGGTTCGCCGGCGACCTCATCAACCGCGGCCCCGATTCCCTGGCCACGCTGCGCGAAGTCGTCGGCTTCGGAGCTCGCGCGCGTGCCGTGCTCGGCAATCACGATCTGCATCTGCTCGCCGTTCATGCCGGCATTCGAAAGATGAAGGACAGCGACACGATCGCCGACATCCTCGCCGCGCCCGACGCGCCGGCGCTACTCGAATGGCTCCGGAACCGGCCGTTTGCTCACCACGAAAATGGCATGCTGATGGTGCACGCTGGCGTGCTGCCGCAATGGGACCTCACGCTTGCGCTCGAACTCGCCGATGAATTGCAGCGCGCCTTGCGCGCAGCCGATTGGAAGAACACGCTCGCCGAACTCTACGGCAACGAACCGCGCCGCTGGTCGCCGGATCTAAAACGCAAGGATCGGATGCGCGTCGCCTTCAATGCATTCACGCGCATTCGCTTTTGCACAGCGGACGGGACGATGGAATTCGCGGCGAACGGCAGCCCCGCGTCCGCGCCGGCCAACCATCTGCCCTGGTTCGACGCCCCCGAACGCCGCACGCGAGACGTGACGATCGTCTTCGGACATTGGGCCGCGCTCGGGCTCATGCTGCGCGAGAATTTGATCGCGCTCGATTCGGGGTGCGTATGGGGCAATCGGCTGTCGGCCGTCCGCCTGTCGCCCGACCCGCGAGAGCGCACCGTCGTGCAGGTGGAATGCCGTGAATGCGCGGGAGCGGGACGCGGCGATTGACACCGCGTATTGACACCACGTCTTGACACCGCGTTTCGTAACTCGTGACTGGGACACGACTACCTCGGGGAATGCCGCCAACCGTCCGGTGCCGCGGCGCCCCCTTCGCCCCATCCGTTCACTGCCGCGGCGTCAGCGCGCCCTCGATCGAAGGCTCGTCTCCGGGTTCTTGCGTGCATGCGGTCGCTACCGGCACCGCGCACGTCTCGCCGATCGGACCCGCCACTTGCAACTGCAACTCCCCCAACCCCGCCCCCACCGCTTCCCGCGCCTTGGCCGACAGCGCGCGCCGGTCGCTCATCGGCTCGATTGCTTCCCCGACATACAAATGCGCCGTGAACGGCCCGCCGCGCAGCACCGCATCGACCGACTGTCCGAGCGAGAGCTCGTCGATGTAAGCGGGGACCGTCGACTGACGCCCTTCGCGATCCTCGTACAGCAGGCAGATCGGCTGCACCAGACATTGCGCCGACACCGCCGCCTGAAACAAATTCGAGTGAAACGGTAAGAGCCCCACGCCGTCCGAAGTGGTCCCTTCGGGAAAGACGCAGACGACCCCGCCCGACGAGATTCGCTCGACGATCTCATGCATCGTGCGATGCGCATCGCGGCGCTTCTCGCGATGAATGAAAATCGTCCCCAATCGATGCGCGAGCCAGCCGACGACGGGCCACTTTCTCACCTCGGCTTTCGACACGAACGGCGTCGGACGCCAGGCGTTGACGACGTAGATATCGAGCCAGGAGATATGATTGCCCACGACGAGCGCACCACGGTCGACGCGCCGTTCGTCGTGATGCACGACGAGCCGCATACCGGCGAGCCGGAGCATCTTGATCGACCAAGCCCGGTTGATCTCGAGCTTCGCCTCGGCGGACATACGCGGGAAACGGACAGCGACGATCCACATCCCTCGCAGCAGATGCAAAACGAGCCGTAATTTCGCTATAGCAACTTTCATCGCGCTCGGCGGTTCATGTTTCGTTCGACGGATGGATCGCCCGCCCGGTCTTCAAGACTGCTCGTACGCCACACGCCCGGCGACGATCGTCGCGCGCACGCGTGCCGGCAGTTCATAGCCGAGGAACGGCGTGTTATGCCCTTGGCTCTTGAGCGCGCGAGGCTCGACGCGCCAGTAAGCGTTGCGGTCGAACACGCAGATATCGGCCGCGGCCCCCGCTTGCAGCGTGCCAACCGGCAGCTTCAAGACCTTCGCCGGCTCGCACGTGATCCGGCCGAGCGCACGCGTCAGCGGCAACTTTGCTTCATCGGCCCACTTGATCGTCAGCGAGAGCAGCAATTCAAGCCCGGTGGCGCCAGGCGTCGCCTCGGCGAACGGCAACAACTTCTCGTCGTCGTCCACCGGCGTATGCGCCGAGC
The DNA here is from genome assembly GCF_002879885.1 of Trinickia dabaoshanensis. Lineage (GTDB taxonomy): Bacteria > Pseudomonadota > Gammaproteobacteria > Burkholderiales > Burkholderiaceae > Trinickia > Trinickia dabaoshanensis. Next base: position 92,798 of record NZ_PNYA01000028.1, read on the forward strand.
AGATGGCATCGATCGTACCGTCGGCCAGGCCCGCGCGGATCGCCTCACGATCGCGCTGCGTGCGCAGCGGTGGATCGAGGCGGAATTGCGAATCGAAGTAGCCGATATCGACGTCGATCAAATGAATGTGATTCGCGCTGACGTCGCACGAGACCGCCAGGCCCTCGGCCTTCGCTTCCCGCACGAGCGCCACGCCGGCTGCCGAAGACAAATGCGACAGATGCACGCGCGCGCCCGTCGAGCGCATCAACTCGAAAATCGTATGCAGGGCAATCGTCTCGGCCGCCACGGAAACACCGGACAAGCCGAGGCGCGAAGCAACCGCGCCGCTTGCCGCCACCCCACCCTTGGCGAGATAGGCGTCTTGCGGGCGCAACCAAACGGTATAGCCGTACGTGCTCGCATATTGAAGCGCGCGCAGCATCACTTGCGTATCGACGATCGGCACATCGGCTTGTGTAAACCCGACACAACCGGCTTCCGTCAATCCGACCATCTCGGTGATGACGGTGCCCTTCAAGCCAACCGTCAGTGCGCCCAGCGGATGCACGTTCGCACGGTTGAGCTTGCTCGCGCGGAACTTGAGCATCTCGACGAGACCCGGCTCATCGAGTATGGGGTCCGTATCGGGCGGACACGCGAGCGTCGTGACGCCGCCGGCCATCGCCGCGGCCATTTCCGAATCAAGCGTGGCTTTGTGCTCGTAGCCGGGCTCGCGCAAGCGCGCCGACAAATCGACGAACCCCGGTGACACGCAAAGCCCGTTTGCGTCGATCGTTTTATCGGCCTTGAAATCGGCGGGCGCCGTGCCGATCGCGGCGATCTTGCCGTCGGCAATGAAAACGTCCGCCCGTTGCTCGGTACCCGCTTGCGGGTCGATCACCGTGCCGCCTTGGATATGAATCTTCATGCGCTGCCTTTGTTCTCTTTGACGTCGCTGCTCTCTCGCCTCATGGCGTGGCGACACTGCCCGTTCAGTCGTTGTTGCCGGCGACGATGCTCATCACGGCCATGCGCACCGCGATACCGAACGTCACTTGATTCAGAATCACCGATTGCGGGCCGTCGGCCACCTGCGAATCGATTTCCACGCCGCGGTTCATCGGTCCCGGATGCATCACGATCGCATCGGGCTTGGCCCGCGCAAGCCGCTCGGGCGTCAGCCCCCAGCTCTTGAAGTACTCTTGCGCCGAAGGCAGCAACGCACCGCTCATGCGCTCGTTTTGAAGGCGCAACATGATTACGACGTCGACGTCCTTCAGCCCTTCGTCGAGGTTGTGATAAACGCGCACGCCCAAATCTTCCAAGCCGCCCGGCAATAGCGTGCGAGGGCCGATCGCGCGTACCTCCGGCACGCCGAGCGTCGTCAACGCGTGAATGTCGGAACGCGCCACGCGCGAGTGCAAAATATCGCCGACGATGGCCACGCGCAGATTGGTGAAATCGCGCTTGTAGTGGCGAATCGTGTACATGTCGAGCAGCCCCTGCGTGGGGTGCGCATGGCGCCCGTCGCCCGCGTTGATCACATGCACATGCGGCGCGCAGTGTTCGGCGATCAGATAGGGCGCCCCGCTCGATGCATGGCGCACGACGAACATGTCGGCATGCATGGCCGACAAGTTGTTGATCGTGTCGAGCAGCGATTCGCCCTTGCTCGTCGAGGACGCGTTGATGTTCAGGTTGAGCACGTCGGCCGATAAGCGCTTGGCCGCGATTTCGAACGTCGTGCGCGTACGCGTGGAGTTTTCGAAGAAGAGGTTGAATACCGACTTGCCGCGCAGAAGCGGCACTTTTTTCACCTCGCGATCGGTCACGCTCACGAACTGCTCGGCGGTATCGAGGATATGCGTGACGATCGAGCGCGGCAGTCCTTCGATCGTCAGCAAATGCTTGAGCTCGCCGTTTTTCGTAAGCTGCGGGTTGCCCTTGAGAAAGCCGTAGCGGAAACGCTCGGCGGGTGCGGACGCGCCGCCGTGATCGGCACGGCCCGGGGTGACGGTATTCATGGTCGGTCTAACTCAAACATGGGTGGACAAGCGCCTGCCGGCACGCGGCCCGCGGCGCTTCGCCTAGAAAAAGCGACGGCGTATCAATCGCCACGCGTTTCGGTGCGAAACGTGAATTGCATTTCGCCAGCGCGCTCGAGTACGAGCGTCGTATCGGCGGCCACTTCGGCGCGCACGCCGATGAATCGCGCCTCGATCGGCATCTCCCGGCCGCTGCGCTCGGCGAGTACGGCAAGCTCGATCGCGGCGGGACGGCCGTAGTCGTACAACTCGTTCACGGCTGCGCGTACGGTTCGCCCCGTATGCAGGACGTCGTCGACGAGAACGATGCGGCGGCCGTCGACGTCGAACGGCAGCGACGTGGGACTCGCCTGGCTATGCAGACCCTTTTTGGCGTAATCGTCGCGGTGCAACGCGACGTTTACGACCCCGAAAAATTTCGCGCCGAGATCGCGGGCGAGACGCTCGGCCAGCCAAGCGCCCCCGCTGTGGATGCCCGCGAGGACAGGGCCGTCGGCGGCGCCGAACGCTGCGCCGTAGGCGTCGCGAATCTGGGCGAGGAGCGTCGCATACGACGCTTCGGCATCAATCGAACTCATCAAGAAAGCCCGTCCAGGTATTGTTGAAGAATGATGCGTGCCGCCTCGGCATCGCGCATCTCGGCGGCCACGCCGCTTTCACGCATATCGAGATCGGCCGCGACGGAACTGTAGCGCTCGTCGACCCACGCAACGGGCAAATTGAAACGCCCGTTCAACTGATTGCCGAAGCGCTTGGCGAGCTGCGTCATGTCGTGCGGCGTACCGTCGGGATGACACGGTAGGCCGACCACGAGCGCGTCGGGCTTCCATTCGGCGATGAGTTTGCCCATGGCTTCGAAGCGAAACTCGCGATTGCGGTTGGGCACGACGGTCAGCGCGCGGGCATGCCGCGTCAGCGCGTTGCCGATCGCCACCCCGATCCGCTTTTCTCCATAGTCGAACGCAAGCAGCGTCGCCTCACGTCCAACACCTTTCGTCATGCGTGACCCGCGTCGCCCGAAAGCATCGAGGGCGTCACGCCGAGCAGCGCCAGCGCGGCTTCGAAACGTTGCTCCGCCGGAACGTCGAACACGATCTTCGGATCGGCTTCGACCGTCAGCCAGCCGTTGCGGGAGATTTCGTCCTCGAGCTGCCCCGCGCCCCAGCCGGCATGGCCGAGGGTGAGCAAGAAACGATGAGGCCCTTTGCCGCTCGCGACGGCCTCGAGAACGTCTTTCGACGTCGTCATTTCGAGCCCGCCCGTCACCGCCATCGACGACGTGTAGGCGCTACCCTCGACGGGCTCGTGCAGCACGAACCCGCGCTCCGTTTGCACGGGGCCGCCGAAATAGACGGGGACGTGGAGAAGCGGCTCGATCTCGAGCTTCAGGTCGATGCGACTGAACAGCGATTCGAGATCGATATCGGTCGGCCGGTTGATGACGAGGCCGAGCGCACCGCGTTCGCTGTGATCGCAAAGGTAGACCACCGTCCCTGAAAACGTGGGATCCGCCATATTGGGCATGGCGATCAGGAACTGGTTGGTCAGATTGATGCGATCGTTACTCTTAGGCATGGTTCGAATTTTAGCAAAGACGGTGCACGTTGGACGCCGCAAATGAGCGCCGGCACGCAAGCGCGTGCGGCAAACCATGAACGGCGCATGCTTCGCGCCCGCCCGCGGCTGCCTGATGTTTCCCGCACTCTATCACGCATGCCCGCCGCGCCCGCGGCTTCGAGCCGTTCGGACAAGGACTCGGCCCGCGGCGCCCGGCCACATGCTCGATGCGCGCGCGGCCAGCGGCGTCAACGATATCCGCATAAAGGAAGCGAAGTCCGGCAGCGCTTAAGAAAGGGAAGACGACGGCACCGAGCCGGCCGCTGGGGCGGCGCGCTCGATGGCCTGCACGAGCAACGCAAGCGGCACGGCCGAATCGGGCTGCGCAAAGCCAGCCGCAACGCGCAGCAGCATCGCGCGCAACGCTTCCCCGGCCTGCTCCATTGGACGCCGCGCCGGGGCCGCTTGCACCGATCCGATGCGCGCTGCATAGGCGTGGCGGCGCCAAGCGAGACCGAGCGCATCGGCCAGCAATGCGACGTGACCGAGACCCAATGCCTGAGCCGCGGCGCCAAGCCCATAGGCGGCCTGCCCCGCGTGCCCGGCGGCAAGCGCATCGGGTGTCGCCGCCGCAAACGCCGCGTCGGTACCGACCGAAAGCGCGGCCATCGCGGCATCGGCCGTTTGCAGGAAATCCTCGTATGCGTAGACGTTCAACGATAGCGCACCGAGTTCGCGCGCAACGCTCGAGCCCGCCGCGCCCTCGCCCGCCGCGGCAGCCTCGGCTTCGGCCGCCTCTTTTTCCCAAGCGGCCTCGGACGCCTGCGTCCCCGCGACGTGCCAATCGACCGTCAATCCGTAATCGTTGAGCATCTCGACCGCGTCGGCGTCTTCCGCCGCCGCGCCGTACAGCGCGTAATCGCGCCATAACAGCGCGAGCGCCGCGCGGACGAACGAACGCGGCGCCACTTGCAGCCCCTGACCTTGCTCGGCCAGCAACAAATTGCATCGCGCGTAAAAGCGCTTCGCCTCGGGATCGCCCGCTCGAGCGCGGCCGTTCAAGCGCAGCGCATGAGCACAGGCGCCCGCCAAACGCCAAACATCGTACGTGTCGTCACCTGCCAACTCGGCGATGCACGCGTCGAGCTCATCGAGCGCCGCGCTCGTATCTTCCTGCCCTTTGAGGACAGGCAGCAGCGCCTGCTCGTAACGAGCGCGCACGACGCGTAACGACGCCGCCGGGACCGCGCGCAACGCGGTGCAAGCAATAGGACGCCCCGTCAGGGCTAAGTCCTCGAACGCAACGACGTAGCCCTGCGTATGGCGCGCAACCTGCGCGTTCAGATCCCGATAGTGAGCGAACAGCGTGGGCGAACAGGCCAGCTCGCGTAGATTGCGGCGCGTCAGCGCCGCATGGAAATCGGCGAGCGCCGAACGAAACCGCGGTAGGAAGTCATCGTTCGCGTACGGCGCAGCGAGCACCAGCGCGTCGACGAAGCGCTGCGACGCGAGCCAGCCGGCTTGCCGCAACGCCTGCGCCGCCCGCAGCAAAGGCCCGACGACCGCCATGCGCGCCTCGCTGGCGCGCATGGCCTCCGCCAGCGCGGCTTCGGCCTCGGGCACAGCGGCGCCGCGCGGATTGGGCAAGGCTTCGAGGCTCGGTAAATCTGCGGTTGTCATGGCGTGGGGGCATACGACACGGCCCAGGCTAAAAGCCCGGGCCGCGCCGGCCGGTGGTCAGAGCTGCACCATCTCGAAATCTTCTTTGCGCGCACCGCATTCGGGGCACGTCCAGTTGATCGGAACGTCTTCCCAGCGGGTACCCGGGGCAATGCCTTCTTCAGGCAGACCGGCCTCTTCGTCGTAGATCCAGCCGCAAATCAGGCACATCCACTGTTTGTATTCCATTCTTGTATCGCGTTGAAAGATCCGTTGATCAAAGAGCCATGATGGTACCGTTTTTGGGGTGCCACTGGCTAGGAATCCACGCACGGCGCGGCGCGCCTATTGTCAGGCAATATGCGTCGATTCCGGGTAAAGCATGCGCTCGTTCGTGCCATCGGAGCGCATTAGGCCGCATAATGAAACCGACCGCGCAGGCGAGCCGGCCGGCCCGCCGCTCGCGGCTCAAAGACAACACCCTATTTCATGCAAAGCGCCGCCCCTCCGATCGTTCTAACCTTCGGCCTATCCGACCCCACCGGCGGTTTCGGCCTGCAGGCCGACCTGCTAACGCTCGCCAGCATGGGCTGCCACGGCGTATCGGTCCTCACGGGCTACACGGTACGCGATTCGGCCACCTGCGAGGAAGTGACGGGGCTCGATCCCGACGTCGTGGCCACGCAGGCGCGCATGCTGCTCGAGGATATGCCGATCGCCGCCTTCAAGGTGGGCGCGGCGACACGCGCGGAGGTCGTCAGCGCCATCGCCGAGGTCGTGTCCGATTACGACGATATTCCACTCATCCTCGCGCCCGACTTCACGGTGGACGACGAGCACGTATTGGCCGCCGACGAGTTGCGCGAGTCGATCGCCGATTTGCTCGCCCCGCAAACAACGGTCCTCATCGCCGATCAAGCGACGTTGATCGCGCTCGCGCAGCCCGACGGCGACGCCGACGCGCCGAGTTTGGACGGCGCCATTGCCCACTTGCTTTCGCAGGGCGCGGAATACGTCCTGTCCACGCAGACGGGCACGCATCGGCTGGTCAACACGCTCTTCAGCGACGATGGCCAGTTGCGCCAGGACATGTGGGACCGCCCGCAACAGCGGCTGATGGGCATCACCGATACACTGGGCGCGGCCGTCGCCGCCTTGCTGGCGAACGGACAGGAGCCTGCCGAAGCGGTGCGCGAGGCGCAGGAATATCTCTATCAGGCCGTGCGCCACGCTTTCCGCCCCGGGATGGGCGCCTATTTGCCGGATCGTTTTTTCTGGGCGCGCGACGACGACGAGGCTGCCGCCCCGCCGCCGATCGGCGTGGATTTGCCGCGGCCTAAACCGACGCGGGCTTGACCCGCATTCGAGCGGCCATAAAAAACCCGCAATCGCTTGCGGGTTTTTTTATCGGCCACGGACGCGCCTCGCGGCGCGCCCGTCATGCGATCTCGACTGACGGCCGGAGCCGTCAGACCGAAATTACATGTCCATGCCCATGCCGCCCATGCCGCCGGGCATGCCGCCAGGCATCGGAGCATCCTTCTTCGGCAGTTCGGCAACGGCTGCGTCCGTCGTCAGCAGCAGGCCTGCCACCGAAGCGGCGTTTTGCAGCGCGGTGCGTGTCACCTTCGTCGGATCGACAACGCCGGCTTCCACGAGGTCGCCGTATTCGCCGGTCGCGGCGTTGTAGCCGTGGTTGCCCTTGCCTGCGGCAACCGCTGCCACGACGACGCTGGCTTCTTCGCCGCCGTTCGTCACGATCTGACGCAGCGGCTCTTCCATCGCGCGCAGCACGATCTTGATGCCGGCGTTTTGGTCGGCATTGACGCCGGTCAGGCCCGAGATCGCAGCACGAGCACGGATCAGTGCAACGCCGCCGCCAGGAACGATGCCTTCTTCAACGGCAGCACGGGTCGCGTGCAGCGCGTCTTCGACACGTGCCTTCTTTTCCTTCATTTCGACTTCGGTAGCCGCGCCGACCTTGATGACGGCCACACCGCCAGCCAGCTTCGCCACGCGCTCTTGCAGCTTTTCGCGGTCGTAGTCGGACGTCGCTTCTTCGATTTGCGTGCGAATTTGCTTCACGCGCGCTTCGATGTTCTTCCCTTCGCCTGCGCCGTCGATGATCGTCGTGTTTTCCTTGCCCACTTCGATGCGCTTGGCTTGGCCGAGCTCTTGCAGCGTCGCCTTTTCGAGCGTGAGGCCCGTTTCCTCGGCGATCACTTGGCCGCCCGTCAGGATCGCGATGTCTTCCAGCATCGCCTTGCGACGATCGCCGAAGCCAGGCGCCTTGACCGCAACGGTCTTCAGGATGCCGCGGATGTTGTTCACCACGAGCGTCGCGAGGGCTTCACCTTCGACGTCTTCAGCGATGATCAGGAGCGGACGGCCGGCCTTGGCCACTTGCTCGAGCACCGGCAGCAGATCGCGGATGTTCGAAACCTTCTTGTCGTGCAGCAGCACGAACGGGTTTTCGAGGACGGCGACTTGCTTGTCCGGGTTGTTGATGAAGTAGGGCGACAGGTAGCCGCGGTCGAATTGCATGCCTTCGACCACTTCGAGTTCGTCGGCCAGCGACTTGCCGTCTTCGACGGTGATCACGCCTTCCTTGCCGACCTTGTCCATCGCTTCGGCGATGCGATCGCCGATCGACGTGTCGCTATTTGCCGAGATCGAGCCGACCTGCGCGATTTCCTTGTTCGTCGTGCAGGGCTTGCTGATCTTCTTCAGCTCTTCCACGGCGGCGTGCACGGCCTTGTCGATACCGCGCTTCAGGTCCATCGGGTTCATGCCCGATGCAACGTACTTCATGCCTTCGCGGACGATCGACTGAGCCAGCACCGTAGCCGTCGTCGTACCGTCACCGGCGTTGTCGCTGGTCTTGGAAGCAACTTCCTTGACCATTTGCGCGCCCATGTTCTGGAGCTTGTCTTCGAGCTCGATTTCCTTGGCGACCGACACGCCATCCTTCGTGACCGTCGGGCCGCCGAAGCTGCGTTCGAGGACGACGTTGCGACCCTTCGGGCCCAGCGTGACCTTCACTGCGTTCGCAAGGATGTTCACGCCTTCAACCATCTTGGCGCGAGCGCTGTCGCCGAATACGACGTCTTTAGCTGCCATCTTTTAACTCCTTGAATTCTTTGGGAAATGTCGACCTGGACGGGATTTACTTCTGAACGACCGCCATGATGTCTTCTTCGCGCATCACGAGCAGTTCGTTGCCATCGACCTTGACGGTCTGGCCAGCGTACTTGCCGAACAGGACGCGATCGCCGACTTTGACGTCCAGCGCGATTTGATCGCCCTTGTCATTGCGCTTGCCCGGCCCGATCGCGAGGACTTCGCCTTGATCCGGCTTCTCGGCTGCGGCGTCGGGGATCACGATGCCGGAGGCGGTCTTGGTTTCCTGATCCAAACGCTTCACGATAACGCGATCGTGCAAAGGACGAAGGTTCATGCTTGCTCCTCTCTGGTTTGAGACTGAAAAACGCTTAAGTTAAGGCCGCGTGGCGCGACCCGGACGAAACCCTTGTTAGCACTCAAGTGCAGCGAGTGCTAATTATATGGATCGACCCTGGCGATTTCAAGGGAGGGGTGGGAGGAGTTTTTACACCCGGTGTCGAGATTCACTCGACTTGGAACTTTGATCGCGCAAGTCGGGACCTTGCACCGCAGCAATGCGCTCGGAGAGGCGAGCCGACAAGTCCTCGTACAAAACTCTGGACGCGCCGCTGGGTCCTGATAGCCGGCTTCCCCCGCCGCGACCAAGCCCCAAGCCGGGTATTGACCCACGACCAAATTGCTCGAGCGTTCACCTAGACGCCACATTAGGGGTAATCCCTAGTTCGCCACTGACCGAGAATGCTCACTTCACGAATACAGCGGCAGCATGGTTGGGCCGATGAGACGACAGCGCTACGCTGGGCTGTGCCGAACACAATGACAGGACAGCCAACTGGCCATAAAGCATACAGCTCGTCCCGTCGGAGAAAGTCGCGCTAGACTTTGCAGCGACGATGCCTTCCGCCGACTCCGCGTTGCTGACAATGCCATTCGTGCCTAGGCTATCGATTGCCCCTCCCCCGAGGAATCGAGGACGCTTACGGAAATACGCCGACCGACGACCTCCGGAAGGTTCTCCGAAGGCGACGGCACGGGCCACAGTCGAGAACGAAGTCGGAAACTGAGAGATGACTATTTGGGACTACAGTGACCTTTCTTGGGACCTCGGACGAATGGTATCGCGGTGTGCTACGTGTCTGTTTTGCCGATCGCCACTGCGAAAACTCCCTCCGGAGCATCGTGAGTATGAGGAACGCAATCTCGAAGTCGAGGTGACGCCCGCAGTCTGTCGTTTGTGCGGCTGGTGGACGCTCACTGTCATGGACCAGGATATCGAACCGAGATCGCCGATCGCGCCACACCCCGAAGATATATTTGATGATGGCCGAAGCCGTTGGGGCGCAGAAACAGGTGCGGCCGGGAGCCTTAGGGAGCTGGATCTAACCGATATTCAGCACCCGCTGCAAGACGTGCGCGACTATCTCACCATCAGATACGACAAGCGATTTGAATTGCATCCCCGCCTTTTCGAGGAGACAGTTGCAAGCGTATTCCGCGATCGAGGGTTCCTTCCACGCGTCACCAGCTACTCAGGCGACGGCGGCATCGACGTAATCCTCGAACGCCCCGGGGAAAGGATCGGCGTTCAAGTAAAGCGATACAAGAACGCCATTTCTGCGGAGCAGATTCGCTCGCTGGCTGGGGCGCTCCTTATTGGCGGGTACACCAAGGGCGTATTCGTCACAACGTCCAGGTACCAACCGGGAGCCACGGAGGTAACCGCACTCGCGAGCGCCCGGGGAATGGCAATCAAACTTCTGGATGCGCCACGCTTTTTTGACGAACTAAAAATCGCCCAACGATCCAAATTTCAAGCGAAAGATTATGAGAATTTCTATTCAATCGGCTTCGCGAGATACGAATGATTACAATTGTCTTAGATACAAATGTTTACGACAAACTTGAGGCCGATCCGTTCACGGTCGAGCAAATAAATCAGTTGATCGCCGACGATTTTATCGGAATAGTGGTACCACGGCAGGTGGCCGAAGAATTGAGACAACGTCCAACAGGCATACCCAAGCTATTCCCGATGATGTATGTGGGCCACGCTGTCGCCCGGGCAGGGATCATGCGCCCAGGTGACTACTTGGGCTCCGGCGAAGTATTCGACGATCATCGCGGAGCTTCTCAGAAGGCCGGTGACGCATTCATTGCGGACGTAGCATCGATGATTGCTGACTGGTTCGTTTCGGAGGATATTCGATGCATCAGGCGCTTCCCTGCCAATACGCGATGTACACCAATGCGCTATCAACAATTCTCCGAAAGGCTCACGACACTCGATCAGCAATAGTCACGCCGACGCTTCGCATCATTGGAGCGACTTGATCGCTCCAATGATGGTAGTAGCAAGTTTTCAACTTCCGCCTTCGACAGCTCCATCCTTCCGCAACACGTGAATCCCTCACATACTTGAATGGTCTTTCGCCTCTTCCGGCAACAGCCCCACTTCACGAAGCGTGTATTTCACAGCAAAAGATTTCGGCCCATCGAATATCCACTGCCTGAGCAAGGCCGAATCGATACCTATTTCCTGCAAAAGGAGGGCGTGATAGAGGTAGCCAATCGCCTCGGATTTTTTTGCTACATCAATCACGAAATTTTGGTAGTCCCCTTCGTGCCGCTGACCACCAAAATGCGAGATGTCATTTCGACACCGAGCACATTCCTCGCAAAAACGATTGAGTCGCTTTCTGTCAAAATCAAATGGAAGATGCCGAAAAATCTCAAACAATCGCTGCTGCAACGATGGCTCGCTCACATTTCTCAACCGTCCTTCCAGCCACTCTCGGTCGTCCTCGCCCTCGATTTGCAACAAGATGCGTTGAATCTTCTGTTCTAGCTTGGTTGGCATTGAACTTCGACCGTTTTTCTTGCGATGCAAAGATTCGATTCCCCATATGAGGTTCACAAATCGATGCTCCACATACAACTTCATACCGCGACGCGTTCCCAGGTAGAGATAGAAGCCCGGCCCGAAGTCGTTATGCTTTCGCCTCCACAAGCTAAAAATCTCACCAAATCGCTCACGAAGCTGAACAAAATTTGTCCAACAGTCATCCCACGTAGGGGCTTTTGAGGAGCGACCGTGACCGTGAAAATACAGATCAAATGTATCTTTTCCTGCCTTGAGACGCGGCCACGCAAGGGAGTATTCAGACCCGGTAAGCAAGATAAACAAATCTTGCATGCGGCCATACTCTGTCCTCATCTCCGTCAACGGGAGCATATTTTTAGGTGAGAAATTGATTGATGCGCATTCAATTAACGTGAGTTCGTGCGATCGACGGCTGTATTGACTCGGAAACGGGCCAGAGATGTCATAGCGAATCGTCAAAATTCCATCGTCCAACTGCCACATATCCGACTTGGGAAGCCTATGCCTCGCTGTGATGCGGGACCGCGTCCGCTTGGTCTCAATGTTGCCAAGACGCAACCAATCCTCCATGCCGGTCAACTCTACGTCGAGAGCGTCGAACTGCAACGGATCATTCGACAGCGGAAATGCTCCTCGTGTGACTAGGCAGTTCGTCGCTGCGAACCCCTCGAACGAAACACCGTTACTACTAAATCGGCCGCCATGCTTACGCAGCCCAAGCAAAAGGACGTTCTTATTGCTATCTTTCAACTTACCTTGAATCGCCTTGTCACCCGGAAGCTCTCTATCGCGGTCGATTAACGTCGCTATGGGTCCGTGCTCGCCATTAAGATAGCCGTCGAGCTCGAGATGAATTTTTCCGATTTCGTTAATGGAAAGCGTACCTGTGACCAGACTGGAAGGCGCGAAATGCCCTTTCGGAATGGGTTCCTCATGCCACCAGAAATACCCTCGCTCTTCGAGAATTTTATCGGACAAAATCATCCCCCATTTCTGTTTCACTGGCCTTGCCCCTGTTTCACGAATCCCATAGCTGAAGCCATCAGGCCGCATGCCCTCGCTGAGCGACGGCCCAATTCTTCTCGAACGTCATGGGACTGACGTAGTTCAATGTCGAATGCAGTCGGCG
>NZ_PNYA01000029.1 GCF_002879885.1 Trinickia dabaoshanensis
ATCGAGGCATTCGGGCAGAAGTGAAACCTGCTTGCGGTCATCGCCTTCAACGAATCGCTTCATGAGTCACCCGGCGGTCGATGCGTTGATTCAGTTTAGGCGATGACTACGTTTTCACACAGCCTCGACCCAAAGGAGCCGGTGGAGGTGGCGAACCGCGGGCCCACAAGCAGACCGAGAAGCAGCCAAATCGGAGCACCCAAAGGTGGTTGCGTGGCCGCCGGACTCATCGTCAAATTGGTAACGTGGAACTAACATTGCGAACCCGGCGTCGCGAAAATTACTCACGCTTAAAGCTGAGAATAGCCCGTCCGATTGAATTCCCGGACACTAACGGATTCGGCATCCAGGCCGTGCTGACCTCAAGCGTGTCTCCATCAAGCTTATAGAAGCGTTCCTGCTCACTGCCGTTCCAGGCTTCATTCCAAGACGAGTCAATCTTTGTAATGAACCTGTCCTCATCTATCCGATACCGTCCTGTATAGGCCATCACGGTACGGAAGAGTGCCACCATCTTTTCATCTGTGTTTCCTGGCTCCCGCGTCTTTGAGGTAACCAATACCATCATTCGCCCATCAGAGCTGAAGATGAGGTACCCGTTCGGGTTTGCGCCCCAAGGTTGCGTGCGCTCGTTTGAATCCTGAAGCTCGGCATAGAAAGAGATCAGCCGCCAGCAGCCGTGGAGTTCCGTATCGTGCTCAGTCATGTTTCAGCCCGTCCTATCGCCAACGCATACACAAGTCCTCATTTCCCTTACTGCTCGTTCCAAATTCGCCCGCACAATAACGCGATGAAACGGCGCAATGGTCGCAAGATAGACACGTCCCAGTCTGTTATGGCAATGCACCACTGTGCCCGCAAGCAGCTCGCGCCTATTTTCCGCATCGGCGAGAAGTTGGATGGTGACGCGAAAGTCCAGATGCCGGTCATCCGCGCCAACGACCAACTCCGTCGCACTCTGTGACAGCATCGGTAAGTAGCCGATAACCGGTCCACGCGCCGCCCCGGCAAGACCGACGGCGCGAGACGATTTGACGCCGACTGTCGCCATCACCACATCCCGGACATATGTGAGCGCACGAATCCATCCCGCCTGCCGCTCGAACGCGGTACGTGCCAGCACCTCGAGATCGTCGCTAGCTTCGGCCGGCAATTGAATTGCGAAGGCGTCCAGCAGGTCCGCACCCGCGTAGAGCGGCACAAGCACACTGTCGCTAGGCATGGGCACGGCGCGCGCTTTGGTCATGAGTTTAGCTACCGGATGCTAGGGAGGGGAGTAGCAACTACCTCGACATGTGCTACGCTTTTAATAGCAAGGAGAATGTAGCTAATTTTCCTGACATGCGCTACTGTTTTGATAGCATCTTTGGAGCAAAAGACTTGGCCGACACACCTCTCCCGGGCAATCCGGTTCGTGGCTCCCGTACAGGCCGGCCCGTTATGGCTCTGTTCGATCTTCTCGGGCGCAACTGGACCATGAGAATATTGTGGGAGTTGTGCCATGACGGACCATGCACGTTTCGAGAATTGCAGGGTCAGTGTGAGTCCGTTTCCCCTGGTGTCCTCAACTCGCGTCTCAAGGAACTCCGCGAGTCGCAACTCGTCGAGCTGGGTGCCGAGGGCTACCAGCCGACGCCCATGGGAAGGAGCTTGTTTGAAGTACTCCTTCCGTTGGATCGGTGGTCGAAACGCTGGGCTACTTCATTGGCGCGCGATCGTTGCGATGAACCTAGAAACCGCAGTTGACCGCTTACCTTCGCGAGAGAAGCCTCGCCCTGATGTTCTTGAGATCGCAACTGTTGCTCAGTCCTGGTCGAAAAAATATACAGCCATTCTGTACAGATAAACTGTATACCTGCTATCATCGTTTCATGATGAAGCAATCAAATACCTCCGACAGTCCCGAATTGGCCGCTCTGGCGGGGGAACTGCGCATTTCTCTGGGCAAGCTGATTCGACGGTTGCGGGAGCAGGCGCATTCGGGCGACTTCACGTCCGCCCAGAAGTCGGTTCTTCTTCGTCTGGATCGCGACGGGCCCACGACCGTCTCCGCCCTCGCCCGCGCGGAAAGCGTGCGTCCGCAGTCCATGCGAATCACGGTAGCCGGTCTGGAGGCGATGGGGGCCATCAGCGGTGAGCCCGACCCGGCCGATGGCCGGCAAACACTGATAAACCTGACGCCCCGTTTCCGGAAACAGCTCAAGGCGAGCCGGGCTGCCAAAGAAGACTGGCTCGTCCGCGCCCTCCAGGCGCAACTTTCTCCCGAGGAACAAGGCGAACTCATGGCCGCGGTCAAACTGCTAGAGCGCGTCGCCGCCTTCTGAGCCATTCCCAGCGGTTGGAACTAACATGCCCCTCACCACACTCGATCCGATGACCGCCCTCGTCGTCGTTGACCTGCAAAATGGCATCGTCGGCTCTTCCTTCGTCCATCCCATCGAGGGGATCGTGAGTCGTTCGCGCGCGCTGCTCGACGCGTTTCGCGAACGCGGCCTGCCGGTCGTCCTCGTCAACGTTGCCGGGGTAGCGCCCGGCCGTACGGAGCGGCAGCGCCGCAGCGAACCGTATCCGGACGGGTGGACCGAGTTCATCCCCGAACTCGATCAGCAACCCGGCGACATCGTTGTAACGAAGCGAACCTGGGGCGCGTTCGCCAGCACCGACCTCGAAGACCGGCTGAAGTCGATGGGCGTCACCCAGGTCGTCATCGCCGGAGTCGCCACCGGAACCGGCGTCGAGTCGACGGCACGCCAGGCGTACGAGCACGGCTTCAACGTCACGCTGGCCCTAGACGCCATGACCGACGCGCGTCCCGAGGCCCACGACTACAGCATCAAGAACGTCTTCCCGAAGCTAGGCGAAACAGGCACGGCTCAGGACATCATCGATCTGCTGGCCACAAGGAGTGCCTGAGAATGGAATGGCTTTATCTCGTGTCGTGGTTCTTTGCGGGTGCCTTTCTCACGAATGCCGTGCCGCACTACGTCAGCGGCGTGATGGGAAAACCGTTCCAAAGTCCATTCGCGAAGCCGCCGGGGCAAGGGCTGTCTTCGTCGACCGTGAACGTGCTCTGGGGTTTCCTCAATCTGGTCATCGGCTACCTGCTCCTTTGCCGTGTCGGGAATTTCAATCCGAGGGATACGAGTGACGCCATCGCGCTCGGGCTCGGGGCCCTGGCACTCGGCCTACCCTCGGCACGACATTTCGGCCGCTTCCACGGCGGCAATACACCGGGGCATCCGTGAGCGAACCGGCAACCGGCGTCTTCCGTTCGCTGAGAAACGTCAACTACCGCATATGGGCGGTAGGCGCGCTGGTCTCCAACGTGGGCACGTGGATGCAACGCACGGCTCAGGACTGGCTGGTACTGACCCAACTCACGCATCACAATGCGGCGGCCGTGGGCACTGTGATGGCCCTCCAGTTCGGGCCACAGCTTCTGCTGTTGCCCTGGACAGGATTCGCCGCCGATCACTACAACCAGCGCAAACTGTTGATGGCAACCCAGGCCGCGTTGGGCGTTCTAGCCTTGGTGCTCGGTTTTCTCACGGTTACCCGCATCGTCCAACTTTGGCACGTCTACGTATTCGCCTTTCTGTCAGGCTGCGCCGCGGCGTTCGATGCGCCCGTGCGTCAAACATTCGTGGCCGAACTTGTCGGCGATGCGGATCTCCCGAACGCGGTCGCGCTCAACTCGACTTCATTCAACGCGGCGCGGATGATCGGGCCGGCGGTGGCCGGTCTGGTCATCGCTTCGATCGGCACAGGCTGGGCATTCGTGGTCAACGGCGCCAGCTTCGTAGCGGTGCTGGTCTCCCTGTTTCTGCTGCGTGTCTCCGCTCTGAAAGCAAACCCACGAGCCCGCCGGACCAAGGGTAGTCTTACGGAGGGATTGCGCTATGTGTGGGCCCGACCGGACCTCAAGGCGATCCTCGTCATGCTGTTCCTGATCGGCACGTTCGGACTGAATTTCCCGATCTTCATCTCGACCATGGCCGTCAGTGTCTTTCACACGGATGCACGTGGCTACGGGCTGCTGTCGTCGATCATGGCCGTCGGCACCATGTCAGGGGCACTGCTTGCAGCCCGCCGCGATCGGCCACGGTTCATGTCCCTGTTGATCGGCGCCGCGATTTTTGGAATCGGCTGCGCGCTGGCCGCCATCGCCCCGGGGTACCGGCTATTCGCCGGCGCGTTAGTCGTCATCGGTGTGGCCGCCTTGACCTTCACCACCGCGACCAACAGCCTGATGCAACTCACCACCGAGCCTGCCATGCGGGGACGCGTGATGGCTCTGCGCGTGGCCATTGCGCTCGGCTGCACGCCGCTCGGAGCGCCGGTCGTGGGTTGGGTGGCCGATCATCTGGGGCCACGCTGGGCGCTCGGCGTCGGCGCGGCGTCGGGCTTTGCCGCGGCGATGGTAGCCATCCACGCCATGACGCAACAGGTTCATCGGCCACGCGCAGGCCGATTCGAACAGCACGACTTGCAGTGATGCGGCGATCAGAGATCGCCGCGCACCTCGCCGGTTCCAAGCGCATTTCGCTGTCTGTTGACCTCGGCCCAAAGCTCGTCGCTATCGTCGTTACGTAGCTGGATCACCCACTCCAATTGATCGCCCGCCACGCCGAAGTAGTCGAGGATTTCCTTCCGAACCGCGCTCATGAACTGCGCGTATTCCGGCGTTTCTTGGGCCTGCGCGTGCAAGGCGTCGTATTCCACATCGTCCACGCCGCCGCCCTGCTCGTCGATATAGCGCGAGATCCATTGGTCCCGTTCGTAGTCGTAGTCAGCTTCGGCGCGCATCGCCTGTGCAGCCGTGTCGAAATCCAGTCGAGCGAACGCGGCGATCGCCGCCGTTGTCGCCTCGTCGAATGTAGTCGTCATCGCATACCTCAAGTTATCCGTGGAACATCATCGCGCCGGCACGTTTCATGCGCGTCACGCGGGTCATGTATGGCTCGGAACGGCCGCAGCGCCGTTGCGAAGTCAATAGGGGCGATATTGTCGGCCAACCCAAGCCAAACCGCCACATGTGGACGTTCTCGATCGATTCGGCCGATCCGCCGATATTTGCTGAAGTTTTCGGGTGGAGAACCGATATACCACTAGGGAGACACGTCGGCTTGCCGATGAGGGTCCCGGCCCTAATCTCCGTGCACGTGGGTAGTGCTGGGCCGGCCTGCGGCTGCGCGCCTCCTCGTTGCCATGCCGCCTTCGATGAACTCTGCTTTGTATTCAAATAATCCGCGATCCGGACAGCGTTGGTGGCAGCCCCGCGCGCCGCGGGGCGCCAGTTTGCCCGCGACGATGGGGCTCGTTCTGCTCGGGCTGGCGCTGTTTGCTGGCGGCCTTGGCTACATCGTGGCATCCCGCGAAGAGGTTACCGCTCGGCGCGTCCACGCGCTCCATGCGCGAAACGACATCGACCTGTTGCAAGAGCTGTATCTGCGTACGAACGCGGACTTCCTTCAAGGCTTCGGGACCACGCGCGTCGCATCTTTCGCGTGGCCCGTGCCGCGAGTGGGCGCGGCGCTCGCCAGCTTTCGGCGGCTCGAGACGAGCTATGCCGGGGCCCCCGGCGCCGCAACGATACAGGTGCTCCGGCAGGAGACCGCACGCTGGGCATGGCTGCTCGCCGACATCACAGTGTCGGCGCAGGTTGCAAATGGCCGCGCATCGGTCGATACGGCCAAATTGCTCGAGGCAAACCGATTGCTCGCCCGAATGGAGGGGCAATTGACGAGTTTGCGAGATGGGCAAACGCACATATTGCGATCGATGGCCGATACGGCCAGTAAACACGAGGCTATCGAAGGCGCGGTGCTAGCCCTTTCCGGGCTGCTCGCGTGTGCGCTCCTCAGCTATGCACTCATCGGGCGCTATCGGGCCCGATTGGAACGTCATAAAGTGCACCTTGCCGCGGCCCGCCGCGACGCCCTCACGGATCTGCCTAACCGCGTCACCCTGCGCGAACTCATGGATCAAGCAGTCTCCCGGAAGGAAGCATTCGCGCTGCTGTTCATCGACCTCGACCGGTTCAAAGACATCAACGACAGTCTCGGCCATGGCGCGGGAGACCGCCTGTTGCGCGAAGTCGCGCAACGCCTCGCACGTTGCGTGGGCGAGCACGGCCTAGTGACGCGATACGGAGGAGACGAGTTCGTGGCGATGCTCCACGGCCCGCATGAGGACGGACGGCTCACCGAACTGCTCTGCCGCATCGCGCGCGCGTTCGAAATGCCGGTGCAAATCGACGACGTGCAGTTGCGCGTTCAGTCGAGCATCGGCGTTGCGTGCTATCCCGATGACGCCTCCGATGCGGAAAGCCTTCTCAAGCATGCAGACCTCGCGATGTATCGGGCCAAGGCGCGGGGACGCGATGCGGTCGAACGGTTCAATCCGTCGTTCGCGCACGCGGCTGACCGGCGTATCAAGCTGTCGCAACGGTTACGAGCGGCACTGGAGTCCAACGCCTTCGAGATTGCCTACCAACCGCAAATCGATGTGCATACCTATGAGGTGACAGGCGTGGAGGCCCTGCTGCGTTGGAATGACTCGGAGATGGGCATCGTCAGTCCGGCCACGTTCATACCGATTGCCGAGGACATCGGCCTGATCGGGCAGTTGGGTGAGTGGGTTCTGCATACCGCGTGCAAACAGGCGAAATACTGGTCGAAGTCCCATCCCGCCTTAAGCGTGTCCGTGAACGTTTCACCGCGTCAGCTCGGTCGCGGCGATTTCTGCGAAGTCGTTCGGCGAGCGCTAGTTGCATCCGGTCTCGCCGCCGACCGGCTCGAACTCGAAATCACCGAAGGCGCGATGCTCGCGCCCGGAGCGGTATCGACCCTACAGGCACTCAAGGAGCTAGGGGTGGCGATCGCCATCGACGATTTCGGAACCGGGTATTCGAGCCTCTCATACTTGCGCACGTTTCACGCGGACCGCTTGAAGATCGATATGTCCTTTATCCGCGGCATTGGGTCGAACCATGCGGACGAAGCGATTATCCGGGCAATTCTGGCGCTTGCGCGCCGCCTGGACTTCGAAGTCGTCGCGGAAGGCGTGGAGCGGCCGGACCAGTTGGCTTTCGTTGCCGCGGACGGTTGCCGCTTCGTCCAGGGCTACCACTTTTGTGCTCCGCTCCCGGCCGACGACATTCCCGGGTATATCGGAAAATTCAAGAGCGGGCAACGCACGCACGCGTCTTTGCATCCGTCCGCGAAGTGACCCTTACCCGCGCGAACGTGTGTTGAGAGCACACCATCGAAAGAGAGACTACTGCGCAGCGAGCTTCCGGCTCTGCCTTCGCATACCGTCGAATATCTTGTCCGAGACGTCCAAGGGGAAACCTCTCGGCAATTGCGCCGCTACGTGCCCGATCACGGCCTCGGTTTTGCCCGTTAGCGTGTCGATCATCTCGTCCACCTCATCCGTCGCCAGCGCAACGCGCTGCCCTTGTGCAACCCAATGACGCCGACGGATCTCGCTAACCAAGTAATGCGCATTTTTGCCGCGCACCGCCATGGCGAGCCTGGCTCGGCGGGAGGATATCTGATTCCGTCCGTTTCCGATGATCGGGTGAGCGGACAGCACGTCATAGAACGGCGTCGCCACGTAGCGGCTCGACCGGAGATGAGCGATGCTGAAATTCTTTGCATGCCCATCGGTCGCCGCGAGAATCCAAAAAACGATCTGCGCCTTGAAGAAGTTGGACCGGTCGGCCCTCGCCTCTTCCGAGCCCGAGAGGATCCCCATGATCTTGTCGATGCCGGGACCACCATCGGATTCGTATTTGCTGTTTGGAGCCATTCCAGTGGCCTGGCACATATCTTCCTGAGGAAGACGCAGGATCCAAGAACCGTCGCTCGCCAATTTGCGGTCGAACCTCGCCACCACGAGCGCTTTTTGATCCTCGAACGCGCCGATTTCGCAGTGAGCGATCGGCAGTCCGTAGGCGGACACGATTTTCGAGCACAGCCATTCGTTCTCGATAGATGAGCGCATATCCGCACGCATGTTTCCGACCAGCCCAAGAGGGAGTTTCAGGATGTGCGTGGTGGGCGTGCTGCCCTCGGGTCGTAACCATTGGTTGCCGTGCCATAAAAGCGCGCTTTTCTCCTGCGCGCCCGCGATCGAGAGCCGGAGATCGCCGAAGGTGTCGTGCTGTCCCAGTGGCGCAGCGGTGACATCGCGCAGCAAGCGAGCCACGTCGGCCTCGCCCATGGGCGTGCCGCGAATCTGCTGAAGGTCGGCTGGCCGCTCGCCGGGCGGGAGCATCTGGATCGCGCCGGCGCAGTCTCGCCCCACCGCGGACAATAGCTCGAACGCAGACGTGCCCCCCGTTTTGTGGCGTACGGCAATACGCTCGCGGATCGCCCTGCTGTCGGGAAGTAGATTGTCGAAATAGTCCGACACGATCTGCCCCCGGTACGGCTGGTTACCGGGAGTGAACGGCATCGAGAGCGAGAGGGGGCGCCCTTGCTCGTCCTCGACCCAGGACTCGAAATAAGTGAGCTTCTCACCGTCGCGCGTGGTCTCCCATGTGCCAACGGGAATACCGTTCATCCACAGATCCAGGCTTTTTGTACGCGCGCTTCTCCTCATCGTTACCAATTCTCCCGCCTTTTGATGACCGGCTCGATAGCGACGGGCTCGCGGTCGCGGGCTTTTGGCGGAGCGTTGACGCGACCGGCCGCTCGTTTAGCACCGCTCCGTGGCGTGCCGGCTTCGACGCCGCGCTTCGTCGCAGCCGGCGGCTTTTCCGGAGCGGCTCCCTTAGCACTTTTGACACGCGTCGCGACATCGCCTTCGACTGTCGTAGACCCTGGCACCTGGGCCAAGACGAGGTTGACGTCGAGCAGCTTCAGAACGGGATAAAGACGATCGAAACTGGCCGACTCGGGTTTAGCTTCCAGTTGCGCGTACGTTTGCTGGGTGACGCCCAAGCGCGCCGCCAGTTGCGCCTGCGTCAAGCCGGCCGCCTTGCGAAAGCCCACTAGGAGCGGGCGGAGCTGCTGAAGTGTCTTGACGGGGTAATCCACGATGAGTATCGCTTTAACAGGCTAACTTCTGTAAGTGGCAAATACAGTATAGCAGCTGTAATGCGGCCGCGTACAGGCTAAAATCTGTAAATGTCAAATACAGATGATTGACTGTTTTTGCGCAACGATTGCCGCCCCCGACGGCGATCGGGTTTTACTTATTCCCCACGGCGATGGCAGTGGTTCTATCGGATGGCGTTTTTTGAGGTTTATACGACCTTTGCGCCATTCACCGCTCGTTTCATACTTCGCGTCGAAGATCCAGCTCTGAAGGAGTATCCATCTTGACCGACAGTAACGAAAACAATGCGGCCGGAAAGCAACTCACGCGAGCGGGCCGTTCGCGCCGCGATGTGCTCAAGCTTGGGAGCGCCGCCACGCTCGGCGCCCTCCTGGGTGGCGGCGCCTTGCTAGGACGTGTCGCGCCTGCGCTAGCGCAGGCAGGCAGCGAGGCGGCACTCGCCCCGAATGATCCCCTCGATATCTTGATCGTCAATTACGACGGAGGAACGCTTCTCGACTTCGCGGGGCCGAGCGAGATTTTTCACCGGCTACCGAATACGAACGTTCGCTACGCGAGCCTCAACGGCGGCAACGTCACCCTCGAATTCGGAGTTGTCTATGGCAAGACCGAACGACTCGCCGATATCGAGAAGACCGACTTGATATTGGTCCCCGGCGGATCGAATTTGGCGGTCCCGATGGGCCCGGCATATCAAGCGCAGATTCGCCGTCTAGCCGAAAGCGCGAAATACGTCACATCCGTCTGCAACGGATCGCTCGTCCTCGCCGCAACCGGCATTCTCAATGGCAAGCGAAGCGCCTGTCACTGGGCCTTCCTCAACAAGCTTTCCGAATACGGCGCGATTCCCGTTTCCGACCGCTTCGTCGAAGACGACCACGGCCGGTTCATGAGCGGCGGCGGCGTAACGGCGGGCATCGACTTCGCGCTTCGCGTCGCGGCGAAGCTGCGCGGTAAGCAGGCCGCCGAATTCACGCAACTGGTGATCGAATACGATCCCGCTCCGCCGTTCCATTCCGGTCACCCTCGGGACGCGCGACCGGAGATTCTCGCGATGGTCGACAAAGAACTACCCGGCGCGTCGAAGGGGCTCGCACGCGTCCCCGGTGTTCGCTAACTTCGTCGCGGGCAATGGGGCCTAGCCATGCTTGCTTCAGCCGCCTAATTTGCGCGGCACTCTCGAACTCAATCCACTAGCGGAATCCATTCAATGCAACAAATCCGTGTTTATACCGCTGCGCTTGCCGCTTGCGTGTCGCTTTTCGCATTCGCGGGGCCGGCCACCGCCGGCGGTTCACAACGTTTGCCGGAAGCAGCCATCAAAGCCGAAAACGCACGATGGGCGGATGCCTTTCGGCGAGGGGACTATGCGGCAATCGGCCGCCTCTATACGGACGACGGCACACTGTTGCCACCCGGGGGCGACAAGGTAACGGGAGGCGGCGCGATTAGCGCATATTTCGCCGAGCGGTACGCGGGATCGAAGCCCGACACCGTGTCGTTCGATCACTACGAGTTCTACGGTAACGATCGGAACGTGACGGAGGTCTCGGATGCCGAAATCCACGATCCCAGTGGGAAGCTCAAATTTCGCGGCAAGCAGATTCTCGTCTTCCTGAAACAGGGCGGCGCCTGGAAACTGCATCGCGATATGTGGAACGCCTACCCTTCTTCGACACCTGACGGCAATTGAGCAGCAGGCGCTCGATCAGCGCGCTCTGTTCAATCTACTCTCGCGCCGGATCGCTTGCGGCGGGTGCCCATGCAGTTTGATGAAGGCTCGCCGCATCCGCTCCGGATCGATGAATCCCACTGCCAGTGCGATCTGCTCGATGGGTTCGCCGCCATCTTGCAGGCGCAGCTTCGCAGCTTCGACTCGCAAGCGCTCGACCGCCTTGGCCGGTGTCTCGCCGGTCTCTCGCCGAAATGCTCGCCCGAACTGCCGCACGCTTAAACTGGCGGCCTCGGCCAGTCGCTCGACCGGCAAGGCTTCGGCCAGGTGTTCCCGGGCGAAATTCAGGGCGATACGGATACGATCCGAGTCCGGCTCCATTTGCGACATGGCCGAAAATTGGGACTGCCCCCCTGGCCGGCGATACGGCACGACCAACAGCCTGGAAACCGCGCGCGCAATCTCCGCGCCCACATCCCTTTCGATCATGCCCAGCGCCAGGTCCACTCCGGACGCGATGCCCGCCGACGTCCAAACACGCCCATCGACGATATAGATGCTATCGCCCTCGACCCGGGTGCCGGGGAAACGCGACTGCAACAGCGCCGCATATCGCCAGTGCGTCGTGGCTCTGAGGCCGTCCAGCAAGCCGGTTTCCGCGAGTAGAAACGCCCCCGTGCATACGCTTGCCACTCGGCCTGCGCGTGCGCCCAACTTCTTCGCGGCCGCGATGTTCTCGGGGGTACGCATCGGATCGATGTCGCCGCCCACGAAAACGACGGTATCGAACGTCCGCCTCGCACTCGCCTTCGTCTCGATGGAAAGGCCCGCATTGCCGGTAACCGCCCCTCCGGACGCCGAAATCACATGGAGCTCGTAGGGCGTACGGCCCGCGGCTGCGGCTACTTGATTAAAGGCCGACAGCGGTCCGCCAAGATCGAGCGCATCGTGGCCACGGCAGACGAAGAATCCAATTCGATGCATGAGGAAGTCGTTATCCGATATCTCCGGGAAGATGCATTGTATGGAGATCTCGAACGGGTCGCACGGGCATTACGTCCTCGCGCGATCGCCCGGCCGCATCAGCACCTTGATCGAATCGAGCGAATTCGCGACTTTGATGGCCTCCTCCCACTCTTCGAGCGGGAAGCCATGCGTGACGATGCCCTTCGACGTGACGAGCCCGCGCGCAAGCAGGTCGATGGCGATGGGGTAGCAATAGGGCCCGAGGTGGGCGCCGCGCACGTCGAGTTCCTTTCTGTCGCCGATGATCGACCAGTCGACAGACGTCTCCGCGCCGAACACCGAAAATTCCACGAACCGCCCAAGCTTGCGAATGAGGTCCAACCCTTGCGGTACACCCGCCGGTACGCCAGTCGTTTCGATGTAGACATCGCAGCCATATTGGTCGGTGAGTGAGCGAACGATTGCGAGCGCGTCGTCCGTCTTCGGATTGATCGTGACGTCGGCACCGTACTCGCGCGCTAGCGCCAGACGCTCGTCCACGAGATCGATGACGACGAGCTTTTTCGGCGTCTTCAAGTGCGCCACCTGCGTCATCATGAGCCCGAGCGGCCCGGCGCCGGCGATCACCACCACGTCGTCGAGTTGAATGTCGCCGCGATTGACGGTGTGAATCGCACAAGAGAGCGGCTCGATGATGGCGGCATCCTCGATCGAAATACCGTCCGGTATCTTGTGCACGATCGCCGTCGGCGGAAAACGCATGTATTCGGCCATGCCGCCGTCTGCCACTTCGCGCTGAAAGCCGAAGATGTTGTGGACTTCGCACATCCAATATTGGCCCGACTTGCAATAGCGGCACTTCCCGCACGGCACGATCTGCTCGGCGATCACGCGTTCGCCCACCTTCACGCCGAAGTGCTCGGCCGCGCCTTCGCCCAGTGCGTCCACGTACCCGAAGAACTCGTGTCCGGGTATCACGGGGGCCTTGACCCAAGGGTTGGGTCCACCCCAAAACATCTTCGCGCCCGAATAACACTTGCAGTCGCTCGCGCAAATTCCGCAGGCCGCGATCCGAATGACGAGCTCGTTCGGACCGGGACTTGGCCGCGCAACGCGCTCGACGCGGTAATCCTTCGGGGCATGGCAGACGACGGCCGTCATTTGCGCCGTCTCGTTCGGTTCACTCATAGTCGACTCGCTTGCAATGAGAGAGGAATTGACGCACGGCGTTCACCGCGCGAGGAAACCGCCATCCACGGCCAGACTCACGCCGTTGATCATGTGCGATTCGGCGCCGAGCAGGTACGCGATCGTCTGCGCCACCTCACCGGGCTCGACGAACCGGTTCAAAGGAATACGCGAAAGCATCTGCGCCGCCTTGCCGGGGTCGCCCCAAGCTTTCTGCGCCATCGGCGTCAACGTCACGGTCGGGTTCACCGTATTGACGCGGATACCGTGCTCCCCCAATTCGACGGCCATCACGCGAGTCAGCGCGTCCAATGCGGCCTTCGACGCGCAATAGGCCGCATGCAGCGGGAAGCCGATCTGGGCGGAAATGCTCGACACGTTGACGATCGCCCCACCCGTGCCGCGCTCGATCATGCTGCGCGCACAGATCTGCCCCACGACCATCGCGGCCCGCACGTTCACTGCCATCGTCTCGTCGAACGCCTCGACGTCGAGGTCGAGGAACGGCTGCAAACGCGCGATGCCCGCGTTGTTCACGAGAAGATCGATCGGCTGCGCGGCGAGTGCCGCGGCGCGCGCGGCCGCCACGTCGGCAAGCTCTACCGCATGCGTCTCGCAGCCGATCTCGCGCTCCAGCGAGCGCAGGTCGTCAGGCGAGCGGCTCAATGCAACGACGCTCGCGCCCCGGGCCGCGAGCAGCAACGCCGTAGCGCGGCCGATACCCTTGCCGGCGCCCGTCACCAGTACGCGCTTGCCGGAGAATTCCTTGCTGCGATCCACCACGCTCGCCGGGATCATATTGAGCTGTCCTTACGTTATGCCTTTGCGACTCACGGCTCCTCGCAAAGCCGCCGGGCGGTGTCCTCATCGGTCACGAGCACCGATACGTAGCCTCCCCGCAGCACGGCGCGCGTCACGAAGAACTTCTTGGCGCCCCCGCTCGCGAGCACCACTTGCTTGATGTCGCGCAAATCGTCGAGTGCGACCGCGACGGTGCGGCGATTCAAAGGGTGATTGATGAGCTTGCCGTTCTCGTCGACGAAATGGCCGAGTACGTCACCCACGGCGCCCGCCTTGCGCAGCGTGCGCAGGTCCTCGGGATCTTTGACGCCGTACGTAATCACGAGCGATTCCGTGAGGTCCCCCGCCGTTACCAAGGCGAGGTCGGCACCGCGTGCGCGATCGTAGGTTTCGCGCACGGCGTCCTCTTGCAAAATGACATCGCGCACCTTCTGGCTGCTCACGTAAATCGGCGCGGCGAATAGATAGCCGTCCGCGTGACACAGATCCGCGAAATCGGACACGATGTCGAACGTATTGATGCTCGGGCAATGCGCGAGCCCGCCCTGCATCGAGACGGCCGAGATCGGTCCATAGGAACGCTGCGGCAACGCGCGCAGTACGGCGCGAATCGTCCGGCCCCAGCCCAGCCCGATCGTATGGCCCGCCGCGATATGCTGCGTCAGATAATTCGCGGTGCCGATACCGAGCGCGGCCATGGTCGCTTCATAGGTCGCCCCGCTCGGCACGACGACGGCCGCTTGCAAGGAAAAACGCTCGACGAGTTGCTCCTCGAGCGCCACGCACGGCGCAATGCGGCTATCGATCGTGATCCGCACGCGCCCCGATTCGCGGCTAGCGGCGAGCAGACGGTTGACGCGCACGCGATTGGTGCCCAGCAGTTGAGCGATCTCCTGCTGCGTCATGTTGCCCACGTAGTAATGCCAGGCGACACGCGTTTGCAGTTCTTCCTCGCGGTCGACGCCCTCTTCGGGCTCGACGCTCTGAATGGATTGGGTGGTCTTACCCATGATGTCAAAAATGTCTCGCGGAGAAAAACCGACAGTTATAGCAAATGACTCATTTGACGGCGCCCATCGTGAGACCTTGCACGAGCCGGCCCGATACGAGCAACGCGAAGATCACCATCGGCAACACGATCAGCGTGCCCGTGGCCATGATCTCGCCCCACGGCAGCTCGTAGCCGCTCATGTAGTTCGTTGCGGCCACGGGCGAGGTAGCGGCGTTGTCGCGCGTCAGCACGAGCGCATAGAGCAAGTCGTTCCACGAAAAGATGAAGGCGAAAATGGCGGACACGACGATGCCCGGCATCGCGAGCGGCAAGTTGATGCGCCAAAACACGCGCCACGGCGAAGCGCCGTCGAGCCGAGCGGCCTCGTCGAGCTCGATCGGCACGTTGCGGAATTGGTCGGTACAGATCCAAACCACGATCGGCAAAGAGAACGTGAGGTAGAGCAGAATCAGCACGATGTGCGTATCGATCAGGTCGAGCTTCGTCGCGATCAGGAAGAACGGCACCGCCAACACGACGGGACTGACCATGCGGTTGGAGATGAACCAGAACCACAGGTCGCGCTTGCCGCGAAACTCGAAACGCGCGAGCGCATAAGCGGCCGGGGTACCGAGCAAGATCGCGAGTACCGTCGTGCTGCCGGCGACGATCAGCGAGTTGACGAGGCTTGCACCCACGTCGTGCCGGAACAGTGCATCGCCGTAGTGCTGCAATGTCGGCGAGAAACGCCATAGCGGCGGATAGGCGAGCGCGTCGGCCTGTGTCTTCAGGCTCGTCGTCACCATCCAATAGAACGGAAACACCGACGACAGGAACACGACGAGCAGCGCTAGACCATGCCAAACGGTTGCCCGCCGCCGTCCGGCGCGCGCGCGATGCGAGCGCGGCGTGGCGCCGATCGCCAACAGACCGAAAATGGATACGCTCATGCGAGCTCCCGGTAGATGTAGCGAATGTATAGGCGCGAGAGGACGATGGTCAGCACCAGCAGCAGCATCGCTTGCGCGGAGGCCAAGCCTTGATCGAACAAGCGAAACCCGATCCGCTCGATATAGACGCTGATGAATTCGGTGGCCGCGCCGGGGCCGCCGCGCGTCATCGTGTAGACGGCATCGAACATCTTGAGCATGTCCGCCGAGCGCAGAATCAAAATCGCCGTCAGTCCCGGCAGCAGATAGGGCCGCTCGATATGCCAGAGGATCGTCAAGCGCTTGCGCGTCTCGAGCCGCGCCGCTTCCTCGGCTTCCTTCGGCACCATCGTCAGCCCGGCAAGCAGGATGAGCGCGCAAAACGGCGTCCATTGCCATACGTCCATGACCATCACCGAGACGTAGGCGAGCGTTGGATCGCCTAGCCAGTCGAGCGGTTGAACGCCGAAGAAGCCGAGCAAATAGTTGGCAACGCCGAACTGCCGATTGAAGATGAGCCGGCCGATGAGCCCGACCACGGCGTAGGTCGTCGCCATCGGCACCACGAGGCCCACGCGTGCGGCGGCCCGCAGCCAAGCGAGGCCGGGCCGGTGCAGCATCAGCGCCGCGAACAGACCGAGCGCGATTTCGATCGGCAGCGCCAAACACAGAAACAACATCGTGCGCCCGAGCGCCTGCCAAAACGTCGAATCGGTCAACGTCGCCACGTAATTGTCGAGCCCGACGAACGGCGTACCCGACTCGAGATCGGCGAGCCGGTACTGATGCACGGAGTTGTAGAGCGCGACCAACAGCGGATAGATCCCGATCACGGCTAACGCGAACACGGCCGGAAACAGAAACCAAAACGCGGGCGAACGCGGCCACAGCCGCCGCCGCATACGCTTGCGTGCGGCTGGCTCTCGTACCGCGTGCGACACGCTACCGTTCAGCATAGAGATCTCCGGTTCACGCTAGCCGAGGCCCATGGCCTACTTGAGCAGCGGCTTCTTGCCGTCGTAGTAGCCGGCCTTTTGCAGGATGCCCTCCATCTTCGAGCCGATCGTCTGCGCTCCGTCCTTGACCGATACCTCGCCGAGCATCATCTTCGTCCCCCACTCGCCGATGATTTCGGAGATCGCGGGCCACTCGGGGAAGCGCGGGCGATAGTCGGGCACGCCGCCTTGCCACGATTCCACCATCGGCTTCACGAACGGATACTTCTGCTCGACGGCCGGGTCCTTGTACACCGCCATCCGAGCGGGCACGCCACCGGCCTCGAGGTAAGGCTTGGCCATCTGTTCGGACGTGATCCACTGAATGAAAAGCCAGGCCGCGGCTTGCTTCTTCGCGCTCGCCTTCGCGTTGACGGCCAACGAGAAACCGCCCAATGCGGGTTTGAGGCCAGCCGGGCCGCGCGGCTCGGTTGCAATACCAAGGCAATTGCCGAGCTTTGACTTCGAGGGATCGGTCAGGGTGGGATAGAACGCCGACCATTCGGTAATCATCGCCACTTGCCCTTGAGCTAGCGCGTTGACGGCCTCCGCATGGTCGTAATCGACGATACCGGGCGGCATGTACTTCATGAGCTTTTGCCGGTACTCGAGCCCCGCCTGCGATTGCGGCGACATCAGGTTCGACTTGAATTTGGCGTCGAGCAACGAACCGCCGTTCGGCCAAAGCATGCGCATGAAGCTATCGGCCGATTGCGTCTCGCCACGCCGCGATTGCAACGCGAACGCATACTGATTCTTGCTCGCGTTCGTGAGTTTGGGTGCGTAGACGTTCAGAAGATCGTCCCAAGTCTTGGGCGGCTCATCGAATCCCGCCTGCTTGAGCGTGCACTTGTTGTAAAACATGAGCCCCGAGTAGTTGTCGAACGGTAGCCCGTACGTGACCTTGTCCCATGTGCCGAACGAATCGAGCAAGATCGGGAAGAAGCCCTTGAGGTTCAGGTTTGGATCGGCAAGCTTCGGATCGTCGGTGAACTTCTTGATCGGCACGAGCCACTTGTTACTCGCGAATTCGCCGATCCACACGACGTCGACGAGAACGATATCCTGCGCGCCGCCGCTGACGAAATTGAGCACCTCCTTTTGTCGCGTGCTCTCGTAGGGCACGACGTCCCACTTGATCGTGATGCCCGTTTCCTTCTCGAATTGCGGGATCAGTTTCTCCGCGGCCGCATAGCCGGGCCGATCGAGGAAGATCGCATGGATGGTCGTGCCCGAGTAGGGCGCGGCTGCCTCCTTCAACGTCCATGCCGAAGCTTGGGCCGCCACCAAAAACGATGCGGCGGCCAACGACGCCATCGCAGTGTTGCGCTGCAAGAACCGTTTGTTCATCGATTGTCTCCTTGTCCAGCGGTACGTGCACGCAACCGGCGGCCTTCCGGGGGTGTGCGTTTCACTTGTAATTTCGTTTTTTCAAATGTATATTTTGGCGCACGATGGTTGTCAAGAAGAAAATGATTAGGAGTCCTTGCGGCACTGCATGATGAAACGGCAGTGCGAAGCACGAAGTGCGACGTTCGTAGGAGACACGAAAGTGAGCGCAGTTCAGTTGCAGCAAATCCGCAAAACGTTCGCCGGCGCCGACGTGCTCAAGGGCGTCGATATCGAAGTGGACGAGCACGAGTTCCTCGTCTTCGTCGGGCCGTCGGGATGCGGCAAGTCCACGCTGCTCCGCACCATTGCCGGTTTGGAGCGCGTCGATTCGGGGCGTGTTTTGATCGGCGGCGAGGACGTCACCGAGGTCGAACCGTCCGAGCGCGGCGTAGCGATGGTTTTTCAGTCGTATGCGCTC
This sequence comes from Trinickia dabaoshanensis, assembly GCF_002879885.1. Lineage (GTDB taxonomy): Bacteria > Pseudomonadota > Gammaproteobacteria > Burkholderiales > Burkholderiaceae > Trinickia > Trinickia dabaoshanensis. The sequence continues at coordinate 18,419 of NZ_PNYA01000029.1, forward strand.
TACCCGCATATGTCCGTCTACGAGAACATCGCATTCGGATTGCGCATGCTGAAGCTGCCGCAAAGCGAGATCGACCGGCGCGTGAACGGCGCCGCGCAGATTCTTCAAATCGGCCAGTTGCTCGAGCGTCGTCCGCGTGCGTTGTCAGGCGGCCAACGGCAGCGCGTGGCGATCGGGCGCGCGATCGTGCGCGAGCCCAAGGTGTTCCTCTTCGACGAGCCGCTGTCGAACCTCGATGCCGCGCTGCGCGTGCAGATGCGGCTCGAACTCATCAAACTGCACAAGCAGTTGAACGCGACGATGATCTACGTGACGCACGACCAGACGGAAGCGATGACGATGGCCGATCGCATCGTCGTGCTCAATCACGGCTCGGTCGAGCAGATCGGCTCGCCGCTCGAACTGTATCGCCGCCCACGCAACCGGTTCGTGGCCGGCTTCATCGGCTCGCCGAAGATGAACTTCATCGACGTTGAAGTCAGTACCGCCGATCGCGCCGGTGTGACGATCGCCCTACCTGGTGGCGCGCCGCTCTCGGTCCGGTGCGAGGCCGACGGTGTTCGCGCGGGGGATAAGCTCACGCTCGGCATACGCCCCGAGCATTTCGCGGAGAACGGCGCGGCGGGCTGCGACGCGCGCTTGGCGGGCGAAGTGATCGTGGTCGAGCATCTGGGCGGCGAGACATTGCTGCACGTGGGACTCGCGGGCGGCGCCACGATTCAAGTGAAGGGCTCGGGCGATTCGGCCGCGACGGACGGGCAGCGGATCGAAGTCGGTTTCTCCGCGCGGCATGCACACCTGTTCGGGAGCGATGGTCTTGCGCTCGGCGCGGTACGCGAGGCTGCGCAGGCGAGCACCGCGTAATGCGCCAATACCGCTATGAAGTTAGCCGCCCCGGCTTTACTCCACGTTATCCGTCACGTCGGTCATTCGAATCATATGCGGACGGCCCACGTCGTCGCCGCCGTCGCCCCCGATCGGCTTCGGATGAATGAGCGCTTCAAGCCTCGCCTTCGTCGCCGTGAACTCGCGCGTCGTCAACTGCGCGGCCTCGCGCGGGCGCGGCACCGGCACCTCGATCAATTCCTGCACTTCGCCGGGATTGGCTTTCAACACGAGGATCCGGTCGGCCAGCATGATCGCCTCGTCGAGATCGTGTGTGATGAACAGGATCGTCACGTCGATGTTGCGCCAGATGTCGATCAGATGCGCTTGCATCTTCGCGCGCGTCTGCGCATCGAGTGCGCCGAACGGCTCGTCCATCAGCAAAATGCGAGGGCGATTCGCTAGCGAACGCGCTATCGCCACGCGTTGCTTCATGCCACCCGACAACTGATGCGGATAGACATCGGCGAACGGTGTGAGCCCCACGAGATCCAGCCACTGAAGGGCCTCGCGCTCCGCTTCCCCCGCACTGCTGCCGTTCATCTTCAGGCCGAACATGACATTCTTTTTCACGGTCAGCCACGGAAACAACGTATAGCCCTGGAAGACCATGCCGCGGTCGGCACCGGGGCCACGCACGGGCTTTCCGTCGAGTAGCACTTCGCCGCTCGTATGAGATTCAAGGCCGGCCAGGATGCGGATGAGCGTGGACTTGCCGCAGCCGGACGGCCCGATCACGCAGACGAATTCTCGCCGGTGCGTGCGGAAGCTGACGTCGCTGAGCGCCACCACCTCGCCGCGCGCCGAACGGTAGCGCTTGCCGACATGCCGTACGTCGAGCACCACCTCACGGGCCTTCAGGCGCGCGAAGCGCTCGCGCACCGCCTCCGACTGAATCAAGTATTCGGGAACAGGTTCAGGGTTGCGCATGATCGCCTCTTCGGTACCGATTGGAAAATTCACTGACGTATATCGTCACGCCTTCAGCGTGCGGTCCCATGGAAAGAGTTTGCGGGCGAGCAGTGCGAGCACGATGTCGGTGCCTAGACCGATGATGCCGATCATCAAAATAGCCGCGTAGACGTTATCGAAGTGCTCGTATCGCGCTTGCTGAACGATGTACCACGTGATACCCGAACTGGTCCCGACGAGTTCGGCCACGATCAGGTAAGTCCATGCCCACCCGAGCAAAATGCGCTGGTCGCGGTAGAGGTCCGGCAGCACGCCCGGAATCACGACGTGCGCAATCAATTTGAGCTTCTTCGTGCCTAAGGTCATGGCCGCCTCGAACAAGCCGTATTCGAGCTTGCGCGTGGTGTTGGCGATGATCAACACCTGCTGGAAAACGGTGCCGATGACGATGATCGCGATCTTCGGCGCATCGTAGATGCCGAGGATCGCCACCATGAGCGCGCCGAACGCCGGCGCCGGCAGATAGCGGAAAAATTCGAAGAACGGTTCCTGCAGCCGCGCGATCGCACTGAAGGTCCCCCCGACGATCCCAAGCGGCACGCCGATCGCCGATGAGATCAAAAAGCCCCAAAAGATGATGCGGATGCTGTGCCAAAGGCTTTCATGCAACCAAACGCCGTCCCGAGACGCGGGCGGCGTCGTGAACGCCGTGTAGAACGCGCGCGCCACCTGATGCGGCGCCGGCAGATACACAGGATTCGCGGGCACGCCCTGGGGCAATGCCGCATGCGTCTCACGGGCATGCGCCCATTCGTCGGCGAACACAGCCTTATCTACCTGCATGCCCAACTGAAAATAGTCGACGCCGCCGGGGTTCGTAATCTTCATCTGCGGATGCCAAATGAACGGCACGTAGCTGATCATCGCCCAGAGCACGATCGGGAGCAGGAAGGACGCCGTCCCGAGCATCCATCTCGCACGCGTCGACAATTCACGCCGCACGGCAAACCATTCGGTGATGTTCGCAGTCGTTGACATCAAGACTCTCCGTTATCGCGCACTGAATACCCCATGCCGCTCGCGCGGTAGGCTCGCCAACCGCCGAAGCGCGTGATGTCTCGCGCCTCGGCGAGCGCGGCGTGTTCGCACAAGAATCCCTGTACGCGACTGCCATCGGCAATCGTCACCGTTCCGATCCCGAGCGGTGCATCGATGCCCGCGACGAAACCGCCGTACGCCGCGACAGGGATTTCCCACACTTCGATATCGATCGGCTCGCCGTGCTCGCGCACGCGCACGAGGCCGGGCTTCTCGATGCCGCCCGTTGCCCCAGGATCAAGTGCGTACAGCCGGTAAGCAGGCGCCGTCGTCGTCGTCGCCACCCTTCGCGCGCCTCGCTGCGTCAACTGCCAATTCAAAGGCTCTCCGGTCAGATGCGCGCCGACCACGGCCACACGCACACCGCCGAAAGCGGGCACTACCGGTCGCGCCTCGAACGCGGACGGCGCTGCGTGGCTTTCTCCGGCCCACGCTTGCGCCAGTCCGAGCAATTTGGCGTCGTCGTGCGCGCGGCCGATGAACGTGATGCCGAACGGCAACCCCGCATGACGACCCGGCCCACACACGCCGGCAGGTACCGCGATCGCGGACAGATCGAGCAGATTGACGAAGTTCGTGTAGTACCCGAAACGCGCATTGACGCCTATCGGATCGGCGTTGAGCTCGTCGATGGTCGCGGTCGTTGCCGAGGTAGGCGTCACGAGGGCGTCGACGCTGTCCCAGACACGCTCGGCCTCGACGCGCAACGATGCGAGACGATCGAAGGCGGCGAACGTGTCGGCCGCGCTGAACCGCGCCCCGCCGCCGACGATCTCGCGCACCGTGGGATGCACGGCGCCGGGGTTCCGATCGAAAAAGTCACGTAGCGCCGCGAGCCGCTCGGCCACCCATGGACCCTCGTAAAGCAATCGCGCCGCAGCGAAGTGAGCGGAGAAGTCCAATTCGACGACATGGGCACCGGCCCGGCGCAAGCACTCCAATGCCGCCTCGTAGGCACTTCGATACGACTCGTCTCCGAAAAATTCGAGTTGGCCCGCTCGCGGCGTACCGAACCGAACGCCATCGAGCGCAACGAGCTCCGCCGTGCGCCCGCTCGTGCCTGAGTTCAACAACGGCTGCCATTCCCGGGCATAGGGATCGCCTGTCGTCACGCCGCGCGCGGCATCGAAGACGATCCGCGCGTCGGCCGGCGAATGGGCAAAGATCGAAACACAATCGAGCGATCGACAGGCCGGCACGACGCCGAGCGTACTCAACACGCCCTTCGTCGGCTTCAATCCGACGAGCCCGTGGAACGCGGCCGGAACGCGCCCCGAACCCGCCGTGTCGGTCCCGAGCGAAAATGCCGCGACACCGAGCGCGACCGCGACGGCCGAGCCCGAACTCGAGCCGCCCGACGCATAGCGCGAATCGTACGCGTTGCGGCATGCTCCGTACGGCGAGCGTTGGCCCGACAGCCCCGTCGCGAACTGATCGAGGTTCGTTTTGCCGATCGGGATGGCGCCCGCTGCGATCAATCGTTCCACCACGGGCGCGCTGCGCGACGGGGTATAGGCATACTCCGGACAGCCCGCCGTCGTCGGCACACCGGCCAGATCGACGTTGTCCTTGATCGCGAACGGCACACCGAAGAGCGGCAGCGCGGCCATGTCGCGTCCGGCCAGCGCATCGGCATAGCGGATCATTTCGTCGCGCGTCGATGGACGAATCCACGCGTGCTGCGGATCTCCGGCATCGAAGTACGCGGCGATCTCATCGACGAGCGCCCGCGGTGTCAATTCGCCGGACGCATATCGCGCCCGCAGCCCCGCGATCGAACGGTAATCGGGCATCGTGCCGGGAGTCGGTGCGTTCATGCGGCCTCCTCGGCGGCACCCGCGGTCATGACCATCAAGCGCTGACCGGCCGAAACGGCCGCTCCGGGCGCGCAGTCGATCGATTCGATCACGCCGTCCTCCGTTGCCACGACAGACACCTCCATCTTCATCGATTCGAGGATTGCCAACGCTTGCCCCTCCTTGACACGCTCGCCTGCTTCGACGAGCACCTTCCATACGCTGCCCGATACCTCGGCGGCGATGCCGCGCTGCTCGCTGCCGAGCGCCTGCTCCGCGAGCGCCGCATTCGCGTCGGCGGCCACGGCCTCACCGGCATACTCGGCGTGACCCGCCAGGCGCCAGCGCTCCCGCTCGGCATCGAAGGCGGCTTGCTGCGTGGACTTGAATGCCGCGATCGACTTAGCTTCATCGCGCAAGAAGCGGTTGTATTCGCCGAGATCGAAAACCGATTCCTCGATCCGCAAAGAGGCACGGCCCGCAACGAAGTCGCGGCGCAGCGCGTGCAATTCGCTCTCGTCCACCTCGTAGAAGCGAATTACATCGAAAAACCGCAATAGCCAAGGCTTGCCGGCTTCGAACTCCCGTGTGGTTCGATAGCGATTCCACATCTGAACCGTGCGGCCGACGAACTGATAGCCGCCCGGGCCTTCCATACCGTAGACGCACAGGTACGCGCCGCCGATACCCACCGCGTTTTCCGGCGTCCACGTCCGCGCGGGGTTGTACTTCGTCGTGACCAAACGATGACGCGGGTCGATCGGCGTGGCGACCGGTGCGCCGAGATAGACGTCTCCGAGCCCCATCACGAGGTATTGCGCGCCGTACACGATGCGTTTGACATCGTCGATGGATTCGAGGCCGTTGATGCGCCGAATGAACTCGATATTGCTCGGGCACCACGGCGCATCCGGCCGCACCGACTGCATGTAGCGCTCGATGGCCACGCGCGTCGACGGGTCGTCCCATGACAACGGCAAATGAACGATACGATTGGGGACCCTCATGTCGGCCACGTCGGGCAATTCACGCTCGGCCGCTTGGAGGTGGTGGAGCAGCGCGGCGAGCGGCAGCATCGGTGAGTCGAACTGCACCTGCAGCGAACGAATCCCAGGCGTGAGATCGAACATGCCGGGCAATGGATGCGCCTGCAGCCAGCACATCAACGCATGCACGCGTAGCCGTAGATTCAGATCGAGTACGAGCGGGCCATATTCGACCAAGACGTTGCGATCGCCGGACCGGCGATAGACCACGCCGATTCCGTTGCCGGCCGATGGGTCGCGATACAGCACGCAGTCGTCATCGACCGCGCCGCAGTGGCTCCCCGCTACCGACGAGCCGGCAAGACTTCTTTCATCGACGCCGCGATGCGCAGGCAATGCGCCGGCACGCACGAATTGCACGGTGTCGCCCGGACGTAGTTGACCGAGCTTCCACAGCTCGTCGCGTACCACTGTCACCGGACAGACGAACCCGCCGAGGCTCGGCCCGTCGGGACCGAGAATGACCGGCATATCGCCCGTGAAATCGACGGCGCCGATGGCGTAAGCGTTGTCGTGAATATTCGACGGATGCAGGCCCGCCTCACCACCGTCGGCGCGCGCCCATTGCGGCTTTGGCCCGATCAAGCGCACACCTGTGCGGCTCGAGTTGTAGTGCACCGTCCAGTGCGTGTCATACAGCATCGCGATGTCGTCGCGCGTGAAGAAGTCCGGAGCCCCGTGCGGTCCGTCGAACACGCCGAGCGTCCAAGCGTGCGTCAACGATGGGCACTCGGCCTCGTTCAATCGTGACCCGGCATGGCCGCGGCCCGCGCCCTCGCTCAAATGGAGCACATCCCCCTTGCGCAGCGCCCGCCCCGCGTGACCGCCGAACTGGCCCAGCGTAAACGTCGCCTTACTGCCGAGGTAGTCGGGAACCTGCAGGCCGCCCCGCACGGCCAAATAGGCCCGAACACCGGGGCCCGTCACGCCGCCCAGCTTCAGCACCGCACCGGGTGCCGCACGCAGCACTTGCCAATAGGCAACGGGCTCGCCGTTCAACGTGGCCGCAAACGCGGCACCACCGAGAACGAACAACGTTTCGACGTTGAACCGCAGCGTGGGGCCGACCATCGTGCACTCGAGCCCGGCAGCATCGCCCGGATTGCCCAGCAGCTCGTTCGCGAGCGCGAGCGAGCGTTCGTCCATCGGGCCGGACGGTGGCACGCCGATATCCCAGTAGCCGATGCGCCCCGGCGCCTGCTGCACCGTCGTCTGTACGCCGCCATCGATGACGTCGATCGTATGCGGGGCAAAGGCGAAGCGCGAAAGCAACGCGGTGGTTTGCTCGCCGCGCATGAAGCTGTCGCATCCTGCAATCGCACGAAGATAGTCGAGATTCGTCTCGATGCCGTACAACTGCGTATCGGCCAGCGCGGCCCGCAATGCGGCGAGCGCTTGCACGCGCGTCTCGCCGCTCACGATCAGCTTTGCGAGCAACGGGTCGTAATAGGCGCTGACTTCCGTACCGGCCTCGACCCAACTTTCCACTCGCGCCGACTGCGGGAACGCCACGTGCGTCAACACGCCGGCGCTGGGTTGAAACTCCTTGTTGGGGTCTTCCGCGTAAAGCCGAACCTGAATGCTCGCGCCGCGAGGCTCAACCGCTAGCGAGGCAAGCGGCGGCAAGTCGCCTTCGGCTTGCGCAATCATCCATTCGACGAGATCCAAGCCGGTCACTTCCTCGGTCACGCAGTGCTCCACTTGCAGCCGCGTATTGACTTCGAGGAAATAGAACGCGCGCGTCCTCACGTCGAAGACGAATTCGACCGTGCCCGCCGACGCGTAATCCACCGCGCGCGCGAGGCGAACCGCGCTTTCTTGCATCGCTGCTCGCTCGGCATCGGTCAAATTCGGCGCGGGCGTTTCTTCGATCACTTTTTGATTGCGGCGTTGGACCGAGCAGTCGCGTTCGCCCAACGCGATGACTTCTCCGCGCCCGTCGCCGAAGATCTGCACTTCGATGTGCCGCGCATGCTCGACGAATTTCTCGAGGTAGACGCCGGCGTGAGCGAAGTTCGCGCTGCCTAGGCGAACGACTTGATCGAACGCTGCCGCGAGCTGTCGCGCATCCCTGCACAGCGACATCCCGATCCCGCCGCCGCCGGCCGTGCTCTTGAGCATCACCGGGTAGCCGATCGCCTGGGCTTGCACGAGCGCGGTTTCGGCGTCCGCCAGCAAGTCCGTGCCCGGCAGGAGCGCGACGCCGTGCCGGCTCGCCAATTCGCGGGCCGTGTGCTTGAGGCCGAAGGCGCGCATGTGCGCGCCCTTGGGACCGATGAAGCGCAATCCGGCCGCTTCGCAGGCTTCGGCGAAATCGGGGTTCTCCGACAAAAATCCATACCCGGGATGCACGGCCTGCGCACCGGTGGACCGCGCGGCATCGAGAATGGCGGCCACGTTCAGGTAGCTTTGAAGCGCGGGGGCGGCGCCCACGCACACTGCTTCGTCCGCCAACATTACGTGCCGAGCATCGCGATCGGCGTCCGAGTAGATCGCCACCGAAGCAATGCCAAGCCGCTTCAACGTCCGAATGACTCGGCAAGCGATCTCCCCGCGGTTCGCTACCAACACCTTCGAAAATCTCATTGCGCCTCCCAAATCGCCAATCGAACGGGCGTCGGGTTATAGCCGTTGCAAGGGTTGTTCAGTTGTGGGCAATTGGAGATCAATACGGTGACGTCCATTTCCGCACGCATCTCGACATACTTGCCCGGCGCGGAGATGCCGTCCTCGAATGTGAGGCGGCCGAGCGGCGTGACCGGAACGTTCATGAAGAAGTTGACGTTGCTGACAATATCGCGCTTCGACATCAGGGTGCCCGTACCGCACTTGCAATGCGAGATCGCATTCAAGAAGCTATCGCGGCAGTTGTGCATGTAGCGCTTCTCGAGCGCATAGCGCACCATGTTGCTCTCAGCAGCGCATGCGCCCCCGAGCGTGTCGTGACGGCCGCACGTGTCTGCGACGATCGTCATCATCGGATTGCCGAAGTTCGACATCAGTACGCTGCCCGCCGTCAAATACACGTTGCGCTGCTCGCGTATGGTGTCTTGAGCGCTATAGCGCTCGGCCGGATCGCCCGTGCGATAAACGAGCGTATCGACTGCTTGGTTGCCTTCGAGATCGAGAATCCGAAAAATCTGCCCTTGCTTCACTTCGTGCAGCCACGGTTCGCCCGCGCGCAGCGTGAAGTCATAGATGGCTCGTTGCATGTCGAGCGCGCTTTCGATGATCGGCATGGTGCGCTCCTTAGGCGAACAAGCGGTCGGTATTGACGAAGCCGCGTTCGTTTTCCGGGCAAGCGCGGCGGCACGGATCGTCGGCCGGTACCGTGCCGCCGGCAGCGTAGGCCCGGTAGGCAATCAGCTTCACGGGCTTCGGCGCATACACCGGGTGCGGATCGAGCGGGTGCGGCGCCGTGGAGAACGCCGCCAGCGTATTCATCTCGAAGCGCAGATCGAATGCGCTACCGGGGCGCGAATGCCCCGTTATGAATTCGAGCGATCCATCATCGCCGAGCGCGACCTTGCTGAAGAAATTGACGTTTGCCGTCAAGTCGCGCGCCGACAGGCCGTACTTCGCAAGTTCGAGCGCGAGGCTGTCGCGGCCGTTGCGGATCATGGCGTTGCGGTCGGCTTGATACGACGACTTTCCGTACTTGTCCGCGAACAGTCGCGCATCGCCCACGCCGCCCAGCGCATCGTGCCAGCCGAGCGTATCGCTCGTAATCGAGGCAATCACGCGCCCCATGTCGGTGTAAAGCACGTGCCCGCGCGTCAGATGCGCCGTGTGCTGCGCTTTGAGCGTATCGGCCATGTTGTAACGCTCGAGCGGATCTTCTTGACGATGGAACACGGCGGACAAGTTCGCACCGCCCTCTAGGTCGACGATACGAAGTGCCAGCCCCCGGCGCACGATGCCCGACCAATGCGTGCCGGCGGGAATGACGGCTTCCCATGCGACCGGTGGTAGCGGACTGAGCGGCGGGTTGGATTCGGCTTGCAGGCTTGGCGACATGAGGGCTCCTCGGATCGGTTGATAAAAGGCGTGAGAGGGCGATCGAACGACATCGCGACCTCCCGGGCTTTTATCCCTCCGTGGAGCCTTGCCGTTTCCTCGACGAGAAGGATGAACGGCCAGACCGGATTGCTCTCGGACCAGCCATCGCGCGACCTGACCCGCCGTGCGACCGGAACCCTAGCGATCCTGAAGATGATGCAAATTGCTTCGCACCTCTCGCCAGGCGTTAAAGCGAGGACTGTGCCAGTCGATCGCAAGAGGCGGTACGCCACGGATCGCAATGGTTCACGAGACGTGGGCGTGCTCCGAGCGGGATCCGTTGCCCAACACTCGGGCGGCCGACGCACCACGCGCGGACTCAACGCACCACCGGGGGGCGAGACGGCACGGCCGGCACGCGGCGCTCGTCGAACCGTGCTTCGCTATCACCTACCGGTCATCGACAAGCACGCGTATTGGCTGCGCGCTACATCGCGCCATGCGTTGCAGCGGTTGAAAAGCGGCGTTGGCATACTTCTCGCTCGGCTGGCCGACGAGGGGTGCGGAGCAGCCGCATCTTAGGGGTGCTAGGGTTCCGGTTCGCGAGAACGACTGGTCCGAGAGCAGCCCGGCACCGTCCGGCGCGGTCTCAAGACGCGCTGCAATGGTGCTACACGGCGGGACAAAAGCCCGGGAGATCGGCGATGGCGGCGGCCATCGTGCCTCTCCTTGACCGGCTTTCGTCATCGATTCGCCGGAGCCGGTCATGCCACTGAATCGCGCGCCGCGCGATTCATTCGACAAGCGCATCACCCGGTCTCCTGGAGAAAACGATGACCCGTATCGCGTCCCTGCTCAACCGCCTCTTCTCTCGCGCTTCGTTGCACCGTCCGCTCTGCGCAATGGCGCTCGCCGGTGCCCTTACCGCCGCTCAGGCCGTACAGGCCGCCGCTCCGCTTAAAATCGGCTATAGCGACTGGCCCGGCTGGGTGGCGTTCCAAGTCGCGCTCGACAAAGGTTGGTTCAAAGAAGCAGGCGTTGACGTCGACTTCGAATGGTTCGATTACTCGGCTTCGCTCGACGCTTTCTCGGCGGGCAAGCTCGACGCAGTCGCCGCGACGAACGGCGACGCCCTCGTCACCGGCGCGTCGGGTGCCAAAAACGTCATGATTCTCTTGACCGACTATTCGGCCGGCAACGACATGATCATCGCGAAGCCGCCGCTGCGCACGGTCGAAGCATTGAAGGGCAAGAAGGTGGGCGTCGAGATGGGTCTGGTCGATCATCTCTTGCTGGAAACCGCGCTGCAAAAGCACGGCATGAAGGCTTCCGACATCACGCTCGTGAACGCGAAGACGAACGAATTGCCGCAGGTGCTCGGCTCTTCGAGCGACATCGCGGCCGTGGCCGCTTGGCAACCGAACGCCGGCGAGGCGCTGAAGCGCGCGCCCGGTTCGCGTGCGATTTTCACATCGGCCGATGCGCCGGGGCTGATTTACGACGCGATCACGGTTTCGCCCGCGAGCCTTTCCTCGCGCAAGGCGGACTGGGCGAAGGTGGTCAAGGTTTGGTATCGCTGCGTGGCGTATATCAACGACCCGAAGACGCAAGCCGACGCGGTCAAGATCATGTCGGCGCGCGTGGGCCTTTCGCCGCAACAATACTTACCTTTGCTGAAAGGCACGCACCTGCTCGATGCTCCGGCCGAGAAACAAGCGTTCCGCAAGGGCGACGGGCTGGACTCGATCTACGGGTCCACTCGCAATGCCGATGCGTTCAATGTGCGCAACGCGGTGTATAAGCAGTCGCAACCCGTAGATTCGTATATCGACCCGAGCTTGGTCGACATTCGCTGACGGGGTGGTCTCGGCCGCTCTCAGCGGGTGGTCTTGCGCTCGGCGCGGTACGCGAGGCTGCGCAGGTTAGCCCCGCGTAGACTCAAACATTCGCCAGCGCATCGATCGTTGCATCCAAAAGTGCACGCAACCGAGCGACGCGACGTAAATCGCGGTGATACCCGAGCCAGACACTCCTACCTGGGGGCGCCTCGCCTAAATCGACGCGCCGGATACCTGGCGTCGCATCGCCAAGCGGACACGGCAGCACGGCGAATCCGGACCCTTCCGCACACATCCGTGCCTGCACGCCACGATTATTACTGCCGAATACGATGCTAGCCCGGGGCAGGATGCGCTTGACCCACTCGACATCTGGCAGCGAGCCGAACTCGCTGTTCATGCTGATCAGCGTGTACCCATCGCCGTCGCCGCTCGACGGCGGAACGAGGTCAACGGGCCCATATAACGCATAGTCGATGTGCATGAGTTTGCGCTGGATGACGTCGGGTTCGTCAAACGGCGTGATGCGAAAGAGCAGGTCCGCCTCCCGCCGCGCGAGGTTATAAAGACGCGAATCCGTCATGAGCTCCAACGACACGCCCGGGTGTTGCGCCATGAAGCGAGCGAACACAGGAGTGAGAATGTGTATCCCGAACCAGTCCGACGATGAAACGCGCAGCAGGCCCGTCAATTGAGTCTCTTTGCCGGTGAGCGCACGCATGAAACCATGCGCCTCCTCCTCCATTCGCTCGGCATAGGCGAGCACCGCGGTGCCTTCATCCGTTAAAACGAAGCCATCGCTCGTGCGCTGAAACAAGGTGTGTCCCAGCGCATCTTCTAGTGCCCGCAGCCTGCGCCCCATGGTGGGCTGAGTCTGCCCCACCCGCTTCGCCGCCGCTCCCAACGTGCCGCAACGGGCAATGGCCAAAAAGATCCGGACGTCGCTCCAATCCAGTTTCGATTCATTCATTTTTGCATGGCCTTCGTGCTGAAACGTTGATTTACATGCGTTTTAGCATAACCCATGATGGACACATTCACCCGTCCACAGGAAACCATCATGACCATGCAGGCGCTCGTCCTCAATCGCTACAACGGCCCTCTCGAATTGACCGATATGTCGATTCCCGAGCCCGCATACGGCCAGGTGCGTGTACGAATTGCAGCAAGCGGCCTCAATCCGCTCGACACCAAGATCCGCGCCGGTAGCGCAGCGCACGCGAAGCATCCACTGCCGCTCGTGCTCGGCATCGATATGGCGGGTGTGGTGGACGCGATCGGGCCTGGCGTAACCGGTTTCAAGGTCGGCGACGAGGTTTACGGCATGACCGGCGGGGTTGGTGGTATCCAAGGCTCGCTCGCCCAGTATGCGGCGGTCGATGCCGACCTGCTCGCGATCAAGCCGGCCAATTTATCGATGCGCGAAGCCGCGGCGCTACCTCTCGCATTCATCACCTCTTATTCCGGCATCGTCGACCGGGCCCATCTCCAAGCGGGACAAACTGTGCTGGTGCAAGGCGGCGCAGGCGGCGTCGGCCATGTTTCGGTGCAACTGGCGCGGGCACTCGGCGCAGAGGTGTTCGCCACAGCGAGTTCACGCGACCACGATCTCGTTGTGCGCCTGGGTGCTACGCCTATCGACTACCGGTTGCAATCGGTCGAGCAGTATGTCGCATCGTCGACGCAGGGCATCGGCTTCGATCTCGTGGTCGATACCGTCGGCGGCCCGTCCCTCGACGCCTCGTTCGCGGCAGTCAAGCATTTCGGCCATGTCGTGAGTGCGCTGGGCTGGGGTACGCATGCGCTGGCTCCGCTGTCGTTTCGAGAAGCAACTTACTCCGGCGTCTTTACCCTCTATCCGTTGCTCACGGGTATACATCGCGCGCATCACGGAGCAATCCTGCGCGAAGCCACGCGATTGATCGAGGCCGGCAAGCTCGTGCCGAATCTCGATCCTCGCCAGTTCGACCTGAGCTCAGCGGAACTTGCCTACGACGCGCTAGTAAATGCCACCGCGCGCGGCAAGATCGTCGTCAACGTCGCATGAGTTCGAACGTGCCGGCTACGCCGAACCGATTCGCGACCGTCCCGCGTATCAAGGTCATGCGACAAATGAAATATATCCCTCGCCCAATTCCCACCGGATTCGAAACACACTCTTTCCGGCTACCGTATTGATATCGACTAAGCCGCGACGGGAAGCCCGGGGCGGGGAGTGGACATTGAACAACAGCATCGGCCGAGTCTAGGAATCGAATTTATTGACGGCTATGCTCCGGCCCGATGCTCCTTACTTGAAAGGCAAAGAGCACGCCTCTCGTTCATTCCACATGAGATTTTGATCAAATGAAAGAAGTCGCAATGTCCATCGCCGCGGGTGCGCTTTGCACCGTCGCCGCATCGCCTGCTTTTGCCCAAAGCTCGGTCACGCTCTATGGTCTCATCGATACGGCCATTCGATACCAGACGAATGCCGCTCCGGACGGCAAGGACCTCATCGGGATGACGGTAGGACCGGAAACGCACAGCCGATGGGGCTTGCGAGGAAGCGAAGACTTGGGCGGGGGCGTGTCCGCCATCTTCCGTCTCGAGAACGGTTTCGAAGTGAATACGGGGCAACTTCATCAGGCGAACACGCTGTTCAGCCGGCAAGCGTATGTCGGGCTATCGAGCGATAAGTGGGGGGCACTCACGTTCGGCAACCAATACGCGCCGATGTACGACACGATGGGCGACATATTCGATCCGATGACGGTCGGCGACTATTGGCAAGACAGTTGGGCTTGGAATGGAATCGGCAACTTCCTGACCATTCCGAATGCGGTCAAGTACAAAGGGAGCTACAGGGGCTTGAGTGTCGATGCTGCTTATGGCTTCAGCAACAAGCCCGGTTCGGTCGGCAATGGCAGCACGTATGCCGTGGAATTGACTTATGCGCAAGGTCCCGCGATGCTCGGCGCCGGCTTCCAGCAAACGTCGGTATTGTCCTCGCAGGGCGCCTTGGTCAACGGCGCGAAAATCAACATGCTGCACGTCAGCGCCGCCTACCAGATCACGCCCACGGTACGCTTGCTCGCCGGTTGGCTACATCAGCAAGACCGCAGCGGCACACTCGACAGCGGCATGCAGCAAGCAGGCGCACCCGCGCTTCCCGGCGCCAGCCCGAACCGGATCGACGACACGTACTACCTGGGCGCCAACTGGCAAGCAACGAATCCGCTGCTCTTGACGTTTGCCGCTTACTACGGTCACGCGCGTAACGCCGAAAGGCTCGACGGCTCGCTCGGTTCGGGCATCAACTACTCGGCTACCGTGCTCGCCGAATACTCGCTCACGAAGCGCACGGAGATTTATGGCACAGCGGACTTCGCACGCGGCAACGGTGCATTTTCCGCGGACTACCCGGGTGTGACGAACCGCGCGACCGGGGCAGTGGATTCGGTGGGCCGTACGAACAACGTCGGCGCAGCCATCGGGATGCGGACCACGTTCTGATCATTCGGTTGTCCAAGTAGAAAAGCCGCGCGAAAGCGCGGCTCGATAGGTACCCTAGACGCTAAGCGGGTCAGTGATGGGCGTATACGTCACGATCGTTCGCCGGTAGGAGCGGACGCCCCGCGCCCGACGACGCGCCGGGGACACCGCCTACATCCGTCGCCGCGTTTCGCCCGGCTTTTTGCGCAGCAACCCGAGCTTCAGCCGCCTGAATATCGGCAGGATAGGAGGGATCTTCACCGCCCGGGTGGTAGCCAGCCTGCTCGAGTTCCACCAGCTCGGCGCGTACCTGCGCACGCGTAACCGGTTGGCTCGCTTGCGCAAACACAGCCACCGGTGCGGCAAAAACAGCGGCAACAGCAACAGCTTTAAGCAAAGATTTCATGACGCTTTCCTCTAGACTCCGCTTTGGTCTTGCTGCGAACAGCCCTGTTCGCAAACGACGGCATGAGTCTAGACAGGCAAGCGTCTGCAATTAAGACGATAATCGGGAAAGCATTCTTATCGAATATCGAGTGAGCAGTCCTTCGGAGCACCGCAATGGTGATGAACATGCGCACATTTTCAAGTATCGAGCAGGTCGGTTTGCCGTCCGAGTCCCGGTTGGCCAAGTTGTATGGCCAAGCCGATTTTGCCGACGCGTTTTCGGTGGACTTGCCCGCGGACGACACCCACGACGCAGCGTCGCTTGCCGAGGACCTCTTCGCGCAACAACCGAAGTGGATTGCAAGGCTCCTTCAAGTGCGGGACACACTCGTGCAACCGTTCGGTCTCAAGAGAGCCGCCGATCTGCGATCCATGAGCGCAGATCGGCTCAACATTTTCCGCGTATACGAACGGCACGATGACGAAATCATTCTCGGCGAGGATGACGCGCATCTAGATTTCCGCTTATCGGTTCTCGTGGGGCCCGCGTCGGATGACCATCCGCGCCGGCTGATCGTCACCACGCTCGTTTTCTACAATCGTCTCCTGGGCCGCGCCTACATCGCCCTCATCGCGCCTTTTCATCGAATGGTCGTACGCGCCTCGTTGCGACACCTCACGATCCATCGAGTCCGAGCGCACTAATCGTTGAAATGGGACCGGTAGGAACGAGCATATTCTCGGTGCAGCCCAAAGAACGATAAGCCTCTTGCAGCGATGAGGCGACAGCCACGACGACGCGGCTGTTATCGACGTCAAACATCGAGTTCGAAAACCTCGCTGCCGTAGCGCTCGATATATTCCCGACGCGGCCCAACTTCGTCGCCCATCAGAATCGAAAACAGGCGGTCGGCCGCAATCGCATCTTCCACTTTCACTTGCAGCAAGCTACGCGCGCCGGGGTCCATCGTGGTTTCCCATAGCTGCTGAGGATTCATTTCTCCGAGTCCCTTATAGCGTTGGCGCGCTACCGTCCGGCTTGCGTCCTCGAGCAACCATTCCAGCGCCGCCGGAAAACCGCTCACGGCCCGCTCGCGCCGTCGCTCCCCCTCGCCGCGCGCGACGATGATCGGCCCCGGCAACCGAGCGGCCAACATCGCGCCAACGCCGGCGAGCACTTGAAAATCCGCCCCGAGAACGATGTCCGGATCGATCGTGCAGCGCTTCTCGTTACCCAAATACCGGCGCGTCACATGCAATAAAACGTGATCCGTATCGGGCGCGCGCTCCGCGCGTGCCTGCACATCGCGCGAACGCATCATCAGCAACCGCGCGGTTTCGTCCGCCGCCTGAAGCGAATCGAGCCGAACCGGAATCCCTTGCAGCACCGCATCTAGCACGACCCGATCGACCTTCGCCGTCAAGCGTTGCATGGCGGCCTGCGCGCGCTGGCATTCGCGTGCCAGCGCCGCCAGCGCGTCGCCCACGATTGGCTCGCCATCGTTGCTTGCACGTACGCTCGCCTCGTGCAGCGCGATACCGAGCAACCATGCGGCAAACGCCGCATCGTCCTTCACATAGCGCTCCGTCTTTCCGTGCCGTACCTTATACAGCGGCGGCTGCGCAATGTATACATGGCCCCGCTCGATGAGCTCACGCATCTGCCGATAGAAGAACGTCAACAACAGCGTACGGATATGCGCACCATCCACGTCCGCATCCGTCATCAGGATGATGCGGTGATAACGCAGTTTGTCCGCCCTGAAATCGCTTGGGCCGATACCGCAGCCGAGTGCGGTCACGAGCGTCATGATCTCGCCCGAGGAAAGGACCTTGTCGTAGCGAGCGCGCTCTACGTTGAGGATCTTGCCGCGCAACGGTAAGATCGCCTGAAACGCGCGATCTCGCCCCTGCTTCGCGCTTCCACCGGCCGAATCGCCCTCCACGAGATAGATCTCGGAACGAGCCGGATCACGCGCTTGGCAATCCGCGAGCTTGCCGGGCAGCCCCGCTCCCGTGAACACCGATTTGCGGCGCGTCATTTCACGGGCACGGCGCGCCGCCTCGCGCGAGCGCGCCGCCCCCACGATCTTCTCGCAGATCGCACGCGCTGCGTCCGGTTGCTCCTGCAACCATTGCGCGAGCGCGGTACCGACGACGTCCTCCACCGCACCGCGCGCTTCCACGCTGACGAGTTTGTCCTTGGTCTGATTGCCGAACTTCGGATCGGGCAGTTTGACGTTGATCACGCAAACGAGCCCCTCGCGGAAATCCTCGCCCGTGAAGCTCACCCCGCCCTTTTTCAGCAAGTCGAGCTCTTGCGCGTATTTACCGAGTACGCGGGTGGTAGCCGCGCGCAATCCCGTCAAATGCGTTCCGCCATCGCGCTGCGCGATGTTGTTCGTGAAGCACAAGCTCGTTTCGGCGTAAGCATCGTTCCACTGCATCGCCGCTTCGACGCTCACGTCGACTCCGCCGCTGTTGCGTACACCGCTCGCGTAGAAGACGCACTCGTGGACCGCGCGCTTGCCGTAGTTGGCGTACGCGACGAACCCTTTGACGCCGCCCGCGCAGGCGAAGTCTTCCTGTTTTCCGCTGCGTTCGTCCACCAACCGGATGATCAGACCGTCATTCAGGAAGCTCAGTTCGCGCAGGCGTGCGGCAAGCACATCGAAGCTGAACTGTCCGTGGTGAAACACCTCGGCATCAGGCATAAAATGCACGCGTGTGCCGCGCCGATCCGCCTTGCCCGTCACGCGCGCGGGGCTGACGGCGATGCCGGCCTCCGTGACCGCGATGATCCTGTCCTGCAACATCCCTTGCTCGAACGCGAGCTCGTGCGCGTGGCCACCGCGCCAGACCGTCAGACGCAGCCATGCGCTCAACGCATTCACGCAACTCACACCCACGCCGTGCAGGCCGCCCGATACCTTGTAGCTGTTTTGGTCGAACTTCCCGCCCGCATGCAATTCGGTCAACGCGATCTCGGCTGCTGACCGCTTCGGCTCGTGCCGGTCGTCCAATTTGATGTCGACCGGAATGCCGCGCCCGTTATCTTCCACCGACAGCGAACCGTCGGCATGCACGGTGACGAGCGCGAAATCGCAATGGCCGGCCATGGCTTCATCGACGGCGTTATCGACGACTTCGAATGCCAATTGATGCAGCCCGGACCCGTCCGCCGTATCGCCGATGTACATGCCGGGGCGTTTGCGCACCGCCTCGAGCCCCTCGAGAATCTGGATCTGCGCCGCGCCGTAATCGCCGGCGCCCACGATATCGCTCTCGGCCATAGCCGCTTCATCCGACGTTGAGATTGCCGGTCAGCCGCGCATGAAACGCACGGCTGCGCTCGTCGAGACCCGTGTAATGAACGACTGTATGGCGCTGTCGGTACTTCGACTCGATCGAATCGAGCGCGGCCACGGTCGAGGCGTCCCATATCTGCGAATTCGAGAAGTCGATCGTCACCGCTTGCGGATCGCTCGCATACTCGAAACGCTCGACCAAGTCGTTACTGCTGCCGAAAAACAGCGGACCATGCACCTCGTAGCGCACGCTTTGCCCATCGGCGGACAGGGTGCGCGTCGTGTCGATGACGTGTGCCACGCGCCGCGCGAACAGCAGCGTCGCCAGCAGCACGCCCGCCACTACGCCCACCGCTAGGTTTCCCGTGTACACCGTGAGCGCGATAGACAAGAGCATGACCGACGTTTCCATCCACGGCATACGCTTGAGCGTATCGGGACGCAAGCTGTGCCAGTCGACCGTCTTGAAAGAGACGACTATCATGACCGCGGCGAGCGCCGCCATCGGAATGCGCGCCATGACCGAACTCAAGCCGGTCATCAACAGCAAGAGCGTGACCGCGGCCGCCACTGTCGATAGGCGTGTGCGTGCGCCGCCGATGCCGACGTTCACCACGGTTTGGCCGATCATCGCGCAACCGGCGATGCCGCCGAACATACCGGCGCACAGATTGGCAAGCCCCAGTGCCCACGATTCCCGCGTCTTGTGCGAACGCGTCTGTGTGATTTCGTCCACGAGCTTGGCCGTCAACAAAGTTTCGAGCAAGCCGACGAACGCGATGCTGACGGCCGTCTGCCACACGATCCGAAGCGTGTCGAGACGGAACGGCACCGTCCACGCAGTGATGCCGGGCAAACCCGCTTGCGCCAACTGCTCGGCACCGACGGTCGGGACGTTCCAGTGCAGCGCAAGCGCAAGACCGGTTGCCACGACGATCGCAATGAGCGGCGACGGCACGGCGCGCACGAAGCGCGGACCGGCGACGACGACCGCAAGCGCGATTGCGAAGAGCACGTAGACCTGCGGGGGCTTGCCTATGAGATGCGGCAGTTGCGCGCTAAAGATCAAGATCCCGAGCGCATTCACGAAGCCGAGCATCACCGACCGCGGAATGAATCGCACGACGCGCGCGAGTCCCAGCACGCCGAACGCAATCTGAATCAGTCCAGCCAGCAACACGGCCGGCAGGATGTACCCCGCCCCATGGGCATGCACCATCGGCCCCACGACGAGCGCGACCGATCCGGCCGCCGCCGTCACCATCGCCGGCCGGCCGCCGCACAACGATGTGACCACGAGCAGCACCACCGACGCGAACAGCGCCGAACGCGGATCGACGCCGGAAATAAAGGAAAAGGAGATGACCTCGGGAATCAGCGCAAGGCTCGTGACCACCCCGGCGAGGATTTCGCGCGTCGAATCGGAGCGCGAGAACGCCGACGCCCTAGGCGACGCCTCGATCTTGCTTTCTGCATTTGTCATAACGGTACTCGTATCGTTCCAAAACAAAAACTCAAAGGGCGGCAATGATGGCCGAGCTCCATTGCAAAGGCGCTGTTTCGCCTCACTCGCGCGCGACGCACCGGAAGCCGATATGACTCGTCGACGTATCGAGCGTCTGCCCCTGCCGCGCCGCGGGCCGATAGCGCAGGCAATAGCTCGGGGCGCAAAGATGCGAGCCGCCCTTCACGACATGGCGGACGTTCAAGCTGTCGGCGCCGCCGGACGGGATGCAGCACGACTTCGGCGGCTCGCTTCCAGCCGCACCCTCGCGTGCGCCGCCATAACGCGTGGCGGTCCATTCCCAAACGTTGCCTGCCACGTCGTAGAGTCCATACCCGTTGGGGGGGAACGACTTTACCGGCGATGTGCGCTCGTAACCGTCGAGCGCCGTGTTCTGCCACGGAAACTCGCCTTGCCACGTATTCGCCATCTGAAGGCCGCCGGGGGCGAATTCGTCGCCCCACGAATAGATCGCGCCGTCGAGCCCCCCGCGGGCCGCGAATTCCCATTCGATTTCCGTCGGCAGCGCCTTGCCCGCCCACTCTGCATAGGCGCTTGCGTCGGCGAACGACACATGCACGACCGGATGATCGCCGAGGCCCGTGAGGTCGCTCCCGGGCCCTTGTGGATGCCGCCAGTTCGCTCCGGGCACGTAGGCCCACCACTGGCGATAGTCCCCGAGCGCGACCCGCGACGGCGGCTGCGTGAACACGAGCGATCCCGGGCATAGCAGCGCCGGGGCGGCATCCGGATAGAGCTCGGGGTCGGGCTGCCGCTCGGCCAGCGTGAGAAACCCAGTGGCTTCGACGAACGCGGCAAATTGCGCGTTCGTGACCGGATGCACATCGATCCAAAAGTTCGGTGCCGTGGCGCGCCGCGCCGGACGTTCCTCGCGATAAAAGTCGTTCGAACCCATCGTGAATTCGCCGCCCGCAATGCGTACCATGTCGCCGGTACGCGCGGAGGGCATCAAGGGGGCTTGTGCCGCCGTCTTCGTGGAAGAACAGCAGCATGCACGCTTCGCGGGCTGTGCGTCCGTCATCGGCGCGTCCATGGCGTTACGCGTTGAAGACCGACTTCGGCACGAACTCCAACGCGGAGCCCGGCGGAATCAACTCTTCCTGCTTCACGCTATCTTCGAACTCCCGCACGACGCGGTGCGCGTGTTGCATGACCCACCAGCGCACATAGCGCTGATTGACCGCCTCGCGCTCTTTCGGGTCCTCCTGCAGGTGCGTAATGCGCGCAAAGCCCAGCGGCAGTTCGGGATCGTGGAAATGCTGCTGACGTTTGAAGTTGATCTTGAAATCCTTCCACTTCACGGCGTGCAGTTCGTCCTTGAGCCACACCATGCACGATTCGCGGTTCGACGTCGGCTGTTCGCCGAGGAAGAACCCGGTCTGGTCCTTGCCGTCGATCAAGCGGTCCTTCGGCGTGTCGCTGCCGGCGAACTTGAGCAGCGTCGTGAACAAATCGGTGACGTGCACCATCTCGTTGCTCTCCACGCCGGCAGGAATGCGTCCCGGCCAACGCGCGAGCAGCGGCGTACGGATCCCGCCCTCCGCCGAGCTGAAGTACGAACCATCGAAGAAGCCACCCGTACCCCGTCCGGCCAGATGGTCTTCGGCCCCGTTGTCGCCGCACAGAATGACGATGGTGTCTTGCGCTACGCCCAGTCGGTCGAGTTCGTCGAGCAATACGCCGAAGTCATGGTCGAGCATCAAAAGACAATCGCCCCACTCGCCGTTCGTGCTCTTGCCGACGAATTCGTCGCGCGGCGACATCGGAAAGTGCATCAACGAGTGATTGAAGTACAGAAAGAACGGCTCGTCGTTCTTGACGCAGCGCTGCATGAAGTCGATGCCGCGCTTCTGGTACTCCAGATCGCAGGTTTTCTTCGTCTCCATCGTCAGTTGCTCGTCGAGCAGCGGCCTCGCACCTTTGCCTTTGAATCCCTCGTGCATATGCGAGTAACCGTCGCGCTCGGGAACGTAATGCGGGTCTTCAAGCCACATGCATTCGTCATAAGTGCGCAACGGGCCGTACCATTCGTCGAAGCCGTGATCGGTCGGAAAGCGCCCGTCCTCCGCGCCGATGTGCCATTTGCCGAGACAAGAGGATTTGTAGCCGCCTTGCGCCAGCAATTCCGCAATGGTGATCTCCCATGTCACGAGACCGCCGCCGTTGCCGCCGAGCGCGATCGTATGATTGCCGGAACGAATCGGGTAACGGCCCGTCATCAAAGCGGAGCGCGTGGGCGTGCATTGCGGCTCGACCACGTAGTGCGTGAGCTTGGTGCCTTCCTTGCAGAACGCGTCGATGCGCTTGGTATCGGCGCCGCGCAGCTTGCCGCCGCCGTAGCAGCCGAGTTCGCCCATGCCCAAGTTGTCGACGTGGAAGAACAGGATGTTCGGTTTCTTGCTCATTGCAAAACTCCATCGGATCGAGAACGTTATCCCCCGCTCTCGGTTAGGGACGCGCAGGCGCGTTATGTCGTGGTGTTTCTTTGCTGATTGCTGATTGCCGATTGCCGATTACCGCTTGGCTTTTGGTGGACTCATAGCAACTCCTCCACGCCGTTCGGGCCCATTTCCATGCTGAAGCCCTCCGTGCCTCCCGAACCGAGTTCGGATCCCATCGCTGCGAGCGATTCCTCGCGGATGAGCCCTTTGAGGCGATGGACCAGATCGGCGAACTCGGGCGATTCGAACATTGCCGCCGTTCTCGGCCGAGGCAGAGGGACGCGTATCTCCGCTTTGATGCGCCCGGGCCGCGCCGTCATGACGTAAATGCGGTCGGAAAGAAAGACGGCTTCCTCGATGTCGTGCGTAATGAACAGCACCGAAAGGCGAAACCGCTGCCACATGTTCGTCAGAATTTCCTGCATGACGGCGCGCGTTTGCGTATCGAGCGCGCCGAACGGCTCGTCCATCAGCAACACCTGCGGATTGGCCGCCAGCGCCCGCACGATGCCGATGCGCTGCTTCATCCCGCCCGACAACTGGTCCGGGTAGTGGTTCTCGAAGGCCAGCAGGCCCGCCAGGCCGAGCAGCGTCCGCGCATTGCCCTCACGCTTCGCACGCGAAACGCCGGCCATCTTCAAACCGAACTCGACGTTCTCGCGCACCCGCAGCCACGGAAAGAGCGAATACTGCTGAAACACGACGCCGCGTTCGGCACCGGGTTTTTTGATCGGTACGCCGTCCAGCGTGCTTATGCCGCGCGTCGGCTTCGTAAAGCCGGCGACGATGCTCAGCAAGGAAGACTTGCCGCACCCCGAAGGGCCGATCAGCGATACGAATTCGTTCGGCTCGACCGTCAGCGAGACATCGTTCACCGCCTCCGTGCGGGCATCGCCCGCGCCGAATACGACGCCGATGTTGCGGCAATCGATTCGCCCTTTGTTGGTATGGGTCATTTGCGCGCTCCGTTGACGTAGGCGAGCCATGGCATCGACAACCGGCCCGCCACCCGAATCGCGCCGCTGCACAGCAGACCCAGCGCACCGATGGTGATCATGCCGAGCACGATGGCCGGGTAGTTCACGAGCGAATACGCTTCCCACGTGTAATAGCCCACGCCGTACTGCCCCGAGATCATTTCCGCCGCGATGAGCGACACCCAGGCAACGCCCATCCCCACCGCCAGGCCGGTGAAGATGTTAGGCAACACGCCGGGCAAGATCACATGCCAAAACAGCTGCGCCTCACTGGCCCCGAGGCAGCGTCCCGCGCGCAGCAGCACGCCGTCGAGCGATTGAACGCCGTCCACCGTGTTGAGCAAGATCGGGTAGAACGCGCCGATGAAGGTGATGAACACGATGGACGACTCCGTCGTCGGCCATAGCATGATCGACAGCGGTACCCAGGCAATGGCCGGAATGGGCCGCAAGACCTCGATGGCCGGCATCAAGAGTTGATTGACGATGCGGTAACGCCCTATCACGAGCCCCATCGCGACGCCGGATGCGAGCGCAACCAGGAACCCGAGAAAGATGCGTCGCAAACTATTGACGATGTTCGCGGCGAACGCGTCCGAGCCGGCGACTTGCACCGCCGTATGAAACACCTCCATCGGTGTGGGCACGCTCTGGAATCGGATATAGAACTGCACCCGGTAGCGCGTACCCAAGTACCACAGCAGCAACGGCACACCGATCGACACCACCGTGAAGGCCAATCGGATGCCGAGGCGCCGCACGCCGTCGAGCGGCACCACTGCCGGCTGGCGGCGCTTACGTGGCGCACGAGCGCTCTCGCTCTGACCGGACGGCGCCGGCGTGCCGCGCTTGATTTCCATTTCGAGGGAGCGCTCCATGTCACTTCCCTCCCTTGCCGACGGCGCTCAACGCCTGCGTATAGGTCACCACTTTCCCGCCGGACGCCTTCGCGACCGCGTCCGCGTCGCGTTTCAGTAGGAACGGCTCCAAATCGACCTTGTTGCCCGCGCCATCGGCTACCGTGAAGAACGCGTCGTTCGCGAAAACCTTGATGCCGAGCTTCTTGTCCATCAGATAAACCGCGTCGAGCTTCTTGCCCTCGGCGCGGTACTGATTGACGCCTTCGAGGGTGCATGCGGCCGAACTGAACGAGACGACGCTGCCGCCGTCGACCCAAATCTGGCCCGCACGGGACGGATCGTCGATGGGGGCGTTGCACAGGGTGTCCTCGCCCTCGATTCGGTAGTTGGAAAAGCTTGCGAGTTGAGCGTCGTAGTCTCGGCCCGACTGTTTGAACGCCGCCCGGACGAACGAATCGTTGACCCACTTGTCGACGTCGAGGTCTTTGATCATGTTCAGCTTCTTGAGCACGCCGTAGTCGGTTTTCAAGGCGGCGATCCAGCGCGGCTTGATCGTCGGATCGAGCGTGTCGATGCCGTCCGGGCCTAGAAAAATGTAGGCCACTTCCTTATCGATCTTCGTCCATTCTTGGATTTTCTCCGCGGCCCGCACCGGGTCTTGCCGCACCCAGTCATTGGCGGCCATCAAAGCCTCGATATAGGCAGTCACGATCTCGGGATACTTTTCTCCGAAATCCTTTCGGACCACCACCCCATGGAATGTCGGCACATTCGTTTGCGCACCGTCGAAGATCTTCCGCGCATAGCCCCTGAAAGGCAGCAACTCGGCGAACGGTACGAAATCCGCGTGGGCATCGATCCGCTTTTCTTCAATGCTCGTACTCCCGACCTCGGGCGATTGATTCGTCAAGGAGAAGTAGTCGCTCGGCAAATGACGGCTTTGCAGCGCGGCGAGCAACATGCCATGCGCCGCGGACCCGAACGGCACCGATACGCGCTGGCCCTTCAGATCCTTTAGATCGTAGTAAGGCGAGTCCTTCGGCACGACGATGCCGTTTCCACTTCCGTGCGCGTTATAGGCGATCACTGCGACGAGTTCGCTGTCGTTGTTCGTCGCATGTCCCGTCGCGCCGTTCACGAGCAGCGGGTAATCGCCCATCATGCCGATCTGCAGCTTTCCCGCGATCATGCCGTTGGTGATCGGCGGCCCGGACGTCGCGTTTTGCCAAGTCACGTGATAGGTGACGTCTTTATATTTGCCCGTATGCGGCAGAAATTTGTCGAGCAGGTTCAGCTTCTTGATGACGATCCCGCCCGTTACGGTATTCGTCGTCGTGTCTTGCGTGCCGATGCCGATGTCGATGGTTTCCGCGTGGGCCGTATTCCCGATCGTCTGCAAGCAGCCGAGGGCGACGAATGATGCACCCAACAACGCGTGGCCTACCAAAGCTCTGATTCGCATGATGTAACCCTAAGATGAGTGGCATGAAACGGTTCGCTGATCCGCCCATGTCAGACCATGACAATCTGGACGCCGAACCGGCACCCGCGTTTGCTCCAGAAGGGACCGTCAACGCTTGGCAGCAACCGCCTGCCTCGCGACACGGACCTTGAACTGGAAAGCGTCTCCTCGGTAATACAGCTCTTCGTATTCGATAGGCGCACCGGCGCTCGTATGGATCACCCGCTCGATAAACAGCACGGGGGAGCCCTCGTCCACCGCGAGCGCGTCGCGCAATTCTTCTGTCGCGGGTGTCGCACACATGCGCAAGTCGGCGTGACCCAGCGCAATCTGCAAGTCGTTTTCGAGCACGGCGAACACGTCGCGATTGGCGAGATCGGCTCTCGCGACACGCACGCCGATCGCCGAAGGCAGGTACGAGACGTCGAGCGATATCGGCGCCCGATTCAAGAACCGCAAACGCTTGAGTTCGGTAACGCGATCGCCGCTCTCGATCCGATCCCGCACGTGCTTGGGCGGGGCAATCGTTCGCACCGAAAGCACTTTCGAATGGGCCTCGTAGCCCATTTCCCGCATCGCGCTGCCGAAACCCTGCAAACTGCCGAGGTCCTGAAACGCACGGGGACGAGACACGAAAGTCCCCTTGCCGTGAATGCGGAAGATCAGCCCTTCGCTTTGCAGATTTCCCAATGCCTGCCGCACCGTGATGCGGCTCACGTCGAACGCGCTCATCAGTTCGCTCTCGGAAGGCATCTGCTGATTCGGGCGGTAGACGTGCTGCAAGATGCGTCCACGCAAAATCTCGGCGATCTGCGAATAGAGCGGACTCGGTCCACCGAGCGCAGTTGGCGTCGCACACTCGGGGGCCTCGTTGGCCGCAGGTAAGGAGAGATCGGCTAGATGCATGGCAGTAGATATAACTCGTCATTACAAGTTGTGCTCTTTAAGGCAAGAGGTGTGCCATGCGTTTTTTGGTCTAAACCGTCGTTTTTTCGCTGTTTTTTACGTTCCGTTCGCCTCATCGCCGCACTTGGCTGCGGCGCATGGTGCAAAATCGGTTACGCGTGGTGCATGCGATCGCTCTGTTGTCAGAGCGAGCACAACCAGGGCAACGTATCGAATCGGATCAGCACCGACAGGCCGATTGCCGTCGTCATCAACGGCGAGGTCCGCGCCGCGATGGTTCGCAGCCGGATGAACGCGCCGCTCGAACGCGCCGTCGCATAGGCGGTGAGGCACAACCCCGCGGTCAATACGGCGAATACGCACCCCGTGAAGATCGCGTCGAACAGCGTGCGGCCCATCAGTACGCTCGCGTAGACGAAAATGTTGTCCACCGCACCCGACGTGGCGACGGCGCATACCGTCGCCGCACGCCCGAACCTGCGATGTGCCGATCGCGGCGGCGGCGCCAAGACCGCATCCGTTGCGCCGGCCTCTTTGCGCCATTGCGCGATACGCACGAGGCCCGCGGCGAGAGGCACGATGCCGACGAGACCGATGAGCGGCCCAGCCGTTAGCCGGCCCGATTGCGCGATCGCGATCGAGATCGCCAACTGTACGGTCACGCTCGCGAACTGGCCCGCGACGACTTCTGCCGGTCGGTATCTCGGGTGGCTAACGAAGCCGAGCAGCAGTACGTAGCCGTCGACGTTGGTCGATGCGTACGCCAGCACGGCGGGAACGATCAAAGCGGGGAATGCGTCCAACTAGGCCTCCGTCTCGTTGCATGGCACGCGCTTGTCAATCCCTGCGTGCAGCATATCGCCAACTCGTCATGACAAGATATAACGTGTTTTGCTATGCAAAGAAGATGCCATCTGGAAAGAAGCGCACCGGTGGGAATATGAGCGGGATGCGGGGAGACAAGCCGGTGCGACGCGGCCACAACCTGGTGCGCTTCGTATCCTTGGCGGTGCACTGCGACCTGCATCCGGGCTGGGTCCAAGGCGCAATTCGGCGGACGATCAACATGCCATCTCATGTTATGACGAGATCAAACTCTCTCCGCTTCGCACGCGGGCCGGCGGTATAATCGTTCGCCACATCACGCTGCACGATCGCGTCTTCCGTGCCCGCTCGCCAAGTGAACATGCCGACCATGCAGACTCGCCAGACCACCTTCGAACCCGACGCTCACGTCCCGTTATATCGGCAAATCAAAGAGGCACTGCGCAGCGGCATTCTCGACGGCAGGTATCCGCCGCACAGCCGTATGCCTTCCGAGAGCGAGCTTCAGGGCATGTTCGAGGTGAGTCGAATTACCATTCGGCAGGCGCTTGGCGATCTACAAAAGGAAGGGTTGATCTTCAAGGTGCATGGGAAGGGTTCTTTCGTTTCCCAGCCGAAGGCCGTGCAGAACATCACGTCTTTACAGGGTTTCGCCGAGGCGATGAGCGGCGAAGGGCACGAGGTCGTGAATCGCGTGGTCTCATTCAACTTCGTGCCGGCCGACGCCGAGGTCGCTGCGCGACTCAAGCTGGACGAGGGCACGACGGTGGCAGAGATTCAGCGCGTGCGCCTGCTCAACCGCGAACCGACATCTTATGAAGTCACCTTCCTTCCCGAGGCGCTGGGCAGGAAGCTCGTGCGTGCCGATTTGGCCGCGCGCGACATTTTCCTCATTCTCGAAAACGACTGCGGCATCGCCCTCGGTAGCGCCGATCTGGGCATCGCGGCGGTCCCCGCACGGGCGCCGGTCACGCGTGCGCTCGAGATCAAGCGCGATGCCCCCGTCCTACGTGTCGAACGGTTGACACATGACAGCGACAACCGCCCGGTCGATTTCGAATATTTGTACTTCAAGGGCGATACGTTCCAATACCGGCTGCGCGTGGAGCGCAAGCGGCCTGCCAAGAGCCGCGGCAAAGGTTAGCGGGCGCGCGTCGCGCAAGGCTAATTGAAGGCGAATCGTAGCACCCGAGGAGGCGCAATTCGATTACACCGGCGACATAGACTTCCCCCGGCCGCTCGGAACCCGGCAATCTCAGCGCAGCATGAACGACATGGCGGATAAACAGTTGAGCATCCGCACGAGCGACTGCATACTCTCGGCGCCAAAGCGCAGTGTGCTGCCGTCGACGCGCCGCATATCCGGCCACTGGCAGAATAAATCGGCTTGTCCCGGCGTCTGCGTGGCCAACTCGCATTCCAACGGCCCGTCGACCCTGAACGGCGGCAAGTCCTTCGCCTTGGACACCGCGCGTCGGGCCGCCTCTTCGATCAGGGCGCACGCGCGCGACGGCGCGAGACTCGTGCACACCGCGTTGCCGTATGCACGCTTCGTTTCCACGCCGATCGCCCCCGGAAATATCGGTGCCGTTTCGGCCAGAAAGACATCGTCGCCGGAGAACAGCGCAACCGGCACGCCAAACTCCCCGGCCAACGCACCGTATAGACCGGCCTCGCCCAGTTCGGCACCGTTCACGCGCACGCTTCTGAACGCGAAGCTATTGATCGTATGCGCAAGCACGCCCGTGGTTTGCGACCGTGCGTGATATCCGACCATAAAAACGGCATCGCATCCCTGCTCGACGCCCGCCATCATCCCGAGATAACGCGGTTTGCCGGTAATGGTTTGCGCGCGCGCATCGAGCCGGTCCAGCAGCAGGTTGCGAAAGCCGCCATGCGAATCGTTGACTAGGACCTCGGTCGCGCCGCCCGCGAACGCGCCGCGGATCGCCGCGTTCGCCTCGTCGGTCATCCAAGCTCTCGCCCGCTCGTATTCGGCGTTGCCGCTGCGCGTTTGTTCGACGTGGGTGACACCGGCCACGCCTTCGATGTCGGTGGAAATCAAAATCTTCACGATGATTGCTCGCTTGAATGCGGGTTCGCGAGTAGCGCCCGCCAGTTCGGTACCGCGTCCGCGAAAGCCTCCCGCCGATGTCCCTCTCGCCCTGCCACGGTCGTGGCACGCCACAGCGCATGCACGATCGCCTGCTCGACCGCTTCCGCGCATGCGTCGAAGAGCGGATCGAGCATCGATTCGTGCACCATCCGCACGGCCGGCATCGGCTCGCTCGCAAGATGCGGAACCTGCCACGCCGAACTGAACGCGAGCGCGATATCGCCGCTGCCATGGCCATACACCGAGCCCGTGCGAGCGAGCCCAGCCGCCGAACGCTTCGCCACGCGCTCCAGTTGCCGGACGTCGAGCGGCGCATCGGTTGCGATGATCATGATGATGGAGCCTTTCTCCGGCGCGGCTCGTTCGTCCTCCTCGTTCGGCTCGTTCGGCTCGTTGGACTCCTGTGCCACGATGCGGCGCCCGAGCGGCTGTCCGGACACCGTGAGATTTTCCATACGCCCGAAGTTGGCCAATACCAGGGCGCCCAACACGTATCGTTGGCCGTCCGTCGAAGTGGCGATGCGCGAGGCCGAGCCAATACCGCCCTTGAAGCCGAACATCGACATCCCGCGCCCCGCTCCGACGGAGCCTTGAGCGAACTCGACCGCCGCCTCCC
This sequence comes from Trinickia dabaoshanensis, assembly GCF_002879885.1. Classification (GTDB taxonomy): domain Bacteria; phylum Pseudomonadota; class Gammaproteobacteria; order Burkholderiales; family Burkholderiaceae; genus Trinickia; species Trinickia dabaoshanensis. Next base: position 48,890 of record NZ_PNYA01000029.1, read on the forward strand.
GGCAAGCCTGCGCATAGTGTTCGGCCGACACCGCCATCGCCTGGATGTCGTTCAGGTAGCCGTCGTTACACTCGAACACGAGCGGATTGACGGTAGACCATTGCCGGCCGATCTCCGGGTGGCAACTCACGGCCGCGCGTATCTGCGACGCCGCGATCGCTCCGACGGAAAACGTATTCGTGAGCGCGAGCGGCGTTTCGAGCACGCCGAGCTCCTGCAGTTGCACGAGCCCGATGCTCTTGCCGAAGCCGTTGATGACCGCTGCCGCGGCCGGCACCTTTCGCAGAAACATGTCGCCGTCATGGGGCATGACGACGGTCACGCCGGTTTGGATATCGCCGTCGTCGAGCGTCGCATGGCCCACCGTCACGCCGGGCACGTCGCTAATGAGATCGCGCGGCCCAGACGGTAGAACACCGATCCGTGGAACGCCTTCGGCAGCGACTGCGCCGGGCATACCGGGTTGCTGTACTAGCATTCGATCCCTTGCGTTCAATAGCGATTAACGAGTAGCGGATAGCGTACCGGTTCGCGTCACCGGTCGAGTTTGGGGTCGAGCGCGTCGCGCAGACCATCGCCCAGCAGGTTGAAGGCCAACACCGTCAGAAAGATCGCCACCGCGGGAAAAATCGCCACGTGCGGCGCGAGCATCATGTCCGAGCGCGCATCGTTGAGCATCGCGCCCCACTCCGGCGTCGGCGGCTGCGCGCCCATGCCGAGGAACGACAAGCTCGCCGCCGTGATGATCGATGTGCCGATGCGCATCGTGCCGTACACCACGATCGGCGAGATCGTGCCGGGCAGGATATGCCGGAACAAAATCACGAAGTCCGATGCGCCGATGCTGCGCATCGCCTCGATGTAAAGCATGTGCTTGATCGACAGCGTGCTCGCGCGCACGAGCCGCGCGAACGCCGGCACACTGAATACCGCGACCGCGATGATGACGTTGACCATGCTCGAGCCCAGCACCGCAACCACGCCGATCGCGAGCAGAATGCCGGGAAAGGCGAGCAGCACGTCCGATATCCGCATGGCGATGCGATCCCACCATCCTTCGTAGTACCCCGCCAGCAAGCCCATGACCGTGCCGACGACCGCGCCCAGCGCCACGGAGACGAAGCCCGCGGCCAGCGAAATGCGCGAGCCCATCACGATACGGCTGAATTCGTCGCGTCCGAGCGCATCCACGCCCATCCAATGCAGCCACGACGGACCGGCGTTCAGCGCGTCGTAGTCGAAATAGCTTTCGGGATCGAACGGCACGATCCACGGCGCGGCGATCGCGACGAGTACGAGCAACAGCACGAACACGCCGGCCCACATCGCCAGCTTCTGCTTGCGAAACTTGCGCCAGAACTCGCGGGCCGGCGTACGGACACGGCCCGCCGGCGCCATATTGACGCGCAACGCCGGAGCTTCGATTCGATTCATGGCGGCTGCCCTCGCTCTTACTGATAGTGGATGGTCGGATTGATCAATCCGTACAGCACGTCCACCACGATATTGATCACGATGAACTCGACGGAGAATAGGAGGATCAGCCCCTGGATCACCGGGTAGTCGCGCATGTTCACCGAATCGACGAGCAGGCTGCCCATCCCCGGCCACGCGAACACGGCTTCCACGACGATCGAGCCGCCGAGCAAAAAGCCGAACTGCAGACCCATCATCGTCACGACCGGAATCAACGCGTTGCGGAAGGTGTGCTTGACGACGACGAACCACTCCGACAATCCCTTGGCCCGCGCCGTCCGCACATAGTCTTCCTGCATGACTTCGACGAACGCGGCACGCGTGAAGCGCGCCATGACCGCCGCGACACCGGCGCCGAGCGTAATCGACGGCAGGATGTAGTGCCGCCATGATCCGGCGCCGATCGAAGGCAGCCAGCCGAGCTGAACCGAAAAGATCTGCATCAGCACCATGCCGAGCGCAAACGCCGGGAACGAGATGCCGGAAACCGCTAGCGTCATGCCGACCGCGTCCGGGGCGCGGTTGCGCCAGACCGCCGACACGACGCCCACCACGAGCCCGAATATGACCGACCACACCATGCTGGTGAGCGTCAGGATGAACGTCGGCGTGAAGCGGTCGGCGATCTCGCGCGAGACCGCACGCTTCGTCCGCAGCGACTGGCCCAGATCGCCGTGCAATGCGTGATCGAAGTAACGTACGAACTGTTCCGGCATCGGCAAATCGAGACCGAGCTGGTGGCGCACGAGGGTGACGGTCGCTTCGTCCGCCTCGGGCCCCGCCGCGAGGCGAGCCGGGTCGCCGGGCAACACGTGCACGAACAGAAACACGGCGACCGCGACGAACACGAGAGTCGGGACGGCGCCGAGGAGCCGCTTGGCGATATAGACAAACATGGCAAGTCCGCGTTGACGAGCGCGAGCGGGCGGTCCCTCCCGCGCTCCGATACCGGGTGCGCGATCCGCTTATTGCGTCAGATCGACGTCGCTGAAGTTGAACGAACCGTCAGGCATCACGTAGAAACCGGTCAGGCTCTTGTTCTCGACCGACAAGTTGCGATCCGTGGTGAGGAACGCCCACGGCGCATCCTTCCAGACACGCTGCTGCGCGTCGGCGTACAGCTGCTGCCGCTTCGTCGCATCGGTGATCAGCAACGCGTCGGACACATCCTTGTCGACGTCCTTGTTCGAGTAGTACGCCGTGTTGTAGAACACGGGCGGCCAGGCGTTGGTGGTCAGCAATGGACGCAGCGCCCAGTCGGCCTCTCCCGTCGAAGCCGACCAGCCGCCGTAGTACATGCGTACGGCGGCGGTTTTCGGATCCTTCACCGTCTGGACTCGCTGCACGCGTTGACCGGATTCGAGCATTTCGATCGACGTCTTGATGCCGACCTGCCCGAGTTGCTGCTGCAGAAACTGCACGACCTTCGCCGATGTGCCGTCGTTATAGCCCGACCACAGCGACGTGGAGAAACCCGTCGGGTAGCCCGCCTCCTTCAGGAGTTCGCGCGCCTTGGCGGGATCGTACGGCCACGGCGACATCTTCTCGGCAAACGCCACGCCTTGCGGCACCACACCCTGCGCCGGGAACGCATAGCCGGCGAATGCGACCTTTGCAAGCGCGTCCTTGTTGATCGCATAGTTGACGGCCTCGCGCACCCGCACATCGTCGAACGGCTTTTGCAGCGTGTTCATCGACACATAGCGCGTCGTAATCGACGGCGTCGCGACCAACTCCAGCTTCGGGTTCGCCTTCAGGATGCTCGCTTGCTCGTACGGCACCGGATAAGCGAATTGCGCCTCGCCCGTCTGTACGACCGCCGCGCGGGTGTTGTTGTCGGTCACCGTGCGGAAGGTCAGCGAGTCGATCTTCGGATAGCCTTTACGCCAATAGCCGTCGAACTTCTTCACCTTCAAGTACTCGGCCGGCTTCCATTCGACGAACTCGAACGGACCCGTGCCGACCGGATGCAGCGCAATGTCTTTGCCCCACTTCTTGAGTGCGGTCGGCGAAATCATCATGGCGGACGGATGCGCCAGCGCGTTGATGAGGGCCGAGAACGGCTCGTTCAGTTCGATCTTGACCGTATACGGATCCACCACGGTCACGGACTTGATGCGATTGAACTGGTTGTAGCGCGCGAGCCCGTTGCTCTTGTCGAGCACGCGGTCGAGGTTGACCTTAACCGCTTCGGCGTTGAAGTCCGTCCCATCCTGGAACTTCACGCCGTGACGTAGCTTGAAGGTGTAGCTGAGGCCGTCCGGGCTTGCCGTGTAGCTTTCCGCAAGCAGCGGCTGGACCTTCAGGTTCTTATCGAAGCCGAACAGCCCCTCGTAATACGATTTGCCGACCGCCTGTGCGAGCGTCGAATTCGTGTTGTACGGGTCCAGCGAATCGAGCGAGATCGGCACCGCGACGGTCACGTCCTTCGCGGCCATCGCCAGCGGTGCGGTGAAAACCCCAAAGGCCAGCGCGATGGCCCCAATCCATTGTGTGGCGCGAAACGTTCGCATGGTTCTACTCCTCGTTGCGGGTGGGTACATCAAAACTGCGCGGCAATGGCGTGCTGCGCGACATAGTGGTCTCGGTCGATTTGCTCGAGCGGTGCGACGACAGGCTCGTCACCGACGTCGCGGATCGGGCTCGGAATCTCGCCCGACGACAGCTTGCGGTCGAGGTGGCGCCGCTGCGGGTCCGCTACCGGCACCGCGGCCATCAATCGCTTCGTATAGGGGTGCTGGGGATTCTCGAAGATGTCGCGGCGCGAGCCGATTTCGACGATTTGGCCGAGATACATGACGGCCACGCGGTGGCTGATTCGCTCCACGACGGCCATGTCGTGCGAAATGAACAACAGCGCCATCCCCATCTCGCGCTGAAGATCGATCAGCAGGTTCACGATCTGGGCTTGAATGGATACATCCAATGCGGACACCGATTCGTCGGCGATCACGACCTTCGGGTTCGTGGCTAGCGCCCGCGCGATGCAGATCCGCTGACGCTGGCCGCCCGAGAACTCGTGCGGATAGCGCTGCGCGGCATCGGCGGGCAAGCCGACTCGCTCGAGCAGATAGCGCATGCGCGCTTCCGCCTCGCCCGCCGGGTAAAGCCGATGAATACGCATCGGCTCCATGATTGAGTAGCCGACCGTCAGCCTCGGGTCGAGCGAGGCCAACGGGTCCTGGAACACGAATTGGATATGACGGCGCAGATCGCGCAGCGCATCGCCCCGCAACCGGCTGATGTCCTGGCCGTCGAACAGGATGCGGCCGCTCTGGCTCTTGACGAGTTGCAGTAGCGAGCGGCCCGTCGTCGATTTGCCGCAGCCCGATTCGCCCACGAGCGACAGTGTCTCGCCTCGATGCAGATCGAAGCTGATTTTTTCCACCGCATGGACGCGGCGCGTGACGCGGCTCAGAAGCCCGGTACGGATATCGAAGCGCGTGGTCAGTTCGCGCACGCTCAGGATCGGTTCGCGCTCCTGCGTCTCCGTATCGAGGGCACTCCGAGCGCTCGGCGCGGCCGCCTGAATCGGCGCCACATCCATGCCGGCGAGCAGCGGAAAGCGGGCCGGCAAGTCCGTCCCGCGCATCGATCCGAGCCGCGGCACCGCTGCGAGCAACGCGCGCGTATAGACATGAGACGGCGTATCGAAGATTTGCTGCGACGCGCCCGCCTCGACTGCCTCGCCGCGCAACATCACGAGCACGCGATCGGCGACCTCGGCCACCACGCCCATATCGTGCGTGATGAACATGACGCCCATCTGCATCTCGCGCTGCAGTTCGCGGATCAATTGAAGGATCTGCGCCTGCACCGTCACGTCCAGCGCCGTGGTGGGCTCGTCCGCGATCAGAAGCGCCGGCTTGCAGGCGAGCGCCATCGCGATCATCACGCGCTGACGCATGCCCCCCGAAAGTTGATGCGGATAGCGTCCGAGCACGTTTCGCGCGTCGGGGATGCGCACTTGATCGAGCATGCGCAGCGCTTGCGCGCGTGCCTCGGCTGTGCCGAGCCCTTGGTGCAGGCGGATCGATTCGGCGATTTGCTCGCCCACCGGAAAAACCGGATTGAGCGACGTCATCGGCTCCTGAAAGATCATCGCCAGATCGGCGCCGCGCATCGCGCGCATCTGCTGCCCCGAGCACTGCGCGATGTCGACCGTCTGCCCGCCCCGTCGGCGAAACCCCAGACGGCCGCCGGTAATACGGCCGCCGCCGTACTCGACGAGCCGCATCAGCGCGAGCGACGTAACCGACTTGCCCGAGCCCGATTCGCCGACGATCGCGAGTGTCTCGCCGCGATCGACATGAAACGAAAGATGCTTGACCGCCTCGACCGTGCGCTCCGATCCTCTGAACTCGACGCTCAGATCTTCAACCTGAACGACCCGCTCGGGCGCCATGTCCGCGAAGGCCGCAACTTTCTCGCTCATCATCTTTCTTCCGTCGAAAAGAGCCGGGCCTTCGCACCGCGAACGCCCTTGGCCGACCTACTTGTAAATGGCGACGACCGGGGGTTGTCCCGCACGAATGAAGCCTCGGTACATCCCTTCCGTGTTGAACGGCATGCTCACGTTCCCGTGTGCGTCGACCGCCACTAGACCGCCGCGTCCGTCGATGCGCGGCAATTGCTCGTGGACCACGTGCTGCGCGGCTTCGTCCAGCGACGCGCCCGCGTATCGCATGCGCGCCGCGATGTCGTGCGCCACCACCATGCGGATGAACATCTCGCCGCTGCCGGTGGTCGAGATCGCGCAGGTGCCGTTGTCGGCATAGCATCCCGCGCCGATGATCGGTGCATCGCCGACGCGGCCCGGCTGCTTGTTGGTCATGCCGCCCGTGGACGTAGCAGCGGCCAGGTTGCCGTGCGCGTCGAGCGCCACCGCGCCGACCGTGCCGAGCTTGCGGTCTTCGTCGAGCGGCGCCGCTCCTTGCGTTGTACGGGGAAACGACAGCGGCACCGCGCCGGACGAAGCGGCGTCGTGATCGAGCGTCGTCTGCTGCGCGTCGGTCCGCTGCACGCGTTCGAGCTGTTCGCGGCGCAACGGCGTCGAGAAGAACGACGGATCGACGCATTCGAGCCCTTGCTGCCGGGCGAATGCTTCCGCGCCTTCGCCGACGAACATCACGTGCTGGCTTCGCTCCATGACCGCGCGCGCCGCGAGCACCGGATTGCGCACCGTCCGCAGGTTGGCGACCGCGCCGGCCTGCAGCGTGCTGCCGTCCATGATCGACGCGTCGAGTTCATGCGTGGCGGCGCTCGTGAACACCGCGCCGTGTCCCGCATTGAACAGGGGGCATTCCTCCAGCAAGCGCACGGCTTCGGTCACCGCGTCGAGCGCACTGCCGCCCTGCTCGAGCAGACGTCCGGCGTCTTGCAAGATGCGCGCGAGCGCGCTTTCGTACGCCTCGCGCATTTCGGCGGAGGCTTCCGCACGCGCCATCGCGCCCGCACCGCCGTGAATCGCCAATACAGCGTCAGTCATGGTTGTCATCCTGGTTGCTCAGCCACGGCATCACCGCTTCGGTCAGTTGCGCCACGTCGTCGAGCGAGTTCTCGGAGCGATGCGCCACCGCCGCCGAGAGCGCCTCGATCATGCCGAGCGCCGCTGTTTCCGAGTTCGATAGGTACTGGCGTTCGCTCGATGCATAGAGGCAGACGTCGGCATGCTTGGCGATCGGCGACGTCGGCTTGTCGGTGATGGCGAGCACGTTGGCGCCGGCCTCCCGGGCCGACTTCGTCAGCGTGACGGTGTCGGCGAGATAGCGCGGGAAGCAAATCGAGATCAGCAGATCGCCCTTGCGGATACGCGAGATCTGGCGTGCCGCTTCCGACACGCCACCGAGCGTCGCCAGGCTTTTAACGACGTCGCAGTGGACCGTGAGATTGCGTTGTAGGAATCCCGCGAGGAACCCGCTCGACCCGAAGCCGACGATGAAAATTCGGCGCGCTCCGAGCACGGCCCGCACGGCTTTCTCGCACTCGTCGGTGCTCAGCGACATGCGCGTCAGTTCGAAATTGCGTTGGTCCTCGTACAAGGACGCGGAAAAGATGTCCGCCGCCGATGCCGCTCGCGTGCGTTCGAGGCGCAGGCGCTCGACGGGCGCGAGGGCTTGCTCGAAGCCTTGTGCAAGCAAAGCCCGGAATTGCGGATAACCCGGCAAGCCCAGCTTGCGCACGAAGCGGTTGGCCGTCGCGTTGGACACCTCGCAGGCACTTGCGAATTCGTCGATCGTCATGACCGCGACCTTGAACGGCTTCCCTAGTACGTAATCGGCAAGGCGCCGATGCGCGTCGCTCAGCGACGGCAGCACCTGCGCGATACGGTCGACGACGGACGACTCTGACTTGCTCATTGCGCTCCGGATACGGTTAAGAACTTGGACATGAAAATAATTTTTCGCCACAATAGCCTCGACGAAAATACATTTTCATTAGGGACAACCCTAATCCACCCTCACCGATTCGGCATCTCGATGAACACTGACCCGCTCCAGCCACCCGGCGCGCGCATCGTGTCCGGCCTTTCATCCGCTGAGCCGCGGGAGCGGCTACGGGCCCGCCATCCCGTCGGCATCCTCGGCGGCATGGGACCTGCCGCGGGCGTCGATTTCGTGCGCTTGTTCCTCTCCGCATGCGAGCGCTGTTTGCGCGAGCACGGCACGCCGATCGTCGATCAGGCGTTCCCCGAGCACTGGCTCGCACAGATTCCGGTGGTGGACCGCAGCCGGGCCTTGCTCGATCCGAATGCGCCGCAGCCGCTGGAAGGCATGTCGGTGGCAATCGGGCGGCTCGTTGGCTTAGGCGCACGCACCGTGGCAGTCGCATGCAATACCGCGCATGCGTGGCAGGCGGCGTTGCAGCGCGAACAGCCAGACGTCGAACTGCTGCATATCGCGAGGGAAACGGCCGCGCATCTGCGCGCGTCCGGCGTTATGTCGGCGATGCTGCTGGCGACGGAGGGCACGTATCGGATGGCGCTCTATCAGGATGCGTTCGATGCGTGCGGGATTCGCTGCGTACTGCCCGCGACTCGGGAGCGCGGCGCGCTGATGGAAGGGATTTACGACGGCGTGAAGGCAGGCAGGCTCGATCTCGCGCGCGCGCGATTCGCGGCTGTTGGGCGCGTGTTGTATGAACAGCACGGCGACTTGCCGATGGTGATGGCGTGCACGGAGATTCCGCTCGCGATGCCCTTCATCGACGAAGCACGGGATTGGAGGCTGGTGGACCCGGCTGAGGTGCTGGCGCTGGCATTGGCACGCCGGGCCTATGGGTTGGTTTGATCCCGATCGTTTGAGTTCTGAGGGACGGGCGAGACTCTCGGCGCCGCGGCGAGCACCGCGCCGAGAGCCGTGACCGAGGCTCAGTTGCCCATCGCGCCCGACGCTTCGTGCTTCATGCCCATCGCGTCACTCTTCTTGTGGGGCATGCGCTTCATCTTCTTTTTGCCCATCGGTTGCTGGGACATCGTCCCGCTCGCCATTTCCGTATTGGACATCGCGCCGCTCGCCGCCTGCGCGAATACACCCGATGCGCTAAGCCCAAGCACGGCGGCAAGCATCGCTACGATCGTCTTTTTCATGAAATTCCTCCTTGGTGTTGTGACAGCCGGATAGAGGGTGATGCCGGAATGACGTCACGCAGGCGGCACACTCGTTGTGCCTCCACGCTCGACCTCCGTCGGCGCGCCTTGGGACCGCGTGGCCTCAAGAGCCGCCGAACCAGTTGTACCCCTGATCGCTCCAATAGCCGCCGGGGTACGTATTCGTCACGAATATCTCCATGATGTGCTTCGGATTCTTATAGCCCAGCTTGGTGGGAATCCGCAGCTTCATCGGGAAGCCGTATTTCGGGGGCAACGTCTGGCCGTCGTATTGAAACGTGAGCAACGTCTGCGGGTGCAGCGCGCTGGCCATGTCGATACTCTCGTAGTAATCGTCGGCGCATTTGAAGCCGACGTACTTTGCGCTCGTGTCCGCTCCCACGCGACGAAGAAAATCCGAGAACGGCGTGCCGCCCCAATGTCCGATCGCGCTCCAGCCTTCGACGCAAATATGCCGCGTGATCTGTTCGGCGTGAGGTAGCGCATAGAGCTCCGGCAGCGTCCAGCTACGTTTGCCTTTGATCAGGCCGCTCAATTGCAACATGAAACCGTCCGCGTCCACGTCGGGTACTTCGTCGATGGTGTAGTAGGCGTTGAACGGGAACGGCCGCGTAAGCTGCGCCTCGTCGTAGGTGGGCGCCAGCCGCGTGGGATCGAACAGCCATGCCTGGATGCGATCGTTCATGCGCGACACGCTCAGCAAAAATGCGTTGACGGACTTTTCGTCGGTCAGCGAGCAGCCCGTCAGCATCAACAGGCCGCCCAGCGTCAACACGCGCTTGCCGAACGCGCGACGCGACGGCAATGCCAATTCGCGCTGCGCGTCGGCCAGGATCGTCTGCGTGTCCAGCGAGGGCTTGCGCGCGACAGTACGGTCGTTGGGTTGCGTCATGGCCGGCTCCTTTTCCACGAATCTCGAGACATAGGCCTATCGGCCTCGCAGCATGGCGATCAGCGAGCGCGGCACGAGCACGACCATCACGACGTGGACGACCAAGAACGCTGCCAGGAATGTCATTGCACAAAAATGCACGATCCGCGCCGAGTCGTAGCCGCCCATCAAGGCACGCAGCAATGGAAACTGCACGGACTTCCAAATCGCCAGCCCGGAAAGCACGAGCACGACGAGATCGACGATGACCGCCACGTAGGCCAGCTTTTGCACGGCGTTGTAATGGGACAGGTCGGCATGGGAGAGCTTGCCCGTCAATGCGCGCCATAGATCGAGCCCGACGGCACTCGGCGAAAGCGGGAAAAAACGCGAGAACAAACGCCCGCTCAGGACGCTGAGCACGAGGTACACGATGCCGTTGGCCATCAGCAGCCACATCGCGGCGAAATGCCACTGCAGCGCGCCGGCCAGCCAACCGCCCAGCGTGATCGACATCGGGAACATGAAGCGCGGGAAGATCGGCGAGGCGTCGTAGATCTGCCACCCCGAAAGCATCATGACGATCGCCGCGAGCGCATTGAGCCAGTGCGTCGCGCGTACCCAGCCGGGTTGAATGAGCTCACTCCGGCGCGCCGGAGCGGGGGTTTCGTGCGCGCTCAAGTGTGGAGCAGCCATGGCATACCCTCCCGTCAGTCAGTGTCCGCCGGCAGAGTCGCGCGAGGGCATACCATGTCCTCCCGCCGCCAGCCGCCCGGTGCGAGATCGACGGCCCCAAACACTTCGCCCGAGGTGCCGTCTTCCCCGGACGCCGCCGCACCGAACCGGTCGACCGCGGATGCCGAAGCGGGGGACTTTCGGTGTGTAGATAGTAGGCGATGAACCGCGCGCCGCAAGCTCGCGCCGCGCGATCCGACTCGATCGCACCGGGTTGTCTCCGATATACGCCGAGGAGAGGGAAATGGATGCAGACGCCCACGAGCGCGTCACGCCTCGATGCCTGGGCGGGCTAGACGCGCCCGCATCGCGAATAGGGGGTGCCTATACGGATTTCTTTTTTTGATCTGACGATACCCTGACACGCTACCGCTGCCCTTCGCGCGAGCACTTGATCCGCATCAACGCGCGCACACGGAATGGCGGCTTTAATCGACCGGAGGTGCGCTTATCTCCCATTTCCGTGAGGCCAAGTGAATGGACGTCGACCGAGCGTCGCGCAGCGGCGCGTTTCGGGTGCTCTGGGAGCGCCTGAAAGAGCACCCTCTGTCGCGGCTCGGGCCGGGGCTGATCACCGGCGTGGCCGACGACGATCCAAGCGGCATCGCCACGTATTCGCAGGCAGGCGCTCAATTCGGCTTGAACATGCTTTGGACGATGCCGATCGCCTTCCCGTTGATGGCCGCGATCCAGTCGATGTGCGCGAACCTTGGCCGCGTAACCGGCAAGGGACTTGCCGCGAATATCAAGGCCACTTTCCCGCCCTTCGTACTACGCGGTGTCGTGCTGCTACTGCTCGTCGCGAATACCCTTAACATTGCCGCCGATGTCGCGGCCATGGGGGAGGTCGCGGAACTGGTGAGCGGCATCGATCGACACCTGATGACGTCGATCTTCGTATTCGGCACGCTCTTGCTGCAAATGTTCATCCCGTATCACCGCTACGTCTTCTTTTTGAAGTGGCTGACGGTCTCTCTACTGGCTTACGCGGCGGTGCTATTCACGGTCCACGTTCCGTGGGGCCAGGTGGTATTGCGCACGGTATCGCCCAAGTTCACGCTCGACGCCAGCGCCGCCGCCGTCGTGGTCGCTGTCTTCGGTACGACTATCAGCCCATACCTCTTTTTCTGGCAGGCATCCGAAGAGGTCGAGGACATGGAGCGACACCACGGCACTGTGCCGCTCGTACGGGATGCGCGTGCCGCCGCCGTGGAATTGAGGCGAATTCGGTGGGATACATGGAGCGGGATGCTCTACTCCGACCTCACCGCCTATTTCATCATGCTGGCAACCGCCGTCACGCTTCACGTGGCGGGTATAACGGACGTCGACACCGCGGCGCAGGCCGCCAGCGCCTTGCGGCCGCTCGCCGGCGATCTCGCTTACGTCGTCTTCGCGCTCGGGATTCTCGGTGTGGGCCTGATTGGCGTGCCGGTACTGGCCGGATCCGGGGCCTACGCGCTGTCCGAGGCGATGGGGTGGAAGGAGGGGCTCGAGCGAAAGGTGACCGATGCGCGCGGTTTCTACGGCATCATCGCCGTCAGCGTACTTGCCGCGCTCGCTATCCAATATTCGCCGATCAGCCCGATGAAAGCGCTGTTCTGGAGTGCCGTCATCAACGGCGTCGTCGCCGTGCCGCTGATGGCGGTCATCATCGTGCTCGTTTCAAAGAAGTCAGTAATGGGCGCTTTCGTTGCAAGTCGTCCGCTGATCGTACTCGGATGGATTGCGACGGCTGTCATGGGCGCGGCTGCCATCGCAATGCTGCTACCCGGGTAGCGAGCACCGCGATTGCCGTTGGGGTCGTTGCGACCGTATGGCGGCAATCGCGGCTCAAGTGGGCAGCGCGGGCTAAGGCAGCTCGTTCAAGTATTTGTTGGCCTCATCGGGCGACGAAAACACGCCCGCTTTCGCGGCCGCCTGAATTGCGCTCTTGGCCGCTTCCGGCAATCCGTTGTCGTCCTGGCTGATGGAGCGAACCCAGCGATCGAGATCTTGACTCTGCTGTAGGCGGCTGATGAATTCGGCTTGATAGGCGGCGTCGCTATTGTGCTTCAGCAAACCGCCGATCTGTTGGTCCGAGAACGGCCCCTGAGCTTCCAACTGAGCCTCGAAATCCGCATCCGCTTTGCGCCTCGCATCAGCCTCGGGGCTGACGAGATCCGGATCGATGACTTGCAAGTAAGCTTTGGTGTTCGGGTAGTTCTGACTGATCAGATGAAGAAACTGATTCTTATCGTCGCTCGTCAGCGGAGCCCCACTGGGCCGATCGGCCAAAATGCCGGCGATCCTGGGATTGTCCTTTTCATAGGCGTCCGCGAGACCCGTGACTTCGGCGCCTTGTGTCCCACCGATCTTAGCGAGGTCGACCAAGAAGTCCGACTTCGATGAAGTCTGCAACAGTTCGGGATGCGCCTCGCCCAGCGTTTGGATCTCCGAGGGGCTCATGTTCAACGACTCGAGCGCCTTGATCTGGTCGGGATCGCTGTTGACCAGTGCATCGATGGTTTTGTCATCGAGTCCATCGGTCTGATCCGGCATCCGCGTGCGGTCCAGTCTTCCTTGGTTCTTTCGCTCATCGGCGACAGTCATGTCGTCCGCCTGCAGTAAATATTTCTTCGTCTCGGCCTTCAGCGCGGATTCTTTTTTAGAACTGTCGATTGCGCCACCTATCCACTCGAGCGGCGCGGAAATGACAGCCCCTAGACCGGTCAACGCCTGGCCCAAAACCTCCGTGGGGAGAAACGCGGAGAGCCCGCTTCCAACTAGTGCAATGACGTCGCCGACGACCGCTCCGGCGTAAAGCGGATCGGATACCGCCTTATTGGCGTCGCCCCAAGCCGCACGCGCGTTCATGATCACACCCACACCGGGCATGAACTTGCTCACGCTTGATCCAACCGCCGAGTTCCGGATGTAACTCCCGAAGGTGGCCGCATCGGCCGAAAATCTTAAAGCGCCCGCACTGAGTTCGTCCGTTGCCACGCCCGCGTTGCCCAAGGCTCCTTCCATGCTTTTGATACCGTCCGCGCTGGCGCCGCTGACCGATCTGCCCAAGATCGAAGCAATAGCGAAGCCGCGCCTTCCATTTCCCATCTGCTTAATCCCGTCGGACAACTTTTCGACGTCGGAAGCATTCGCGTCGCCTTTGATCTCGCTTGCTGCTTTGAAACTCTTCTTCAGGTTGTTCCAGCCTCTGGCTTCCTTAAAAATCGGTTCGGCCAATTGCAGCAGTGCGTCGGCTGCCGATGCGGAATCACCGTTTTTCTCCACCAAAAGCTCGCCTTCTGCCGAAGCGATCGTGTCGTCCAGGAAGTTACCGGTATAGCCGGGGAGAGCGCCGAGCGCCTTGCTCGCGGCGGGGTCGTTATTGATCGATCCGATGAAACTCAGCGCGGTCGTACCTTGGCCCGTGTACGTCAAATCCTTCAGGCACTCGTAGAGTTGCTTGGCCGAATCCTGCGTCTGCCCCGCCGCGTAAATCAAATTGTCGCGGTTCGCGTTCATGTAGTCGGCAAGATTCTTCGCGGCTTGGGCTTCGTTTTTGTACACGTCGGCATTGGCGGGTGCCGACATGTAGGCCTTGATGAAGTTCTGTTGCTGTTCCGGGGTGAGCGCGCCGGCTTGCTTAAGTAAGTCGCGCAAGTGAGCGGTGGTTTCCGCCGCTTTTTCCTGTGCGCGGTTATACGCGCCCAAAGGACTCTTGCCGCTTGCCAGGTAATTTTGCAGACCATCGGCGGCAGCATTGCGGATGGGCTGAGCCATGTCGCGCAGCTTGTTGCTGCTCGAACCGTCCAATTGGTCCGCCAAGGAGCGGGCAAATCTCATATCGATCTTTCCACCGTTCCCGTTCGCCGCGTCCACGATCGACTGGGCCAACACCCCTTGGGAACCGTCATGGCCGGCCAAGACGTTAACGGCGCCGTAGTCCTTCGTGTAGTAGCCCGCCACCTCATCGATTATCGATTGGGCTTGGGGGCCGTCTCCGATCGAACTCAAAACGTCCTGCAGTGTCTCGAACGCGGCCTCGCCGGCCGGTAGTTTCACCTTTGCAATATCTTCGATCGTCGGCAAGCTAGCTTGCGTGACGGCGGCCGCCAACTCGGGCGGCAGGCCCGCGATCGACGCTTGTAGCCTTTGGGCCGCATCCCGCGCCCGCTCCGGTTCCTCTGCGATCGACGCCGCGTCGGCTCCTTGGTAGGGTTTGGCGACGTTTTGTGCCGCTTGATTGATCCAGTTCTTGACGCTCGGGTCGGCCAGCAGGGCACGGATGATCGCGGGACGCGCCACAGGATCAGTCGAATAGCGCTGCAAGATGTCTTGGCCCGGTAGGGCATTCCCACTACTTTTGGCGGCTGGGTCACTCAGTTCACTTTCGATGGCTTTATCCAACGCAGCCTCGGCTTCGTCTCCATGCCAAGCAAGAAGGTCCTGCCGAAGTGCTGCATTGCGCGGCGCATTGCGCATGGTGTCGTCCACTCCACTGACGGCCGCGTCATAGGCGGCGATCGCGGCGTCCGTCGCGGTTTGTATTCCCGACCCTGTATCGTTCGGGCTCACCGGTATCGTGCGAGCCGGCATCACAGGTGGATGGAAATCGTAGTCGATGAAACCGCCCGAGGTATCGATGCGTGGCATTTAGTTCTCCAAAACGATTCGCCCCGTCGCGGGCGAACAGGGTCCCCCGCACCGGTGAGCTGGAATGAGCAAGCACTATGGAATTAGCCTTTAATTAGCAGTGGATGACCCACGCCAACGGCCGTTGTTCGCAAACTTATTTATTGATTTGATATCGCCACTCGTTTTGACGATCATTCTCGCCCTAATAAGTGGAAACGTTTACGACTATAGTTTTGGCTATAAACTAATTTGATGCCGCCTCGAATTTCCGTAGTCTCGGCGTAATATCCGGAGGGGCAGGTGTAATGTCTACGGGCGTCGCGGGCCGGGCCTGCTAAAAGTGGTAGCCGCAGGCCCGGATCGACAATGAGGGAGAGAGTGGATGACCCGCAGCACGCGCTTTCTTCTCCACCGTTGATAAGCGCCCGATTATGCTAAATGCGTGAAGCTTGCCATCGCCCAACCAGCGCGACGTTGCAACGCCTCGCGCGAACCCTATCGCTGCTGCTGCAAATCGAATATTCGATCCATCGTCACCCACTTTTGTCCCGTGGGCGTCCAAGGGGTGGGGGCTTGAAACTCCCACATCAACGTTTCCCATTGTCGAACCACGGGATTGCTCGACGCCGCTTGGGCCATTCGATCGGCGTCGTAGACGGCATCGTCCGTCTCCATGATCATAAACAGCCGGGTGCCCAAGCGATAGATTTCCATACTCGAGACGCCGTGCTCTCGTATATGGCCGACGACCTCGGGCCAAACGTCCCGATGAAACACCTCGTAGCGGGAGATGAGTTCGGGATCGTCTTTCAAGTCCAACGCAAGGCAGTAGCGCATGGTCCTCTTCTCGTCCTAATCTTCGATTGTTAGATGAGTTCACGCTTGCCGAGCAAGCCGCGCAAGCGCGGTTGAGCGTTCGTCATCGAGAGTGAGTTCGCGAGTTCGATCAGCGGCAACACTCGCCGTTTGACCTTCGCTATATGGTTTTGCGCGATGTCCGAGATGCGGTGCTCCAGGTAAGGATTGCTAAACCGCTCGCGAACGCTCGATACGTACTCTTCGGCCTGAACACGCATGCCGATCGCCTCGAATACGGGCAGGACTTCTTCTTGCCATACAGCCTCGATATCGGCGCGCATACGCGCATCGTGCATCGCCTCGAGCACCGTTTCCGACATCGACCGCTGCTCGGTAAGCCACTGCTCCGCCAGCCAACTATGGCCGAGGTTCAGGAAAAAGAGTTTCAACCGTTCGTGGCTCCGCAAGTCGTCCGTCAGAACGATGCTCTCGTGCGTGCAGGGCAATTCCATTCCCGTCCGTCGCTCGATGGCCCACAGGGCATAGGGCTCGGCAACCGCGCCGACGGGGTCGATAGGCGCCGACACGATCCGATCCACGAGTGAGTTCACCCAAACACATCGGTGCCGGGCGTATTCGATGAACGAATCGGGCAGCGACCATTGCTTCGCGAGGCCAAGCACGATCTCGCGCAACGTGTCGCCGTTGTTCTCCACTAACTCGCAAGGGAAAATCGATACACCGTCGGCGGGACGTTCTTGCCAGCGCGAATGAAGCAACGCGAGAAGCTTCGCCGGATAGCTGCGCGGCGCGGCGCTATCCTTTGATAGCACATCGATCGAATCCCGCTCGTCGAGGCGGTAGCCGGTGTCGCCGGTGTTCGACACGATCACGCGCACGTCTTCGATCGCCGACCGGCGTATCGTCGCCCAGTCGCGATCGGCAATCCACGCCGAGCGAATGGCATCGCAGACGACCACCCTATCGACGACGGCACCGTGCTCATTCCCGCGGATACGCACCGGATAGCTCGCTTGCCGCGCCAACGCCGCGACGCGCGCATGACTGGCGGCATTGCCGGTGGTCTGCACGACGCTGATGCCGCCGATGGCATCGCCCCGCTCCAGCGCTTGCGAAACGAACAGCGCGACGTGCGCCAGCAGAAACCGGCTCGTGCCGAACTGAAGTATGGGTTCACTCATGGCCGCTTTCCCGTACGTCCCATGACATGGCTCAGCACTCCACCAACGCCTTGACCACCGTTTGCCCAGTCTCCAGCAAACGCGGAAACGCTTCCGGAACATCGGCAAGCCGCATTCGATGCGTGTTCAACGCTTGATCCGGAATACGGCCCGCACGCATCGCTTCGAGCACGGTCTCGAAATCGGCGGTGGTCGCGTTCCGGCTCGCAAGCAAAGTCGTCTCGCGCTTATGAAACTCCGGATCGGAGAACGTCACCTGCCCGGGCACGATAGAGATCAACGTATATTTTCCGCCGTGCGCCACGAAGGCGAACCCGCGGTTCATTGCGTCGATATTGCCCGTCGCGTCGAAAACGGCATCGAAAAACTCATTGTTCGTGAGCGATGCGAGCTGCTCGGCGTCGTTGGGACCGACACTGACGGCCGCATCGACGTTCAATTGCGATGTGCAAAATTCGAGGCGATCGGCGCGCGTATCGAGACACGTCACATTGGCGCCCCGAAGCTTCGCAAAGATCATGGCGGCCATGCCGATCGGACCGGCCCCGACTACCAACACGCGTTGACCGGCCGACACCTCCGCGCGCCGTACCGCGTGCGCCCCGATCGCCAAAAACTCCAGCATCGCCGCTTGATCGAGCGTGACGCCTTCAGCCTTGTGAACGAACTGCGCGGGTACGCTGAGGTACTCGGCGAGCGCGCCGTCACGATGCACGCCCAGCACCTTGATCTCGACGCAGCAGTTGGTCTTACCTTGTCTGCATGCGACGCAACGTCCGCATGACAAATACGGCATCACATAGACACCGTCGCCCGGAGCGAATCCCGAGTTCTGTTCCGCCTCGACGACCAGGCCCGAAAACTCATGCCCCATCACACGAGGGTACTGAAGATAGGGTTGGTTGCCCGTAAAGATGTGCAAGTCGGTACCGCAAATTCCAACTCGCGATACCCGCAGCAATACTTCGCCTTCACCTCGAACAGGCATATCGGACTGCTGCGCACGCAACACTCCGGGTGATTCGCAAATCACGCTAAGCATAGGGATTTCCTCTTGATCAAATCATGCGTGGCGAAGGGTGTCGCCGACGCGATAAAACGTGTATGCGTTGCCGCCGAAAACGTCGGAGACGGCGTCCGCGCCCAAAAACCGCGTGCAATCGTCCTCGCATGCGGCCAGCCATGCGCCATAACCGTCGGAGCCAGGGGCGAGACGCAACACGGGCCAGTCGCTGCCCCACATCAATCGCCGCGCGCCGAATAGCTCAGTCACCGCTCGGACATAGGGCCGAACACGGCTTCTGAGCGCGTCGTCATCGGCCGCGTCGCCGGCCTCGGTCCAAAGCCCGGAGAGCTTGCAATGCACGTTGGGCAGGAGCGCGAGCCTAGTCATCGCGGACAGCCACGGCTCGACCTGCTTTGTCGCTATGTGCGGCTTCGCGCCGTGATCGACGACGATCCGCAGGTCCGGATAGCGCCGGGCAAATTCGTATAGCGCATCGAGATGGCGCGGCATCACCAGTGCATCGAAGCGCAAATCATGGTCGATCATGGCCGCCACGGCGCCATCCAAAATCGGATCGTCGATCCACGCGTCGTCCGGTAGGTCTTGAAGCATCGGCCGTAGCCCACGCGCCTTCGGTTGCGCGGCGAATGCCGCGATTTTGGTTGCCGCATCCGCAGCCTTCATATCGACCCACCCGACGACAGCGCACACGGTCGGCGTTCGCTCCGCGAGTTCGAGCAAAAAGCGCGTGTCATTCTCGGTAGGTAGCGACTGCACGAGAACCGTTCCGCTGATTCGGGCCGCGTCCAACTCGGGCGCAATATCCGCCGGACCGAAATCGCGATGGATCGCATTCAACTCGGGAGGCGGCCAGTAGCCGGCACGATCGCCGATTTGCCAGTAGTGCTGGTGCGCATCGATACGCGGCGTCATGCTTGCCCCTCCGGAACCGGTACATTGGCGGCGATCAATCCCTCATCGCGCAACGCCTGCCAATACTGCGGGGGTATCGGCCGCTCGAGCCATGCGATGTTCTGCTCCAATTGCGCGGCCGTGCGCGCGCCGACGACGCATGAAACGACAGCCCGATGGGCAAAGGGGAATTGCAGCGCAGCCGCCGGAAGCGGTACGTCGAAGCGCGCGCTGACATCGGCTAGGCGCCGCACCTTTTCAACGACCGAGGCTGGCGCATCCGCATAATTGAACTTGCCGTTACCGGCGAGTACGCCTGAATTGAATACGCCTGCGGCAACGACAGCCGTTTCAGCACGGATGCACGCGTCGAGCAGCGGCTCGAGCGCGGTCTGTTCAAGTAGCGTGTACCGTCCGGCGAGCATGACCACATCGAGCGGCACTTCGTTCATCGCATCGACGACGACCTCCCACTCGTTGACACCGAGGCCGATCGCCCGCACCGCGCCGCTCTCGCGCAACTGCGTCAAGGCGCGGAAACCGCCGCCTTCCGTAAGCTGAGCCCAGTAGTGCGCGTGGCGATCGGCATGCGTCACCGTTCCGATATCGTGCACGTAGAGGATGTCGATGCGTGTCATCCCAAGCCGCTGCAAGCTATCCTCGTACGAGCGCATGATGCCGCCGTAGGTATAGTCGAAGATCGGCCGAAAAGGCAGCGGCTCGGCCCAGCCGTCTTCGCCGGGCTGCACGCCGGCATCGGGACACATCAAGCGGCCCACCTTCGTGCTCAGTGAAAAGGTTTCCCTCGCGCGGTTCGAAAGCGCCTGCCCAATGCGTCGCTCGGAAAGCGTAAAGCCGTAGTACGGTGCCGTATCGAAGTAGCGTAGGCCGGCCGACCACGCGGCCTCGACGAGCGCCTGCGCATCGGCCGACGACATCGGACGATAGAGGCCGCCGAGTTGAGAGCACCCGAACCCCAGGGCAGTCAGTTCGAGTCCACTGCGCGGCAAGGTATGTATTTCGCGAGCGTTGATCATCGAGGGACGCAATCGAGAAAGGGTCAATCGTTATGGATACCGAACGAGGCACTGCGCCGATCAGGCACCGGCATCGGCGCAGGCCATCCGCACGGTTAGTAAAGAACGTTCTTCGCCGCAGGCGAGTCGAGGTTTTTTTTGTCGACCATCACGACGCCCGTATCGATATCCTTCGCGACAGGCTTGTGTTCGATCACGTTGACGACCGTCTGAATGCCCTTGTATCCCATCTGATAGGAGCCTTGAACGGCAATGCCTTGGATCGTCCCGTCGCGTACGAAATTTTGCAGATCCTGATTGCCGTCGAACCCGATCGCCACGACTTTGCCGGCCTTGCCCGACTGCTTGAGCGCCCGGCCGACTCCGATCGCGGTCGGCTCGTTCGCACCGAAAATCCCTTTCAGGTCAGGGTTCGCGGAGAGCACGTCGGTGGTCTGATTCAGCGCCGTCGCCATCTGCGATTGCGAGTAGTACGGGCCGACGATCTGCAGCTTCGAATGTGCGGCGAGATACTTCTTGAAGCCGCCGACACGCCCGATCTCGGATCCCGCGCCCGGCACGTAGGACATGAGCGCGATCTTTCCCGTCTGGCCGACTCGGTCGATCAGCGCCTGCGCGCAAAGCTCACCGGCCTTCTCGTTATCGGTCGACAAGAACGACTGGTAGTACTGCTTGCCGGCGTCGGACAGCGCGGAGTCGATCAGCACGACGGGAATGTGCGCTTCCCACGCCTTCTTGATCGCAGGGACGAGCGCGTCGGGATCGGACGGTGCGAGCACGATGCCCGCGACGTGCCGGTTGACCGCGTTCTCGACCATATTCACTTCATCCGTGATATCGGATTCGGCGGCCGGGCCTTGGAAGGTCATCGTGAAACCCTTCGCGTCATCGAGTGCGGCCTTCGCGCCTTTCTGCACGTTCTGCCAGTAATTCGAATTGACCGTCTTGACGATCACCGCGATCTCGCCGCCGGCCGCATAAGCGCCGGTGCTGAATGCCGCGCACAACAATGCCGATACGGCAAAAATCGAAAGCCTCTGCATGTCTCGCTCCTCTATTTTCATGGTTGAACTACGCTTGATTACCGCTTCCTGCTTCGCAATTGATCGATCCAAACGGTGCCTAGAATCACGACGCCGATGATGATCTGCTGGATGAAGCTGGATACCCCGTTCATGTTCAGGCCGTTGCGCAGCACGCCGATCACGAACGCGCCGATGGCCGTGCCCGAGATCGTGCCCACGCCGCCCATCAACGACGTTCCGCCGATCACCGCACTGGCGATCGCATCGAGCTCGTACATGACGCCTTCATTGGGTTGTCCGGTCACGAGACGCGACATCAACACGCAACCGGTGACGCCGGCCAACGCGCCGGAGAGCACGTAGGTGAACATCGTCACGCCGCGAACGTTGACGCCGGAGAGACGGGCCGCTTCGGGGTTGGACCCGACGGCGTAGATGTGGCGCCCTAGCGAAGTCTTCGACAAAAGAATGGCACCGGCGATGAAGAGCACGACCATGATGACGACCGGATACGGAATCCCCGGAAACGTCGTGTCCGGAAATCCGTCGGCGCCGATATGCGAGATCCGGAACAGCGCGCCGTTACCGAGCGCCCCGAACGCATTGCCGAGATCCGAGACCGGCCGCGCGCCGGTAATCTGCAACGCGAGACCTCTTGCGACGAGCATCATGCCGAGTGTCGCGATGAACGGCGGCAACCCCATCCGTGTGACGCAGGTGCCGTTGACGTATCCGCACAGCGCCCCCACGAGCACGCCGCAAAGCATCGCGACGGGCACCGGTATGCCCGACTTGGCGAGCAACGCGGCGGAAACGCCGGCAAGCGCGAGCACCGAGCCGACCGACAGGTCGATGCCGCCTGTGATGATGACGCAGGTTGCGGCCACGCCCAGATAGGCGATTGACGTCACTTGCAAGCTGACCGTCATCATGTTGCCGACGGAAAAGAACGCCGAGCTCGTGACCGAAAACGCAATGACCAATGCAACGAGACTACCCAGCGCCGCGAACTTTTGAATCAGGTCGCGGCGTCGCTGCCTTGCCGAGCGCTCGGCGGGCTGACTACGATCGGATGTCATTTCAAGCATGTGTACGCCCCGAAGCAAAGTGCATGATCTCCTCCTGACCGGTTTTTTTCGTATCGAGAACGGCCGTTATGCGGCCTTCGTGAAAGACGGCGATCCGATCCGTCATTCCAAGCAGCTCGGGCAACTCCGAACTGATCAGCACGACACCGACGCCGTCCGCGGCGAGCCGATCCATCAGCCCGTAAATGGCAAACTTGGCGCCCACGTCGATCCCGCGCGTGGGCTCATCGAAGAATAAGATCTTCGATCCTCGGTACAGCCATTTACCGATGACGACCTTCTGCTGGTTGCCGCCCGATAAATTGCGAACGATCTGTTCGACCGACGGCGTGCGAATGGCCAGGTCTTGCACGTAACGGCGTGCGATCGCGGCTTCTTCATCGAAGCGTAAGAAGCCCGTGCGCGACGAAATGCCGTCGACGTTCGTAAGCGTGATATTCGCGGCGACGGACATTCCGAGCGCGAGGCCCTCTTGTTTGCGGTCTTCCGACAAGTAAGCGATGCCATGACGAATCGCTTCGCGCGGCGAGCGAATCGCCACGCGGCCGCCGTTCAACTCGACCTCGCCTTCGTCCAAGCGGTCCGCGCCGAAAATCGCTCGGGCGACCTCGGTGCGGCCGGCGCCCATGAGACCCGCAAAGCCGAGGATTTCGCCTTTGCGCAATTCGAACGACACGGGACCGAACACGCCGTTGCGGCGCAAATTGCGCGCGTTGAGCAGCACCTCTTGCGTCGGTACGGATTGCCGCGCCGGGTACGCATCGTCGAGCGACCGTCCGACCATGCGCGCGACGATGTCGTTCACCGTCAACGCCGAGAAATCGTCCGTCGAGATATGCCTGCCATCGCGCATGACCGTCACGCGATCGACGATCTGAGCCATCTCGTCGAGGCGATGCGAGATGTAAAGAATCGCCACGCCGGCCGCACGCAGTTCTTGAATGATCCGAAAGAGCTGCCCGGTTTCCGATTCGGTCAAGGAAGACGTTGGTTCGTCCATGATCAACACGGTCGAATCGAACGAAAGCGCCTTCGCGATTTCCACCATCTGCTGCTGCGCGATCGACAGCGTGCCCACTTGCGTCGTGGGTGCCACGTCCAAGCCGATCCGCTGCAAGCAGCGCACCGCGTCGGCGTTCAGCTTGCGGGTATCGACGAACGGTCCGCGCTTCGGCTCGCGTGCGAGATAGAGATTCTCCGCGACGCTCAAATGCGGTACGAGATTCAGCTCCTGGTGAATGATCGCGATGCCCGCGGCCTGTGCCTCCGACGTCGAACCGAACCGCACCGGCTGGCCGCGGTAATGGATGGTGCCTTCATCGGGTTGATACTGGCCGCTGATGATTTTCATCAGCGTCGATTTGCCGGCGCCGTTCTCGCCGCAGACCGCGTGCACCTCTCCCGCGCGAAGGTCCAGACGAATGCCGTCGAGCGCGACTACACCGGGAAATCGCTTCACGACGCCTTCGAGGCGAAGGATCTCCCGGCCCGGGACGTCCGGATCGGCAACGGCGAGACTGGGTGAACTGCTGGGCACTGTCATCACGTCTCCATGTGCGGCCAACCTGGCTTGCGGCCGGTCAGTCCAATTTAGATGGATTAGAGCCAAATTTTTTGTCATGGTCAAGCCAATGTTTATTTATCTGCACCGCTCTTACCAATAGTAGAAACCCTGGTATCGCCACCAATCACCTGCCAGGTAAAGGTTCTGAGCCACCGTGCTAGACTTCGCCCCAGGCAGCGCGCGCCTCCCTCGCGTCCCTTTCACTCGCATGATGAAATCAACAGAACCCAAGCGGCTTTACCAATCCGTCGCCACGCAGATCCTCGCGCTGATCCGCCAAGGCGAATTTCCGCCCGGCGAACGCTTGCCGCCGGAACGTGAACTCGCGCTGAAACTGGGCGTGTCGCGACCGTCGCTGCGCGAAGCGTTGATCGCGCTCGAGATAGGCGGTCAGGTCGAGATTCGAATGGGATCGGGCGTTTATGTCTGCGAGCCGAGCGAGGACGCCGCGGGCACGGTGGGAGCGCTAGGGGACAGCCCTTCGGAATTGATGCAGGCACGCGCCGCGATCGAAGGCAGTGTGGTCATGCTGGCGGCGGCGCATATGACCGCCGCGATGTTGGATCGGTTACGTCGTACAGTCGAACGGATGCGTCGGCTCGCGGCGGCAGGTAAATCACCGGTCGAAGCAGACCGGCAATTCCATATGTTGATTGCGGAAGCCGCCGGCAACTCGGTACTCAGCCGCTACGTGGGAGAGTTGTTCGACAGTCGCCACGATCCGATTGCGGCCGCGATGCGAGGTCATGCGGAAAGCGCCCAAACGTGGACGGCGGCCGTGCAAGAACACGAGGCCGTGCTCAAGGGTTTGCAGGCCGGCGACCCCATCGCCGCGCAAACGGCGATGCGCGCGCATCTCATGGCTTCGGAGGAGCGATGGATGAGCGGTGCGTTGAAATCGTAATCCGATGACTTGAGAAACCCACGCTGTGGCCGCGCGGCATCGATACCGGCATCGATATCGCGTAATCGGAATCGTCGCAATAGGTCCGAACAAATCCGCCTGTTACACTCGCAACATTCGCGAGTCGTCCCCTTGATCCGGTCATCCGGCTTGGGCTGTGCAGTCCATGACCGGCAACTCGAGCGAAACCATTCTTGTGAAGCGGCGGCGAACGGAAAGTTGGCCTGCCTGGCGTTTCACGGCACTTTCCACACTTCACGATCCAGAAGGGACACGCATTGAAGCGCCTCAGCCTTGTGCTCATCGTAGCGTTGCTACGCGTACTTTCCGTACTCCCTTATAAGTTCGTCGCAAGGCTCGGGATGGTTGTCGGCACGGTGTTGTTCGCGCTGCCGAGCCGCCGCAAACGTATCGTCCTCGTGAACTTGGGCCTTTGCTTCCCCGAGAAGACCAGCCAAGAACGTCAGACGCTCGCGAGAGAGCACTTTCGCCACGTCGTTCGCAGCTATCTCGAGCGAGGCATTCAGTGGTTCGGCCGTGCGCAGGCGATCCGGGACATCGTCCAGATCGAAAGCAAGATCGATCTCGACGACGAGGCAGCCCCGCCCACCATCTTCATGGGGTTTCACTTCGTGGCCATCGAAGTCGGGTGCATGCTGTACTCGACGCATCTGCCTGTCGCCTCCCTGTACACGCGGATGTCGAATACAGCCCTATGCGACTTGGCCAAGCGGCAACGCGGACGATTCGGCGCGGAGATGATCGAGCGCGCGACCAGCGCCAGAAAGATCGTGGGATTGTTGCGGTCGGGCAAACCCGTCATGCTCGCGGCGGATATGGACCACGGCATCGACAACTCTGTTTTCGTTCCTTTCTTCGGCATTCCCGCCTGCACACTCACAGCCGTTTCGCGTCTCGCGAGACTGGGACGTGCGCGGGTCGTTCCGTTCGTGACCGAGGTGCTTCCGAATTACGAAGGGTATAAGTTGACGATTTTCGAGCCGCTCGTGGACTTCCCATCGGAATGCGATACGGTGGACGCACGCCGCATGAATGCGTTTCTCGAGGAACAGATCGTCAAGTTTCCCGAGCAGTACTACTGGGTGCATCGACGCTTCAAGCACCGGCCGCCGGGGATGGCATCGGTGTATTGAAGCGTTCGGGCGCCGGTCGATGCGAGCCTCAACGCAAAGACGCCGGATCGGCGCTGCCTGGAGGCATTCGAGCTGCAAAAACGTATCGGCCGCAACGTCGAAGCAACCGCGCTCCCCCGGATGACCGCGGTCGTGCGAATGTAGGGCGCGACAGGCTGCGCGGCCGCGAGTATGTCTTCCTGAGTGCCCGCACGTAGCACCGGCCTTCGATCAACTCCCGGCACGACTGCTGTTCGCTTCGTGTTCGGGATGCTCGTCGAGCAGCTTGCGCACGACGCCGTTGGTCCATCCGAAACCATCTTGCAGCGGGTATTCGCCGCCGCCACCGCCACTCGCCGCATCGATGTCCCGATGCAGCGAGTATTTTTCCACGAGCTTGAACTCGCGTTCATAGACGGCCGCAACCGTGGCAAGCCAGCGGTGCGCGATCTCGCGCCCGAGCGCCTGCTCCCCGTAGCGGATCAACCCGCGCGTCGCCATCCATTGCAACGGGGCCCATCCATTGGGTTGGTCCCATTGCTGCCGGCTGGCTTGCTCGGTCGTTCGCACACCGCCCGCCGCCAACAGTCGAGATTCGAGCGCACGCGCAGCGCGATGCGCTTGCTCATGTGACGCCAGCCCGACATACAGCGGCACCGCGAGCGCGGCGCTCAATCCTTCGCGCTGGACGCCGAGCCGCCAATCGTAGTCGACGAACGCTCCGTCCTTTTCGCTCCACAGGTAGCGATCGATGGCGCGACGGCGGGACGCGGCGCGACTCGCGAACGCGTCGGCCGTCGCCGCATCGCCGTGAGCACGTGCAAGCTTTTCGATCTGCGTCTCGAGCTTGTAAAGGAAGCTGTTCAAATCGATGGGTAAGATCGACGTGGTGCGGATCGTCGATAGATCGCTCGGATCGGCGAGCCAACGCGAGCTGAAGTCCCAGCCCGACTCGGCCCCTGCCCGAAGGTCTCGATACACCTCGCCGCGCTCCCTCGCGCTGCGCGCCGCTGTATCGACGTCCTCCAGATAGCCCTCGTCACGCGGCGTATCGCGTTCGTCCCAATAGCGGTTCAATAGCGCGCCGTCGGGTAACCGCACGACATGCCGCGCCGCCTCGCCCGGCGCCAGGTCCTCGGCGCATTCCATCCAGTAAGCGTACTCGCGCTTCAGTTGCGGCAGATACCGAATGGCGGGCTGGACGCCGTGCGTCTCGAACAGGTCGACCATCATCGCAAACACGGGCGGCTGCGAGCGGCTCAGGTAATACGTTCGATTGCCGTTCGGGATATGCCCGTAGTGATCGACCAGGAAGGCGAAGTTGTCGGCCATGCTGGTCAGCAGATGGCGCCGCCCGCTTTCCGCCAGGCCGAGCATCGTGAAGTAGGAGTCCCAGTAGTACATCTCGCTGAAACGTCCTCCGGGCACGACGTAGTCGTACGGGAGCGGCAATAGCGAGCTGTTCGCCGGATGGTGGCGCGGCTCGCGCCTGAGCACCGGCCATAGCGAGTCGATGTGCGCGGCGAGCGACTGCTGCGTATCCGCGACGTAGTGCTCGGCCGGCACGCTCTCGCGCGCGAAATGCCGCGTCACGAAATTCTTCAGATCGAAACCGGGCAGCCTATGATCGGCGCGATAGCGCCGCATGATTTCGACGGGGTCCACGCAAGGCACGCAATCCGGAAACGATTTGCTGTCGTCGAACACGCGCCCCATCTGCACGGCGACGAACAACTCCTGATAGCGGTCGGCCGGCGTCAGTACGTCGGATGGCGCGACGTGTGCGACATCCGGCGCCGCGCCGCCGGTGGCCAACATGTTATCCGCGGCTATCGTCATACTCATTGCTCCGCGTAATTCCACAGCAATCCACCGTCGACGTAGAGCGTCGAACCGGTGACATAGTCGGCCTCGTCCGAAGCCAAGAACAGTACGGCGTTAGCGACATCGAGCGGCTTGCCCAATCGCTTGAGGGGAATGTTGCCGAGCAGCGCGGTCAGTTGTGCCGGATCATGGAGCAAGCGGTCGTTGATCGACGTGCCGATCGCGCCCGGCGCAACGTTATTGACGGTAATGCCGAGCGGAGCAAGCTCGATCGCGAGATTGCGCATCATCATTTTCATACCGCCTTTGCTGGCGCAGTAACTCGTGAAATGGGGAAACGGCAATTCTTCGTGCACCGAGCTGATGTTGACGATACGTCCACCGCGCTGCGCATCGCGCAAATGACTCACGAATGCTTGCGTAACGAAAAACGCGCCTTTCAAATTGATGTCGAGGACACGATCGTAGTCCTCTTCGGTCACATCGAGGAACGATGCATTGTGCTCTATGCCCGCATTGTTGACCAACACATCGAGCGAGCCCATCTGCTTGACCGCTTCTTCGATCAGCCGGGGGCCCGCCTGCGTAGCACTGATATCGGCGGCCACGATGCACCCGTCGCTTCCCGCGGCGCGCACGTCGGCCAACGTCTGCCGGGCACGGTCGTCGTCACGCAGGTCGTTGACGACGATCTTCGCGCCCTCCTGCGCCAAACGCACGGCAACAGCTCGACCGATGCCCCGCCCCGCGCCGGTCACGAGCACGGTCTTGCCTTGCAATCTCATCACTTGTTCCATGCAAACTCCTTTGATTGCGCAATGGGCGAATATCTTGCTTACGCAATAAAGCAATTCGCACGCCCGGGGTCACAGATCACGATTGGCGTTTTCCGCGACCACCGGTGTGTTTGCCAACCGGCTTACGTGCAGACGCAGTTGGTTGGCCAATGCGTTTGCTTTCATTGCGCTGCGGGCGCGGTTTTTTGCCGGGCGCCTGCACGGTGCTCGACGCAGCTTGCGGCACTTTCTGCTTCTTCGGTTTTTTGGGCTTCTTGATGATGTCGCCCGTCGCGCTCGTTTGCGGCACGCGGTGTTCGGCTTCAAAACCCGGCTCTTCTTTACGGGGCAGCGTTTGCCGAATCAGTGCCTCGATCGCGGCCAGTTGCGGCGCTTCATCGGCACATACGAGCGAGACCGCCACGCCGCTGGCGCCCGCGCGGCCTGTACGACCGATACGATGCACATAATCTTGCGCGACGATCGGCAGATCGACGTTGATTACCAGCGGCAGATCGTCGATATCGAGCCCGCGCGCGGCGACGTCGGTGGCTACCAGCATCTGTACCTCGCCCGTCTTGAATCGCTCGAGCGCACGCAGGCGCGCCGGTTGAGGTTTATCGCCGTGGATGGTGTCGACCGCGTAACCCGCTTCATCCAACATGGCCGCTAGGTAATCGACGCCATTGCGAGTTTTGACGAACACCAGCGCGTGCTCCCAGCGGTTCTCGGCAACGAGATGCATGAAGAGATCGGGCTTGTTCCGCTTATCCACTGGAACGACCCACTGCTCGATCTTGCTGGCCGTGGCATTGGGCGGGCTGACACTGATATTGACCGGGCCGCGCAGAATGCGCGCCGCGATGGCGCGGATATCGTCGGTAAACGTCGCGGAGAACAGCAAGGTTTGCCGCTTCGCGGGCAAGGCGGCAAAGACGGCATCGAGTTCGCGCGCGAAGCCTAAATCCAGCATCCGGTCGGCTTCATCGAGCACCAGCGTTTGCACTTGATCGAACTGCACTGCGTTCTGACGATTGAGATCCAGCAAACGACCCGGCGTAGCGACGAGGACATCCACGCCTTTGCGCAGCTTCATCATCTGCGGGTTGATACTCACGCCGCCGTAAGCGGCCAGAAATCGCAAGTCGAGCCCGCTGCCGTACTCGATGAAACTTTGCAGCAGTTGTTCGGCCAGTTCACGCGTGGGCACCAGCACCAAAACGCGCGCGCGGTTGCTCGACACGGCCGGGCCATGCTGCACGAGCCGTTGCAACAGCGGCAGCGCAAAACCCGCCGTCTTGCCCGTGCCGGTCTGCGCGGCGGCCATGACGTCCTTGCCACTCAGCACGGCGGGAATCGCCTTGGCCTGCACCGGCGTAGGTGTCTTGTATTTGAGGCGCTGCACATTACGCAGCAAAGGTTCGATCAGGCCAAGCGACGCAAAAGACATCGGCGTATTCCGGGCTAAAGCCGCAATTCTACCGCTAGCGCTGGGTGCTAACCCCCTGCTCTTCGGCAACGCTTCGGGATCTACGCCTGTGGCGTGCACGTTCGCCCCGGCGATTGGCGACCACTTACGGCAAGCCGTTTCGGCAATAAGTCGCAAAGCCGGGCCGGTCGCTCAATCGATCGAAATATTCGGATACCGCGGGGAGATGGGGATGCTCGAACGGCGTGCCGAACCAGCGGTTGACCGACAATCCCACGACGATATCGGCGAGCGAGAACTGCTTTCCGGCAACGTATGCGTTCGTGGCGAGCAGCCGTGCGTTTAGTATGCGCATGTGCTTGGTCCAGCTCTCTATCGATCGCGCCGTCTCGTCCTCCGCCTGATGTTCTTCCGATTGCCGAACGAGGCGGAGGAATACATAGCTCCACGACCGATTGAGATCCGTCGCCTGCCAGTCCATCCATTGATCGACCGGGGCACGTGCGATCGGATCGGCCGGATAAAGATGCGCGCCGTCGTAGCGCGAGGCAAGGTAGCGAATGATGGAGTTGGACTCCCAGAGCACCAAGTCGTCGTCCTTCAGGACCGGCACCAGACCGTTCGGGTTCAAGGAAAGAAACTCGGGCGTCTGCGTGGATCGGAATCCCGTCCCCCAATCTTCCCGCTCGAAGCGCAGATTCAGTTCGGCGCAAGTCCACAGTACCTTGCGCACGTTGATGGACGATGCCTTTCCCAAGATTTTGAGCATACGAGGATCGTATAGATTCGGATGTCCGAAGTCTAAGCTTCAATCGGCATCGACTGCTATGTACATTTCGATAGATCGAAGCCATGACAGTACCGCCCGCCCATTGACGTTAAACCCGCGATAGCCGAATCAAATAGACCGGTTCAATTCTTCGCATTTGAGTGAGAAACTGTACCTGTGCGGGTTTCGACCGGCTCGATAACATGCGCGAACACGCTTTTTAAGGGACCACATGCGATGAAGCTACCGATCTACCAAGTCGATGCATTCACCGGAGAAGTCTTCAAAGGCAACTACGCCGCGGTCGTACCGCTCGAGCAGTGGCTGCCTGACGAACTGATGCAATCGATCGCCACCGAGAACAACGTATCCGAAACCGCATTCTTCGTTCGGAACCCGGAAGGTGTCTACGATATACGTTGGTTCTCGCCGCTCACGGAAATCGCCTTTTGCGGTCACGCAACCCTTGCCGCGGCCTACGTGATCTTCCGGCAGCATTCCGTGGAATCGATAACATTCGCCGCAAAGTCGGTCGGCACGCTGACCATCTGGCGCGATTCCGGCGATCGCATCAAGATGCGTTTCCCGCTTCGGCGTTCGGAACCCGTGAACGCCGTGCCGCAAGCGCTTCTACTCGGTCTATCGATTGCGCCGAAAGAAGTGCTGCTCAACCAACAGGCGTACGTCGCGGTCTATGAGCGCGAGCAAGACGTTCGCGCGCTCGTTTCCGATTCCGGTCGCCTGAAGGCGTTGGGCCCACTCGACGTCGTCGCGACAGCACCCGGCGATCGGCACGATTTCGTTTCGCGTTACTTCTGGCCCGCGAACGGCGGCGACGAAGATCCGGTGACGGGTTCGATCCACGCCGCGCTTGCCCCGCTATGGGCAGAGCGTCTCGGCAAGCGAGAACTCATAGCACTGCAGGCATCGCATCGAAGTGGATTGCTGCATTGCCGCGTGGAAGCCGATTACGTCTTCGTGAGCGGCCAGGCCGTGCAGTATCTCGAGGGAACGATCGAAGTTCCGAGTGGTGGCTAGGCCCTCACTCACGATCGAACTTTCCGACTGAGGAGTTCGATGCCGCGGGTAGATCGACGATAATTGCCGCTTCACGACAAGGAGCATCGAGAGCAATGGCGCAGCTTACCGGCATCGGGACCAAACAGAGGCTCATCACCACGCTGCTTTTTGCGGCACTATGGATCATCGCCGACCAACTGACCAAGATCGTATTCAAACACGTACTGACGCCCGGAGAAGTGGTGTCGTTCTTCGCGGGGAGTGTTCTCGTTTTCCCGATCTATAACCACGGAGCCTTCCTCAGCGTGGGGGCCGAAATGTCCGATGCGACCCGTAACATTGTGTTCACTTACGGGGTGTTGGCGATTCTCATCGGCATGGTTGCATGGGTGCTGCGCTCGTCCCGGCTTAGCCGCGGGGAAGTCATCGCGATCGGTTGCATCCTCGGTGGGGGATTCAGCAATGTGCTCGATCGTTTCGTCTATGGTGGCCGCGTTTTCGATTTCTTGAACGTCGGCATCGGGCAGTTGCGGACGGGGGTGTTCAACGTCGCGGATATGGGAATCATGCTCGGCGTCGCACTGCTCTTGCTCCGCGCCGGGAAACGGGGGGATGCCTCGCCGGGGGCTGCAAAGACTCCGTGAGGCACGGCGTTATCGATGATGTGATCGGTGGGCGATGCGCGGCGCCGCCGGAAGTTGAAGTGGTGTTCCTGCGTCCGCCACCGTGGAAACAGCAATGAAAATTTTGAGCGCCCCTCCATCAGGCTACCCCGGTGTCACGCTTCGCCAGCTCGAACGCAGTGATGCGCCATCGTGGTATGCCTATCTGTCGAAACCCGAGGTTGTTCGACACACTAGCTGGAACCTGCAATCAGACAGCGACCTTCTGCTAATGTTCGATGCGCTTGACTCGGAATTGCCATCATCGATTAGACGGTTGGCAATCGTCGACGATGATGCCGGACAACTGATCGGCACGATAGGGTTTCACACCGTCTCCGACGTCAACCGTACCGCCGAGATCGCGTACGACCTCGCGCCGGAACATTGGGGCAGAGGCATTGCGAGCGCCGTATGCGCGTCGGTAACTGCATGGTCGTTCTCAGCTTTTGGCTTCATTCGAGTTCAAGCAACGGTGCTTGAGACGAACTTACGTTCGGCACGAGTTCTGGAGAAGTGCCGGTACCGGCATGAGGGCTTGCTTCGCTCATATCGCATGATCCGCGGCGTACCGGGTAATTTTCAGCTATATGCACGCTTGAACGACGACTAGCCGCAGGCAGCTAGAACGCAGGCCATCCGTCGGCCATTTGCTGCCATTCGCCGAGATTGTAAGACGGCACCTTCGCTCGCCACCGGGTCAGCCCGGACTTGTGTCTCGCTCGCTAAACCTATTTTCTTTTGCCCCGTTGTACGAGCGCTCTCGCAGGCTGCGTCAATTCACGCAGCTGCGTAAAGGCGTGGTCCAAGTGACTGTTCAACCCTGCCGATGGATCGGCGTGCCACTTTCTGGTCGCGTAGCCAAATGCGGCGATACCAGCTTGCGCGGCCAGCATAGCGAGAACGGGCTCGATCCCACGCTCAACGAGGGCCGCCGATAGCCGCTCCGTCACCAATGCGTTTTTCGCCAAGGCCCGCTCTTGAAGGCCGGGAGTGGCAGCGATCACTTTCTGCCTCGGCTCAAGAAAGGGCCGATTCGCTTCCACTAACGGCGCGACTGCATGGAAGGCGCACAACAGCAATTCCATTGGCGCCGCGGTGTCGGGCGCGCCGCGCATTCCGTTGCAGAGCTCGGCGATCAACGCCTGCTCGCCTTCGAAAAAAACCTCTCGTTTATCGGCGAAATGCCTGAAAAACGTACGTTCGGTCACACCGGCCTGCGCGGCAATCTCGGCAGTCGTCGTCTCGTCAAATCCTTTCAGTGTGTACAACTCGAGCGCCGCTTCTTGCAAACGACGTCGTACCTCTTCACCGTTCTTTGGCAAGTTCACCCCCTCTATCTGTCAGTCACTGACATTCTATGCTATGGTGATGTGTCAGTGACTGACACATCGTCGTATGTCAAATCGGAGGTAAATATGAACGTTCGGGTAGCGTCGGCCGAAACGATGAGAGCGGTGCGTTTTCATCGATTTGGAGAGCCTTCTGAGGTATTGCGGATGGAGCATGTCCCGGTGCCTCACCCGGAGCAAGGCCGAATTCGCGTACGCGTGACGGCGTGTGCGTTGAATCCAGCGGACTGGGCTTTATGTCGTGGTTTGTTCCCGGGCGATATGCCACGCGGCATCGGACTGGATGTGTCCGGCATTGTCGATGCCGTCGGAAATGGAGTTCATGGCGTGGAAGTAGGCGATGCGGTTTTCGGTCCTACCGATTACGCGCGCTGTGCCAGCGCTGGCGCGGCTGACCGGGCTGTCCTCGCGCATTGGACCTTGGTGCCTGAAAATTTGTCTCTGGATCAGGCTACCGCCATTACGCTGTCGGCCGAAACCGCTTTCCGTAGTCTTGAAAGCCTCGAGGTCGATTACGGACATACCGTTCTGATTAACGGAGCGGGCACGACTGTAGGCTTTGCTGCCGTTCAGCTTGCACTGAGCAGGGGTGCTCGCGTCATTGCAACGGCTGGCGCGACGCACTCGCGCAAACTGGCGGAACTTGGCGCGCTCGTTACCAATTACGGCCAAGGTATGGTGGAGCGGGTCAATGGGCTGGCGAAGGGCGATGTCGACCTTGTACTGGACACTGCGCCGCCCAGCGGTGTGCTGGCGGACCTCGTGACGATTGCAGGCGGTGATCCCAAACGGGTGCTCACGATTACGGACTTCACCGCAGCGGATGCATTGGGCGTCCGGCATTCCTTTTCAGAGGGGCACCCTCCCCGATGGGACAAGTTGGGCGAGTTTGCGCACCTCGCATCCCGAGGAAAGCTGTATGTCCCAATCGCCGGAGTCTTTCCTCTCGATTCATGGCGTCAAGCAATGGAAGTGAGCCTGAGCGGACACGCGCGCGGCAAGTTGCTGCTTAAGCCCGGCATGCGACAGAGTTGAAACGTAGGCGTCGCTGATCGAACCGGACACGGCCGCTCGGTAATTACATTGAAAAGCAAGGAACAGGAGGCACCGAGCGTCGATAGATCTGACCATGGCATCCATACGCAACCAAAATGGATACAGACATGGATGTCTCTCCGGTCAACACCCGCAGTGACCGTAATCCGGCTAATACATCGACCCGCGGCTGGTTTTCAGTCGCGGCGGTTTCGTTCGGTACGTTCGCTCTTGTCACGAGCGAGTTGATGCCGATCGGGCTTCTACCGAAGATCGCGGCCGGCGTGAGTGCGGCCGAGGGTAACGCGGGCCTGACGATCACGATTCCGGGTCTGGTGGCAGCGTTCGCTGCACCCGCATTGCTCGTTGCTTCGCGGCGTCTCGACCGGCGTTGGCTGCTTTGGCTGACGAGCGCGCTGTTGATCGCTTCGAATCTGATTGTCGCCTCGGCCGCTACGCTTTCTACGTTGCTGGCCGGGCGTGTTCTGCTTGGAATCGGCATTGGCGGCTTTTGGGCCATTGGCGCAGCTGTGGCCAGGCGACTGGTACCACCAGAATCGGTGGGTCGCGCAACCGCACTGGTGTTCTCCGGAGTCTCCGCAGGCACGGTGATCGGGTTACCCGCGGGGACGTTGCTCGGAGAGTTGTTTGGTTGGCGCCTCGCGTTCACCGGAGCCGCTATCCTCGGCGGCATCGCGCTCGCGGCACAACTTTATCTGCTGCCGAAATTGGCCGCAACGGACGCCGTCGGCCTGTGGCAACTGCCGGCGGTTGCCCGAACACCCAAGGCGAGGATAGCGCTCGTCGCAGTCGCATTGGCCATAGGCGGTCAGTTCATGGCCTACACGTATCTCGCGTCTTTCCTCGAGGGGCATGCCTCGATCTCGCCGAGTATGGTTTCCGCCGTTTTGTTGGCGTACGGCGTGGCCGGGCTGGCCGGCAATACCATTGCGGGCGAACTGGTCCAGCGCGACGTGCGAAAGGTCCTAGCGGGCTCCGGATTGCTGGTCGCGGCGACGATTCTTAGTCTTCCGCTGACCGGCTCCCACCCGCTAATCGCTATCGCCCTGGTCGTAATCTGGGGAGCCGGCTTCGGCGCGGTGCCCGTTTCGCTGCAAACGGCGATGTTCATGGCCGCCCCCAAGCTCCCGGAGGGCGGTAGCGCGCTATTCGTTTCGACATTCCAGTTGGCGCTCGCGAGCGGAGCGTTCCTCGGCGGCGTGGCCGTGAATTCGAGCAGTATTACTTTGGCCATGCTGCTGGGAGGGGCCGCCGTTCTTACGATGGCCGGCACGATCTGGATCTTCGACAAATCCGGCTCGCCTCGGTGAGATCGTGAGCGTGCAGCGCGGCCGGTCGATCGCCGCTTTCGACTGCCGTCAAGCAAGTTCGGGCTTCGCCCTCAACGTCGCGGCGATCTCTCTCAGCACAGTCTTTTGAATTTTCCCCGTCGATGTCTTCGGGATTTCGTCGACGAACTCGACGGCGTCGGGAAGCCACCAGCGCGGAAACCGCGACGCCAAGTGGCCGATCAGGTCTTCCCCGGTCGCATGACGCCCGTCGCGCAGCTTCACGAAGGCGAGCGGACGCTCCTGCCACTTCGGATCGGGCGCGGCCACCACAGCCGCCTCCTGCACGCATTCGTGCCCCGCTAGCGCGTTCTCCAGCGCGACCGAGCTAATCCACTCCCCGCCCGACTTGATGAGATCCTTCAGCCGATCCGTGATTTGGATATAGCCCTCGCCGTCGATATGCGCGACGTCGCCCGTCCGCAGCCAGCGATCGTCGGTCCATGATTGGGCGGAAACGCCGCCGTGGTAACTCGCCGCCACCCACGGACCGCGAACCTGCAGCTCGCCCACGCTGGCGCCGTCCCACTGCGCAACGCCGCTATCGGTCATCACGCGCGTCTGAACGAACGGCAGCGGCAAACCCTGCTTCAATCGATAGCGCAGCGCTTCATCGTCGCGCTCCGCGGTTCCACCCGCCAAATGCGGCTTGAGCGAGGAAAACGCACCGACGGGCGACAGCTCCGTCATCCCCCACGCGTGCGTCGATCGGATGCCGAGTTCGTCGAGGGCAACCATCATGGCTTCGGGACACGCCGAGCCCGCAACGATCAAGTGCAGCGCGGGCGACAGGCGCGCACGCATGTCCGGAGCCGAACGCAGCATGTCGATGAAACCGCACCACAGCGAAGGCACGCCGGCGGACAACGTCACCTGCTCTTGCTCGAACCAGTCGACGAGGCTGCGCGCATCGAGGC
Organism: Trinickia dabaoshanensis; assembly: GCF_002879885.1. Taxonomy (GTDB): domain Bacteria; phylum Pseudomonadota; class Gammaproteobacteria; order Burkholderiales; family Burkholderiaceae; genus Trinickia; species Trinickia dabaoshanensis. The sequence continues at coordinate 86,003 of NZ_PNYA01000029.1, forward strand.
GCGGCCCCGGCAGGGCTAGCCGAACGCCGGTCAACAAGGCGGCGAACGGCAAGCACCAGCCGTTCACATGAAACATCGGCACGACCGGCGCCAAGGTCTGCCGCATGGAAAGATCGAAGCAGTCGGGCAGCGAAATGCAAAGCGCGTGCAGCACGATCGAACGATGGCTATAGACAACGCCCTTCGGACGCCCAGTGGTACCCGACGTGTAGCAAATGCTGGCCGGCGCGTTTTCGTCGATGTCGATGCCGCCCGCGAACGGCTCCAACCGCTCAAACGGCTCGCCGGCGGCCAGCAAAGCCTCGTAGTCGACGTAGGCGTCGTCGGTCGCCGCGCCGTCTTGCGCCACGACGATCACACGCTCGAATTCGATCGACGCGCGAATCCGTTCGAACAGCGGGAGGAGGATGTCGTCGACGATCAAAAAGCGCGCGCCCGCATCGCGGGCGATATAGGCGATGTCATCGGGCGCCATCCGCAGATTCAGCGTATTGAGGACGCCGCCCACGGCCGGCACCGCGAAGTACGCCTCGAGATGCGCATAGTGATTCCACATCAACGTCGCCACGCGATCGCCGGGTTGCAGCCCTAGGCCGCGCAGGGCGCCGGCGAGACGTGCGACGCGCGCGGCGAAATCCGCGACACGATAGCGGTGCGTACCCCCGTCCGGCAAACGAGAGGCGATTTCGACGCCGCCGTGAATGCTCGCCGCATGCGTGAGGATGCCGCCGATCGTCAGCGGAAAATGCATCATCGTGTGCCGCATGGTCACATCGCCCCTTCCATCGCAAGCTGAGGGCTGTCCTCACCGCTGACATCCGGGCTCGTTCGACTCATGCCGGCAGGCGACGCCCAGTTCTGTGTACCGTCACCCGAGCCTTGCCGGTTCGCCACGCGGGCCACGCCGACCATGCCCGTGGCCATGACGGCGCAACGTCCGTCGGCCTCGATGAGCCGCGCCTCCACGAAAGCGACGGCGGTCGTGCGACGCACCACCCGGCATTCGACGGTCACTTGCTTACACTTGACCGGCTTCATGAATTGAATCGACAACTGCATGGTGCCGCTCGTGCGTCCGCCGAATTGCAAAATGCCGGCGATCGACATCGCGCAATCGACCATACCCGCGATCATCGCGCCGTTCAGCCGCTCGGTGCCGAGCCCGCCCACATGGGCCGGCGTGCAGCGTTCGAGCACCAGACGCACGGCGTCGTCCCCGCTCAAATCGAGCCGCACGCCGAGATGCTCGAGAATCGCCATTTTCGATAAACGATCCTGCCACTCGCCGCGCTGCTGCGCCGACAGAGGGATACCGATCGCGCCCTCGCGTCGAGACCGTGCCGTCATGCAAGCGCTCCTTCCAACATCTGCGTCGCCGGCGGCTGCGCATCGGCGCTCCGCGCCACGGTGCGATACGGGGACCAGATGAATTGGCGCCAGTAGCTTTCGGCCACTTCCACCCACATGCGCAGCGTATCGACGCTCTCCAGCGAACTTGCAAGGTTCACCATCAGCCAGCTATAGACGGCCTGACTGTCCCGGCAGTCCTCGCAATGACCCGAGGTGCAGCACCGCTCGAGCGTCTCCAGATCCGCTTTCCACGTGTTGAAGAACGGCAGCGTGGGGTGACCGTTGGCCATGCGCTGAGCGTTGCCCGGATGGTCTTGACTCACGCTCGGGCAGGTGTCGTTGCCGAACGTGCCGCACCACGCGGCGCCCGTCACCATCGCCCGAATGTGCGCCGGATGATTGAGCACGACGTCCGGATACGCGTCCCGCACGCGCAGCATTTCCGCTAGCAGCCGCTCTTGGTTGAGCATCTTGAGCGGGTGGCCCGTGTTGTACTTGCTGTAGAAGTTGAAGCTGACGACATTGCCGTTATCGCGAATGCGGGCGACGGTGGGCTCGATGTGCGCGATTCCATCCTCCGTCACAGCGTAGACGAACGTCGCGCGCGGATCGTTGCGGTAGTTCTCCAGCGCGGTATCGAACAGGCCGGTAAACGGTGTTCCGCTCGGCTTGATCGCGCGCAATTCGTCGTCGAGCGGGCCGCCGCCGAACAAGGAGATGAACACCGTCACATCCTTGAACGGCTCGATATTGGGCAACGGCTTGAGCCCATTGGTCGAAATCGACACGAAGCGCATGGCGTCGACGAACGCTTCGATGCGCTCGGGGAACATCGTCGGCTCCCCGCCGATCAAGAGTGCCGCATTGACGCGCCGCTTACGCTGGGCCAGAGCGAACGCGCGCCATTGCTCGATGTCCTTTGCTTCCTTCGCGCTTTTGTCATGCCCGAACTCGAAGAACCAGCATCCTTTGCAGCGGATATTGCAGGCGTTCGTGAGGTGGTATTCGCATGCTCGGACTAGGGCCGAAAAGCCACGGACGTCGTTGAATCGCTGCGCGAGGGCGGGATCCTGGGCCAGTAGCGCCGGCAACCGCTGCGCGATCTCCGTCTTGCGGCGCGCATGCATTTCGTTGCGCTGGGTCATGTCAGCTCTCCTCGGCTGCCGCCGTTGCCGTTTCCATTTCGGGCACCGACAGATGCAACGCGGCGAGCTTGGGCAGCGTCTTCTTCACGAAGCTTTCGCGCAACTCGCCGTTGGTCGTGCTGCGCAGCCCCCACTTCACATACTCGCGCGTGCGCCGGGAATCGTCGCGGCCGAACAGGGCGAGTACGTGCGGCCACAGCCGGTCAAGGGCGGCTTGCGCCGCAACGAGACCTTCGGGCGAACGGCATGCGTCACGCACGATCCGGAACCCGTGGGCGACGTGCACGTGTTCGTCCTTGATGATCTGCTTGATGAAAATATCGCTGAACGGCGCATAGCTGCAGTGCTCGAATTCGAGCAAGTGTTCGAGTACGACCGATTCGCCGAGGAACGAGAAAATCCCTCGCTCCATCCAGTTGGTCACGCCGCGAACGAGTTCATTGGCGTAATAAGGCCGTTCCTGAAAATGCTGCGCCAGCATGCCGGTGGTATCGACGCCGATATCGGCCAAAACCGCCGCGCTCAACTGATAATGCTGGACCTCTTCGGCCGCGCGCTCACAGCATACGAGCTTTTCATAGGCGGTCGGCGCGAGGTTATAGAAAATCTGAGTGTAATCGTCGGCCCCGGTCAACTCTCCTTCCGTATGAACGAGCATCAAGTGCGACAGCAAATCCTGGTATTCGCGCGGCATGTTCCGAAAATCTTCCGGCGTCTTGACCGCGCGTTCGCCGACCAGGCGTTCGATCATTGTCGATTGCATATCCGTTTGCATTTTTGTCGTCGTGGAATGTTGAAGAGACACCTGCACCTACCCGCACCCCACATTAGTCGCAACCCAAAATGCATGCCTAGTCATTACCTGCCCACCTAGGCATTTCACGAAACCCGATTTTCGATTGCACAGATGAAGCGCATCGGTGCCGGTGCACCGCCGCGCGACGAGAGGCGGCCGCCACTACGCAGCCGCCAAATCACGTGGCGAGAATGGAGTGGCTTATAGGTGAATGGGTGAATGGGTGAGCGGGCGAACGAAACCGCCGCCTCAGGCGACGGCGCTGAACGCGCGCCCCTTGGCCGCGTGCTGAGCGCGATACGCCGTGGGCGTCATGCCGTGAGCGCGTCGAAACTGCTTCGAGAATTGAACCGGATCGCCGAAACCGCTAGCGAACGCGACGTCTTGTATCGACATGTCATGCCGGCGCAGGCAAGCACACGCGTGTTCCATGCGTTTTTTCAGCACGTACTGATACGGCGACATGCCAGTGGCGAGCCTGAAGCAACGACAAAAGTAGTATTCGCTGAGCTCCACTTGGCGTGCTAGATCGGCGAGGCTGATGGGCGCCGAGATATTCGCCTCGACGAATTGATCGAGCCGGCGCATTCTTCCTTCGCTCAGTGCGGGAGCCTTTCCGCATGTGTCGGTGCGGCTCCGGTAGCGGGTCAAGATATGCGCCGCCAGCGTATGGGCAAAAGTTTCCGCGAACATATATCCGTGCGGATTGCCCGCGGCCAATTCCGCGTCGATTGCCTCGGCCATGGCGAGCACGAAGCGGTCTTCCTCGTTAGCGAATCGCGGCGCCAGGTCGACGCGTTGCACGCCCATTTCCGCTGCGACCGCGTCAAGCATCGATGGCGGCAATGCCATCAGATGCAGACGCCCGAGCGGGCTGCCATAAGACACCCGGTGGGAACACCCGCTAGGAATATACGCGGTGCTTCCGCGACGTTGGATTTCGGCACGCGTTACGCCGTCCAGTACCCGATTGGCTCTGGAAATCGGGTTGAGCTTCACCATTAAGTAGTGATCTTGAATGACGTGCTCGACCGTTTCGAACACGTCACCCTCTCTATACTCGAAATAGAGCGACTTCCATCCAAACTCCGCGCTCGTGCGCACCGGATCGGTGCGCAAAACGGACCTGCGGCTTTCAGCGTCGCGAAAGTCGAGTTGCAAGAGCTTCTTATCCATGAAGATGTCGATCCCCGGAAGTTATTGTTTTGGATGAAGCTTGATGCACGGCCATGACGAGCCATATCAGCCACGATCGACGTTTGTCGCGTAGGCCGATAAATACTATTTGAATGAGCTTCAATACCCGCTAATACGCACAGATAGCGTCCGTAGCGGTGCGGTTGATGGTAGCACACCCCATATTTTCGTAGGAATACATACCGGCCGGTCTCTGAGCCGGATTATTTTTATTTTTCTACGCGATAGCTTGCAAGCGGGACGCGCGGCTTCTCGCTGTATTAAAGAAGATCTTTGCTTCGAAGCCAAGTGCGGATAGCTTCGATGTGTTGCGCCTTACATTCCAGCGGCAACCAGTGCCCTGCCGGCATCGATGTCACCGTCAGGTCAATACACGCCGCGCGCATGGGGTCGCCCTGGCGATTTCCGGTAATGCTGCAAATCTGATCGAATTCACCGTTGATGAATAGCACCGGTTGCGAGAGCCGACCGCCGTTGGGCGCCCTGCGTGCGTAAGCGATGTTGGCCTCATCGTTCAAATACCACGCGCAGGCGGACCGGAAGCCACGCATCCGGAACGTCCGCACCAACACGTCGAAGTCCGCCTGCGGCCAAATAGCCGGGTCAGGCTGAGTCGGCGGCGCACGATGAGCGGCACCGAAGCGCCCTCCGTTGCGCGTCACCAGCGCGTTCGGCGAAACCTTGCCGATGCCATCAGGGTTTCCCGATCGAAAAATCGACGCCAGCGATGCCGCGTGGTCCGCGTCGAGGTCGGCTAAGGCCGCGTCGAAATGGGTCATGTAGTAGCGGTAGTAATCCCATTGACCGTCGGGATACAGGTCGGCCGGATAAATGGCCCGGTCGATCAGCGGAACGACCGTACGCAGGGCATGCCCGCCAGGTTGATAGGCCAGTGAGGTCAGCACGACGCCACGACTGCGCTCGGGCTCGTGCGCGGACACCTCGGCGGCCACGACGCTACCCCAATCGTGCCCGACCCATATCGCGGGTTGGCCACCCAGTCGGTCGTGGAGTTCGGTCATATCCGTCACCGCCGCCTCGATGGTGTAGGCGTCGTTGGCTTCGGGCGCAAAGGAATCGCCATAGCCACGCAGATCCGGGGCGACGCAGTGCCAACCCTCGGCGGCGAAGGCATCCATCTGGGCTCGCCACATCAAACCGATGCTCGGCCAACCGTGAAGGAAAATCATCAACGGTCCGTCGGCCGGCCCGCTCTCCAAGTAATGAGTTCGCTGACGCGCCGTGCTGAACATGCGCGATTCCAGCGCGGGTCGAGTAGTGTCCGTCATGGTCGAAGACTCCGGTTGAACTCAAAGGTTTGCGACAGTGTTGGTGGCGCGCCGTTCGCAGGACTACTTCCGGTCGATCATCAGCGCGACACCCACCAGAGCGATGCCGCCGGAAATCAGCTTCACGAGCGTCAATGGCTCATGTAGCAGCAACGCGGAGAGAAACAGCGCGATCACAGGCGCCGCATAGTTGAATGTGTTGGCGAGTGTCGTTGAAACGTGCGCGTTGAGCGTCAGAAATACGGCGTAACCGATCAAGGTGCTCGCCACGACGAGAAACGCGAGTGCGGCCCATGCCGACGGCGCGACACTTGCGGGCCGCGTCGTAGCGGCGATGCCGGACACGGCGACGATCGAACCGAGTACCGCTCCGGCTGCGGTCAGTTGCGTCGCCAGGCTGATCAAAGGATCGCGAGGCAGCGCCAGTCGCGGCGCAAGCAGCGAGCCCGCCGCCCAGGATGCGGTCCCAATAAGCGTAAGCACGACGCCCACCGGCCGGAAGTCGCCGCCGGTAGCGGACGTCCAGCCCATCAGCACCAGACCGGCCATGCCGACGGCGACACCGGCGATTTGGCGTCCCGTCATCGGCTGACGGAGCACAGCCCATGCGAACAGCGCCAGAAAGAGCGGCGCCGACGAGCCGAACACTGCGGCCACGCCGGCGGGCAAGAAATGCGTACCCCAGATCGCGAGCGCCTGACTCGCCACCAGCATCGTGACGCCGATGAGCGCTGCCCCACCCAACTCGGGGACCGATGCGGGCGAGTGCCGCCAGCGTCGCAGCGCGAAGGGAAGAACGACCAATGCCGCGAGCGAGAAACGCAGGGTTGCCACCATGAGCGGATGCAAGGCGTTTCCAGCGATCTTGAATGCCAGGAAATTGGCACCGTTGTAGAACCATTGATAACCGACGGCGAGCGCGACCCATCCGCGATGCGTGCTCCAACTCGTGTTCGTCGTGTTCCTCGTGGTCGTTGCGGTCACTGTCTGTCCCTCGTGGGTGATTCCTTCGATGGTAATGAGCGCGCCGTTATTCCGATAATGCGCAATCTCTATGGCTCTTATCCGGATATTGCATAACGGCGTTATGCTTGCGTGACTTACGCAATGGACCAAACGCCAACTTACCGAGGCGCCAGTGGACTCCCGGCTCATAGAGTATTTCTTGCGTGTTGCCGAACTCGGCAGTATCAACAGGGCTGCGACTGACTTACGCCTCTCGCAGCCGGCGCTGTCGCGCCATATCGCGTTGCTGGAGCATCAACTTCGCGCGAAGCTTTTTACGCGGACCCGTGGCGGCGTACAGTTAACCGAAGCCGGGACGCTCCTGGTGGAGCGTGCGAGACCGATCCTTCGCCAGTTGACGTCTCTGATCGAACAGGTCGGCGACCGGGCGGCCGGCCAGCTATCGATAGGCATTGCGCCGTCCTGGCGCGATACGTTCACGTCGAACTTTGTTGCGCGGATGGTCGCCGAATATCCCGGCGTGCGCCTTCGCGTTCACGAGGGCGTGAGCCACGAGCTGCGGGAAGTCATGCACTCCGGCATGCTCGATCTCGCCATCGTTCCGTTCGAGGGTTCGCCGCCTCAGGGATATGTCTATACGCCGCTGGTTCGAGAACCGCTCATTCTCGTGAGCGCGAGGAAGGAAGGATTGCGGCCTGACAAGCCGGTGGCACTATCGCGTCTCCAACATCGCAAACTCGCTCTGGCGGGGAAGCAGAATGTCATCCGCTCGACCATCGAGCATTCGATGGCCCGCCGCAATCTCGAGTTCAAGGTCCTGTTCGAACTCGATGCGATGCATCTCTCGATGGAACTCGCGCGCCGCGGAATCGCGGATACCGTGACACCGTGCTGTGCGGTCAGCGGTAACACGTATTGGGAAGAAGCGCTCTCGTGGAGCCCGATCCGCGGCGCTTACATGACTTGGGCACTCTGTGAAAATGCGGCGCGCTCGCATTCGCAAGCGGTACGCGAAGGGCAGCGGGTAGTGCTCGAACTGGTCCACGAAATCATCGACAGCAGAATCTGGCGCGGTGCCGAGCGCCTGAACGCGAACATCGCCCCGCCTGTCGTCGAGCGTACCTTGGGACTATGATGAATCGATCGGCCCCAACGGGTCAAACTACCGAAACACGATGCGGCAATTTCAAGAGCCGCGACTGAGCGAACCATGGATCAAAGCGGAGACTTCATCGTGCGCACGATGTCGCCCGACGAGGTGGCCATGTCGGTCGAATGGGCGGCTGCGGAAGGGTGGAACCCGGGCCGGCATGACGCGCACTGTTTCAGAGAAGTAGACCCTGGCGGGTTTTTCGTCGGCGTTTGGCGGGGCGAGCCGATCGCGTGCCTCGCCGCCGTCGCCTATGACGAGCGCTTTGGCTTCATCGGCCTGTACATCGTGAAACCGGGGTTTCGCGGCAAAGGTTTCGGCATGCAAGTCTGGCAGCATGGCATGCGCTACTTGGGAGACCGGAACGTCGGTCTCGATGGTGTGGTTGCCCAGCAGGCAAACTACAGGAAGTCCGGGTTCCGGCTCGCGTACCGCAACATCCGCTATCAGGGGCGGGTGGACGGCATTGGGTGCGCCCATGTGACAGCAGCGGCCAACGTGCCGTTCGAGCAGTTGCTTGCCTACGATCGCCAGTGTTTTCCGGCGGCGCGCGAGGGTTTCGTCGCTGCCTGGATCGCGCAGCCCGATGCCGTTGCGCTCGCTTCAGTCGACGATGGCCGACTCACGGGATACGGTGTCGTGCGCCGCTGCAAGGCGGGCTGCAAGATAGGCCCGCTCTTCGCCGATGACGCGGGCGTTGCGACTGGGCTATTTCGCGCGCTGGCGGCGAGCATGCCCGGCGAAGTCATCGTGCTGGATGTGCCGGAAGTGAATCCAGCGGCCGTCGCTTTGGCGGAACGGCACGGCATGACGAGTGTCTTCGAAACCGCGCGGATGTACACGAAAGACGCACCTGCGATTGCGATCGATCGCGTGTTTGGCGTGACGTCGTTTGAATTGGGGTGATAGTTGCGGAGATGGCAACGTCCGGTCTTGCGTCACTTGTGCCGTACCCCCGCGGGGCACATCGGCCATTGGGATATGCAGACGGCGTCCGCAAAATTTGATCAAGCGGTCACGGGATGTAGAACGCACGCATCTGTGCCAGCCGAAACAGCGCCCGAACCACTGCGACAAGTCGGTGCCCAGTCGCCGTATCAGCGCATCGCCGTACGCCGCTCGCCCTTTTCCTTTTTGTTCAGGGTGCCGGCAGGTGCCGAGCGAGAGGAGCCGACCCGGAGCGGACGGTTCTAGCGCCGGGGACACAGCGGCGGCTTTGCGTTGCGGAGCGGCCTTTCAGTCGGGCTTACTTGCTTACTTGAGGAAACCGCCGAGCGTGCCGCTATTGCGCCCAGGTTCGCCCACGGTCACCGCGGGCTCATTGACGCGAGAATCGCGTCGCGGCAAACGGCAAGGATTTCATCGGCCAGCGGCGAATCGTCTGGGCAGGCGCGCGACATGACAATGGCACCGACCGCGTGCGCCAGAATGTCAAGTGACCTGGCTCGCGCCTGGCCTGCGTCCACACCGTCCAACGCACTGCCTTCAGGGCATAGCGCAGCCAGCAGGCTCTCAATGCCGGCCGCAAACGTGGCCCGAACCGCTTCCGGCTGACGGGCGGCATCCCCGCCCAGTGCGGCCATCGTGCAACCGGTCGCGCGGGTGTCGCGGTGCTCGCGGGAAAGGTAATAGCGCACAAACTCAGGCGCGCGTACGCCCGCGCTCAGCGCCACGGTCTGCGCGATGCCGCAGGCCGCCGATTCCGCCATCAGGTCGGCCTTGGAGCGGAACTGCTTGTAGAAGCCGCCGTGGGTAAAGCCGGCGGCGGCCATCAGATCGGCAACGCCAACCCCGTCGTAGCCACGCTCCCGAAACAGCTTCGACGCCGTCTCGACGACGTGTTCCCGGTTGGCCTGCGCCTGTGCCTTGGTGATCTTCATTTCCTGACCACTGTGAGTGCATGTCTGCGAAGGCTTCATTATACATTGATGTCGATCATCATCAAAAACCTTGACAGCTTAGATTATGAGCATCATTATTGATCTCACTCCTAACCCCGAAGCTGACGCAACATGACCGACAAGACGCTTTTCGAGCCCTACACCCTTGGTCGCATGACACTCTCAAATCGCTTTGTCATGGCACCGCTGACCCGGAATCGCGCAGGCGCGGGGCTGGTACCCAGCGAACTGGCAACGACCTACTACGCCCAGCGCGCCTCGGCCGGCCTCATCATCACGGAGGCCACCCAGGTGTCGGCCCAGGCCCAGGGCTATCAGGACACTCCGGGCCTGTACACGCCCGAGCAGATCGCCGGATGGCGCAAGGTCACAGAGGCTGTGCACGCCAAGGGTGGGCGCATCTTCGCGCAGCTCTGGCACGTCGGCCGTGTTTCGCACGTCGATGTCCAGCCAGGCGGCGCTGCGCCTGTCGCGCCTTCGGCCATTCGCGCGGAGACGAAAACCTTCGTCAACAACGGATTTGTGGACGTGTCCCAGCCGCGTGCGTTGGCGCTTGTTGAGTTGCCGGGCATCGTGAACGATTTCCGCCAGGCTGCGGCTAACGCTATTGCGGCCGGCTTCGACGGCGTGGAGATCCACGGTGCCAACGGCTATTTGCTGGAGCAGTTCATCAAGGACGGGGCCAACCAGCGCACTGACGCCTACGGCGGCTCAATCGAGAACCGTGCGCGCCTGTTGCTCGAAGTCGTCGCTGCGGTGATGGAAGAAATCGGCGCCGACCGCACCGGTGTGCGCATCTCGCCCGTGTCGCCGGCTAACGGCATCTGGAGCAGCGACCCGCAGTCGCAATACAACTACATCGCCGGGCAGCTCAGCGCGCTGGGCATCGTCTACCTTCACGTGGTCGAGGGTGCGACCGGCGGTCCGCGCGACGTCGCACCGTTCGACTACGACGCGCTCCGCAGCCGGTTCAGACAAACCTACCTGGCCAACAACGGCTACGACCTGGAACTCGCCACTGCCAGGCTCAACGAGGGCAAGGCGGACCTGTTCGCCTTCGGCCGTGCATTCATCAGCAACCCCGATCTGGTCGAACGCCTGAAGACCGGCGCACCGCTGGCGCAGCCCAACTTCGCCACGCTCTATGGTGGCGGTGCTGCGGGTTACACCGACTACCCGACCGTCGCCGTCTGAGGTGCTGCTTGCGCGTGCGCCCAAACCGCTCTTTCAAAGGAATTAACACATGACCACGCTCCCGACTGTTCTCATCACCGGCGCCTCCTCAGGCATCGGCTCCATCTACGCCGAACGCTTCGCCGGCCGCGGCCACGATCTCGTTCTGGTCGCCCGCGACAAGGTACGCCTCGATACGCTAGCCGCGCGCCTGCGTGAGGAAAGCGGTGTGGCCGTCGACGTACTGCAGGCCGATCTGACCCAGCCTGGGGATCTGGCCGCGGTTGAGACTCGCCTGTGCGACGACACACGCATAGGCATCCTTATTAATAACGCCGGCATGGGTCAGGCTGGTAGCTTCGTGCAGCAGACCGCTGAGTTCATCGAACGACTGATCAAGCTGAACACCACGGCGCTGACGCGGCTTGCCGCCGCGGTCGCTCCGCGCTTCGTACAGTCGGGGACTGGCGCGATCGTCAACATCGGCTCTGTGGTGGGCTTCGCGCCTGAGCTCGGCATGTCGATTTATGGCGCCACCAAGGCCTTCGTGCTGTTCCTGTCGCAGGGATTGAACCTGGAGTTGTCGCCCAGCGGCGTCTACGTGCAGGCGGTACTGCCGGCAGCGACCCGTACGGAAATCTGGGAGCGGGCCGGCATCGACATCAACGCGCTTAACGAGGTGATGGAGGTCGGCGAACTGGTTGATGCTGCGCTGGTCGGCTTCGATCGCCGCGAACTCGTCACCATCCCGCCGCTGCACGTAGCCGGGCGCTGGGACGCACTGGATGGCGCGCGTCAAGGGCTCATGTCGGACATTCGACAAGCGCACGCGGCCGATCGCTATCGGCCAGAAGCCTGAGCACCGCGGCTTCTGTCTTACCCGAAAGCCAGCAATGCCTCATCGTGCGGCTCGAAGCGTGAGCACGTCCGGGCCGCCGGCCTGCACCCAGGAAAGCTTACACGAGCTACCCGGGAAGTCGGCTTCGCCGAAGTGCATGGCGTCGCATATGCGGTACTCCAGGGCCTGGCGCGCGGCGCACCGTCAAGGACGTCAACGCGTTAAGGCCACCACCAGGGAAGCGATGATGAACAGTTTGAACCCGGATAGCCACTCGGCAACGGCCTATGCGCACGCTCAGAACAAGCAGGTCAGCGCTGGTGGAACCACGTTCGCGTACCGCGAACTGGGCCGGCACGGTGGCATTCCGCTGATCCTGCTTAACCATTGGGGCGCCGTGCTGGACAACTTCGACCCGCGCATTGTCGATGGCCTGGCCCGCAAGCATCGCGTGATTGCGATCGACTATCGGGGAATCGGTTCGTCTGGCGGCATTGCGCCCGTGACCGTAGACGCGATGGCGCGCGACACTATCGCGTTGATCCATGCAATGGCTTTCGAACAGGTCGATCTGCTCGGCTTTTCGCTCGGCGGCTTCGTGGCGCAGGACGTGGCGCTCAAGGCGCCGGACTTGGTGCGCAGGCTCATCCTCACAGGCACGGGGCCCGCGGGCGGCCAGGGCATCGATCGCGTGGGGGCGATGTCCTGGCCTCTGATGCTCAAGGGCCTGGTGACATTGCGCGATCCCAAAACCTATATGTTCTTCACCTCTACCGCCAACGGCCGGCAGGCAGGCAGCGCATTCTTGAAGAGGCTCAAGGAACGCAAGGCGGGGCGCGACCAGGGGCCGACACCCCGCGCCTTGCTTCGCCAGCTCAAGGCGATCAAGGGGTGGGGCCAGCAAGCGCCGCAGGATCTCACCTGCCTGCACATGCCTGTCCTGATCGCCAATGGAGACAACGACATCATGGTGCCCACCGCGTTGAGCCATGAAATGGCGCGCCGCATTCCCAACGCGCAGCTCGTGATTTACCAGGACGCCGGGCACGGAGGCATCTTTCAGTACCACACCGACTTCGTGATCAAAGCACTGGAGTTTCTGGCGCAATGAATCCTTCGCGGACGGCGGCAGGTACCCAACATCGAATTTAGAACACCATGAAAGCACTCACGTTCAAACGCTATGGCAAATCACCCGAGATCGCGTTCGCCGAAGTGCCTCGCCCCACGCTAAAGCCTGACGAACTGTTGGTCCAGGTCCACGCGGCGGGGTTGAACCCAATCGACAACATGATTCCGGCGGGAACGTTCAAGCCCGTCCTCAAATTCGAGTTGCCGGCCACGCTCGGCAGCGATATTTCTGGTGTGGTGACCGAGGTCGGCAGCAGTGTGACGCGTTTCAAGCCGGGTGATGCCGTCTTTGCCAGCCTCTTCGATCTCGGTAGGGGCTCGATCGCCGAATTCGCGGCGGTGCCGGAGCGCGTTGCGGCGTCGAAGCCGGTCAATCTGGACTTCGTGCAGGCTGCCGCCGTTCCGATGGTCGCGCTTACCTCCTGGCAGGCGTTGAAAGAGCGCGCCAATATTCGAGCTGGTCAGAAGGTGTTCATTCCTGCCGGGTCCGGCGGTATCGGCACGTTTGCGATCCAGTTGGCAAAGCACTTCGGCGCCAGGGTCGGAACGACCACCAGTACAGGCAACGTCCAACTGGTAACCAATCTGGGCGCCGACGAGATCGTCGACTACAAAAAGCAGGAATTCGAAAAAGTGCTGTGCGACTACGACGTAGTGCTTGGCACTATTAGAGGCGATGCGATTGAAAAATCCATAGGCATCCTCAACCCGGGGAGCAAGATTGTGTCTCTCATCGGGCCGCTGGACGCGGCGTTCGCCCGTGCTCGCAGGCTGAACTTTATCCTGAGGTTGATATTCGGGCTAATGAGTCGCAAGATCATGCGGCTTGCGAAAACGCGGGATGTGTCGTATTCATTTCTCTTCGTACGTCCCGATGGAAACCAGCTCGCCGAAATTGGCGAACTCCTAGAGTCGGAACAGGTTCGTCCGGTGATTGACAAGGTGTTTCCGTTTGACCAGGCGAAAGACGCGCTGGAATATCTGGCCCAGGGACGCGCCAAAGGCAAGGTCGTCGTGAAGATAAAGTGAGGTTGACGGCTGACAGTGGTTCTTGCCCCTGCTTTTGAAGAGGCGGCGCAGCACCTAGGTCCAGACTCAATAGACAACTGGATGGCCGCTCAGGAATGTCCATCCGACGCCCCAATGTCAGAGCGAGAAAGCAAGCGAATGACGCTTGTTGGCAAGCGACCGCTCGCCGGCCGCCATGCCATCAAACCTCGGTCTGCTCCGCCATCTCGAGGGCATCGTCAACCTCGATTCCCAGGTAGCGAACCGTGCTTTCCAGCTTTGTGTGTCCGAGCAGCAACTGCACCGCCCGAAGGTTTTTCGTCCGCCGGTCGATCAGCGAAGCTTTCGTGCGGCACATCGTGTGGGCACCGTATGCGGTATCGTCTAGGCCAATCGATGCGACCCAGCGGTGTACCAGCCGGGCATATTGCCGCGTCGACAGGTGCGGTGACGCATGAATCCGGCTCGGGAACAGAAAATCCGCCGCCTTCGGTCCCCAGGTTTCGATCCACGCTTCGAGGCTCTCACGAGTCTGCTCCGTGATCTCAAATTGCACCGGCCGCTGGGTCTTCTGCTGCATGACTGTCGCTCTCGACGCCACTTGGCTTCTGTGACGGACATCCTGGACCCGTAACCGCGTGAGGTCGCACGCCCGCAGCTTGATATCAATCGCGAGATTGAACATCGCGAGCTCACGAACGTTCGACGCCATCTGAAGCCTCGTCCGGATCGCCCAGATTTCCCGAAGCTTTAACGGCGGCTTCTGTCCGGTAAGCGTGCCCTTGTTCCACGGCACGCGGTGGACAACCAAGACATTCTCGGATTCCATGACAATCTCCTTTCAAGCGAATGGAGATTGAGTGTGCGCCGCGTCGGGCGGTCGCAGCAGGCCGACCCGGAGGCGTCACTCCACCCCGCGACGCTTCGACGGCACCTACCCGACTACAACGGCCACTCGGCGATAGGCATATCTGACGACGGGCCCTCCGAGCTTTCGGAACGACCAATGCGAAGGGAGCCATTGTAGTGTGTTGCATTACAGGCTACAATAGCGTTCATGATCAAAACCTTCCGACATAAAGGGCTCGAACGGTTTTTCACGAAAGGCAGCAAGGCTGGAATCCAACCGCATCACGCGACGCGCCTTCGTATCCAGCTAACGGCTCTGAATTCAGCCACAAAGCCGGACGACATGAACGCTCCGGGCTGGAAATTGCATTCGCTCGAAGACGATCTGAAAGGGCATTGGTCGATTTGGGTCAACGGAAACTGGCGGCTGACCTTCACGTTCGAAGGTACGGACGCAATCCTGGTCGATTACCAGGACTATCATTAGGGTGATTGTTATGACGATGATGCACAATCCTGCGCACCCGGGCGAGGTGCTGCGGGAATGGATCCCTGAGGACATGACCGTGGGGCAGGCGGCGCAGGCGTTGCAGATCAACCGCGTTACGCTGTCCAACGTGCTGAACGGCAAGTCGGGCGTGACGGCCAGTTTCGCGCTTAGGCTTGCCGCGTGGCTCGGCACGTCGCCCGAAATGTGGGTCGGCATGCAGGCGCAATGGGATTTGTGGCAGGCGCGGCAGCAGCCTACCCCGAAGATTAAACCGCTTCCTCGGCACGCGGCTTGATGCAATGATCCCGCACCTTGTCGGCATCATGCCGAATGCAGTGTTCTGCCGAGGCGTGTTCCCTCGCGCAGCCATTGTTCGCCTGACCGGAGGCGCGCCCGCGTAAGCGCGCCTCCGATCTCGAGGAATGGGTTATCGATCTACGGCAGATCGATTTATGTGGCAATGTCAGTGACGCCCCATCTTGACCAGCGAAAACGAGTTCTACGCGGTGTTTTCGGAAGGACGCTGCCGACCGAGGCTGTGTGGAAACTCCATTTTTGCGGTAGAAGGCTGGACTACCCCCGCGAGGTCGAATGACTTCAGTCGATCGACCGGGCGCAAATCGAGAATTGTGGCGGCAGAAGGCCCTTCCGGGCTCTAGCTTCGCGCCAACCTCATGCTCTTCATCGCTCTCAAGACGCCAAGTATATTGATGACCCGCTTGATGTTGTACGCAAGCACCTGAAGGCTCATTTCCGTGCTCACTCGCCT